>JAKFDU010000065.1:0-89506 GCA_036675975.1 Devosia sp. | reverse complement strand
ACCCGGCTCACCCCACCACTGTTCGCCTGCAGGCCGCCGCGTGGGGTGATGAAGGGAGTATGCGCGCGGTTTTGGGGAGGGGGATAAGTTTGGCAGTTCCTCGTTTTTCGAGCGTGTGGCCCCACCCCCCTCCCTGCCTCCCCATCAAGGGGGAGGTTCGGTCCACTCCTGGGGCACGATGCAGAGTCCAAACCACCGGACGGCACCATACCGGCGCGACCGGCAATCCAGCCAGCCGCGACATATTTTTCACGCCCATGGTGCAACCCGATGCTTTGCCTCTATATTGTTCCGGCACAAGCGACCCGATGCTGAGAGCGGGGCCGCATTCCCCATGACAAGACCTTGTTTGTAGAAATATTGATCGTCGTCGTCCTCACCATCGTCAACGGCCTGTTGGCGATGTCGGAGCTGGCAGTGGTTTCCGCCCGCCCGGCCCGTCTCCGCAACATGGCGGACCAGGGCAATCACGGCGCCGCGACGGCGATCCTGCTCGCCGAAGATCCGGGCAAGTTCCTGTCCTCGGTGCAGATCGGCATTACCCTTGTCGGCATTCTCTCGGGCGCCTTTTCGGGCGCCACGCTGGGCCTGCGCCTGACCGTCTGGCTCGAATCGATCGGGGTTGCCGACAATATTGCCGATGTCCTGGGTGTCGGCGTTGTCGTCGTGCTGATCACCTATATTTCGCTGATCATCGGTGAACTGGTCCCCAAGCAGATCGCCTTGCGTGACGCCGAGGGCGTCGCGGCGCGCGTCGCCCCGGCGATGAAGCTGCTGGCAGCGGTCGGCTCTCCCATCGTCTGGATTCTCGATGTCTCCGGCAAGCTCGTGCTGCGCCTGTTGGGGCAGGGCGGCGAGTCCGACGAGAGGGTCACCGAGGAAGAGGTCAAGACCATCATCGCCGAGGCCACTACCGCCGGCGTCATCGAGAGCGACGAGCATTCGATGATCTCAGGCGTGATGCGCCTGGCCGATCGTTCGGCGCGCGGCCTGATGACGCCGCGCCTCGATGTCGATGTGGTCGATCTGTCAGACGACACCGATGAGATGCGCCGCACCATTCTCAGCACCCACCGCTCGCGCCTGCTGGTGCAGGACGGGGACGCCGATTCCATCATCGGCGTCGTGGCGATCAAGGACATTATCGGCGTCTTCGCCAACGGCCTACCGCTGGACATTCGCAAGTTCGTCCAGCCGGTCCCCGTCGTCATGGACCACGCCGATGCGCTCGACGTGGTGCGTGCCATCAGAAATTCCACCGTCCACATGGCGCTCGTCGTCGACGAATACGGCCATTTCGAAGGCATCGTCACCTCGGGCGACATCCTCGAAGTCATCACAGGCGTCTTCCAGGAAGAAACGGGTGACGATCCCGCGCTGATCAAGCGCGAGGACGGATCGTACCTGGTGGCTGGCTGGATGCCTGTCGACGAGTTCGGCGACAAGCTCAAGATCGCCATTCCACGCGACGCCAAGTACGAGACCGTGGCCGGCTATGTGCTCTCCATCATCAACCGCCTGCCGGCAGTCGGGGAAACCTTCGAGTACAATGGCTGGAAATTCGAGGTCATGGACCTCGACGGCCGCCGCATCGACAAGATGCTGATGACGCGGCTGGACTAACGAGCGTTTCCCGCCCACACCCCTCATCCGCCCTTCGGCACCTTCTCCCGCAAGGGGAGAAGGCGAGAGAACCGAGAGCCTTCACTCGGGAACCCCTCCCCCTTGCGGGAGAAGGTGGCGCGTAGCGCCGGATGGGGGTATCCGGGATTCTCAAAAGCCCTAGAGGGCCATCCCGAACCACACCGCTCGGCCTTCGATCCGCAACTGCTCGAAATTGCGGCTCCAGAAGGCTATGCCGCCGGTATTGGTAATGCTGGCCCCCAGATGGATGCCTTTGACGCCGGCCTCCCTGGCCTGGTCAACCCAAAGCTGCAACAGGCCGGTGCCGACGCGTTGGCCACGTAGCCTTGGCAGCAGGTTCATGTGGATGTGTGCGGGATAGCGCGCGACGATGTCGACTGGGGCGGCGCCAGGGTCACGGATGGCGGCGATGCGCTGGCGATCGGCCGGCGTCAGTTCGGCGTCCGGAACGCGCGCGTAGCGCTCGCGCAGGGCAGGCCACCATTCGCGCTCCAGACGCGCCTCGAAGGCGTCGGTGTCATGCGTGCCGACCACATAGCCGGCGACGCCCTCGTCGTCCTCGGCCACGAACACGTTGGCAGGCTCCAGCACGCCATAGGGCGCCGCATAGATATGGCCGATCAGCTGGCCGTCATGGTGAAGCGGCGTTGCGTCCTGGCCGGAATCGCCGGTGACGAGGCAAATGTCGTAGAGCGCGTTCAGATCATCAGGGCGATAGGGCCGAAGCACGACCATCAGATATCCTCGAAGGCGCCGGTTTCGACATTGAACAGCCTGCCGCTCTCCTTCACCGACGGGCTGATCAGGTCGATCAACTGGGGCGCGATATCGGCGGGCTTGGGCAGCGTGTCCGGGTTCTCGCCGGGCATGGCCTTGGCGCGCATCGCCGTGCGCACAGCACCCGGATAGAACACGTTGACCTTGACCTTGGTCTGCGCAACTTCGCCGGCATAGGACTTGGCCATGGCATCCACGGCTGCCTTGCTGGCGGCATAGAGGCCCCAGAACGGCCGCGCCGACCGAGCCGAGGACGACGACACGAATACCACCCGCCCGGCAGCCGACTGCCGCAGCAACAGGTCTGTGGCGCGCAGCAGGCGATAGTTGGCGGTGACATTCACCGCCATCACCTTCTCGAAATCTTCCGGCTTCACATGGGGCAGGGGGCTCAGAACGCCTAGCTGTCCGGCATTGGCGACCAAGCCGTCCAGCGCGCCCCAGCGCTCGAAGATGGCCGCGCCGAGCCGGTCAATGGCATCGCCATCGCGCAGGTCGAGCGGCACCAGGGTTGCCGACGAGCCCAGGTCCTGGATTTCGTCATCGAGTTCCTCGAGCCCCCCCACCGTTCGGGCCACAGCCACCACGTGGGCGCCGCGCCGGGCCGCCTCGATGGCGGCGGCATAGCCGATGCCCCGCGAGGCGCCGGTGACGAGGACGACCTTGCCAGCCAGATCCTGACCGGCTCGATCTTGTGTTCCAGCCATTAACCGGCCTCTTTGAGCAAGGAAATTTGTTTCGGCTCGTTCTTGGCGCGGCCGTTGAGATCGGTCAACTGCGTCGGATAGTCGCCCGTGAAATAGTGGTCGGTGAACTGCGGCGCCGCATTGTTGCGCTTCTCGCCGCCGACCGCTTCGTAGAGCCCGTCGATGGAGAGGAAGGCCAGCGAATCCGCGCCGATGAATTCACACATCGACTGCAGGCTCTTGTACTGGTTCGCCAGGAGCTTTTCCGGGTCGGGCGTGTCGATGCCGTAATAATCCGAGTAAAAGATCATCGGGCTGGCGACGCGGATATGCACCTCGGTCGCGCCTGCGTCGCGGATCATCTGCACGATCTTGAGCGAGGTGGTGCCACGGACGATGGAGTCATCGATCAGCACCACGCGCTTGCCCTCGATCTCGGCGCGGTTGGCCGAGTGCTTGAGCTTGACGCCGAAGGCGCGGATCGACTGCGTCGGTTCGATGAAGGTGCGGCCCACATAGTGGTTGCGGATAATGCCCAGCTCGAACGGAATGCCGCTGGCCTGGGCGTAACCGATGGCCGCGGGCGTGCCGCCATCGGGCACCGGCACCACCACATCGGCTTCGACGGGCGCTTCCTTGGCCAGGTTCATACCCATGCGCTTGCGCGCCGAATAGACACTGCGGCCGGCCACGACCGAATCGGGGCGCGCGAAATAGACATACTCGAACAGGCACGGCCGTTCGGGCTGCGGTCGCGCGGGCTTCCGCGCTTCGACAGTGATCGAGCCGTCGGGCTGCAATTCACAGACGACCACTTCGCCATTCTCGACGTCGCGGATGTATTTGGCCCCGATCATGTCGAGCGCGCAGGTCTCCGAGCAGAAGATCGGCTTGCCGTCGAGCTCGCCCATTACCAGCGGGCGGATGCCGATGGGGTCGCGCGCCGCGATCAGCTTGGTGCGCGTCATGGCCAGCATGGCATAGCCGCCTTCCATCTGCCTGATGGCGTCGATGAAGCGGTCGGTGGTCGAGCTGTGGCGCGAGCGCGCCACCAGATGCAGCACCACTTCGGTGTCCGAGGTGGACTGGCAGATGGCGCCGGTAGCGATGATCTGCCGGCGCAGCGTCAGGCCGTTGGTGAAATTGCCGTTATGGGCGATGGCGATGCCGCCATCCTCCAGCTCCGCGAACAGCGGCTGCACGTTGCGCAGGGCGACTTCGCCTGTCGTCGAATAGCGGGTGTGGCCAATGGCGATCGAGCCGGGGAGCTTCGCCAGCAAAGCCGGGTCCGTATAATGGTCGCCCACCAGCCCCATGCGCTTTTCGGTGAAGAACTGGCGACCATCGAAGCTGACGATACCAGCCGCTTCCTGCCCGCGATGCTGCAGGGCGTGCAGCCCGAGCGCCGTCAGCGTCGAAGCGTCGCTATGGCCCAAAATGCCAAACACGCCGCATTCTTCATGCAGCGTGTCGCCTTCAAGATCATCGAAAGAGTCATCGCTCGGATGGTTCACCGGGCTCTCCATGCCAATGCTGCCTCAACCGCAGGCTAAAGCGTTTTCAGCAAAAGTGGACACCACTTCTGCGGTTCGAAAACGCGACCCACGAACGCGTGCCGCCAGCGGCGACAGGGCCATGATGTGAGTGGGTTCCCACCCCATAGCCCATTTTTCGGTTCCAGACCAATGCCTCGCAAGGCGGTCAGGGTTGTGGCGAGCGCGCCGCGCTCACCACTTTATGATCAGGTCTGCGTCGCCGGGACGGCGGCCGGAGGCGTTGGCGCGGCGGCAGGTTGCTCGGGAGTGCCGTTTTCCGTCGCATCGGTGCCTTCTTCGACCGGCACGGCTGGCGACTCGGCATCCTCGGTCAGGCCCGTGCCGCCCTGCAGCAGCTCGGTAACCCACTGTTCCATGCCCTCGGGCAACAGCGAGATCAGCGTCTGGCCCATATTGCGCAGATGCGGCAGGGACTGCGATTCCGCGGCCCAGCTCGGCAGGTTGTTGGGCAGCAGCCAGGTGCCAAAGATGGTAAGGGCGACGGCGATCAGGATGCCGCGCAGCACGCCGAACACGAAGCCCAGCGTCCGGTCGATCGGGCCGACGCGGCTATCGACGACAAAATCGGCGATGCGCATGGTCAGCAGATGCAGCACGATCAACGCGACGATGAAGGTCACGACCACGGTAGCGATGTCGGCCACGATCTGCTCGGCGATATATTGCCGGGCGATTTCGGGGTGAAACTGCCACATATAGATGGCGATGGCGGCCGAGCCGGCCCAGGTCGCCAGCGACAGCACTTCGCGGGTGAGACCGCGCGCCGTGGCGAGGATCGCCGAAATCAAGACAAGAACGCCGACGCCGACGTCGAATGCGGTCAACATGGATCTGGGCCCGCCCAATGCAAGTTCTGCCCCCGTTTAGCCGCTTCTGCCGTCAAAGCCAAGCGGTGCAGGGATGAAGCGGACGCGATGTTCACGGAATCGACAAACCCGCAACAAGCCCCCTCCCGTTTTCGCCGGAAATGCCTCATGCCGCGCTCATGCCCCAAACCGGGCGGGTGCCCCGCCTACGGCTGGTAAAGGCCGGTGCCATTGCGGTAAACTGGCGGCATGAACAGCAAGAACAACCAACGCGTTTATGCGATGAGCGTGGCCAGCGTCTATCGCCTCTACCTGGAAAAGGCCGAGAGGAAGGGCCGGACCAAGGCGGAGGTCGACGAAGTCATCTGCTGGCTGACCGGCCACACGCAGGAAACGCTGGATCGCGAACTGGCCAACAAGACCACGTTCGAGACCTTCTTCACGCAGGCAAGGCTCAATCCGGCGCGGGTGCTGATCACCGGCTCGGTCTGCGGCGTCAAGCTCGCCGAGATCGAAGAGCCGCTGATGAAGGAAATCCGCTATCTCGACAAGCTGGTCGACGAGCTCGCCAAGGGCCGGCCAATGGCCAAGATCCTGCGTCAGCCGGCTGCTGCCTAGCCTACCACTCGTCCCGTTCCGGCTCGCGTGGTTTACCAGCCGCCGCAATTCGTCCGACCAGCTCGGATAGCGTGCTGAACTCCGACACGTCGAGCCCCGATGTCCGGTCCGCCGTACCCAGCCGCCCCGTCGAGACCGATTTGAAGCCCAGCTTCTGTGCCTCGCGCAGCCGCAGCGAGCCATGCGCCACTGGCCGGATACCGCCCGCCAGCGAAATCTCGCCGAAATAGACCGCATCGGTCGGCAGCGGCGAATTGGAGAGCGACGAGATCAGCGCCGCCGCCACCGCCAGGTCCGCCGCCGGCTCGTTGATCTTCAACCCGCCGGCCACGTTGAGATAGATGTCATTGGCGCCGATCCGCACGCCGCAGCGCGTTTCCAGCACAGCCAGCACCATCGACAGGCGCGAACTATCCCAGCCCACCACAGCACGCCGCGGCGTGCCGAGGGGGGAGGGCGCCACCAGCGCCTGGATTTCGATGAGCAGGGGTCGCGTCCCCTCCATGCCAGCAAACACTGCTGAGCCGGCCGCGCCTTCGTCGCGCTGGTCGAGGAACAGCGCCGATGGATTGGCCACCTGTTCAAGGCCCAGTTCGGTCATCGCGAACACGCCGATTTCGTCGGTGGCGCCGTAGCGGTTCTTGACGCCGCGCAGAATGCGGAAGGTGTGGCTGGCATCACCCTCGAAATAGAGCACGGCATCGACCATGTGCTCGACCACACGGGGCCCGGCAATCTGCCCGTCCTTGGTCACGTGCCCCACCAGCACCACTGCTGCACCACTCTTCTTGGCAAAGCGGGTCAGCGCCTGGGCCGACGTGCGCACCTGCGTCACCGTGCCGGGCGCACTGTCCACCCGGTCGGTCCACAGCGTCTGGATGGAGTCGATAATGACCAGGTCCGGGGCAGGGCCGTTTTCGAGCGTTGCGAGAATGATTTCCACATTGGTCTCGGCGGCCAGCATCACATTGGCTTCGCCCAGCCCCAGCCGCTGGGCGCGCAGCCGCACTTGCGCGACCGCCTCTTCGCCCGACACGTAGACGACGCGCTTGCCCTTGTTGGCCAAGGCGGCCGCCGATTGCAGCAGCAGCGTCGACTTGCCGATCCCCGGATCGCCGCCCACCAGCAGCGCCGATCCCTTGACGAAGCCGCCGCCGGTCACCCGGTCGAGTTCGCTGAGGCCGGTAACAACGCGCGCGGCGCTTTCGGTCTCGCCCGAGAGCGGCACCAGATTGGTTGGGCGGCCATTGGCCTTGGCCGATTTGGGGCCGGCGCCCACGCCGCTATCGGTGACTTCCTCGACAATGGTGTTCCAGTCGCCGCAGGAGTCGCATCGCCCCTGCCACTGCATGGTGACCGCACCACAGGCCTGGCAGATAAAAGAGGATTTGGATTTGGCCAAAGTCAGTTTTTCCCTTGCTCTCGGGCGGCCGCCTTGGTGGCGAGGCCCTTGAGCGTGTTCCAGTTGCGGGCGGTCACGGTGCCCGATTTCTTCTCAATGATCCCGGGCAGGCGCGACGATGACACCGGGGTGACATAGTCAACGATCAGGTGCGTACCCTCGATATGGATCGTCTCCGTTCCCGCATAGTCGTCGATCCAGGCGAAGTCGGGCCGCGCCTTGGCGAAGAAATAGACGGCAAGCGCCTGTGGGTTGCCCGCGGCAGCGTCGGGCAACGGATTGGCGGCGAGCAATCGCTGCATTTGCCGCGCCGTCCGGACGATGGCCGTATTACCCGGCCCCAGGCCGAGTTGGATGACGATTTCATTCATCCGCCGCGAAACCTCGGCAATACCAAGATCGCTCTCGACGATCATGTTGCCCGTGGCGACATAGGTTTCAGGGCTGATGAACCCTGCAGCCGCGACCGCCTCGCGCCATTGCGTCATCGACATGATCTTGTGCGTGATAGGACCGATAGCCCGCAGCAGAACGACATAAACGCTCATCATGCCCCTTTCAGCTCACTTGAGGCCATAGGGCATTAGGCCATGCAGATCAAGAACAAAGAGTGAACAATGGACTGATCAGCCCGGTGGCAGGTTGCCGTCGCCGACATAGTTGCGGCTATAGCGGCCCTTGAGCGAGGTCAGGATTTCGTAGCCGATCGTGCCGCCGGCATCGGCGAGATCGTCGATGCCGAGCAGGTTGCCAAGCACTTCCGCGCCCTCGCCGGGGTTCGGAATATTGTCTGGCCCCAGCTCGGTGATGTCGACGGTGACCTGGTCCATCGATACCCGCCCGATGACAGGGCATACCTTGCCCCGGATCACCACCTTGCCGCCCGGCCGCGTATTGCTGGCCGAGAGCGAACGCAGGAAACCATCGGCATAGCCATGGGAGAGCACCGCCAGCCGGCTGTCGCGCGACAGCGCATGGGTAGCGCCATAGCCCACGGTCTCGCCGGTGCGCGCTTCCTTCACCTGCACGATGGGCACATGCAGGGTCACCACCGGCGCCATCGGGTTCTTGCGGCCGCTCACGGCCCGGCCGCCATAGAGCGCGATACCCGGGCGCACCATCTGGAAGTGGTAGTCCCGCCCGGTCATCAGCCCGGCCGAATTGGCCAGCGAAGCCGGAATGCCCGGAAACTGCGTCATCACCGATCCGAACAGCGCCAGCTGCGTGCGGTTCTTTTCGTGGCTCGGCTGGTCGGCACAGGCCAGGTGGCTCATCACCATCTGCGGCGCGTAGCCCAGCGCCTGGATGCGGTCGCGCACCAGGGTTGCCTCATTGAGCCGAAAGCCCAGCCGGTTCATGCCGGTGTCGAAGTGGAAGGCTGAGGGATAGGCCTCGTTGCGCTCCACGCACTTGGCCAGCCATTCCTCCAGCATCGCCACCGAGGAGATGATCGGCATCAGGTTTTGCCGGATGTAGAGATTGGCGGCACCCGGATAGAGCCCGTTGAGGATGAAGATATGTGCGTCCGGCACCGCCGCGCGGACAGCTATGCCCTCGTCGGGCGTCGCAGCGAAGAAGAACCGCGCGCCGGCCGCATGCAGCGCCTTTGATGCCATGGTGATGCCGGTGCCATAGGCGTCGGCCTTGACCACCGCGCCCGTCAGCGCGCCGGCGCTGACCTTGTCGAGGGCCCGCCAGTTCCGGGCCAGGGCCCCGAGATCGATGCTGAGTTGCCCCCCAAGGCCAGACGCCAGCGCCATGCCTATTCCATGCGCTCGGGGAGGTAGTCGGCGCGTGCGAGGTTGCCGAAGCGCGTGAATTGCGCCTCAAAGCTCAGCTGCACGGTGCCGGTGGGGCCGTGGCGCTGCTTGGCGATGATGACTTCGGCCTTGCCGTGCACCTTTTCCATTTCCCCCTGCCAGGTCATGTGCTCTGGCGTACCCTCTTTGGGTTCCTTGTTCTTGAGATAGTACTCTTCGCGATAGACGAAAAGCACCACGTCGGCGTCCTGCTCGATAGAACCCGATTCGCGCAGATCCGCCAGTTGCGGATGTTTGTCGTCGCGCGACTCGACCTGTCGGGAGAGCTGGGACAGCGCCACGATCGGCACTTCCAGTTCCTTGGCCAGCGCCTTGAGCGTCGTGGTGATTTCGGTCAGCTCCTGCACACGGTTCTGGCTCGATGCCTTGCTCGAGCCACTCAGCAGCTGCAGGTAGTCGATGACCAGGAAATCGAGGCCCTTCTGCCGCTTCAGCCGCCGCGCTCGTGCCGCCAGCTGTGCCACGCTGATGCCGCCGGTATCGTCGATATAAAGGGGCAGCTTGCTCATCATGTTGGAGACATCGACGAGCTTGGAAAACTGGCTGTCGTGGATGCGGCCGCGCCGGATATCGGACGAAGAAATCTCGGCCTGTTCTGCCAGAATTCTCGTGGCAAGCTGCTCGGAGCTCATTTCGAGGCTGAAGAAGCCGACAATGCCGCCATTGGTGGTCTTCTGATGCCCGTCCGGCGTCACCTCGCCCTTCCAGGATTTGGCGACGTTGAAGGCGATGTTGGTGGCGAGCGACGTCTTGCCCATGGCGGGTCGGCCGGCCAGGATGATCAAGTCCGACTTCTGCAAGCCGCCCATCTGGCGGTCCAGATCGTCGAGCAGGGTGGCGACGCCCGAGAGCCCGCCATCGCGCTGATAGGCTTCGCCGGCCATCTGGATCGAGGCGCTGAGGGCGCTGGAGAAGTTCTGGAAGCCGCCATCGTAGCGGCCCTTTTCGGCCAGCTGGAATAGCTCGCCCTCGACCTTCTCGATCTGCTTGTTCGGCGTCATCTCGACGTCGCTGCCGTCATAAGCAACCGCGACCATTTCCTCGCCGACCAGGATCAGGTTCCGGCGGATCGCGGTGTCGTAGATCGCCTGCCCGTAGTCGGCGGCGTTGAGCACCGTTGTAGCTTCGGCAGCGAGCTTGGCGAGATACTGCGCCATGGTCACGTCGGGCAGCAGTTGCTCGGGAAGGTGGGTCTTGATCGTCGTGGGGTCTGCAGACTTACCGGCCCGAATGATCCTGCCGGCGATGTCATAGATGTCGCGATGCACGGGCTCGTAGAAATGCACCGATTCCAGGAAATCCGAGACCCGATAGAAGGCGTCGTTATTCAGCAGGATAGCGCCCAGCAGCGCCTGCTCCGCCTCCACGTTGTGAGGGGCCAGACGAAACGATTTGTCTTCGGCCGGATGGAGCCGTGCGATCTCTGCCATGATGCCTCGGAGGGGAACCGTTAACCTTTCTTAACCACGCGACTCGGGTGAGAGTCTCGACCTACCAAGTTGAGGGTTAACACGGCCTGACCACCCCCTGTGAACTCTGTGGACAACGGGGAATGTGACGATCCTGTGTTGCATCCAAGGAAGGCAGCAGAATGGCACGAGTCGCAGGTTTGGCGGTCGCTGTGTCTGCGCTTACTTTGTCTTCCCTTGCGGCAGGGGCGTCCGCCGCGTGACTTGGAACGAGTCGCAGCCTTCGAAATCGACCTGGCCCGAAATGACGGTGAGATCGTCCGACATCCTGCCGTGCAGATCGACGATGACATAACCCTCTGGCTGCGTGACCCAGTCGCCGCCGATGAAGCTGATTTCCCCGCCATCGTCGGTGACATCAAGCTCATAAAGCCCTTCGGGTACGTCCTTGTTGCGCTTGTCGGGGCCAAAGGAGAAGAGGCCCGACCAGTGCTCACCATCTGGCTCGATGATCAGCGTCACCGCCGTGAGCCCCTGGTTGCAGGTATAGGTGCCGTCCCACACTCCGCGCAGCAGGTCCTGCGCCGCGTTACTCGGCGTGGTGGACAGCAATCCGCCCACACATACGGCGATCATCGTCCCGCAATTTGCCAATACTGCCATCGTGACCTCCCTGCCGCACCCCAAGCCTACCGTGTGGTCGCATAAACAAAAAGGCCGGGCGCTGGGCCCGGCCTCTTCTGCAACTGGTAAGCGAGAGCGGTCAGACGGCTTCGTCGTCGAAGCGGTCGTCCTGCTTTGCGTCCTTCTGGCCGGCGGCAAAGTCGCCTTCCGCGTCGTCTTCATAGACGGTGACGGTGACGTCCTCGCCAGCGCTCTGGCGAGCGGCTTCGTCGGTCGAACGGGCGACGTTGACGGTGATCGACACGGCGACTTCCGCATGCAGGTTCAGCGCCACGGTGTGGACGCCGACCGACTTGATCGGGTCGGCGAGGTCGACCTGCGAACGCTGGATGGTGTAGCCATCGGCAGCCAGGGCTTCCACGACGTCGCGCGAGGCGACCGAGCCGTAAAGCTGGCCGGTTTCGCCGGCCTGGCGGATGATCACGACTTCGCGGCCGTTGAGGCCTTCGGCAATGCCGGCGGCTTCGTTGCGGCGGTCGTCGTTGCGCTTCTCGATGTGAGCGCGCTCGGCTTCGAACTTCTGGCGGTTCGCAGCAGTGGCGCGGAGCGCCTTGCCCTGCGGCAGCAGGAAGTTACGGGCAAAGCCGTCCTTGACTGCAACTTCGTCGCCGATCGAGCCGGTACGGCCCACGCGCTCGAGGAGAATGACTTTCATTTGGGTATTCCTTGTGGCTGTCCCGTCTCGTGGACGGTTAGGAGCCGCGGACCATCCGCGACCCCAGCGTGTCGTCCGTTTTACTGGACGGCGTAGGGCATGATGCCGATGAAGCGGGCGCGCTTGATGGCCTGGGCCAGTTCACGCTGCTTCTTGGCCGAAACGGCCGTGATGCGGCTCGGGACGATCTTGCCGCGCTCGGAAACGTAGCGGCTGAGCAGGCGCACGTCCTTGTAGTCGATCTTTGGCGCGCCTTCACCCGAGAACGGGCAGGTCTTGCGGCGACGCTGGAACGGACGGCGGGCCTGGGCGGTTGTAAGGTCTTTGATTGCCATAGCTTTTATGTCCTTGAATTAGAAACGACGCGGACGGCGTTCGCCGCCGCCGAAGCCACCACGGTCGCCACCGCGATCCGGACGGCCGCCTGCGCGGTCGCCATCACGGTCGTCCCGATCGCGCTTCTGCATCATCGCCGACGGGCCTTCTTCCAGCTCGTCCACGCGGACGGTCATGAAGCGCAGGATGTCTTCGTTGATGCGCATCTGGCGTTCCATCTCGGCAACGGCACCAGGTGCGGCTTCGATATTCAGCAGGGTGTAATGCGCCTTGCGGTTCTTGCGGATGCGGTAGGAGAGACCCTTGAGGCCCCAATATTCGTTCTTGGTGACCTTGCCGCCGCCTGAGGCGAGGACTTCGGTCAGCGCAGCGGTCAGTTCTTCAACCTGCTGCTGGGAAACGTCCTGGCGAGCCAGGTAGATATGTTCGTAAAGGGCCATGAATGCGCCTTCCTTCGTGGTTTCAAACACAGCAATGCCTGGCGCGGAGCCTCCTTGAAGCCGGAAAGGGCATCAAAGCAGTCTTGCAAAGAGCGGGAACACGGGAGGCCGGGCAGGTGCCCTATTTGTCATCAATTCAAACGACAAACCCTCCGTTCAGCCCCCGGCCAAACGAATTGCTGGCGCGGCTATAGGGCCAAACGCACCTTCAATCAAGCAAAAATGCGGGATTTGGTGGGATGAGCCGGGCGGAACAAACGCGTGCCCGGCTCACTGGGGGCCTAGTTCGGCTCGTCGCCGACAGCCAGGATATTGCCTTCGGAATCCTTGAACCAGGCCGCGTGGAACTGGCCCATCGTGGCGATGCCGTTGACCGTCTTGAGGCCGGGCATGTCGTATTCCTCGAACTTCACCCCATGCCGGCGCAGGTCCTGCACTTCGGCCTCCACGTCGTCGGTGGCGAAGGACAGGAGCGTGTTGGGTGCCTTGCCGGCATTGGGCGTTGGGTAAAGCAGGAAGCTGGTGCCGCCGCCCAGCTTGTATATGCAGCCCATCTCGTCTTCCATCGCCGGAGTGAGGCCGAGCTTGTCGCGATACCAGGACTTTGCACGGTTCATGTCTGCAGCCGGGATGGTGGCGTAGGCACGATGATCTGCGAGCATAACTTCCTCCCTTTCTGAGAGCCTTTCACACCCGAGAAAATACGCCTCAGCAGGACGCGTGTAAACGCAAAGCGCCCTCTAGCGGCCCGCCATCCGCCGCTCGATGAAGTCCATCGCATCGTCCACGCCACGCTCGCCGCGGATGGCGGCTCCAAGCTCGGCAGCACGTCCTCGCATGGCCGGCGCCTCCATCGTCCGAAACACCCCCGCAAGGTCGTCCGCAGTCATCTTGCGCTTGTCCAGCGCTGCCGGACCCACGCCGAGCGCTTCGATACGTCGGGCCCAGAATGGCTGGTCCCCCAGAAAGGGCACGATCGCGGTGGGCCGGCCGGCGCGCAAAGCCGCTCCCGTCGTTCCGGCGCCTCCATGATGCAGCGTTGCCCGCATCAGCGGAAACAGGCGGTCATGCGGTGCGCCGGCAATGAAGTGCATGTCCGCCGGCCCCTCCGCGTGCTGCAGCGCGCCGCCCGCCGTGGCAATCAACCCGCGCTTGCCCGCCCGCCGGAGGCCCTCGATCACCATTCGCGTCAGTATCTCCGGCTCGGTACCCGGCATGCTGCCGAAGCCGACATAAACTGGCGCTTCCCCCGCCACGAGGAAAGCCGCCAGCCCCGCATCGGGGGTCCAGTCGGCACTGTCGAGAAACCAGTAGCCGGTTACGGCCACCTCGACCCCCCAGTCCGCGGGCTTGGGCAAGACATGCGGGCTGTAGCCATAGAGTGTGCCTGCCATGGCACCGGTCCTGCCGCGCCTGGGCAGCCCCAGTGCCGCCTCGCGCCACCCGCCGACGCTGCGGGAGAATATGACATTGCCGCCGTGAATCATGAGCCCGTGGCTCATGCGATTGAGCGGGCCGAGACTGGCGAAGGGCACTATCGGTGTCGGAAACGCGGAGGTCGGCGTGAAGCCGGGCAGGGGCGAGGCTAGGAACCTGGGGATGTCGAGTCTTTCGGCGATGTGCGGGGCCCCCAGCGCCTTGGGGTGATAGATCATCGCATCTGGCCTGAACTGCTGCGCCGCCTGCCATTCGGCCTCGAGCAACTCCACCATCAGCCCTCGATAGTATTTGAGCAGCTTAAGTCCGGCGCCGAATCCGGCGCCGGACTTGCCGATGACATCCTTGACCTCCCTGGATTCCAGCAGGTCGAGAAACGCCCCCGGCAGTGCCGCAAATTCAACGCCTTCGGCCCCGGCCATAGCAGCGAACTGCGCCGGCCCCACGACCATCACGTCGTGTCCTCGCCGGCGAATCTCCCGCGCCAGCGCCAGATAGGGCTGCATGTCGCCGCGGGTGCCAAGGGTGTGGATGGAGAACCGCATCAGCCGGCCCGCTTCTGCCGCCAGCCCGCAAAGAATGCCTCGGCAAAGCCCGGTTCGATGAACTGGATGCTGCCTTCGGGCAGTCCCAGGATGCGGTCGGCGACGATCCCCTGCGCAATCCAGCGCCGCTGGAATGCCGCAGAAGCGATCTTGAAAGCCTCCTCAGACGGGGCTCCAACCAGGGCCGCAACGGTATCATGGGTCGTCGTCGTCAGGCCCAGCAGGATCTCCGCCATGGCCTCGGCGTCGCCCGGCAGGAAGCTGCCGTCGTCCATGCCTTGCTGCAGTATTTCCGCCATGACCGGGATCAATACGCGGCTGATCCTCCTGAACACATGGTGGTAGAGCGCGATGTTCTCAGGTCGGAACAGCGCCTCAAACAGCGCCAGCGCCTCAGGTGCACGTTCTACCTTCAGTCGCCGGTTATGTTTGAGAAACCGGTCCAACCGCTCGAAGCCGTTGAGCGTCGGGTCGGTCACGATGGCTTGTGTCGCGATGGCGGTCTCTTGCGCCATCTGCTCCGCAATTGCCTCGAGCACCGCCTCCTTGGACGGGAAGTAGTAATAGAAAGCCCCCTTCGAGACCCCCGCGCGGCCGATGATGTCCTCGACGCTGGTTGCGTCGTAGCCACGCTCGAAAAACAACGTCTGTGCGGCAGCAATGAGCTCGGCTCGGCGAACTGTCGGATGTTTGATGACGCGGGGCATGGCTTTGACCTGAAGCTTTTCGTCCGGCGGAACCGGACTGACTGCCGGTCAGTATAGTAGACTGACCGTCAGTCAGTAAAGCCAGGCGGGTCGAAACTGCCCCATGCCTCGTCCTTCACAGCCCTGTCGGGCCAGAAGCAAGCTCATGCGTGAGGGGAGCGCGCCAAAATGCGCTGTGGCCTTACGCCTTGACTCCGCCACACACTCCGGCCAAACGCCCGCAACTGGACAGCCGCCTCGCGGATTGTCTAATTGAGACAACGAGGGGCCAAACATGACCAAGCGCGCATTCACCTTTCCGGGCCAGGGCAGCCAGGCTGTCGGTATGGGCAAGGATCTCGCCGCGACCTATCCGGAAGCCCGCGCGGTATTCCGGGAAGTCGATGAGGCCCTGGGCCAGCGTCTCTCCGCCATCATGTTCGAAGGTCCCGACGATATCCTGCGATTGACCGAAAACGCCCAGCCCGCCCTGATGGCTGTCAGCATGGCCGTCATCCGCGTACTCGAATCCAAGGGCATCCGCCTGGCCGATCACGCGGCCTACGTCGCCGGTCATTCCCTGGGTGAATATTCCGCGCTTTGCGCCGCGGGCACGTTCTCGCTGACCGACACCGCCCGCCTGCTCAAGACGCGTGGCCAGGCCATGCAGAAGGCCGTGCCTGTCGGCCATGGCACCATGGCGGCTCTGCTGGGTCTTGATGTCGCCACCGCCCAGGAGGTCGCCTCCGAGGCAGCCCAGGGCGAGATCTGCGACGTGGCCAACGACAATGCCCCCGGCCAGGTCGTGGTCTCCGGCGCCACTGCTGCGGTCGAGCGTGCCGTGGAAATCGCCAAGGCCAAGGGCGCCAAACGCGCATTGCTGCTGCCGGTCAGCGCCCCTTTCCATTGCGCGCTGATGCAGCCCGCCGCCGATGCGATGGCCGCAGCCCTCGCCGAAGTGACCATGCAGGCGCCGGTCGTGCCGCTGGTCGCCAACGTGCTGGCTGCCCCGATCTCCGACCCGGCCGAAATTCGCCAGCGCCTGGTCGAGCAGGTCACGGGCGTCGTCCGCTGGACGGAGAGCGTCACCTGGCTCACCAGTGCAGGCGGCGTGACCCATCTGGCTGAACTTGGCACCGGTAAGGTCCTGACCGGACTCGCCAAACGCATCAATGCCGAGGCTGTCGCCACTGCTGTCAGCGCGCCGGCGGACATCGACGCTTTCGTGGCTGAACTATCGGCTTAACACCCTGAATCAACCCCTCAAGGGTTTGAATCACTATCTCCGTAGGGGAGGACTAAATGTTTGATCTGACTGGCAAACGCGCCCTGGTCACCGGCGCCAGCGGCGGTATTGGCCGCGAGATTGCCAAGGCGCTTGCCGCCGCCGGCGCCACCGTAGCGCTGTCGGGCACCCGCGTTGGCGCGCTGGAAGATACGGCCCGGGAGATTGGCAAGGATTGCCCGATTCTGCCGGCGAACCTCAGCAAGCTCGATGAGGTCGATAAGCTCGTTCCAGCCGCCGAAGCGGCCATGGGTGGCCTCGATATCCTCGTCAACAATGCCGGCATGACGCGCGACAACCTCTTCATGCGCATGAAGGACGAGGAGTGGGACGAGGTGATCGCGGTCAATCTTACCGCGGCCTTCCATCTCAACCGTGCCGTGCTGCGGGGCATGATGAAGCAGCGCTACGGCCGCATCATTGGCATTTCCTCGGTCAGTGGCGTCATGGGCAATCCGGGGCAGGGCAATTACGCGGCCTCCAAGGCCGGCCTGATCGGCATGAACAAGGCCTTGGCCCACGAAGTCGCCAGCCGCAACATCACCGTCAATTCCATTGCGCCGGGCTTCATCGCCTCGGCCATGACTGACGAGCTCAATGACAAGCAGCGCGAGTCGATCCTGTCGACAATTCCGGCTAATCGGCTGGGCACGGCGCTGGAAGTCGCCGCCTGCGCCGTCTTCCTCGCGAGCGAGGCGGCCGGCTATGTCACGGGCCATACGCTCAACGTCAATGGCGGCATGGCGATGATCTGACGCAGCCGCGCGCAACGAAAGCAACGAAAAGCCGTTGAAAACCGGCAGGCTGGCTTATGGTGAAGCTCAGCCAAGTGTGCTATTCGCCGCCGCTGACACCCGTGGCGGATCGCCTTGCAGGCGCTCAAAAGCGCGCCTACATTGCCCGCAAGTTAGCCAACACGGTGCTTGAAGATTTGGCACTGCGCCAATAAGAAG
Organism: Devosia sp.; assembly: GCA_036675975.1. Classification (GTDB taxonomy): domain Bacteria; phylum Pseudomonadota; class Alphaproteobacteria; order Rhizobiales; family Devosiaceae; genus Devosia. The sequence continues at coordinate 71,767 of JAKFDU010000065.1, read as the reverse complement.
CGAAACGAAACCTCGATTTCGAAAAGGGAAGTCAAATATGAGCGATGTCGCTGATCGGGTCCGCAAGATCGTTGTGGAACACCTCAATGTGGATGCCGAGAAGGTTGTCGAAAAGGCCAGCTTCATCGACGATCTGGGTGCGGACTCCCTTGACCAGGTTGAACTGGTAATGGCCTTCGAAGAAGAATTCTCGGTCGAAATTCCTGACGACGCAGCCGAGTCGATCCAGACTTTCGGCGACGCCGTCTCGTTCCTCACCAAGGCCGTCGGTTAAGCCCCAGCGGCTCAGCCGAGATAGGCAGTACAGTATGGAATTGCGCCGCGTCGTCGTCACCGGGATGGGTCTTGTCACGCCTCTCGGCTGCGGAGTTGAAGCCACTTGGTCCAACATCCTCGCCGGGAAGAGTGGAGCCGTCAGGATCGCCGACTTCGAGGTCGATGATATTGCCTGCCAGATCGCTCATCGCTTGCCGCTCGGCGACGCCGCCGACGGCAAGTACAATCCCGATGAGTGGATGGACACCAAGGAACAGCGCAAGGTCGATCCCTTCATCGTCTACGCCATGGCCGCTTCCAAGCAGGCCATCGACGATGCCGGGGTCGAACCGAAGACTGCCGAAGAGCAGGAGCGTATCGGTGTCCTGATCGGCTCGGGCATTGGCGGCGTTGGCGGCATCTATGATGCCTCCATCATCCTCCACGAAAAGGGCCCGCGCCGCATCAGCCCGTTCTTCATCCCAGGGCGGCTCATCAACCTTGCCTCGGGCTACGTGTCGATCCGCTTCGGGCTCAAGGGCCCGAACCACTCGGTGGTCACGGCCTGCTCCACCGGCGCCCATGCCATCGGCGATGCGGCCCGGTTGATCGCTCTCGGCGATGCCGACGTGATGGTCGCCGGCGGCGCAGAAAGCTGCGTCAATCGGCTGGCGCTGGCCGGCTTCGCCGCCGCCCGCGCCCTTTCCACCAATTTCAACGACAATCCCACCGCGGCCTCGCGTCCCTATGACAAGGATCGCGATGGCTTCGTCATGGGCGAGGGCGCCGGTATCGTGGTGCTCGAGGACTACGAACGCGCCAAGGCGCGCGGCGCCAGGATCTATGGCGAAGTGATCGGCTATGGCCTCAGCGGCGATGCCTACCACATCACCGCGCCGCCGCCCGACGGTGACGGTGGCTTCCGGGCCATGAGCGCAGCGATCAAGCGCGCTGGCATCAGCGCATCGGACATTGACTACGTCAACGCCCACGGCACCTCGACGCCGCTCGGCGACGAGATCGAACTGGGCGCTGTCACGCGCGTCCTCGGCGACGCCGCCCCCGGGGCCGTCATGAGTTCTACCAAGTCCGCCATCGGCCACCTGCTGGGGGCTGCCGGCTCGGTCGAAGCCATTTTCTGCCTGCTGGCGATGCGCGACAGTATCGCTCCGCCCACGCTCAATCTTGATAATCCGTCGGTCGAAACGGTGATCAATCTGGTGCCCAAGACGGCGTTCAAGAAAGAGATCAACGTGGCGCTGTCCAACAGCTTCGGCTTTGGCGGGACCAATGCGACGCTGGTGATGCGCAAGGTTAGCTGACTTTTCCCCGGATCAAATGGAGGCACATCGCGTTGGCGCGCGATGTGCCTCTTGTCTTTGTTGCCGGGCGTGAGAACAATGCCGCCGGCCACATGGCTGCCGAGAAACGAGTGAACAAGACCCGGAGCATTCCCATGCACACGGGCTTCGAGGGTGATCCAGCACGATGAATGATCGCAAGGTCCGGCGCCGCCGCCGTTCGAGCAACGGTTTCGTAGACATCCTCAATGGCCTGCTGACCCTCCTGGTCATCGGCCTCCTGGTGGCCGGCGGCATCGTGCTCTACGGCGCGTCCCAGTTCTATGGCGATGGCCCGCTGACCGAGGAGACAACGTTCCGTGTCGAGGAGGGCTCCGGCGTATCGGCCGTTGCACCGCGTCTCGAGGAACTAGGCCTCATCTCCAATCAATATGTCTTCCAGATCGGCAGCCGGGTTGCCAATATCCCCACAACCATCAAGCAGGGCGATTTCCGCATCCCGGCCGGTGCCAGCATGGCCGATATTCTGACCGAGCTCGCTACCGGCAACCCGATCCGCTACGCCGTCGTCATCCCGGAGGGCTGGACCGCGTGGGAAGCCGTGCAACGCCTCAATGCCGATAGCAACATAACTGGCGAAATCTCGACTCTGCCGCCCGAAGGTTCCATCCTGCCCGGCAGCTATGACTACGTCCCCGGCGATACCCGCCAATCCGTGCTCGACAAGATGCAGGCCGCCATGGCCACCGAACTGGCCGCCGTCTGGGCTGCACGCGACACCGATCTGCCGATCGAAACGCCCGAACAGCTGCTTGTCCTGGCATCGATCGTCGAAAAGGAAACCGGCATTGCCAGCGAGCGCCCGCAGGTCGCGGCGGTCTTCGTCAACCGCCTGCGCGAGGGCATGCGACTGCAATCGGATCCGACCATCATCTATGGCATCACCAAGGGCCAATCGACACTTGGGCGCGGGCTGCGCCGCTCCGAGATCGAGGCGCAGACGCCTTACAACACCTACCAGATCGACGGGCTGCCGCCGACGCCGATCGCCAATCCGGGGATCGACGCCCTCAAGGCCGTGGCCAATCCCGATGACCACGACTACCTCTACTTCGTCGCCAAGGGCGCCACGCCGCGCGAGGGACACGTCTTCGCCGAAACCTATGCCGAGCATCAGGACAACGTCGCCCGCTACCGCGAAATCGCCGCCGAGGCCGCTGCCCAGGCCGAAGCGGACGCCGAAGCCGCACGCCAAGAGCTGGAAGCCGTGGAGGCAGGCGACGCCGGCACTGCGCCGGCCACCGAGTGAGCCAGTCGCTCGCCAGCATGACCGGCTATGCCCGCGCCGCCGGGGCGGTGCCGGGCGCGTCGTTCGTCTGTGAGGTCAAATCGGTCAACGGCCGCGGCCTCGATATCCGCCTGCGCCTGGCGCCGGGCCTCGACGCGCTCGAAAGCGATATCCGCCAGCTCATCGGCAAGATGATCTCGCGCGGCTCGCTGACCTTCAACCTGACCGTCGAGCGCGACGGGGCAGGGGGCGATCTGCTGATCAACCGGCAGGCGCTCGCCACGGTCCTCGCCGCCATTGACGAGCTGAGTGGCCGGGTTCCAGCCGCGCCGCCCAGCCTCGACGGCATTCTCGGCCTCAAGGGCGTGCTCGAGCAGCGCGATCGTCCCATGTCGGTCGATGCCGAGGAGGCGCTGGCCTCGGCCATTCTCGACGGCGCTTCCCAGGCGCTGGTCGATCTCGTGCTGGCCCGCCGGCAGGAGGGTAACCAGATCGCGGCGGTACTGCTCGATCGCCTCGATGAGATCGAAGCCCTGGTCCAGCGCGCCGAGTTCCATCCCGCCCGCAGCCGCGACGTTATCCTGGCCAAGCTCCGCCAGCAGGTCGCCGAAATCGCGGCTGACATTGCCATGTCGGAGGATCGGCTGGCCCAGGAAGCGCTGTTGCTGGCCACCAAGGCCGATATCCGCGAGGAGCTCGACCGCCTGACCGCGCATGTCGCCTCGGCCCGCCAGCTCATCCGCGGCGGTGGTGCTGTCGGTCGCCGGCTCGATTTCCTGGCGCAGGAATTCAATCGCGAGGCCAATACGCTGTGCAGCAAATCCAATGCCGTGGAGCTCACCGCCATCGGCCTTGACCTCAAGGCGGCGATCGATCAACTACGCGAGCAAGTGCAGAACATCGAATAGGATTGGGCGATGGAATTTCAGCGTCGCGGCGTCATGCTGGTCATCGCTTCCCCCTCGGGCGCCGGCAAGTCGTCGATTTCCCGATCCCTGTTCGGGCAGGATCCCAATATTCGCCTGTCGGTATCGGTCACCACCCGCGCCCGCCGCACCGACGAGGTTGAGGGCACCCACTATTATTTCGTCGATGTTCCCACCTTCAATCGCATGAAGGCCGATGGTGAGTTGCTCGAATGGGCCCAGGTCCACGACAATTTCTACGGCACCCCGCGCGCCAGGGTCGAAGAGCAGTTGGCGGCCGGTAACGACATCCTGTTCGACGTCGATTATCAGGGGACGCTGCAGCTCTACGAGAAGAGCCGCAAGGACATGGTCACCGTGTTCATCCTGCCGCCGACCATTCGCGAGCTTCGCGCCCGGCTGGAACGCCGCGCCCAGGACAGTGTCGGCACCATCGAGAAGCGTTTGCGCAACGCCAAGGTCGAGATGCAGCACTACTCTGAATACGACTACATCATCATCAACGACGACCTTGAGGCCTCGACCCAGAAGGTCCGCACCATCCTGGCCGCCGCCCGCCTCGCGCGTCCTCGGCTGACCCAATTGGATAATTTCGTCAAGGACTTGCAGAACCAGATCGACTCTCTCTAGGAGGCGCTTGAATCGGTGCGTGAAGTGATCGGCAATGGCTGAGCCGTCCCTTCCAACCGCCATCCGGCGCGGCACGCCGGCTTTCCGCCGCGCCAGTATTGCCTTCTTCCTGTCCGCCTTCGCGATCTTCGCCTCGCTCTACTCGGTCCAGCCACTGCTGCCGCTCTTTGCCGCCGAATTCAATCTCGATGCCGGCGCAGCCTCGCTAGCCCTTTCCGCCACATCAGCCACCCTGGCTGTCGCCCTGTTGTTTGCCAGCTGGGTCGCCGACCGCCTCGGCCGCAAGACGCTGATGGTGTGGGCCATCCTGCTCACCGCGGGTCTGGGTCTGCTGCTGCCTTTCGCCCCGAACTGGTGGTTGCTGATATCAATCCGCACCACCATGGGGCTGACGCTGTCCGGCCTGCCCGCCGTCGCCATGGTCTATCTGGCGGAGGAGATGGAGCCCGAGGCGCTGGGCTTTTCCATGGGTCTCTACATTGGCGGCACCGCGATCGGCGGCATGGCCGGCCGGCTGGTGTCGGGCGTGCTCGCCGACTGGGTCGGCTGGCGCCCGGCTCTGCTGGTGCTGGGCATCATCATCGCGCTAGCCGCGCTTGCGGTCGTACTGCTGCTGCCCAGGCAGCACAATTCGGTCCGCACCCGCATCGGCATGCGAGACCTCGCCGGCCTTGTCCGCGTGCAGTTCAACGACGCCGGACTGCCCTGGCTCTTTGCCTCGGCCTTCCTGCTCATGGGCAGCTTCGTCACACTCTACAACTATGCCGGCTTTCGTCTTGCACTACCGCCCTTCGGGCTGAGCCATTCGGCAATTGCTGCCATCTTCGTGGTCTATCTGCTCGGCAGCGTCAGCTCGGCCTGGGCCGGCGGATTGGCACAGCGGCTCGGTCGTCGCAAGATCTACTGGCTTCTCGTGCTCACCATGACAACAGGCGTGTTCCTGACGCTGGTGCCGTCGACGCCCGTCATCATTGCCGGCCTCGCCATCGCCACGACAGGTTACTTCGCCGCCCATGGCATTGCCAGCGCCTGGGTCGCGCGGCGCGCCCAGCTCGGTCGGGCCCAGGCGTCGGCAATCTATCTCTTCGCCTACTATCTGGGCTCGTCCGTATTGGGCACTCTGGGTGGCTACGGCTGGGTCGCCTGGGGCTGGAACGGCGTTATGCTGGTCAGCGGTGGCGCGGCTATCGCAGCACTGCTGGTCGCCATCAAGCTGATGTCCTTGCCGGTCCTGCCCATACCCGAAAGCCCGGCCGAGCCACCGGCCGGAGTTTAGGCCACCCGCAGCCCCGGCAGGGCTCGCGCCATGGCGAGGAACGCCTCGACCGGAAGTTCCTCGGCCCGCTCGTCGCCTCTGAGGCCTGCCGCCGCCATCAGCCCTTCCACCGGCACGCCCGCGGCCTTGAGGCTCTGCCGCACCATCTTGCGCCGCTGCCCGAAGGCGGCGCGAGTGATGTGCTCGAGATTCTTCACGGTCACGTCGTCGCCAACGGGCTTGGGCACCAGATGCACCACTGCCGAAGTGACGTTGGGCGGCGGCACAAAGGCCTGGCGGCCGACATTGAAGGCGATCCGCGCCTCGGTCCGCCAGCCCGCGAGCACCCCAAGGCGGCCATAAGGGTCTTCCCCCGGCTTGGCACAGATGCGCTCGGCCACCTCGCGCTGGAACATCAGCGTCAGGCTCTCGAAAAAGCTCGGCCAGGGATCCAGCGTCAGCCAGCCGGTCAGCAGCGGCGTCGCGATATTGTAGGGCAGATTGGCGATGATCCGCGTCGGACCATCGGCGAGCTGCCGATAATCCATCTCCATGGCATCGCCGCTGATGATGGTGAGCCGCCCCGGATAGGCCTCGGCGATCTGTGCCAGCGCCGGCAGTGCCCGCGCATCTCGCTCGATGGCTATCACCTCGCGCGCACCCTCGGCCAGCAGCGCGCGCGTCAACCCGCCTGGCCCCGGACCTACCTCGATGACACGAATGCCCTCCAGCGGGCCTGCTACGCGCGCAATGCGGGCTGTAAGATTGAGGTCGAGCAGGAAGTTCTGTCCCAGCTCCTTCTTGGCGCGTAGCCCATGTTCCGCGATCACCTCGCGCAGCGGTGGCAAGTCGTCGATCTGGCTCATGGCGATGCCGTCATTGCGTCGGCCATTTCGATCGCCGCCAGGAAACTGGCCACCGAGGCGCGCCCGGTGCCGGCCAGGTCGAAGGCCGTGCCATGATCCGGCGAGGTCCGCACGATAGGCAGGCCCAATGTCACATTGACCGCGTCCTCGAACGCAACTGTCTTGATCGGGATCAACGCCTGGTCGTGATACATGGCTACGACCGCGTCAAAGCGCGCCCAGTGCGTCGGATAAAACAGCGTATCGGCGGGCAGGGGGCCCTCGACCCCGATGCCCTCGAATTGCAGCTGCGCCACGGCCGGTCCGATGATCTCCAGCTCCTCGCGTCCGATGGCGCCGCCTTCGCCCGCATGTGGGTTGAGCCCCGCCACCCCGATCTGCGGGTTGCCAATGCCGAAGCGGAGCTTGAGGTCATGGGCAACCACGCGCACCGTTTCGACGATCAGTTCCTTGGTCAGCAGATCAGGCACGTCGCGAATGGGCACGTGGATGGTCACCGGCACGGCGCGCAAGCCGCCATGCGCCAGCATCATCACCGGCAGCCGGGGCTTGCCGCCATTGGCGCAGAGTTCGGCGAGAAATTCGGTATGTCCGGGGTGCTTGAAGCCAGCGTGATAGAGCGCGCCCTTATGGATCGGCGCGGTCACCAGCGCGCGGCAGGTGCCCGTCAGCGTTGCCTCCACGGCAGCCTCGATGGAACGAATGACGGCGCCGGCCGAAACCGCTGACGTCTGACCAGGGTGATCCGGCACGAGGCCTTCGATGGCGGCTACAGGCAGGGCCTGGGCAAAGGCGTCATTGGCGCCGCCGGGGCCGACGACGGCGATATCGACGGCGATGCCGAGCCGGTCAGCGCGTGCCTTGAGGAATTCCGGGTGCCCGAACACGCAAAATGGCGCGAGCTCCAGTTCCGCCCGCCGCGCATGCAGCGCCAGGATGATGTCCGGCCCCACTCCCGCAGGTTCGCCCATGCTGATGGCAAGCGGCTTGTCCATCTCGGCCCCCGTCGGTGAACAATGGAAGGGCCCGCCAGGAGCAGGCCGATCTGGTTAGTTGTAGATGATCTTGGCGCGGCTACGCAGGTTGGCCAGGTAGCTCTCTACCTCACCCTCCAGGGCCGCGTTGCCCTGCTCGGCTCGCAGGTCACCCTTGATGAAGGTCAGGTCCTCTGCCTGGGTCTTTTCGCAGACCGCCAGCATGGATACGCCCGATTCCACCACGCGTGGCTTGGTAATGCCGCCCACGTTGAGACCGGCCAGCTCCTTGGCAATGGCCTCGGGCAGCTGCGTCGCATGGCGGCGGCCGACGTCAATCACTGCCGCGTCGGTAAAGGCCAGCGAAAGGTCAACGGCGGTGTCGCAGCCGGCAAACTTCGAGCGATAGCTGTTGGCCTGGCCGGAGCGCCCGCTCGAGCCGGAGCCGACAAAGATGATTTCCTTGAGAATATAGTCGAAGGTCTGGAATTCCTGCACCTGGGTCGCGGCCTGCTGGTCGAGTTCCAGATCGGAAATCTGCACCTGCGGCATGATGGCCCGCTCGGTCACCGCGTTCCAGGCGATGGCGGCCCGCAGGCGATCCTTCAGCGTCTCCGTGCTGACACCACCCTGCTGCAGCATGCTGACCAACTTGTCCTGGCTGACATTCATGTTGCGCGCGATCTGCAGCAGCGCCTCGTCGATCTGCGCATTGGTCACCGTCACACCGAGCCGCTTGGCTTCGGCGATCTGCAGCGCTTCATCGATCAACTGTTCGGTCGCGCCACGCGAACCGGTGCTGTTGCCTTCGATGGCGAACAATTTCACGCGCGCGGCGATTTGCAGGTCGGTGATTGGCGTACCGTCAACGGTTACGCGGACATTCTGCGCCAGCGCCGGCAGCGCCGCGGCGAGGCTCAGGACCACGCCCATGATCATGGCGCTGGCAGCGCGCCCCCAAATAGTCTTGGCCATCGTCAATATCGCCTCGCGTCAATCCACCCGCCCTCAATGCGGCGGGAACGGCGCGCTGTCAATTGCCCGATGATTGAGGCCAAAATCCGTTTGGCGGCTAGAAGCGTGGAACGGGAACGGCGCCGTCGTAGCCCGCATTGAACCCCGCCGGTGCCTTGATCCGGAATGTAGCCGTCAGCCGTGTTTCGTTGGGCGAGGTGTGGGTCGCGCCGGTGCGGCTCGCATTGGCTCCAATGACGAGGTAGCCGTCGTCATAGACCACGCCCCCTCCGACTTGCAGCCAGGTGTTGGCCTGAAGATCCCAATAGCTGTGGGCCTTGATTGACCAATACTCCGCCACCGGGACGGTAACTTCGCCGCCGACTTCGTGTTGCGGCAGCAGCATGCCCTGGCCAGCGTTGGCGGCGCGATAGGTGTAGTCCAGGGAAAGCCCGTACCCGTCCTTGGCGAAGGTGCCGCCAAGTCCGGCGCGCATCACGTTTGCGGTCGCGCTATCGATCTGTAGCTTGCCACCGAACTTCACGCCCGGTGTGAACGAGCCATAGGCGCCCAGAACTGCATAGGATGCTGTTGCGCTCAGCCCGGCGCCCACCGCCGTATTGGCCTGTCCGGGCGTGGCGAAGGCATTTGAACCGGCCAGTTGGAACGACTGCCCGGCGATCAGCTCGATATAGCCGCCATCGGCGAAATTGGCCTGGTAGCGGCCGCCGATCGTGGCACGCAGCCCGGTTTCCTGCCGGTCACCACCTGAAAAGCGGTTGTAGCTGAACAGGTTGGTGTCATCGAAGACGAAGCTCTGCGCGTCGTCATTGGTAATGCCCACATTGGTCGTGTCGGAGCCGCGATAGGCCACCTGCGCAATCGGCTCGATCAGATGCACCGTCGAGCCGTCGCTCGCGGCCAGCGGGAACCGCACGTCCATTGCCGCGATCGGCGTTGCACTCCACAGCGTCGTTGCGCCGGGCAAGAGCGGGCTGGTGCCGTCGTAATAGGCCACGTCGGCTCGGCCGCCCAGATAAGGGGTCGCCACAAAGCCGCCGCTGCCGATCCATTGCGTTTGCCAGCCGGCCTGCAGGCTCAGGTGCTGCTTGTTGCCGGCATAACCCCAGACATAAGGCACGCCGTTGACCGTCGACACCGAGTCGATCTCGCGCCGCACGCCGAGCAGGCGCCCGCTGATCTCGATCCGGCCATTGCCGGGCCCAAGGTCTTCGATATGCTCGAAGCGCAGGGAGGGGACGACCGCGCCCTGCTGACCTTGCGCCGCCGCGGTAACATTGCCGAGCTGGTTGAACTGCTGCACTCGCGCGTCGATGAACGTGTCTTTGGTGACCTGCGTCGCATAGACCTGGTTGACGGTCGATTTGCCTACAGTCATCCGGTAGTCGGAGAGATAGGCAGCGTCGGTAAAGGCCGTATAGCTCCAGCCAACGGTCCAGTCGGCGATGGGCCGGAATTCGCCCGAGGTCTGGATCGCCCCGCGCCAGTCGAGATCGCCCACCGTGCCCGCATAGGCGGCACGGTCGAACTGGTACAGCCCCGAGGCCTTGATCTGCATCGAGCCGTTGTCGAACCGCTGCACCCACTCGGCACCCAACAGGAAACCCTGTCGCGTCATGAAGGTTGGCGTGAGGATGATGTCGGTCCAGCGCGTAGAATAGGCGTAGTAGGGGACTTCCAGCTTGTGCCCGGTCAGTTCGCCATAGTCGTAGATCGGCATGCGCATGTTTTCGATGGTCGATGCGCTGGTATCGGGCAGCCAGAGATAGGGTAGCCAGGCCACAGGAATACCCAGCAGCGCAAGTGTCGGGTGCTCGAGGGCGACCGAGCCATCCTCGGAATTGTAGGTAATACGTGACGCACTGACCGACCAGCCGATCCTGCGGCCGGCGTCGTCGATGCAGTCCCCGCACGGCGCATAGGTGGCGTCCTGGAGCAGCGTCCGCAGCGCGGCGTCATAGTCGACGCTGTCGGCCGTGATCCGCGCCCCGTCATAGGTGGTGATAGTCAGCGCGTTGACGAAGGCCTGTTTCATCCCGCCGGTGACATCAAGATCGGCCATCTCGGCCAGATTGCCGGACGGGTCGCGCACCGTCACCTGGCCGACGAATTTGAGCGCCTTGCTGTTACGGTCATAGACCAGGCTCTGCCCGGTCATCGTATAGCCACCCTGGCTCAGCACCACGTCGCCATTGGCAGTAATGATGTTGGTGCTGCTGTCGAAGGTCAGCGTACTGGCCTCGACGGCGGCCGGAGCCGCAGCGTCGATGGGTGCATTGAAAAAGTCAGCCGGTACAAGGCCTTGGGCGAATGCGCTGGTATTGAGGGCAAGCACTAGCAACGCGCTGGCAACGGCCAGGCGGCGCGGCGACTTCCCCCTCTTCGCCTTCATTCTCACGCGCGTCCGTCTTCCTTGTGCAGCAGCACCGTCACGCCGATGACGATGGCCACAAACGCCGGTCCGACTGCCGCAAACGTGGGGTCGAGAACGCCGGTCGACCCGGCACGGTCGGCCATCTCGGTAATCACGAAAACAACGAATCCGAGCACGATCCCATAGAGGACCGCCGGACCATAATTAGAGCCTCTTCGATAACCTGCGGTAAACGCAAAAGCAATGAACAGCGACCCCGTCAGCACCAGCGGCAGGGCCAGCAGCTTGATGAGGCGCATGGTCGCAGCAATACGGATGCTCGGGTCGGCGACGCCTTGCTGCAGCAGCCTGGCCAGCTCGAAGAAGGTCAGGTCCTCGGTGGAAGCCAGTTTGAGTCCCAGTTCGGCCGCCGATGAGTCAGTTGGTACCCGGTAGTCGAACACGGTATGCGCCTGTTCGTCCGGGTTGCGGACGATGGCCGCCGGGAACACCCATTCGCCATTCTCCAGCATCGCCTCGGAGGCCTCGATGCGTGCTTCGCTGCTGTCGCCAATGCGGAACAGCGTCACCTGGCCGAGCACTGTACCACCCGCCTGCATGCCGGTCGCCATCAGCACATAGTGCGTGTCGCCGCTGCGCTGTTCGAGCCAGACCTCGCCGGCCGGGGTCAGCATGGTGGCCTGGCCCGGTGGGGTGGGACTGAGCACGCGATTGACCTGGGTGCTGAGCGTCTCGAGGCCCAGCCCGATCACCAGGCTCAGCACGGCGAGTGCGATCACCGGCGCCCGCACCGTCCGCCAGATCGATATGCCGCTGGCCTGGATCACGGTCAGTTCATGCCGGGCCTTGAGGTCGAGAAAGCCGAGCGCCGCGCCCATCAATACCGTCACCGGCAGCGTCTTGATGGTCCATTTGACGGCGCTCATGGCCACCATCACCAGCGCCATGTGGACGCCATGCGTCTCCGCCACGAAGTTGAACCGCCACGTATCCAGCGATTCCACCAGGGCGATCAGGCCGTAAAAAACCAGCACCGTGACCCCGATGCGGCTGCCGAGCCGGCCGAGCACCAGCCAGTCGATCCGGCTCATGTCGTCACCATGGGCAGCGCGCGGGGGCGAACCCTCAGCAGCAGGGCAACGCCCGCCACCAGGATCATCGCCAGGGCACCGGTCGCGGTGCCCAGCGGGCTATAGGCGCTGATGCCGCGCTCGCCAAAGGCAATGAGCAGCACGCCGGCTTCCATCGGCACCGGAATTCGGGCCCGCGTGCCGCTGGGGAAACCCATGATCGCCAGCATCATCATTGCCATGCCGATGACGCGAAGGCCCTCCGCGGAGCGATTGGCCAGCAGCACCAACAGCTCCTGGCTCCACTCCCCGCTGGCAACCGCGTCGGAAATCAGCGTCACGCTGTCCTGACCCAGCATCGGATTGGCTTGGCCCACCGGCTGCGATAACTGCTCGACGCTCACGTCGTATCGGCCGAACGTGACCTCGGAGAAGCGTCCGTCACTGCTCTGGTATTGCAGCGAGCCATTGTGAAGCTCGAGCACATAGTTCTGCCCATCGCTCGCCACCCGTGCGGTTTCCGCCATATAGGTGCGCCGCATGTCCGGCTCGCGCCGGTCGTCGGCAAAGAACTCCCGGATCGCCCCGTCGGGGCCGCGACCGCCAATCAACAGCACGACGCCCGGCGTCACCTGGGTGAAGCGCCCCGGCCGCAGGGTTGAGCTGACCAGGTCTGCGGCGATGCTGGCGCTCAGCGCGTTGAGCCTGCGATTGGCTAGGGGCTCGACGAAATTGGACAACAACAGCACGCCGACCACACCCGCGCCGGCCACCACGGCCGTCGCACGCCACAGCGATCCCAGCCCGTAGCTGGTATGGATGATGTGCAGTTCCTTGTTGGCCTGCAGCGCCTGCAGCGCCCGCGCCAGACCAATGCCGACGCACACATAAAAGAACGAAATTGCCAGCGGCGGCATGGTGTAGAGCGCCTGTACGCCCAGCACCAGCACACTTTGCCCCTTGACCGAAACGACGTCGAACGAGCGCAGGCAATTGACCAGCCACAGCAGGAAACACACCACCCCGAACAGGATCAGCGCGTCCGTCACGAACATGCGCGCCAGATAGGCGGTCAGTTTCTTCATGCGGTGCCACCAACAGACATTCAGACCAATTGTGCGCTTTGTGCCAAGGAGATTGCCGCTATTGCGTGGCCGGACCTTGGTGCAGTTCGCCGGGCCATACAAGCTGGCAACCACTCGGTGCATGGATTTGCTCACCGCCCTGTTGCGGGATTGACGCGGCCGCCAAACGCCTCAATGTAAACCCCATTAATGCCATCAGCGGCATTCCTGCCGATTTGCCACCAAGGCCCTCAATGTCCCAGACCATTACCATCCGCGTCGCCGCCCTTGCCGGCGCTTCGGCGCCCCTCAATGTCATTTATGCCGCCGAGGGTGAGGCGCCCGCCGGAGCGGCTGCTGCCATCTGGGCCGGCACCGGCCTGGACTGGTCCGAAACCGCCGGAGTTGGCGCCTTCAAGGGCAAGCAGGGGCAGGCGCTGGATGTGCTTGGCGCCGGAGGCAAACGCCTGCTGGTGCTTGGCAGCGGCAAGGCCAATGCAGATACCCCGCTCAATGGCTGGACTGATCGGGGAGGATCGTTGCTGGCCAAGATCGCCGCAACGCGCGCCTCAACCGTGGCGGTGGTGGTCGACGAGGCTGCCGCGACCCCGGCCGCCATGGGCGAACTGGCCGCCGGCCTGCGTCTCCGCCACTATCGCTTCGACAAATACAAGTCCGCCCGACCTGACGATGTTCCTTCGGCACTCACGATTACACTCCATGTCGCCGATCCAGCCGCCGTCGAGCGCGCCATAGCCGATCGTAGCGCCACGGTCGATGGCACGCTGCTGGCACGCGACCTCGTCAACGAGCCGGCCAACGTGCTCGGTCCTGTCGAGTTTGCCGCCCGCGCCGCCGAACTGGCCGGCCTCGGCGTCGATATCGAAATCCTGGAACCGGCGGCGCTCGAAAAGCTCGGCATGGGGTCGCTGCTATGCGTTGCCCAGGGCTCCGAGCGCCCGGCGCGGCTTGTGGTCATGCAATGGCGTGGCGGCGATGCCGGCGCGGCTCCCCTGGCCTTTGTCGGCAAGGGCGTGGTCTTCGACACCGGTGGCATATCGATCAAGCCGGCCGCTTCCATGGAAGACATGAAGGGCGATATGGGCGGGGCGGCTGCCGTCACCGGCCTAATGCTGGCTCTCGCCACGCGCAAGGCTCCCGTCAACGTCGTCGGCGTCATCGGTCTCGTCGAAAACATGCCCTCGGGCAAGTCCGTCCGCCCGGGGGACATCGTCAAGGCGATGAGCGGCACCACGATCGAGGTCATCAATACCGACGCCGAAGGGCGCCTCGTGCTGGCCGATGCGCTCTGGTACACGCAGGACCGCTTCAAGCCCCGGTTCATGATCAATCTGGCGACGTTGACGGGCGGCATCATCGTGTCGCTCGGGCACGAGCATGCGGGTCTGTTCTCCAACAATGACGAACTGGCCACCCGGCTGCTCGCAGCCGGCCTCGACGCCAATGAGAAGCTCTGGCGCATGCCGCTGGCAGCCGCTTACGACAAGCTGATCGAGTCCAAGTTCGCCGATATCCGCAACTCCACCGGCCGAGGCGCGGGTTCTATCACCGCTGCCCAGTTCCTGCAGCGCTTCGTCAACGACGTTCCCTGGGCGCACCTGGACATCGCCGGCACCGCTTTTGGCACCCCCGCCAGCGAGATCAACACCTCCTGGGCCCCCGGCTTCGGAGTGGCGCTGCTGGATCGTCTGGTGCGGGACTATTACCAGAGCTAGGGTGACGGCATGACCGACGTCCTATTTTACCACCTCGAACCGCGCCCGCTTGAAGCAGTCATTCCGCAATTGCTGGAAAAGACACTCGAGCGCGGTTGGCGCGCCGTGATCGAGGTCGGGTCCACCGAGCGGGCCGAGGCGCTCGACGCGCATCTGTGGACCTATCGTGACGAGAGCTTTCTCCCCCACGGCCTCGCCGGCGACGAGACCGATACCCACCAGCCGGTGCTGATCACCACCGGCGCCGATAATCCAAATGGCGCCAATGTCCGCTTCTTCGTCGATCGCGCCGTGCCGCAATCGGCCGAGGGTTACGAGCGCATCGTCTACATGTTTTCCGGCCACGATCCAGATGCAGTTGCCGAAGCCCGCCTCGCCTGGAGAGCACTGAAGGACGGCAATACCGTGACTTACTGGCAGCAGGAGGCCGATGGCCGCTGGGTCAAGAAGGCATGACGCCGGACCTCGCCACGCCCAGCCGACACCGGCTGCACGAAGACATTTTTGCCATGCTCATCGGCACCATGCTGGTATCGCTCGGCATTGTCTTCTACGCGCAGGTGACGCTCACGACCGGCAGCACCGCCGGCCTGGCCTTGCTCCTGCAATATGTGACCGGCATCCCCTTCGGCTGGCTGTTCTTCGCCATCAACCTGCCATTCTACGTCCTGGCGGTGCTTCGCATGGGCTGGCCCTTTGCCATCAAGACCTTTGCCAGCGTGGGGCTCGTCTCCTATTTCACCGCCAACATCCCGCATTGGCTCGATATTTCCGCTATCCATCCGCTCTTCGCCGCGCTGGTCGGCGGCGGCATGATGGGGTTGGGAATTCTCTCACTGTTCCGCCACAAGGCCAGCGTCGGCGGCATCAACATCCTGGCTCTGTACCTGCAGGAGAATTTCAGCGTCCGCGCCGGCTACTTCCAGCTCGGCGTCGACGCGGTGATCCTGGTCGCCGCCTTCTTCGTGCTGCCGGTCGATCGGGTGATCTATTCGATCCTGGGCGCGCTGGTGCTCAATATGATCATCGCCACCAACCACAAGCCAGGCCGCTACGTCGGGTTCAGCTAGGGCAGGGATGTGCGAGGGCCGACAGCGGAGCGGCCCCGCACGTCAGAACTTGGAGGTCTTTTCCTTGCCAACGCCCGTCTGCCGCGGGGCCGGGGCCACGGCCTCGGGCATGTTGGCCTGGTAGAGCTCCATGTAGTCCTGCATCAGCTCGTAGCAGAAGATGATCTCGACCGTTTCGGGGTCATAGAAGGCATTGGCCTCGCCGCAGCGCTTGGCGTTGAATTGCACCGTCTCGCGCAGGCTGTAATTGTTGCGCAGCTCGTCGGCCACCTGGTCGAACACACCGCTTGATTTGAACGCATCGGCCGCTGCCTTCAGCTGCCCGCCGGCGTCGTGATAAGTCACCACTACCTTGGTGCCGCCCCCGTTCTTGTTGCCACGGCCGCCAAGCAGCCCCTGCAATGCCCGATCGACCGTGTCATAGTCCCAGTAGCAGGCGTCCTGGCGGTCGCGCTCCATGCGATATTCGTTGGCGATGGGGCGGAAGGCCGTCTCGTCCATGCCCACCATCAGGCACACGATCTGATAAGCGCGCTGCTTATCGAGGCTGTGGTTGGCCGCATAGTCGCTTTCGTCGCCGCCGCTGTCATAAGCGATGCCCGACAGGATCCAGCCCTGTGCCGCATCGGCCAGAACGCGGTCGGTCTCCTTCGTCCGCTTGTTGAGCAGCGTCCAGGTGGCCATGTTGTCGGCCGCGTCCTCTTCCCGGCCCAGAATCGGCAGGTCGAGTTGGTGGAACAACAAATGCGCCACTTCGTGATAGAGCACGAACAGACTGTTATTATAGGCAAATCGCCGGATTTCGGCGCGCTCGGCCTTAGACAGGCCCTGTGCCGTGGCGAAGCCGGGGACCCAGAGCAGGCAGAGCAGCAGGGCAACAACCAGCTTGGAACCAGGACGACGCATGGTGCACTTTCGGCGACTTTGGTGTTGCCAGCAAATGGCAACGGCGCGTCACTGTCAACGGGGCGGTGCGGCAAGGGTTAGCATCGTCCCTCGGTGGTCTTAGTTCTTTCCTGGTGCCCAGTCCCTGTCGGCCAGTTCGAACCCCGAAAACTCGAAGCCGGGCGCTACGGTACAGCCCACCAGCGTCCAGTCGCCGGTGCTCACTGCCGATTGCCACGCCCGGGTCGGCACCACCACCTGCGGCCGCTCACCGGTGTCGAGCCTCGCTCCGAGCACATGCTCGTCCACCGTATTCCCGTCGGAAATGCGCAGCAGCAGCGGAGCACCGGCATAGTAGTGCCACACCTCGACCGCATCGACCCGGTGCCAGTGCGAGGCGTCGCCAGCTTCGAGCAGGTAGTAGATCGCGGTCGAACGGGCGCGGCCATCCGCCTTGTCGCTATCCTCGAAGGTGCGCGCATACCAGCCGCCTTCGGGGTGCCGCTGCATCCCGAGGGTAAAGATCACATCCTTGGCGGCGAGTTTCCTCATGCGCGCTCTGCATCCTCCAGCTCGGCACTCAAGGCCAGCCATTGTTCTTCTGATGTCTCTAGGTCGGCCGCGAAGCGCGCCTTGTCCTTGCCCAATGCAATAACCCGCTCGGGAGCGCCGTTATAGACCTTGGGATCGGCCAGTTGGGCGTCGATTTTGTCTATTTCCACCTTCAAACGGGCAATTTTGGTTTCCGCTTCCTTAACGGAATTCTTCAGCGGCGCGATCTCGGCCCGCTTGGCCGCGGCCTCCTGCTTGCTCATTTTGCTCTTACCGCCGCCGCCTCCGCCCTTGCCTTCCTTGGTGGACGTGATGTTGCGCTGGTAGGTATCGAGGTCTTCGTCCAACTCGCGGATGCCGCCATTCTCGGCGATCCACAGCGTGTCGCAGGTCGCCTCGATCAGGTGGCGATCGTGGCTGATGATCAGCACCGCGCCTTCATAGTCATTGAGCGCGTGCACCAGGGCGTCGCGGCTGTCGATGTCGAGATGGTTGGTCGGCTCGTCGAGAATCATCATTCCCGGCCCGCCAAAGGTGATCAGGCCCATCAAGAGGCGCGCCCGCTCGCCACCCGAAAGATTCTTGGCCTTGGTGTCCATGCGCGATTTGGTCAGGCCCATCTGGCTCAGCCGCGACCGGCGCCGTGACTCGCTGTCGGTGGGCATCATGTCCACTACGTGCTCGAACGGCGTCCATTCCGGCTTGAGCTTGTCCATCTGGTGCTGGGCGAAATGCGCGATCTCGAGCTTCTTGCCCTTGCGCAACTGGCCGCTCATCGGCTGGATGTCGCCGGCCAGCAGCTTGGCAAAGGTCGACTTGCCGTTACCGTTGACGCCGATCAGCGCAATGCGGTCATCGGGGTCGATGCGCATGTTGATGTTGCGCAGGATCGTCTTGTCGCCATAGCCCGCCGACACGCCATCCAGCGTCAGCATGGGCGTCGCCGCCTCTGCCTTGGGCTGCTGGAACGTGAATGGTGACGAATACTCGTCGAACATTGCCGCAGGCGGCTTCAGCTTCTCGATCATTTTCATGCGCGACTGGGCCTGCTTGGCCTTGGACGCCTTTGCCTTGAAGCGATCGACGAATTTCTGCAGATGCGCGACCTGGTCCAGCGCCTTGTCGCGGCTCTTGTTGTTGAGCTCCATCTGCATGCGGCGCGTATTCTCGAACGTGTCGTAATTGCCTTTGTAGAAGGTGAACTTGCGATGCTCGAGATGGATGATCGAGTTCACCGCCTTGTTGAGCAGGTCGCGATCATGGCTGATCATGAACACGGTATAGGGATAGGTGGCGAGATACTTCTCCAGCCACAGCGTGCCTTCGAGATCGAGATAGTTGGTCGGCTCGTCCAGCAGCAGCAGGTCGGGCTGGCTGAACAGCACGCCCGCCAGCGCCACGCGCATGCGCCAGCCGCCTGACAGCTCGTGCGTCGGCGCCATCTGCCGGTCCTGCTCGAAGCCCAAGCCCTTGAGAATGGACGAAGCCCGTCCTTCGGCAGAATAGGCGTCGATATCGGCCAGCCGCGTATAGATTTCGCTGATCCGGTGCGGATCATCAGCGATTTCAGCCTCAGCCAGCAGCGCCGTCCGTTCCTTGTCGGCCGCCAGAACCACGTCGAGCACGCTCTCGTTGCCGGCCGGCGCTTCCTGCGCCACCGCGCCGATGCGCGCCTTCTTGTTGAGCTCGATCGACCCGGAATCGGGGCCGATATGGCCCTGGATGAGGTGGAACAGCGTGGTCTTGCCCGTGCCGTTCTTGCCGACAAACCCGGTCTTGGACCCCGTCGGCAGCACCACCGAGGCGTCTTCGAACAGCTCCCGGCCCTGGATGCGATAGGTGAGGTTGGTGATAGCAAGCATGATACGGCAATCTACGGGAGTTGGCAGGCTCGGAGCTGGAACGGACGAAACCGTGGCAGCGGGCCTGCGACAAAGTGTTCGGCGTTGGATAGAGTTAAGCAGACCTTATGGCAACCGGCTTCGGCGCATGGGCGCCATCTCCCCGCCTATCGGCGAGCCAGCAGGGAGGGCAGGTCGGCCAGGAATTGTTCGCGCACCACCGGCCCGAGATGGTCGTCCGCGCGCCGTGCATCCACCCGCAGCCGGGCGAACACGACCACTTCATCCTGCCGCCGTGCCCATCCGACGAACCAGCCCAGCGGCTGGTCGCGATAGAAGTCACCATTGGCGTCCGATACCCAGCCGCTGCCGGTCTTGCCGCTCACCGTCCAGTCACCGGCTGTGAAGTCAGGGAGGATTGACGCCGACCAGGCCTGAGCGTCGGTGCTGACCGGCAGCCCCCCAGCCAGTAGCCGCCGGACAAATGCGACTTGCTCGTCGGGCGATATGGTGAGCGACGCCCCCAGCCAGGAATGGGTCAGACCGTTATCCTCGCCCGGCGTCCCCGACACATCTTCGTTGCCATAGTCCAACTGCGCCACATACGCGCCGAACGCGTCGCTACCCAGCATCCGGGTAATCTCGCGCGAATACCAGAGCACGGAGTCCCGCTCCCACACGGTCGGATCGACCGGTTTGCGATCGCGTTCCGGCGCCGTCAGCCCGGCGTGCCAATCCCAGCGCGGTGTCTCGTCGTCGACCAGGATGCCGGCGTCATAGCCCATCACTGCCAGCGGCAGCTTGAAGGTCGAGAACGGCGCAAATCGTCGGTCGCAGGTGCCCTCCCGCCGCAACACATCGCCGCTGCGTGCATCGACAACGAGAGTGCAGGTGACCGGCTCCGCCGCAATCGCGGCGCTGCCGCCCGCACCGAGCAGGAAGGCGAACAGGATGCGGTGCAGGTTGACGGGCATGACGCTTGGCCTCGATTGAGCAGTGGCCGGTGACTAGCCAAGTCGGCATGTCCAAAATGTGGAGTATGAGGCCGGGCCGTCAAAAATCTGCCGCACACGGCCCGTCTTGTCTCCGTCGCAGTCTGCGGCTACAAGGCGCGACCTTTCCAACAGACCCATTCAAGGATCGACCCTCATGGCGCTCGAACGCACCTTCTCCATCATCAAGCCCGATGCTGTCCGTCGCAACCTGATCGGCAAGATCATCGCCAAGTTCGAGGAAGCCGGTCTGCGTCCGATCGCCCTCAAGAAGATCCACATGACCCGCGCCCAGGCCGAAGGCTTCTATGGTGTGCACAAGGATCGTCCTTTCTTCGGTGAACTGGTCGAGCAGATGATCGCGTCGCCGGTCGTCGTGCAGGTTCTGGAAGGCGAAGGCGCCATCCTCAAGAACCGCGAAGTCATGGGCGCCACCAACCCGGCCAACGCTGCTGACGGCACCATCCGCAAGGAATTCGCCCTTTCGATCGGCGAAAACTCGGTCCACGGTTCGGACGCTCCCGAAACCGCTGCCCAGGAAATCAAGTTCTTCTTCAACGACGACGAACTCGTCGGCTGAGCGCATCCGCGCTGCTAAATTCGAGGGCCGCCCGTCGGGGCGGCCTTTTGCTTTGTTTGTGCTATGGTGTGTCCAACCACCACAGTGTCATTCCCGCCAAGGCGGGGATCTCCCTTACCGGCCGTGTTTCCCGGCCATGACGCCAATGTTTGGCGGCGTCCAGAAAGCTCCATATGTCTCTGCCTGAAACCATTCTCGCCCCGCTCGCCCGTGCTCTCGCCGCCAAAGGCTACGAGACGCTGACCCCCGTGCAGGCGGCCATCATTGAAGATGAAGCCGCCGGTCGTGACCTGCTGGTCTCCGCCCAGACCGGGTCGGGCAAGACCGTTGCCTTCGGCATGGCCATCGCGCCCACGCTGCTTGGCGACGCCGAGCGCTTCACCGATTTCGGTGCCCCGCTGGCGCTGCTGATCGCGCCGACCCGCGAGCTGGCGCTCCAGGTGCAGCGCGAACTCGACTGGCTCTATGCCGAAACCGGTGCCCGCACCGCCTCCTGCGTCGGCGGCATGGACGCGCGCACCGAGCGTCGCGCGCTTGAACGCGGCGCCACCATCGTCGTCGGCACCCCCGGCCGCCTGCGCGACCACATCACCCGCGGCGCCCTCGATATGTCGGCCCTGCGCGCCGTCGTGCTCGACGAGGCCGACGAGATGCTTGATCTCGGCTTCCGCGAAGACCTCGAGTTCATCCTCGATGCCGCCCCGGAGGATCGTCGTACGCTGCTGTTCTCGGCGACCGTTCCCAAGCCGATCGCCCAGCTGGCCAAGACCTTCCAGCGCGATGCCCTGCGCGTCGCCGCCACCAGCGCCGGCGAACAGCATGCCGATATCGATTACAAGCTGATGCTGGTTCCCGCCGCCGAGCGCGAAAACGCCATCATCAACACGCTGCTCTATTTCGAGGCCGTCAACACCATCGTCTTCGCCTCGACCCGCGAAGGGGTGAAACACCTGTCCGCCCGCCTGCACAATCGCGGCTTCGACGTCGTCACCCTGTCGGGCGAGCTCAGCCAGGCCGAGCGTACCAATGCGCTTCAATCTATGCGCGACGGTCGCGCCCGCATCTGTGTCGCCACCGACGTGGCTGCTCGCGGCATCGATCTGCCCAATCTCGATCTCGTCATCCATGCAGACCTGCCGACCAATCCCGATACGCTGTTGCACCGATCCGGCCGCACCGGCCGGGCAGGGCGCAAGGGCACCTGCGTCATCATCTCGCCGATGCATCGCCGTGCGGTGGCCCAGCGCGTGCTCAAGACCGCCAAGCTCGACGTCACAATGATGGCGCCGCCATCGGCCGAGGAGATCGAGGCCCGCTATCGCGAAAGCATTCTGACCGCCGAGGGCCTGATGCAGCCGATCGCCGAGGGCGAAGCCGAATTCGTCGGCCAACTGCTCGCCCGCTACACCCCCGAAGCCATCGCTGCCGCCTATCTGCGCCAGCAACTGGCTTCGCGCCCGGCGCCCGAGGATGTCTCCGACGCCCCGGTCTTCGACAAGCCCGGCGACAAGGACCCGCGCACACGCGAGCGCTTCGAGGGTGGCACCTGGTTCAAGGTCACCGTCGGCCGCAAGCACAAGGCCGAGCCACGCTGGCTGCTTCCCATGCTGTGCAAGGCAGGCAACGTCACCAAGACCGCGATCGGCTCGATCCGGATCTTCGACACCGAATCCATCTTCGAGGTCGCGGCCCAGAAGGCCGACGCCTTCGCCAAGTCGATCGAGAAGAATGGATCGGGAGAACGCGGCGTCACCATTTCCGCCGTCGATGGTCCCGGCGAGCGTCGCTCCGGTCCGCCCCCGAGCCAGCGCCGTCCGCCCGGCCCGGTGGAGCGTTTCGATCCCGACGCCCCACGCCCCGAGCGCAATGACCGCCAGCATCGCTATGGCTCGGCCGGACTGCGCCCCGACGATCTGGAAGCTGCGCCCGCCACCGGTGGCTGGAACCCTACGGCGGAGGCCGAAGCACCCCGCGCGCCGCGTCCAGATTTCGACAAGCCGCGTCCGCCCAAGGTGAGCAAGGCGCCGCCCAGCAAGGACAAGGGCAAGCCAAAATGGGCCGGTAAGCCTGCTGATGGCGCTCCCTTCACCAAATCGGCCAAGCCGCCCAAGAAGGACCACAAGCCCAAGCGCAAGCCACAGGTCTGATTGCCTCCATGAGCAGCATGCCTGTGATTTTCAGCTTCTGGCACGGGCCGATGAGTTGGCTCGAGGCACTGTCCATCGCTTCGTTCAACCGCCAGGGTCATCGCGTCGAGGTCTATTCCTACGACGCGGTGCCCGGCCTGCCGGCTGAAGCGGTGGCACGCGACGCCGCCGAGGTGCTGCCGCGCGAGCGGCTGATGTTCTACAAGGGCCGGGGAACGCCGGGCGTATTCTCGGACCTCTTCCGCATGACCGGCTTGCGACAGCGTCGCGGCGTCTATGCCGATCTCGATGTCTATTGCGTTCGTCCCATCGCGGGCCCGCCGGACTATCTGATGGCCTATGAGCGACCGGGCTCGGTCAACGGCGCCGTGCTTCACATCCCGGCCGATGCCCCGCTGCTCGATGATCTTCTCGGCATCTTCGCCCACGGTCCGCGCCCGCTGCTCGAACCGCACCTGCCGATCTTCCGCCGCCTTGAGGTGGGGGTACGCCGCCTGTTTGGTGACGCGGTCACGCCCGAGCACATGCAGTACGGCGCTACCGGCCCCATGGCCCTCACGCACTATGTGCAGAAGCGCGGCCTCGGCGGGCAGGTGCTACCCAGTTCGGCGCTCTACCCCATACCCTATGAGGGCATCCCCGCGCTGATGCTGCCCGGCTCCAGCATCGATGGGGCTATCGGTCCCGATACGCTGGCCATCCACCTTTGGCGCAGCCAGCTGACCAACCGGGGCAGGGCGGACATGCCGCCGCCGCCGCCAGGCAGCGCCATGGCCGGGCTTTGTGCCCGGGAGGGCGTTGCGCTGGCTTGACCCGCCGGTTTCCGCCTGTGAGCCGCTGCCTATCGGGCGTACAATGTCCCACCGGCCGTCCGGGCCGGATGGGAGGATACCATGACGGCCTACAACATCGTGCGCATGCGCGTTAAGCCGGGTTTCGAGAAACAATTCATCGCCCATCACGATAGCCTGCTCGACGAGGCGGCGGAGGACCTCAAGGCCGCCGGCCTGCACCGGTTCAGCCTGGTCAGGACAGGCGATCGCGACTTCTGCGTGCTGGGCGAGTGGGAAGGCTTCGACAGCATCGTCAAGGCCCGCCCGACGATGATCCGCTCGCTCGATGGCCTGCGATCGATGCTCGAGGATCTGGGCAATGGCCTGGGCGTCACCGACCCGGTTTCGGGCGATGTCGTCGCTGAGTACAACATGCGCCACTGACCGCGCAAAACGACCGCGAGTTGGTGTTGTCAGCACCCGGAAATCCAATCGGGATGGCTGTAGGGCAGTGCGTTTTGCCTTTGAAGGGACAACGGATGGGGGAGAACTCAAACCCTTTTGACGGTCAGGCGATGCGGGACGCTCACTGCCGGAGCACCGATATGACCGGCTCCAACTTCGATGGCGTCAACCTGACCGATGCCAGGTTCTATGCGGTACTCACCGGGGCGGTGGTCACCGATACGAACCTGAGCAAGGCGGCCTTCGATGAGGTCAATCTTGCCGGCGCGACGTTCAATGACGTCAATCTCGCCGGGGTCAAGGTGACAAGTGCCAACTTGTCGGGGGCAACGTTTGATGGTGTCCCACTGTCGAATGCCGCGATCACGGACGGCGACCTGACCGGAATGACGATTGACGGCGTTTTGGTGAGCGACCTTCTCTCCGCCTGCGCGCGCCTGTCGTCCTGAACGGCGCTACGGCGCTTTCCGCGCGTGATAGGTCAGCGCCAGCGCGATCATGTGCTTGAGCGCGGCTTCGTCAGGAGCCTCGCCCAGGACGACGCCGCGATCGCCGTCGTAGCCGAACCCGTCTGGATAAAGCGCGCGGTAGCGGCTCAGCAGGTCGGTCTGGCAGTTGACGAAAATCGCCGGTTGCCCCGACCGCTTGTCGCGGCCGATCCGCACCGTCGTGCCGCTGCCACTGGCCGAGGTCAGGTAGCTGACCTCGCCCCATTTGAGCGTCTCCTCCAGTGGCCCCACGCCATCAGTCGTCGCCGCTGTCTCCTCGATCAGCGACCGCAGCCGCATCAGCCTCTCCCGCAACGGGGCGGGATAGGTGTCGAGCACCGCTGCGACCGCTGGGTTCATGTTACTTCTTTCCCTTGATATCGATTTCGGGCTTGGCCCCGCTCGTCACCGCACCGGCCAGACCATCCAGCGTGCCACCGCTCAGGCCCAGTTCGCTCATCAGTGCATCGATCAGCGGCGCCTGGCTGCGATAGCGCAGGGCAGCCGCTACCGCCTGGTCCGCCAGCCCGCCGCCATTGGCTGCCATCCCGTCGCCCACGCCATTCTGGCTCGAGCCGTTGAGGCCATCCACATGCAGGATCTTGATCCCGTCGATATTCTGCATCGGCTTGACGCTCTCCGCGATGATCTGCGGCAGCGCCTCGATCAGCCGCATCCGCACCTGCATGGCGATCTGTTCGGCATTGAGCGTGTTGCTCGCCTCGTTGACCGAGCGCTTGCCTTCGGCCTCCACCTTGTAGACCGCCGCCAGCGCTTCAGCCCGGAGCTTCTCGGAATCGGCCGAACCCTTGGCCGCCACGCGTGCCTTGTCGGCCTCTGCCGTTGCCCCGATGCGCACGGCTTCGGCGCGGTCGGTTGCGGCCGCTTTTTCGGCCTCCGCTGCCACCGTGATCGAGATTGCCGCCTGCTCGGCGGCCTTGCGCGCCTCGATCAGCTGGATGGCCTTCTCACGTTCGGCGATGGCAGTCTGCCGCGATGTCGTCACCTCTTCGGCCGCTTTGGCCGCGATGGCGCGGGCCTCATCGGCGGCAGCGTCTGCCACGGATTTTTCCTTGCTCTTGACCGCGATGGCGATGTCGCGTGCCTGTTCCGCCAGTGCAATCTGCTTGGCCTTGTCCACGGCCGCCGCTTCCACCGCCAAGGCCGTGGCGATTTCGCGCTCCTGCACGATCTGGCTCGAGGCGATGTCTGACTCGCGCACTTGCTGCGCCGCCAAAATACGGGCCTGCTCGGATTCGCGCTCGCGATCCGACTGCTGCTGCTTGATGAGCGAGCCTTGTTCAGCCACGCGCGTCTGGATTTCGCGCTCCTGCTCCAGCCGGGCGAATTCCTGGTCTCGGCTGATCTGATACTTCTGCGCCTGCGCATCGAAATTCTTGCGCTCGATCAGCACCTGCGTTTCCTGCTCGATATCGTTGCGTGCCTTGCGCCGCTCCTCGATCGCCTGTGTCAGCTTGAGCAGACCTTCCGCGTCGAAGGCATTGTCCGGGTTGAAGAATTCGCGATTGGTCTGATCCAGCCCGGTCAGCGACACCGATTCAAGCTCCAGCCCATTCTTGAGGATGTCTTCCGACACGGCAGCCTGCACCTTCTGCACGAAGCTCACCCGCTGCTCATGCAGCTCCTCCATGCCCATTTCGGCGGCGACTGCACGCAGCGCGTCGACGAACTTGCCTTCCACCAGTTCCTTGAGCGCGCCGGGTTCCATGGTTCGGCGACCCAGGGTCTGGGCGGCATTGGCGATGGATTCGATGACCGGCTGTACCCGCACGTAGAACTCCGCCTGCACGTCGACGCGCATGCGATCCTTGGTGATCAGTGCCTGGTCGGCGGCGCGGCGCACTTCGAGCCGCAGCGTATTCATGTTGACCGGGATCTGCTCATGAAGCACCGGAAACACCAATGCGCCGCCATTCATGATCACCTTCTGCCCGCCAAAGCCGGTGCGCACGAAGCTGACTTCCTTGGATGAGCGCTGGTAGAGGCGCGAAAACACCATGCCGATGGCAAACAGCGCCACCAGGATCACGGCAAGCATGATCAGGATATCGTAGAGGGACTGGGACACGGGGCTGAACTCCTGGATCGGGGTTGGCGGCGTTGCTTGAATTGTGGTCGTGACAGGCAATTCAACAGGCGGGTCGGCAATCGGTCCCGGTGTGGACACCGGCGGTGGTCCGGTTTCCACCGGTGGCGGCATTCGGGTTGTCGACGGCATCAGCCGGCCGGCTTAAGCTTGCTGATGGCGCGATAGACCGAGCCTTCCTGGCGGATGATAACCACCTCCGATCCCTCCGGCATGACAGTCTCGCCCTCATCGGGTTCGACCAGCAAGTAATGCGTCTTGCCATGGATGTCGGTCAGCTTGGCCTCGGCCGGGCTGCCATGGCCCGCTACCCCGCGAAACACGGTTGCCACCCGGCCGACAAAGGCCTGGGTGCTGACCGCGTCGCTCTCTTCCCTGGGCATGATGCGCGCAATCGCCAGCCCCGCATGGCGGGTGGCAAACGCAGCGCCCACGGCCGCCGGCACGCTGGCGATCCACGGATCGAGCGCGAAGCCGAGCGTTCGCCGCAGTACCTCCTGCAGTGCAAAGCCGCAAAGGCCGAAACTGGCGGTGATGAGGATAAGCACGACCAGCGCCGGCAATTTGCCGAAGCTCAACCAGCTCAACGACTGGCTGAGCGGCCCCAGCTCCATGTCGGGAATGTCGGCGTCGAGGTCGGGCAGGGCGCTGTCAACCATTGCCGATGGCTGCGCGCCGAACAGCAGCCCGGCCAGTTCGAGGACGGCAATGGCAAGTGTCAACCCGATGGCGACGGCGAACGGCGCGGTCTCGCTTGCAAACACGTCCATCGGCTAGCCTCCCGCTCGTCGATAGGGTCCTGTGGCGGCCAATATCAAGACTTGGTGCGTCCCGGTCAAGTTAAGCGGACTAAACCGGCACCCGGCGTAATTGTCCCAGATTGCCAGCCAGCATCACCAGTCCGCCGACGATGGCGATCCCGGACGCCGCCAGCAGTACCAGCTGGTAGTTGCCGCCGGCGCTCAGTATGCCGAACACCGTCGCGCCGCCCAACGTAGCGGAGATCCCCACCACATCCATCAGCGACGTCGACAGGCCCACCCGACCCTTGATGGCGTCCTGCATGTAGCTGATGGTCACCGACAAAAGCGCCGCGGCCGCGATGCCGTTGATGGCCTGCAGCCAGAAAACCTCAATCACCGACTGCGCCTGCGAAACCAGCAGGATATAGACCCCCAGCAACAGCCCATTGCCGATGATGATGGCTTCTCGCGTCAGCCAGCGGCCGAGATAGCCCCACATCAGCATGAAAGGAATTTCCAGCGCTGCGGCAATGCCGGCGTAGATGCCCACGTCGCCCACCGTGCCGCCCAGCCGCGTGACGATGGTGAGTGGCATGGCCAGACTCACCAGTCGCATGGCGACGTTGATGATCAGGATGCCAACCAGCCCCGCCACGACAGGCACCGGGAGCAGGCTCGTGACATCGCCAGCCTCCCGCTTGGCTATCGGTTTCGCTGCAATAAGCGTTGTCTTGTCGGTCATCATGAGGGCAAAGATCAACCCGCAGGCCACATAGGCGAGCGCCGACACCAGAAAGACGTCGAACACCGAATATTGTGCCGCGATATAGCCGGCCAGCGGCGGCACGATCACCCAGGCCACCGAGAACACTGTCCGCAGCACCGTGATCATGAAATGGGCCCGGTCGGGCGCGCGCTCGTTGTAGTAGACCCTAACGTAAGCGAAGTTTTGCGAGAACATGGCAAAGCCGAAGGGCCAGATAACGGTGATGGCGATGATGAAGGCGATCTGCGTGCGCCCGAAATAGACGAGGCCCATGCCAACCGCGCCTGCCACCGCGGCGATCAGCACCAGGACGCGACGATCTGGCAACCGGTCCGACGCGTAACCGATAAGCATGGTCACCAACGCCCCGACGATCGAGCTGATCGAGACCATCGCCGCATAGTGCTCGTTCGCCATGCCAAGCGTCTCGATGCCGACAATGGCACCGTAGGGCATGGTCGCGGCGAACGTCACGCCTGAGAAGAAGACGCTCGCACCAAGCATCGCCGTCACCGGCATCCGTATTGTCTGGCTCATGATCCCCCCGGATCGGCATGCTTAGGGGGCAGTCGCGAGTCGGTCCAGTCGGGCCATGCATTGTTGGCCCATCCGATGGACCCGTTCCGCACTTCACCTTGGCCTCGTCCCCGCCTACCATTGTGCATCGCGTGGACGACCGCGCGGCCTTCCATTACCGGTCGGGACGACCCGCCATATCAAGGAGAGATCCCATGGCCTGGGTCTATCTCGTTATCGCCGGCTTCTTCGAAATGGGTTGGGCGATCGGCCTGAAATATACCGATGGCTTTACCCGCCTCGTTCCCACTGCCCTGACTGTGGCCGCCATGGTCATCAGTGTGCTCCTGCTCGGGGTCGCGCTGCGCGACCTGCCTGTCGGCACCGGCTACGCCGTCTGGACCGGCATCGGTACCGTCGGTACTGCCCTCCTGGGCATGTATCTGTTCGGCGACCCGGCCACCGCGGCGCGCCTGGCCTGCATTGGTCTCATCGTTGCCGGCATCATCGGTCTCAAGGTGCTGAGCTGACGCTCCGGGGGTCATTGCCATAGAGGCAGCAATGACCCTCGGTTCATCAATGACTTAGCGGCCACTCCGGAATCATCCTGCCATCGCTCTGAATCACCGCGCGAGGTGTTTGAATCAATTTCTCAACCCTCCGGCGCTGTTGCAAAAAAGCTGAGGTTTCACGCGAACGCGTCCGGCTCCCTAAATTGTTAATGGTCAAATCAGCGAACCTTGCTAGATTCCACGCATAAATTGCCGATCTAGCGTCGCCGGCCCCCTACATTGGAGAGCAAATAGTGCCCTTGCGCTGGCAGGAAGTGGCTGTGCCACTGTTCGTTATCGTTTCGCTGATCGTGCTTAAATACGTTCCCTTCACCGCTGGCCTGCCACTCGCCCGCGCCGCCGGCGTTGTCGCCTTCGGCTACGCCGCCTTCCTGGCCTTGCGTTTGGTGCAGAGCGAAGAGGCCGTCAGTGTGGAGGGCTGGTCCGAGTTGCGCCCATCCATGGTCGAGTATTTCGCCTGCTACGGCGCCGCGGCGCTCGCCGTGGTGCTGATGAGCGCCATCATCGTCATTGGCAGCACCAAGCATGTAGAACCGACCCAGATGGCGGCGACCTTTATCGCGTCGGTCATGCTGGGGGCAGGGGCCGTGGCGATCGGTTTGGGTGGTCTGTTCACCCGCGTACGCTGGAACAACATGCTGCTTGAGCATCGCAGCGCTCTCGGCCGTGAAACCAAAATCGCCTGGTCCGATGTCCGCTCGGTTCGCCCCAACTGGCGCGGCGTCACCATCGCCACCCACGACGCCCAGCGCGTTACCTTCTCGCAGTTCCACTCCGGGGCTGCGCAGCTGGCTCTTCATGCCACCAACCGCGCCCGCCGTAACGCCGAAACCTCGACCAAGGCGTTCGCCACTCTTTAGGCCTTGCGCCTCGGGGCTCGACACCCTCCAAACGCAAAACGGTGCCCTGGCTGACCCAGGACACCGCTTTTTTGTTGAGTGCTACGCGCCCAGGGCGCCTGAGCTTTAGCCCGTTACTCGGCTGGCGCGTGGCTTTGGAATACCGGCCCGGGGGCTGGCCGCACGGCGGCAGCGTGTTCGGCGCGCCAGACGCGATGCACCAGATAGGCCTGGGCCAGCAGCAATCCGAGTTCGCAAACCCAGAGCACGCCGATCAGACCCGGTACGCCGTTGAAAATGGCATTGAGCATGGCGATCGAGAAGAGGGTCCGCACCGCTACGTCGGTCAAACCGTTGGCCCAGCTCGGATTGATGAGCCGCAGCACGGCCCAGATCGAGATCAGCGACCCGAGAAAATTGATGAACATCATGGCCAGCGGCGACAGGTCGCCGACGTGACCGCCGAGCCCGACCGCGCCGTTCAGCGCGTCCAGTACCGTCAGATACAGCCCGGCGACACCGGGCAGGGCCAGTGGCAGGCAGGTAACAAGATCGTAGACCGCGCTGGTCTTGACCGCGCGCGAAAGCTGCAGGTTGAGATCGGCCATCGACAGTTCCCTCAAGCAATGACAGATGCAGTTTACATCTTTACCTTTAGTTTACCATAACGAGTTCTTAACGTCGTTAAGATGTGGGTTCTCGGGAACCCGCTGACCGCATTCATGCCGCTGATAGCGACCATCACCCCAATTCAATTGAGCCCCGGCGCTGGCTCCGGTACTTTGCGCCAATGAACCAGTCTGTCGTCCTCCGCACCGCCCGCTCGGTCTGCCCGCATGATTGTCCTTCCGCCTGCGCGCTGGACGTGGAAATCATCGACAGCAGCACCATCGGCCGGGTCCGAGGGGCCAAGGACGATCCCTACACAGCCGGCGTAATTTGCGAGAAAGTCGCCCGTTACGCCGAGCGGGTGCACCATCCTGAACGCCTGATGCATCCCTTGCGCCGCACCGGCCCCAAAGGCAGCGGCCAGTTCGAGCGGATCACCTGGGACGAAGCCCTCGACGAAATCGCCGCCCGCTTCACCCAGATCGAAATCGAGCACGGCGCCGAGGCCATCTGGCCGTACTACTATGCCGGCACCATGGGCCATGTGCATCGCGACGGCATCGATCGCCTGCGCGCTGCCAAGGGCTATTCCCGCCAATACGACACCATCTGCACCGGCACCTCCTGGCCGGGCTACATCGCCGGCACGGGAATGCTGGGCGGCGTCAATTCTGAGCAGATGGCGGAAAGCGATTGCGTCGTTATCTGGGGCACCAATGCCGTGCACACCCAGGTCAACGTTATGACCCACGCCATGCGCGCCAAGAAGGAGCGCAAGGCCAAGATCGTCGTCATCGACATCTACGAAACCGCCACCATGGCCCAGGCCGATATGGGCCTCGTGCTCCGACCGGGCACCGACGGCGCTCTCGCCGTCGCGGTCATGCATGTCCTGCTGCGCGACAATCTCGCCGATCGTGCCTACATGGCTAAATACACCGACTTCGGCCCCGATTTCGAAGCCCATCTGGCCACGAGGACGCCAGAATGGGCATCCGGGATTACCGGCCTCACGGTCGAGCAGATCACCGCCTTCGCCCATCTGGTCGGCACCACGCCGCGCAGCTATTTCCGCATGGGCTACGGCTTCACCCGCCAGCGCAACGGCGCCACCGCGATGCACGCGGCGCTCTGCATTCCCGCCATGACCGGCGCCTGGCAACATCGCGGCGGCGGTGCGCTGCATTCCAATTCCGGCACCTGGCAGCTCGACAAGTCGGCCATAACAGGCGCGGCCCTGCAGAAGGGTGATCCGCGTTGGCTCGACATGTCCGAGATCGGTCCCGTCCTGACCGGCGACAGCAAGGCCCTCAAGGGTGGCGGACCGGTCAAGGCCATGATCGTCCAGAACACCAACCCGGCGTCCGTGGCACCCGACCAGACGCTGACCCATGCCGGCCTGGGCCGCGAGGACCTGTTCCTCGTCGTCCACGAGCAGTTCATGACCGAAACCGCCGAGTTCGCCGATATTGTGCTGCCAGCCACCATGTTCCTGGAACACAACGACTATTACACCCGCGGCGGCCACACGCGTGTGTTGTACGGCCCCGCAGTCATCGAGCGCCCCGGCGAGACCCGCTCCAACCACGAAGTGATCAATGCCCTGGCCCTGCGCCTGGGTCTCGACGACGATACCTTCAGGACCATCGACCGTGATGTCGTCGCCGAAACCTTCCGCCGCTCCAATTATCCTGATCTGGACGAGGTGGAAAAAACCGGCTTCGTCGATCGCGAACGGCCCGATGCCGTCGCGCGCTTCGCCCACGGCTTCGCATGGCCCGACAGGCGCTTCCGCTTCGAGCCCGACTGGCAGGCCGTGGCCGACAAGAAGGGCTACCTCTGGACCTGCGACCCCTCCGACATGCCGCGCTTCGCCGACCATTGGGCCATCACCGAAGCGACCGACGACACCCACCCGTTCCGCCTGGCCACCAGCCCGGCCCGCGCCTTCCTCAACTCGTCCTTCAACGAAACGCCCGGCAGTCAGAAGCGCGAGGGCGTTCCCTCCGTCTTCATCCATCCCGAGGACGCGGCCCGCCTCGGCATCGAAGACGGCCAGTTCGTCACGGTCGGCAATGTCAGGGGCAGCGTCGACCTCACGGCCCGCGTCCGCAGCGGTCTGCCCACGGGCGTCCTCATCGCCGAGGGGCTGCACCAAAACAAATCCCATCGTCGCGGCAAGGGCATCAACACCCTAACCAACGCGACGCCAGCCCCACCCTTCGGCGGCGCGGCGTTCCACGATGCGGCAGTGTGGATAGGGAAGGCGGAAATTCAGTAACGCACATGGTGGCCCGACCCACCGCGCATCACCCTCGGGCTTGAGCCGAGGGCTCTGCACTTACCCGAGCAGTCCGCAAGTTCAGACCCCTCGGGTCAAGCCCGAGGGCGACGATCAAGTCTGGGGCGAGCGCTAGGCGACATACGCCCCCCAGAAGAAGTACCCGGTCATGATGACCCCATAGACGATCACCGCCATCCGGATCCAATGCGTCGGGATGCGATGCGCATTCCTGGCCGCCACATAGCCGCCGATCACTACCCCCACCAGCGCGATAGACCCGTGATACCAGTCGATCGATCCGCTGACCGCGAACCGGGCCACTGCCACCACCGCCACGATGCTCGACACATAGAGCTTGAGCCCGTTCATGGCGTGAATGTCGCTCATGCCCGCCGTGGCCAGGAAGGCCAGCAGCAATATGCCCAGGCCCGCATTGAAGAACCCGCCATAGACGCAGACCCCGGCGAGGAACGCCATCAGCAGCACACTTCCCGCCAGCTTCATGCCGCGGCCGCCGCCACCGCGCGCCGCCACGAAGCCGTTGAGCTTGTTGCCGAAGATGAACAACAGCACGGCGAAGGCCATCAGCCACGGCACCACCAGTGAGAACAGCTCGTCGCTCACCACCAGCAGCAATTCGGCGCCCACATAGCCGAACACCGCCGACACGATGCCATAGAGCACCAGCCGGTCCTTGTACTTGGCCATGGCATGCCAGTAGCCAAAGGCGCCGCTGACATAGCCGGGCAGGGCGGCATATGTGTTGGACGCATTGGCGAGCACCGGCGGCACCCCCACGAACAGCAGCGCCGGAAACACGATGAACGAGCCGCCGCCGGCCAATGAATTGACGGCACCGCCGAGAAGACCGGCAATCAGCAGGAAGATGGTCTCGATCATGATCTCAGAACCTCGGCTCCCCTCCCCATTGAGGGGAGGAGTAGGGGTGGGGGTCGACAACTTGCGCACATACGCCGCAAAGGGCCACCCGCCCAACGCAAATCGCTGATCACTCCATCACCCCGATTGATCGCATGCCCGCCATGTCGTTGACAAAACCGGCCCTCGCGCGCATATCCGGCTCAGGTCGCTGGCACCTGCCGCTCGCCGGAAGCAATTCCGATGGTGAAGTCCAGTCTCCGAGCAAGAAACGAACCACCGGTTCATCTTTGCAAGGCGCATCATGGCAACGCGGGCTCCCATGGATCAAGTCGCCTCATTGCAATGAGAGGACCTGTCATGTCGTTTTCACTCGATACCCCTTCAGCCCAAACCCTCAAATCCGAAGCCAAGGCACTGCGCAGCGAGCGGGCCGCGCTGGGCGAAACCCTGTCGCATGGTGCCGCCCTCGAACAGGTCGCCCGCGCTCATGGCTACCGCGACTGGAACACCGCCCGCGCCGCCCTGCCGGAACGCGTGGCCGTGCCCTTCCAGGTCGGCCAGCGCGTCCAGGGTCTCTATCTCGACCAGCCCTTCACCGGCATGCTCATTGGCGTGCAGCTGCTGAGCGACATGGCCCACTATACGGTCACCGTGAACTTCGACACGCCCGTCAATGTCACGCCCAACCTGAGCTTCGCCGCCCATCGCCAGCGTGTCGTCTCGACCGTGGACATCCAAGGTTTCTCGTCGGCCCTGCGGGGAAATGGCAATCCGCAGATGATCCTGCGGCGGGCATGATGATCTCCAGAACGGGGCAGGGCGGCAACAAGCTGCCTTGCCCTTCATCGTAAAACGCCGATACCTTGACGCACCTCCACACGCCGACGGAATCGCGATGACCACCCAGACCAAGCCGATCGAAGCCTATTCGCTGCCGACACCCAACGGGCAGAAGGTCCACATCATCCTCGAAGAGCTTGGCCTGCCGTGGACCTACCACCGCATCGATATCGGCAAGGGCGACCAGTTCAAGCCCGAATTCCTCGCCATCTCGCCCAATAACAAGATCCCCGCCATCGTCGACCCGGAAGGACCCGATGGGAAACCGATCTCGATCTTTGAGTCGGGCGCCATCCTCAAATATCTGGGCCTCAAATTCGGCCAGCTTTATCCGACCGACCCGCGGAGCCAGGTCAAGGTCGATGAGTGGCTGTTCTGGCAGGTCGGCGGCTTCGGCCCCATGCTCGGCCAGAACAACCACTTCTCGGTCTATGCGCCCGAGAAGGTTCCCTATGCCATCAAGCGCTACAGCGACGAAACCCACCGGCTGTTCCGCGTGCTGAACACCCAGTTGGTGGGCCGGGACTACATCGCCGGCGATTACTCGATCGCCGATATCGCCGCCATCGGCTGGGCCCAGGCCTGGGAGCGCTATGGCATTTCCAAGGACGAATTTCCCCATTTCGGCGCCTGGCTCGACCGGATGAACGCCCGCCCCGCCGTCGCGCGCGGGCTGGCCTGGGGCAAGGACGTGGTGGCCAAGCCCCTCGCTGAGGACAAGGAAGCCCACAAGGTGCTGTTCAACCAGCGCTGACTACTGGTCTTCAACCAAGGGTTCGGGGATCACCCGGACCCAGTCCTGCCCCTGGCAGATGAGATTGTAGAGCACGCAGCCATTGAGCTTGATCAGGTCCGGCCCCAGCATTTCGACATAGCCCGAATAGATGTTCCCATCCTGGGGATTGTAGATTTCCCCGTCATAGATGTTGGGCTTGGTGCTCGTCAGCAACGTCAGAATCTGCAGCCCCAGCATGGGCCGGCTACGCAGCGCCGGGTCCGGGTTGCGCATATCGGTGAAACTCTCGACCGGCATGGCCTGCGCCGCCGCGTATTCCTCGTCGGTCAGGCCCTCGCGCGGCACGACAATCTTGCTCAGTGTTCCGCAAAAGCCATGCGGGCACAGCGCAATCGTCACCTCCGACAGCTCCTGCGTCTGCCAGATGCCTTCGATCGGGTCGAGAATGCGATCGGGGTCTGCCACGGGCTCCTGCGCGTCGGCCGAAACCAGCCCCGACAGCAGCAGTGCCGCCCCGATCCAGAGCCTCAAGCGCCCGTTTGCCATGCGTTTTACCTGCCGCTCGAGGTTCGATCGTGATTCGACTTTGCCGCACGATCTAGCCGCCATTCGTGGCGGCCATAAAGCAAATACCGCAACAATCGTTCCGCACCGCGGCCTCAGCCAAAAACCTCTTGCCATGCCTCACCCCGCCCGCTATCCAGCCCCTTGACGGAGAGGTGGCCGAGTGGCCGAAGGCACGCCCCTGCTAAGGGCGCAGATCTCAAAAGGGTCTCGTGGGTTCGAATCCCATCCTCTCCGCCACTTCCCTTCGATGCGAAGAACCACTCCTGCCATCGCGGATACAGGCGCTTGCCTGGCACGGACATCAATGGGCACCGTCAGACGGCCAATGGCCGATCGCCAGCTATTGCTCGTGGAAGGCGCGGGACATGCTGTCGACGATGGGCTTGACCAGGTATTCGAGGAACGTGCGCTCGCGTGTCTGCACGAAGACTTCGGCCGGCATGCCTGGAGTGGGGGTGAAGCCTTCGACCCTCGCCAGCTGCTCGGGCGGGATGCTGACCCGGGCCAGGTAAATCTCGTGGTTCATATCGGCGCCGTCGGCAATGGTATCAGCGGAGACATAGATTACCGTGCCGTCGAGAACGGGGGTGGTGCGCTGGTTGAGCGCCGTGAGGCGCACGGTCGCCGGTTCGCCTTGCCGCACTTCGTCGATCTGCATGCTCGGGATCTTCACCTCGACGATCAACGGCACGTCGACGGGCAGGATTTCGAAAATGGGCTTGCCGCTTTCGATTACGCCACCGGTCGTGTGGTAATACATGCGGACAATGGTGCCGGCGACCGGCGCGACTATGGTGGTGCGTTCGAGAACGTTGTTGGCCTGCTGGATCTGTTCGCGCAGGGCATCGAGCTCGGCTTCGACCGATTGCATCTCATCCAGCGCCGCCTGCTGCACGGCGTCCGTCGCCTGGATAATTTCGCGCCTGTACTTTTCGATTTGCGCTTCGGCCTCTTGAATCTCTGCCTGCAGGCGCGCGACATCGCCCTCGGCATCGGCGATGGAACGATCGACAGTGCGCACCGATGACAGCGAGGCGACGCCCTTGGCGTGAAGATCGGCCATGACACGATAGTCTTCGCGCAACAGCGCCAGCTGGCGGTCCATGGATTCGATCTGGGCCTGCCGGCCCTCGATGCGGAACTCGAGCGAGGACACGTTCTGCTGCATCAGCAGCGTTTCGTTGAGCAGCTTGTCGCGCCCGGCTTCGAAATTGCCACGCTGGCTGGCGTTGATGGAGGCGATCTCGGGATCGTCCAAGCGCTCCAGAACCGATGCGGGCGGCACATACTCTGGGGCCCCGGACGCTTCGGCGTTGAGGCGAGCCCAGATGGTTTCGAGTCGGATCAGACGCAGTTCCAGCTGCTGGGCGCCGGCACGGGCAGCGGTTTCGTCAAGCAGCAGGAGGTTTTGCCCGGCCACGACCTGGTCACCCTCGCGGACGAGCAAATCCTTGATGATGCCGCCTTCGAAATGCTGGACGATCTTGTTTTCGCCTGTGGCCACGAAGCTGCCCGCCGCGATGACTGCGGCTGAAAGTGGCGCCATGGCGGCCCAGCTTCCGAAGCCTCCAAAGGCCAGGATCACCAGGGCGAAGCCGAATGCCGCCGGCCCTTTGATCGAGCGCGGGACGCCGGAATACCATTCGAGACTATGTAGTTCTCCAGCCGCCGACATGTTCTTAGCTCCCTGTCGACGGTTCGGTCGCGCCGATGCCGGCATTACCGCTGTTGGCATTGTTGCGGGTCAGCGCGGTCATGACTTCGGTGCGCGAGCCGAACATGGACACCGATCCGTTGTTGAGGACCAGGATCTTGTCGACCACATTGAGCAGCGCCGGGCGCTGCGTGATGGTGACCACGGTGATGTTCTGCTTCCGGGCATGCAGCAAGGCACGGGCCAGAGCGGCCTCGCCCAGCGCATCCAGATTGGAATTGGGCTCGTCAAGAACCACCAGCTTGGGGTCGCCGAAGAAGGCGCGAGCGAGGGCGATACGTTGCTTCTGGCCGCCCGATAGGGGCGCGCCGTCGCCTGCGACATAGGTTTCGTAGCCTTGGGGGAAGCTGGCGATCAGCTCATGGACATCCGCCAGCACCGCGGCGTCGTAGATCGACTGGTCGCTCACATCCTCGCGCATGCGGGCGATGTTGGCCTTGATGGTGCCGGGAAACAGCTGCACGTCCTGGGGAAGATAGCCGATGCTTTCGCCGAACTGGCGTTGGTCCCAGTTGCGCAGGTCCATGAGATCGAGACGCACGCTGCCGGAGGTTGGCAGGACCGAGCCCACCAGCATCTTGCCCAGGGTGGTCTTGCCGGCGCCTGAATTGCCGATGACGGCCAGGGATTCACCAGGCATCAGCGAAAAGGAAATGCCGTTGAGCAGCACCTTCTTGTTGGGCGGCGGCACGAACAAGATCCGCTCCACATCGAGCCGCCCCTTTGGGTCGGGCAGCATCAGGCGTTCGAAATTGAACGGCGAGGATTGCAGCAGGCCGCGGATGCGCCCGAACGAGGCGCGGAACTGGGTAAAGCCGCTCCAGCCTTCGATAGCGCCTTCGATCGGTGAAAGGGCGCGACTGGCGATGATGGACGCGGCGATCACCATGCCGCCGGTCATCTCGCCGCCAATGGCCAGGTAGGCGCCCCAGCCCAGCATGCCCACTTGCGTCAGCAGCCGAATGGCCTTGGAGACGCTCGACATCATGATGTTGCGGTCCTGCGCGCGAACCTGGGCCTGCAGTGAGCCGGCAGTATCCCGGCCCCAGATTCGCACCGCCTCGGGGATCATCGCCAGCGCGTTGATGATCTGTGAGTTGCGCGACATCGAGTCGAGATGAAGGGTGGCGCGGCTGAGCAGGTTATTGGCGT
Organism: Devosia sp.; assembly: GCA_036675975.1. Classification (GTDB taxonomy): domain Bacteria; phylum Pseudomonadota; class Alphaproteobacteria; order Rhizobiales; family Devosiaceae; genus Devosia. Next base: position 32,933 of record JAKFDU010000065.1, on the reverse strand, counting down.
CGGCGAAGTGCTTGGCCGTGATCCGCTGGTTGATCAGAGCCACTACCAGGAGGCCGAGGGAGGCCATAACCACGATATATCCGAGATGAGGGTGGATGAGGTAGACGGCCAGTACGAAGAGCGGCGCCATGGGGGCATCGAGGAAAGCCAGCAGCGTTCCCGAGGTGATGAAGGCGCGCAATTGCTGGAGATCGCCCAGCACCTGATAGTCCCGGCCATTGCCATGCAGCGAGGCGCGGGCGGCGGCGCTGAGAATGGGCGTACCCAGCTGCACGGCCACCTCGACCGCAGTGCGCATCAGGATGAACCGGCGGACCGCGTCGAGGACGGCCTGCAGCAATACCGCGCCGACAACAGCGGCGGTGAGCATGACCAGCGTGTCGAGCGAGCGGCTGGTCAGCACACGATCCGAGATCTGGAACAGGTACACGGGAATGCCAAGTACAAGGATGTTGATGAATACCGTGAAGGCCATGACGATCGCCAGGTTCTGACGCACCACGTTGAGGCCGTTCTGGAAACTCTGGGTAAAATTGGGCGTCGCGACGCGCTTGTGGAAGCCGTCCCTGCGGCCGCCGCCTCCGCCCCCGGTGCCGCCGCCGCCCTTGGCCCCGCTACCGCCGCCTCCGCCGCGTGATTGGCCGTCGACGGGTTTCAGCGGTCCCAGATCGCCATCGATAATAGGGGGAATGGAGGGCTTGATCGGCGCATCGGGCTCGCGGAAATCGGTCTCGCGAGCCTCGACGGCGGGGGCGGCCGCTTGCGGTTCAGGCGCTGCAGGGCGTGCCGGCTCCACCGCTTCGGTATACATCGGCGTCGGTTCGGGTTCGGCAGACTGGCCATCCTGGTGGTCGGCTGCCTGTGCATCCGGGTTTGCCGTGGGCGGCTCGTCTTCCACGCCGGTTTCGGAGGGAGGCGCCTTTTTGTCGTCGAAAGAGCGCGCTCCGGCATGTTCAACCCCGTCAGCCGCCCGGCGGTCCTCGTCCTCCTCGGAATAGCGGACGTAGGTCAGTCCGTCGTCCTCATCGCGCTCCGCGGCTTCATCCTCGTAGCCGCTTTCCTCGAGCGCCTCCGACAGTTCGTCGTCTTCATCACCGGTATCGCTGGCAAGGGCGTCGAGTTCGGCGGCGGCGGAACTGATCTCGAGTATCAGTCGGTCCATCTGCGCCGTGCGCGCCATCTCGCTTTTGTCGTTGGCACGCGGAACACTGTCAAAACTCATGGCTGGGACCCTGCATATATCGGCTAGGCGAGCACGGACTGCATGATGTCGGCCGGTGGGCCATCGGCGGGAGGCGGCGTTGGACCGATTTCGCCTTCCATCGACATGTCGCCGGCATCATCGACTTCGAGGAATGCAATGACCTCGGTGACGAGGGCGTCGCTCCCCGGATCGTCGGAACCCGCCATGATGATGTCGGCCTGGATCAGAATGGCGTCGGTATAGACATCGCCGCCAACATAGGCGGTGTCGCCCAAGGCGTCGTAGTCCACCACGGTCGCGGTGTTGACGAGCGCGTTCGCCCCGGTGGTAATGTGGAATTCGGTACCGGCGGAGTTGCCCAGCAGTTCGGCCATTTCGAATGCCACATAGTCGGCATCGCCCAGAACATTGGTCTGTTGGATGTAGCGCAGGTCATAGACGTCGCCGGCGATGTAGAGCACCCGCAGCAGCTGGACGCCCTCGAACATGCTGTCGGTCTCAAAGGCGGCCGGCATGTAGCTGTTGCCTGCGTCGAGGCCTTCCATGGCATCGCTATAGTGGCCGGGTAGACCGGTCTGGAACTCTGTCGGGCCGATATTGAGGATCGAGGCCTGGTTCCACAGCAGGTTGCCGCTGGTGGCGAGGCTGCCATTGCCGGCGGGCGCGTCGCCGCCGCCCAGCAGGTCGATCGTATCGTTGTCGTAGAGCACATTGGTCTGCACGACGATGTTGGCGTCGTACAGGTCACCGCCGATGAGGATGAGGTCGTAATAGAGGCCAATATTGGCGAAGCTGATGCTGTTCAGGCCGACATTCTCACCCGAAGTGACCGTGGTGGTGGCGCCGGTGGAGGACAGGACCGCAATGTCTTGATCGGACTGGAAAGTGTATTGCATCATCCATTCGACGAAAATCATATCGCCGGTGACCACCGAGATTTGCCAGTTGCTCGGCATCACGCCAGGATTGGCCTCAGCGGCGTCACCCGTCGCGTCGCGGGTCTCCTGCTCGAAGATCGCGATGTTGAACGCCTGCGTAGCGCCAGCAACATTGCCGGCGGCCCCAGGTGAGCCATCGGCCACCACGTCCGTGTCGAAATAGGCGTTGGTTTGCACGATGGCATCGAGCTGGTGGTAGCTCCCGGCTACGGCGAACACCGCCGAAGTCAGGCCGCCATTGAACACCGCCGCCTCGTTGACCAGCAGATTGCCGCCGGCGTCCAGCGTGACGGAATCGGCGACCTCGTCGCCGGCAATGCTCACCCGTGCAGTGGTGGCCTCGGCTTCAGGATCCTCGATCGCCTCGATCCAGTGCTCGGGCAGTGCCTCCATCAGGTCGGGCGCCTCTTCGGCAACCTCGCCGTTGACGTAAGTACCCTCGATGGCCTCGGTCGTGTTGATTGTCGTATCGGCCGGCGCCTCACTGGTGGCCATGGCATCGATGATCTCGGCCACCTGCTCGACGAATGCGGAAACATCGCCCGCGTCATGCAGTGCCGAAATCCCGGTTATCGGCTCCGATATGGCGGTAGCCGCATCGTGCATCAGCGTGATGCCGGCGCTCGCGCCAGAATGAAAGACCAGCGGGCCGTCATAGTCGCCGAGCACGACAACATCATTGTCGGACAGGACGATCTGCTGTGTCAGGATGGCGATGACCGAGCCGGGCTCGGTTCCAATCAGCGGCGCCGGCGGCGGCTCAAAACCCTGTTGGGGAAGCGGCGGCAGTTCGGGCACGAATTCCTGCGGCGGTATGCTGATAGACGGGGTCGGCGCGGCAAATGCCTCGGGCCTTCCATCGCCACGGATGAGCCAGGTCGGCGGCGTGTAGACGACGCCGGGTTCGTAGCCGCCGAGCGCGAATTTCTGGGCGACATCCGCCGATAATTGCTCGAGGCCGGGCTCGTCCGGTGAGAGTTTGGCATCGGCAAGGATTTCCTCATAGGTGAGCCGCGTCCGCATTCCCTCTACGGCCAGTTCGAAATAGCCCAGGAAGTGCGCGACGATTTCGGTGGTGGTGTCGTTGGGGAAAAACACGGGCTGACCTCCGAGTGCGGCGGCTGCCGGCCGTACCACTCATGACGCTCGGAAAAGATGGTCTGCGCAGGGGGGCTCCGCGCAGACCGAGTTTTGCATGGGTTGTTCGTCTATGCGTCGTCGTTGCCGGAGTCGTTGCCCATCGAGTTGTTGCCGCCGACCACAGTCGCATCGACCGCGTTCTGCTGCAGGTTGGCACCGAGCACGACTTCCATGTTGAAGGCGTTCGCGGTGACATGGGCACTGCCGTCCGTTCCGTTGCTGCCCGAGGCATCGTCGCCGCCGCTGGCACCAACACTGTTGCCGTTGGCCTGCAGGTTGTCGCCGGCAGTGGCATAGGCGTCGAAATAGGCGCCGCCATTGTTTTGCTGAACGTTCTGCAGGCTATCGTTGTCGACGATGTCGGCCACCTGGCTGATGGCGAAGCCGTTGTCATCACCGCCGCCCGAGAACGCGCCGTTGAAGACGTTCTCGAAATTCACGTCGTCGCCGGGATCGAATTCGAGCGAGCCGCTGTTGATGAACAGGTTGTCCATCGTGGCTGTACCGATATCGAGGTCGGCGAAGTCGTCATCGGAGTTGTACGAGTCGGTCGCGCTGTTCAGCGAGTCGCTGATGGCCACGTCGACATCGGCATGCAGGTGCGTCGAGTTGTCGTTACCGGAATCGTTGACCGAATTGTTCGAATTGTCGTTGTTCGAATCGGTCTGCGAGTTGTCGTTCCCGCTCGAATTGTCCGACCCATCGGCTGAGTTGTCCGAGTTGTCATTGTTGCTGTCGTTGACAGAGTTGTTGGACTTGTCATTGGCGACATCGGAGATGGCCAGATCGAGGTCGGTCGAGTTGTCGTTGTTCGAATCGTGGACCGACTTGTCGTTGGCCACATCGTCAATGTCGGCCACCAGATTGGTGTTGGTGGACTGATTGCGGTTGTCGTTGCCACTGTCGGAGACCGAATTATACGAGTCGTTGGTCGACTTGTCGTTGGCTACGTCCTGGACAGTGGCATCGACATCAACCGAATTGTCGGAGTTGTCGTTGTTGCTGTCGTTGGTCGAGTTGTTGGACTTGTCGTTGGCGACGTCCTGAATCGTGGCATCCAGATTGGTTGAGTTGTCCGAACCATCTGCCGAATTGTCGGAATTGTCGTTGCCACTCGAATTGTCCGACCCATCGGCAGAATGGTCCGACTTGTCGTTCGCTACATCTTGAACGTTCAGGTTGTCGGTCGAGTTGTCTGAGTTTGCACCAGAATTGTCGGTGAATTGCCCAGAATTGCTGAAGTCATTCGCCATAACGTCTCTCCTGCTTAAAGCAGCGGAATGGCCAAAACCCCTATTCATTTCCAACGGGGTCAGTCTGGCTTGTCCGCGGTTGGAGGCGAAGTACGAGGTACAGAGACGACGGAATTCACAATTCAGACCAGAACCGAACGCTAAACTACTGACGCGGCCTGATTTGCGGTACCGACGGCTTCTTGCATCGCCCCGTTCGGTCACCGCTGTGGTAACTCGAACTCGACGATACTGGCGTCAGCGTTGCTTGAAGAACAGGCAGCAATTGGATCGCGTGTATTTGATTACTTCTCTAGTTTCTTAGGTCTAGACGACATCATTTCATGATCTGGGTCATTTGAAGGAATTTTGCCTATCTGTGGCGGAGTTTAGCGAAAATTTGACACAGATCAGTTCCGGGGCTGGCCGGGTGCAGCTAGATCGACCGATTAGGAGCGGCCCTTCGAACAGATCAATCGTTGGCCCTTCGATCTAGTTCCTCGGTGGAACGAATCACGCTTGAGTCACGACTGTCGTGTTAACGGACTGTCAATCATAAAAAACGACCGCCCTGAAGAGAGTGCGGCAAGAAAGAGCGAGGTATGGCGGCATCGAGCCGCCGATAGTGAGGGAGTACACCGGTGTCAGAATGGTCGGGAGCGGTTCCGCGTCCAACCCATAGGACGGCAACCGAAACAGCTAGCCTTGGGCGGGAACGAATAATCTTCTTGGCGTCGAGGCAGGCAGTGTATCAATGCCTGTCGCAAGCTGCACAACGACATTTCTCGATGTTCGAGGTCAGCCTTGTCGATCAGTTCTCAGTTGGCGAGACGTCGGACGATGTTGTGCGTCTGGTCATGCTGGGGCCTGACGACGGCTGGATTTCTGCTAATTCGGTAAGGGAATGCCGCCGACGCTTTCCGGGAGCAGCCATCGGTCTTGTGGTTGACGATGCACTGCATAGCGTCGAGCAGTCCGTACTCGATCAGCGCCTTGTGCAGGGCATACTGCCCCTGACCCTGCCGCTCGACGTGTGGCTCGCGGTCATGTCGCTGCTCATCTCGGGTGGTGAATATCTCGGCCTCGACGCGCTGGGATCTGGACACCATGGCCTTCCAGGCCGGGATCGCGCAGCAGAGTGTCACCTTTCGACACCTGACATTAATAATGAGCCGGAAAGCCTGGTAGAAATCCATCACCAGGTGCAGCGTCCCAGTCACGGAGCGCACGGCAATAGCCACCTGGAGATGCCGACGATGGCCGCCTTGACCATGCGAGAACTGCAGATCCTGCAGCTGGTGTCGCAAGGCCTTCAGAACAAGCTCATCGCCGATCGGATGGGTCTCTCCGAGCACACCGTCAAGGCGCATGTCCATAATCTGATTGCCAAGCTGCGGGTCACCAATCGCACGCAGGCGGCCGCGACATTCCTGCACGACCACGAAGCCATCCATCAACACCGTGGCAACAGTCGCGCGGACGCCAGGCTCGTTGATTTGCAGGGGCGGTGAAATGGCCCGCATGGACCAGGTCCTGCAGCTTGTGGGTCAGCTCAATTACGTGTGGACGAACACGGAGAGCCTGTTCATCTACCTGATCGCCCACATGGCGGGGACGAACAAGGAAGTGGCGATCGTCATCTTCCTGACGCTCAACACCACGCGTGCGCGCCTCGACCTGCTCGAGCGGTTGGCCAAGGCCAGTTCGACTCCGCCGGACACCCGCAAGGACGTGCTGCAGCTGACGGCTCGCCTCAAGCAGGAGGCAAAGGTTCGCAACAAATACAATCACTGTGTTTATTCGTTTGATGCCAACGGCGAATTCGGCAGTACGCAGCTGATGCGAATTGCCGAATTCAACGACGACCTAAAATACGGCAAGGTTGAGACCCTCGATGATGACGAGATCGGACGGATACAGGATGCCATCAGCGAAGTAACCGCCGTTAACCGCGCCATTTGGGAGTTCATGGTTCGCAGCCACATCGAGGTGTAGTCTTTGACACGGCTATCTTTCATGCGGGTCTGCTAGACGATCAAATCAAGGGTTTGCCGAGGCGGCCGGGAGGTGAGTCGCCCACAAATTCGTGATCTGGCTAGTCATTCATCCTAAAGGAAGAGATCTTAGCGTGCATTGTCGCGATCTCGCTTGGGGGTAGCCGAAAGTCACGGGAGTAGAAGTTGCGCTCGCTGGCGTCGCGCCGAGTATATTTGAAGATGCTGGGGGATTGTTGCCTCACTATTGATGGCGACCTTGTCGACGGCGTACCTGCGGGCTTCTTCCGGATTGCCGCTTACCTCATTCTGTCTCCCAGGGGAGGCATCCTGCCGCGGCATCGCATGAGCTCGATGCTCTGGTCGGACACCGACGACAACAAGGCAGCGGCCAACATGCGGCAAACGCTCGCCCGCATCCGCCACCTCCAGGAAGAACACAACTTCCGCTTCATCGAGGCCAACTTCTCTACCTTGTATCTGCCGCAGGCGCATGACGTCCGTAGCGATCTCGGCGATTTCGTCGAGTATCTCGCCGGCGAACGCGCAGTGACGCCAGTCGAGCTTTGCTCCCTTTATGGCGGTGACCTGCTGACCGGGCTGGACGAAGCTGGGGAGAGCTACGAGGACTGGCTGCTGGCACACCGCGACCAGTTGCATATTGAGGCCGTCGATCGGATTGCCGCGGCGGTTTCGCCCGACAGTGAGCTCTCCGCGTCGGATCGCGCGATCTGCGCCCGCCGCCTGCTGGAAATGGATCCCTACAGCGAAGAAGCACTTCAGGTGCTCATGTTCGAGGCAGCCACGCATCGACAGGTGCAGAGGCTGACCCAGCTGTACGAGACTATGAGGGTCGTGCTGGCCGAAGACCTGGGCATACAGCCCAGCCCCAAAACGCAGGCGCTTTACCTGCGGCTGATGCAGTCGCTGACCCTCGCCTGAATGCTCAGGCTAGCGCGGTCCTGATAGCCTCGTGCATTGGCTTCGGTTGCCAATCGGTATCGTAGGGCAGCCCGCGATTGGAACGGCTGCGTTGCGAGCGGAGCCAGGAATAGCTGTCGCTCAGGCCCCAGGTATTGACCCCGATGACGCTGCTGAAATCCAGCACGATATCGAGGTAACGCCGCGTCTCGTCTGCCACGAGGCTATCGCGTCGTTCCACTGGGAGTGAGGTATCCGCCTCCGCGACATCGAGCTCAGTGATGACCACCTTGAGGCCCATTGCTGTAATGTCGCGGATCAGGCCATGGATGCCATCGCGATATAGCGCCCCCTTGCGAAGGTCGAGATGGGCCTGCAAGCCCACGGTATCCACGGGCACGTCCCGCGATTTGAGGCGAGCGACCAGGCGCAGCAGGGCCAGGCGGCGCTGCCCTTCATAGGGCAAGTTGTATTCCAGCCCATATTCATTGATCACCTTGCGCGCATTGGGCGCAAATTTGTGGGCTGACCAGAATGCCCACTCGATGTAGTCCGGGCCAAAAGCCCGCATGAACAGGCTGTTGCGCAGGCCGCTGCCTCCATCGTTCGGTTCGATTGGCTCGTTGACCACATCCCATTCGCGCACACGGCTGCCATAGCGCGTCATCACCTTTTCGAGATGAGCCTCCACATGCTGCCACTGGCGCGTCCGGCTGATCAGGCTGGCGGCCCAACTGGGTACGCTTTTATGCCAGAGCAGCGTATGGCCGCGCAGTGCCAGCCCGTTGCGGCCGGCGAAATCGGCGAGGCGGTCCATTTCACCGAAATTGTAGCCGTCTGGCGTAGGCGCTACTGCATCCCATTTCATGGCCCATTCTGGCGTGATCGATCCGCAATCGAAGGTGAGCGTCGAGCGCAGGGCGCCATCGCCGCTCAGAGCTGCGGCCTGCACCGCCGTGCCAAAATAGCGCCCGCCGCCCGAAGCGGCAGCCCGCAGGCTGGACCGCGACCCAGACGGAGCCCCGGGCGCTGGCGGCCGCTCCGGCGGCGTTATGGACGCGGTCTGCGTCCGATCGACTGTGGTGCAGGACGAGAGCTCCCCGACGGCCAGGGCAGCTGTGGCGCCAACGATCATTGCTCGACGATTCACGGGGCCCCTCCGCAGTGACTCAGTAGCAAGTCCGTGAATAGTGAACGGACATCGATTGATATGCAACTAAACACAACAGACTAAACCTTTCTAGCAATAGCAATTTATCCAGATGCTTTCCAATATGAGTTAGTCAAGTTGGGCGGCCATGAGAGGAAGTATCCAGTCGGCGCAGCCTTTTGCGGCATGGTTCTATTTGTTTGGAGTTATGATCATGAATAAACTGGCAGTAGCAAATGGCCTAGTTCTCGCCGCGGTGGCGCTTACGACAAGTATTGCAGTAGCGGATTCGACGATAGTGATCTCGCTGGCCGGTGAGGCATTCGATGGTCCACCCGCATTCCAGCTGATGGTCGGCGACAAGGTGATCGGCTCTGCTTCGCTGCAGCACGCCATCCAAACCGAGGTCGAGGGGCGCCTGTTCGCCAATCCTCGCCCCAGCCGCTTTCTCGAGGAGTTTTCGTTCTCCGTCCCGGACGACAGCCTGTTGCCGGATGGCGAAATCAGTATCGCCCTGACCAACGATAAATACGCGGCGGACGATGACGGCTTTGACCGCAACATCTTCGTCGACTTCATCCGGGTCAACGGGCTCGAAGTGACGTCGGCCGAGATGGCACTGACCCAGGCCGGTGAGCCGCAGGATCTGGATTACCAGGCTGGGCTGTTGCCGATCTACGAAGCCGGCCAGCGTATAGTCGTCAAACCCCCGGCCGGTGGCTGGCCGGAGCCCGGCGTCGTCCCCGCATCCATGACCGAGGGCGAGCTCCCCCCTATGCCAGTCATGGCTTCGTGGACGTTGCAGCTGCTCCAATCCACCAATCGATGACGGCGTCTGGAACAGGGGAGATACCGCCATGTCGGCACGAACATTATACACCTCCAAAGCGCGCGCCGGCACCAGGAATACCGGCGGCAGGCATGCGCATGGTGGCAAGACCATCTGCGTGACCGGCGGCGCCGGGTTCCTCGGATCGCATCTGTGCGAACGGCTTATTGCTGACGGCCACTGGGTGGTCGCCATCGATAACTTCCATACCGGCCGCCCGGAAAATGTCGCGGGGCTGACGCGGAGCAACCGCTTCCACCTGGTCGAGCACGATGTGGTGGAGCCGCTGCCCGAAATGCTGCCGACCTTCGATGAGATCTACAATCTGGCCTGTCCTGCCTCGCCGGTGCACTACCAGAGCAACCCGGTTCGCACGGCGCTGATCTGTGCCGAGGGTGCGATCAATGTGCTGGAACGGGCCGCCCAGGATGGCGCGCGGGTCATGCATGCCTCCACTTCGGAGGTCTATGGCGATCCCCACGTCCATCCGCAGCCCGAGAGCTACTTTGGCAACGTCAATACCGTAGGGCCGCGCTCTTGCTACGACGAGGGCAAACGCTTCGCCGAGACGCTGTTTACCGACTACGCCCGGCAGTCCGGGCTGGTGGTCAAGATTGTGCGCATCTTCAACACCTATGGCCCGCGCATGCAGCCCGACGATGGTCGTGTGGTCTCCAATTTCGTGCTGCAAGCCCTGCGCGACCTCGACATCACGGTCTTCGGCGACGGTCGCCAGACGCGCTCGTTCTGCTATGTCGACGACCTGATCGAGGGCTTTATCCGGCTGATGGCCTCTGGCGAAGAGGTGGCGGGGCCAGTCAATATCGGCAACCCGGCGGAGATTGCCGTCGAGGATCTGGCCGAGCAGATCATCGCGATCACTGGATCGCGCTCGCGGATCGTACACCGGCAATTGCCGGTGGATGACCCCCGCCGCCGCCGCCCCGACATCGGGCGGGCCCAGCAATTGCTGGGTTGGTCACCGCGCGTTCCGCTCACCGTCGGGTTGGACCGAACCATCCGCTACTTCAGCACTGTTGGCGACGTCAAACGCCGACACCGCCCGGCAGACGACCCCCAATACGCGGCCGTCTAGTTCAATCCAGCAGCAGGAAGTGTGTTATGCGCCTCATCATTATCGGTTCGGGCTATGTCGGCCTTGTCTCCGGCGCCTGTTTGGCGGAGCTGGGTCATGCGGTTCTCTGCGTCGACAGCGACGCCGGCAAGGTCGCCCGGCTGCGTGCCGGCGACATTCCCATTTTCGAGCCCAAGCTCGCCGAGATGATCGCGCGCAATGTCGCGCGGCGGCGCCTGGGCTTTGCCGATTGCCTGCCTGCATTCGGGGCCGAGGTGGACGCGGTCTTCATCGCCGTGGGCACGCCGCCACTGGCCAACGGGCAGGGGGCCAATGTCGAGAGCGTCTTGGCGGCGGCCAAGGATATTGCAGCCAAGGCAACACGCGACGTGCTGGTGGTAATCAAGTCGACTGTGCCGGTGGGTACCGGCGACGCGGTCGAGCAGTTGATCCGGCGCGAGCGGCCGAGTCTCCGCGCCGTGGTGGCGTCCAATCCCGAATTCCTGCGCGAGGGCAGTGCCATTGATGACTTCATGGAGCCCGACCGGATCGTACTGGGCACCGATGATATCAGCGCCCGCCAGACGCTCACGACACTCTATGACGTGCTGGGTCAGATGGGGACGCCGGTAATGTGCATGGGCCGGCGGGCAGCCGAGCTCACCAAATATGCCGCCAATGCGTTCCTTGCCATCAAGATCGCCTACGTCAACGAGATTGCCGATCTGTGCGAGGCGGTCGGCGCTGAGATTGACCAGGTGGCCGTGGCCGTTGGCTTGGACTCCCGCATCGGCCATCAGTTCCTCCAGGCGGGCCCTGGCTATGGTGGCTCGTGCTTTCCCAAGGATTCAGCCGCCCTGCTCGCCACCGCGCAGGATCACGCCGTCGGCCTGCGCCTGGTGGAGAGTGCCATTGCCGCCAATGACGCACGCAAGCGCGCCATGGGGCGACGCATCGTGCGGGCCATGGGCGGCACTGTCGCCGGTCGGACGGTAGGCATTCTGGGCCTCACATTCAAACCTGATACCGACGACATCCGCGACGCTCCGGCCATGGCGCTGATCGCCTCGCTGCAGCGCATCGGCCTCAAGGTGCGGGTCTATGATCCGCAGGGCATGGAGGGAGCACGTCGCCTATTGAACGACGTGACCTTCGCCGACAGCGCCTATCATTGCGCCGAAGGCGCCGAATGCCTGGTGCTCGCCACGCAATGGGCGGAATTCGGCGACCTGGAAGCCGCGCGGCTCGCACGGTTGGTCAAGACGAGGGTCCTGGTGGATCTGCGCAACGGGCTGGATGCAGCAAAATTCGTCGCTGCTGGCTTCGTCGTGCATGGCATCGGCCGGCCCCAGCGCTCGCCGGCGGCCAGGCCTGTGCCCGTACTGCTGCGCGGCAGGGCGCCTCGGGCAACGCTGCCGCCCCCCAAGCGGTCATTGAATGGCGGTGGTGAGGCGGTGACGCCGGCCTTACAGGAAAATACCCTGCCGCGGTAAGCGACAACGGGAACTGGAGCTGGAGCGCGTGGACGGAAATGGACCGCTTGAACAACGCGCTGGAACTGTTGCCGCTCTTCGCGTTCTGCGCGGTGCAGATCGCCTACAGTATGACGTTCCTGCTCGATCTCTACTTCTTCACCAGGCCCGTAAACTGGGTGGATCCCAAGGACGCGCAGGCGCTCGACCGCAAGGACTATCCCTATATCGTGCTGTTCTATCCGGTGTTGCGCGAACTCGAGAGCACCATGCGCACCACGTTCCTGTCGCTGGCGCAGATCGACTATCCGCCCGAAAGCTACAGCGTCGTGGCCATTCCCAATGCCAACGACTACCCCACCATAGCGGCGTTGAAACGCCTGCAGCAGGAATTCTCATTCCTGCGCATCATCGAGGTTCCCCATACGGGCCATAAGTCCTGGCAGATCGTATGGGACGGCTGGAACAGCTCCACGAAGGCCTATTGGTGGCATGCCGGCAAGCATGCCCACGACCGCAACCTGCCACCCAAAAAGACCCGGCAACTCATCTATGCCTTCTACCAGATTGCCAGCAAGCTCAGCGACAAGCAGGACTTCCTCGTCAACTATATCGACGCCGACTCGTGCCCACCCAGCGACCATTTCATGGCTGCAGCGGCAGGCATGCAGCATTACGATGTGCTGCAGGCCCAGAACATTGCCGGCAACCTCAATGCGAGCATGGCCGCCAGCTGGCACGCCTTCGACCACATGGTGTGGGACGGCATGAAGTACCCACACCTGTCAGCCAACGGCAAGCACCCCTACTGGGTGCTGGGCAAGGGGCTGTTCTTCAAGGCCTCGGACCTGCTGGAGCTGGGTGGCTTTCACCCCTGGATTACCATTGAGGATCCTGAAGTCGGCATGCGCTTCTGGACCAACGGCAAGCGCCTGGGCATCATAGCCAACCCGCTCATCGAGGAAGTGCCGCTGACCCTGATGCACGGCATCACCCAGCGCAAGCGCTGGGTGGCGGGGTTCTTCCAGAGTCTGAGCACGCCGCTCAAGGCCATGGGCATGGCGCCGGTCGACAGGTTCAAGGCCTGGCTCAACTTCCTGCCCTGCCTGTCGCTCTCGCTCAATTCCATCGGTCTGCCGCTGGGCGCGTGGGTCTCGTGGAACGTCCTGGCCGGAAATCACGTCGTGCCGCTGTGGGCGGTGCTGCTGTCGCTGCTCAACATTTGCGCCTTCGCCTTTTCGCTCACGTCCATCTACATCCGCACCTGGGTGCGCGCGGCGCTCGTCCTGCCGCGCCGCCGTGACCGCATCTGGTATCTGCTGCGGGTCAATCCGGTGTTCATCATGGCGTGGTGGCTCATCTGGCTGATCCCGCTCTGGATCGGCCTGCGCATGTTCCTGCGCGACGAAGGCCTGGTGTGGGAGCGCACCGAAAAGACCGATGCCAACCATAAGCTGGTCCGCGCCACCCGAGTCCGGCCGCCGGTCGCCGTGGCGGTGCCTGCGGCTGCGCCGCGGCGCGAGCAACCCGCTGCTGCCCCCATCTGGCGCCCGGACACCGAGCGCGAGCGCGGCATCGTCGGCGACCAGTCCTCCCGTTCAAACCCCATGAGTATCTAGTTGAGGAGTTTTTCCATGTCTAAGGGACACGTCCTGGTCACCGGAGGCGCCGGTTTCATCGGTTCCCATCTCGTTGATACCCTTCTGGCGCGCGGCTTCGAGGTCACGGTGCTCGATTGCCTGCTGCCTCAGGTTCACGGCGAGGCCGAATGCGATGCTGAGGGTTGGCCGATCTATCTCAACCGCGCAGCGCGGCGCATCCGTGGCAACATCCTCGATGACGGCGTCTTCGAAAGGGCGCTGGGGGGAATAACCCACCTGGCGCATCTGGCGGCCTCGGTGGGCGTCGGCCAGAGCATGACCAGCATTGTGGACTATACACGCAACAACACCATGGCGGCCGCGGTGATGCTGGAGATCCTGTCCAAGGGCAATCATCGCGTCGAGCGCATCGCCGTGGCGTCGTCCATGTCGATCTATGGTGAGGGCGAGTATCGCAGCCCCAGCTCCGGCCACGCCGTCGCGCCGGCCTTGCGGGACCACGAGCAGTTGATGCGGCACGATTGGGAGGTCCGCCAGGACGGTGAAAGGCTGGAGCCGGTGCCGACCACTGAAACCAAGCTGCTGCAACCGGCCTCGATCTACGCCGTCAACAAGCGGGATCACGAGGACATGTTCCTGTCGGTCGGCCGGGCGCTGCGCATTCCCACGACGGCGCTACGCCTGTTCAACGCCTACGGATCGCGGCAGGCGCTTAGCAACCCCTATACCGGCGTCGCCGCCATCTTCATCGCGCGGCTGCTCAACAATCAGCCGCCACTGGTCTTCGAGGATGGCGAGCAGATGCGCGATTTCGTGCATGTGCTCGACGTAGCCAATGCCTTCGCAACGGTGCTGGAGAGCGACCAGGAGAGCTGGGAGGCCTGCAACGTCGGCAGCGGGCAACCAATAACCATCAATGGCATCGCCCACACCCTGGCACGTCTCCTGCACAAGAACATCGCGCCTCAGGTGCTCAACCAGTATCGGGTTGGCGACATCCGCAACTGCTTCGCCGATGTCGGCAAGCTGCAGCAGATGTTCGGCGTAACGCCGCAACAGGATTTCGAGGGGGGCATGGCCGAACTGATCGACTGGGTAGGGACCGCCCGCAAGCCCATCGACAAGTCGCAGCACTCGATGGCCGAACTGGCCACCAATCGCCTGGTGATCTAGGACCTGGCACTCGCCCTGCGCAGTGCCAGGACGGACTTCGATAAAGCTTTAGGCATGCCGCCAACATGTCGGCAGGCTTCAGCACCTATGATCCTCGCCATGAATGAGCGCAGGGCATTGCCGCGCGAGGCGGTTCACTTGGAGGCCACCATCGTCATGGGTGGTGGCGTTGTTCGTTTTGACGGAGCGGTCCTCAACATGACCGCGAAGGGCGCACGCGTGGACGTTCCGTCCAACCATGAGCTGCCCGACAGCTTCTACATGCTGATGCCCGACCATCGCCTGCAGCCCTGCCGGATCGTCTGGCGCGACGGAATGCGCGTCGGCCTGCAATTCGATAACTAGATTTGCTGCGGCGCTCAGGTGCCGACGCTAGTAATGCAGCGCAGACGGTAGGGGCAGGGCATACCACGCTTCAACCACAACCAGCGCGCGATAGGCCGGTTGGTAATGCCCGGCCTGGCACTTGAGCAGCGCTGATATCGACCGCGACGACCCCCGCAGCGAAATGCCGCGCGTGCCGGTCAACGGGGCGTTTCCGGCCAGACCGACGTCATGGAGGTAGACATCCAGTCTCGAGCCAGCTGCAACCTCCTGGAGGAAGTGTGGCCTCATGCCCGGATAGACATGGAACCCGTTATAGCTGTCCACGGCTCCGGTGAACTGGCGCCACTCGTAGCCGCCGACCTGCCAGGTGGACGTGGCGTTGCGCGGCAGGTTTACGCCCTTGACGAAGCCATAGGTTGGCCCGAGGGGCACCCCATAGAAGCCGATACTCACCCCGTTTTGCTCGGTGGCCGCCACGCATAACGGGCCAACCGGCGTGTCCCGTATCGAAAAGACCCATCCGCCTCCTCCCGCCAGGGCGGGAACCTGCAGGACGGCGGCGATCAAGAGAGCAATCAGGACGCGCATGGGAATTCTCCTCATGATCGTCTTAGGCGACATGATCTAAGCGCCAGATATTGGGAAAGCTGGCATTTTAGGATATTTGTCTTCGATCACAACCGCGTCAGAGGCGAACCGAAACCCGATGCGCGGCGTTACCTGAATGCAGGTTTGCCCCTGCGACCTCCAGACTTCCTAGAGTAGACCCCGGCTGATGCACACGGCCGGGGTCCTTTTTTTGGCCGCGCGCGATCGGCATCGTCGAGCCCCCTGGGCCCTCACAGTTCCCTCTCCGCCAGTTCCCGGAACGCGTCCGGCACGGCACGCGGTGCCTCCAGCACCACCGAGCCATAGCCGATCGCTTCCCAGCCGAACCGGCCGCGCACCGCGTCCATGGCCCGATCGGCCTGCCACCGAGCGGCCCCGCTCCGGGCGCCGGGCCGCCGTGGCTCATCGGCCAGCCCGAGCCCGAATTCGAGCTGCAGCCCGTCCACCGATGCCAGGTGCGACACCGAAATACCCAGCAGCGAAATGAACCTCTCCCCAGGAAAGTCCCGCCGCACGCTGCGCACCAGATCCTCCGCTACTTCGGCTAGGATCGCCGTTGCCGCTACCGCTGCGGGCAGCGTCACCGCTCGGGTCACGGCGCGCAGATCGGCAAAGCGTACCCGCACGGTTACCGTTCGGCCCGACAGCGACTTGTTGCGCAGGCGCGAGCCGATACGGTCGGCCAGCAGCCGCAGTGTCGGTCGGAACACCTGCTCCTCGAACAGCTTGCGGCCCAGTGCCGATTGGGCCCCTGCCGAGCGGGCGCGGCGATGCGTTTCGATGACGCGCGGGTCGCGGTTCCAGGCCAGGGCCGCCAGCTTCTGCCCGGCCGCCTGGCCAACTAGCCGCCCCAGCGATTGCCCCGGCGTGTCAGCCAATTGCCCGATGGTGCGAATGCCAGCCTCGGCCAGCTTGGCGCTGGTCACCGGCCCCACGCCCCACATCAGGTCGACCGGCAAGTCATGCAGGAACTCGACCTCGCGCGCCGGGTCGATCACCACCATGCCGTCGGGCTTGGCCACCTGCGAGCCGATCTTGGCCAGATGCTTGGTCCGGGCCACGCCCACCGAAATGGGCAGTCCCAGTTCCTCGCGCACCCGCCGCCTTATGGTCTGGGCAATGACCGCCGGCGGGCCAAACAGATGGGCCGTGCCGGCAACATCGGCAAAGGCCTCGTCGATCGAAATGCGCTCCACCAGCGGCGTATAGTCGCCCAGCACGGCGATGGCGGCGTCGCCGAGCCGCTGGTACTCGCTGAAATGACCGCCGACGAACAGCAACTGCGGGCATAGCTCACGCGCCCGCCGCCCCGGCATGCCGCCACGCACCCCGAACGCCTTGGCCTCGTATGATGCCGCGAGCACCACGCCGCCGCCCACGGCAATGGGCCGGCCGCGCAAAGCAGGGTCGAGCAATTGCTCCACCGACGCGTAAAACGCGTCCAGATCGGCGTGAAGGATCGTCGCCTCGGCCAAGCCCGCACCTGTTCCGCTTGAAGCAGAACATAAAGGGAACAAATGCTGGCCGCGGTCAAGTGGGAATTGCAGGCCTGGTCCGGTTGGGCGGCAGAGCGATCATCCTGTCGCTTGCATGCCGGCCCAAGATCAAGGATTGGCGTCGATAGCGTGGCCGGAGCGGCCGGCGCATGAATTCGGTCGACAGATCAGGCAACTGGCGTACAGTGTACGTTCTACCGACGCGCGGAAAGGGAACATGCATTCCACGATACAGTTGATCAACCTATTGGGCGCTGGAGCTCTGCTGCTCTGGGGCTTGCGGATGATCAAGACCGGCGTCATGCGCGCCTTCGGCGCTTCGCTGCGGCTGTGGATTGCCAAGGGCACCGGCAACCGCTTCGCTGCGGTCCTGTCCGGTATCATGGCCACGCTGGCGCTGCAGTCGAGCACGGCAACGGCTGTCATTACCGCGTCCTTCGCCAGCAACGGCGCCATCAACCCGCGCATGGCCCAGGCGGTGATGTTGGGCGCCAATGTCGGCACCGCCATCGCCGCGGTGGTTCTGTCGCTCGATGTCCACTGGTTTGGTTCGGCCATGATCCTGGTGGGCGTCACCGTATTCCAGCTCAGCAAATACGCCCGCGGCAAGGGCATTGGGCGCGCCATATTGGGCCTTGGCCTGATGCTGCTGGCGCTACAGTTGGTTGGTAACGTCACGGGTCCCTTGCGCGAATCCGAGGTCATGATCGCCATCCTGTCCGGCCTTGGCGACGCCCCGGCATTCGCTCTGATTCTGGCGGCCGTTCTTGCCCTGGTCGCCTCCTCGAGCTTGGCCGTCGTACTATTCGTGGCGCTGTTGGCGTCCGCGGGCATCGTCTCGCCGCCGCTGGCGGTGACGCTGGTGGCCGGTGCCAATCTCGGCGGCGCCATTCCGCCGCTGCTGGCGGTGCTGCATGAAGGCGTCGAGGCCCGCCGGCTGACCCTGGCCAATCTCGTGGTTCGCGGCATCGGCGCTATCGTCCTGACCGTCTTCGCCGTCCCGGCAGCCGATCTTCTGCAGGCGGTGCTGCCGAACACCGATAGCCTGACCATCGCCGCCCATATCGGCTTCAGCCTGGTGCTGCTGGTGCTCTTCCTGCCCATCCTCGGCCCGATCGGCAAGCTGGCGGCGCTGGCCGTGCCCAGGCCCGCCACACCGGAGCGGGGCACCAGATATCTCGACGACAGCGTGCTCGATACGCCCACCATCGCCCTGGCCGCCGCGGCGCGCGAAACCCTGCGCGTCAGCGATCTCGTGCTGCGCATGCTGCAGGGTAGCCTGGAGGCCATGCGCAAGCCGGGCCCCACCACACGGAGTACTGTGTCCCTGCTCGATGACGACGTCGATGCGCTGCACCAGGCCATCAAGCTCTACCTGACTCGGCTGGACCAGACCGAGCTCGATACAGATGACGCCCGCCGCTCGGCCGAGATCATGAGCTTTGCCATAAATCTGGAGCATGTCGGCGATATCGTTGAAGGCGGGCTGTGCGACGTCGCCGGCAAGATCGCCAAGCGTCAGCTCAAATTCTCCGCCGATGGTCTCGCCGAAATCGTCGCGCTCTATGAAAAGACCATTCACAACATGCAATTGAGCCAGACGGTGTTCATGACAGGCGACCCGCAATTGGCCCGCCAGCTGGTGGCTGCCAAGGTAGAGGTGCGCCAACTCGAGGCCAGCTCTGCCAAGGCGCATATCCAGCGCGTCCGCGAACGGGTCCCGGCCTCGGTCGAGACCAGCTCGTTGCACCTCGATACGCTGCGCGATCTCAAGCGCGTCAACGCCCACCTGGCTTCGGTTGCCTATCCCATCCTTGAAACCAAGGGCGAGCTCGACGAGAGCCGCCTGCGTCCCAACGCCGTCCTCGAGCCGAAGACGGCCTCTGACTAGAGCAAGGCGAGAAAAGGTGGACCCCGGCTTTTCGCATCAGCCTTGCGCCTTACGACACTGGAGCCTCCCATGAATTATGATGCCGTCCTCGCGGACTTGGTCACCGTCGCGCGTGAGGCCGGAGCCTTGACCCTGGCCTATTTCAAGCGCTTCCGCGACCTTGAGATCGGCATAAAAGGCCCGGCCGACTTCGTCTCCGACGCTGACAAGGAAAGCGAGCTGCTCATTCGCAAGTTCCTGTTCGAGCGCTATCCGGGATGGAGTTTCACGGGCGAAGAGTTCGACCCGGTCAACACCGATAGCGAGCATCGCTGGCTGGTCGATCCTATCGACGGCACCACCAATTTTATCAACGGCATGCACTACACCATCTCCATCGCCCTGCGCCGCGGCAACGAGACGGTCTGCGGCGTGCTCTACAATCCTCCCGCCGACGAGATGTTCACCGCCATAGCCGGGCAGGGCGCCTTCATGAACGGCGAGCGGCTCAAGGTGAGTGAACAGTCCGATATCGGACTGTTCAACATCGGCACCGGCCTGCCCACCCCCGGCCTGCAACTTTATCCTGGTGCCTATGCCCGGCTCGACGCCATCAGGGCCCCCATTGGCGCCGTCCGCATCGTCGGCAGTGCCGCCAACAGCTGTGCCTATGTCGCGATGGGTCGGCTCACCGGCTACTACGAGGAAACCGGCTTTGTCGACACTGCCGCCGGAATCCTGCTGGTCGAAGAGGCCGGCGGCGTGGTCACCGACTGGTGGGGCCGCGGCCCGGAATTCTATGAACGCACCGGCACGCTCCTCGTCGCCAACAAGGCAACGCATGCCTATCTGCTGGAAAAGCTCAAGGACGTGCCGAAGAAGGATCCGCAGTAGTTTCCAGCGTCGTGGCTCTCGTCACCCCCTCCCAGCCTCGCCCCATCAAGGGGGAGTTGCCGTTCGGTGTTTGAACTGGATCGTGTCCTACGAGTGGAGAGATACCTCCGCCTCAATGGGGCGACACAGGGAGGGGTTTGGTGCCACACACGCCGACCTTCGGGGAGTTCACCCCATCAGCCCCAGCAGCCCCTCGGGATCATCAGTCGTAATCTGATCCACATTCAGCTCCAGCAGCCGCTGAACGCGCTGCTTGCTTGCAGCATTGGCCGCCTGGATCGTGTATGCGTCAATCCTTCTGCCCTCGGCATGGAACGCCGCGACGATGTCGAAACCCTGCCGATCGGCCTCGAGCACCAGCGGATAGGCCAGGTAGATCATCTCAGCCCGTGGCGATGCCGCGACGGCGTCCCGCACGAAGCCGGTAAAATCTCGTGTCTGCATCAGCAGGTCCACCGCCCCGTCATGGCACGGGTCATAGCCGATGCGCAGCCCATCGACGGCCTCCGTCAGCAACCGCACCGATTCCGCATCGCCCGACGACAGGATCATGTGCCGCGCCACAGGCGCCACGCTGGTTTTGAACGAAGCAATCGCCGCCGGATCGAGAACCCTCCAGTCCTCCTTGTAGTCGAGCTGTAGCAGCGCATCGGGATGCAGACCGCCTTGGGCAAGGAGTGCACACAGATCTTCCAGCAACATCACCCGCTCTGTGAGTGGCGTGCCGTCATTACCGCGCAAATTGAAAGAGCGAAGCTGCGCCGCGCTGAGGTCGGCAACCTTGCCGTTACCGGTTGTTTCGCGCTCGACGCTCAGATCATGCAGTACGGCGTAGCCGCGGTCTGCATGAACCACGAGGTCAACCTCGACGCTCGCACCCAGCCGCATGCCCTCAAGAATGCGCGCCCCAGTAAACACCGGGTCACTCGCCCGGCGCTTGGCGCGGTGCCACTTGAGCCAGGTGCGATGGCCGTTTCTGGTAATGAACAGGGGATCAGTCATGGGCATCGTTCCGGTAACCTGCAACGGTGTAATTCCCGCGAAGGCGGGAGTTTCTGTTTCTTGGATGCTCGGTGGAAGAGCAGCGGTCAGCTCATGCCCGGTGGATCACCACGCCATCCCGATAGGCGGCAATGGCCCTCGGCGCCAGGGTCACGCCCTGGCCTGCTCTAAACAGGTCCGGATGGCTGACCATCGCCTTGACGCGGGTGGCGTCGTTGAGTTCCAGGTCCACCAGCCCATGGGTGCCATAGTCCGTGACCCGGTGTACCTTGCCCTGGCTGCCCTCGCTGGCAACCGCCAGGTCCAGCGCCTCCGGCCGCACCGCCAAAATTGTCGGACCATCGCTGACGGGCAGGGGTGTCGAATATCCAGCCTTGCTGAACACGCCATTGGCGACATTGCCCTCGATCAGGTTCATCGTGCCGATGAAGCCGGCGACGAATGGCGTGCGCGGTTCGCGATAAACCACGTCCGGCCGATCGATCTGCTCAGTCTTGCCGTCCCGCATCACCACGATGCGGTCTGCCATCGACAGCGCCTCATCCTGCCCATGCGTCACGAAAAGCGTGGTGATCTTGAGCCGTTGCTGGATATCGCGCACCTCTTCTCGAAGTCTTTCGCGCAAATGCTGGTCCAGACTCGCAAACGGCTCGTCCAGCAGCAGGATCTTGGGCTCCAGCACGAGCGACCGCGCCAGCGCCACGCGCTGCTGCTGACCGCCCGAAAGCTTGGCGACATGCCGCGTGCCGTAGCCGGCAAGGCCCACCAGATCGAGCACCGCTTCGACCCGGCGCTTGATCTCTTCCGGCGCCACCTTGCGCAGCTTGAGGCCGAAGGCGAGGTTCTTGAACACATTCATATGCGTCCACAGCGCGTGGCTCTGGAACACCATGCCCGTCGGGCGCTTCTCGGGCGGCACATGGGTGATGTCCTCGCCATCGATGGTCATCTCGCCAGATGTCGGCCGCTCGAAGCCGCCCACCATACGCAGCAGGGTCGATTTACCCGAGCCGGAAGGGCCGAGCAGGCACACCAGCTCGCCATCGGCCACCTCAAGCGAGAAATTCTCCACCGCGTGCACGCCGCCGGGAAAAATCTTGGAAACGTCTTTGATCTTGAGAACGGACATCAGTCTTTCCTAGCCGCCGAAGCCGCGGGCAAACGAACCGGAATTGACCACCCGGCGGGCGAACAGCAGCGCGATGAAGCTCGGCACCCAGAGCAGCACGGACAGCACCGCGCCATATTGAATGACAGGCTGGTTGTTGATGAACGAGATCATCAGCACCGGCAGCGTGCGCACCTGCGGCGCACCGATCAGCCAGGCCCCTTCAGTCTCGTAGAACGTGCCCACGAAACTGAGCAGCACCGCTGCGGCGATGGTCGGCCCGGCCTGGGGCAGGGTGATCGACCAGAACACTCGCATCGGGCTGGCGCCAACGTCGCGTGCCGCTTCCTCCATGCGCCGGTCGACCGCCTGGAACGCAGCGACGGGTATCCAGATCATGAACAGCAGCGTGCCCACCAGTTGGATCAGCACCACGCCCCAGAAGGTGCCGATGAGGTTGAGCTGCAGGAATATCCCGGCGATGGCGACCAGGAGGCCGAATTTCGGAAAGGCGTGGCCGGCCAGGAACGAGAAAAACAGGATGCTGCGCCCCGGAAAGTCCAACCGCGCAAAGGCATAAGCGGCCGGCAGGCAGATCAGGGCCGACAGGAAAGTCACCGTTGTCGCCAGCGTCAGGCTCATGCTGATGGAGCTCCAGACATCGGCGCGCGCCAGCGTCTGGTTCCAGAATTTGAGGCCGAATTCCTGCGGGATCAGCGAAGGGAAGCGCCAGACATTGGTGAATGCCCAGGTGCCCACCACGATCAGCGGCAGCACGATGACCAGGGTCAGCACCACGGCGAAGACTATGCCGGTCCAGTCGATCGGAGAACGGATGGTTGTGGTGGTCATGGCGCCTGGTTCCTGGCAACCGAGCGCACGTAGAACAGGCCGAACACGATGCAGAACCCGAAGGTGATCACGGCTTGCGTGATGGCCGTTTGCGGCTCGAACAGT
Source organism: Devosia sp. (assembly GCA_036675975.1). GTDB lineage: Bacteria > Pseudomonadota > Alphaproteobacteria > Rhizobiales > Devosiaceae > Devosia. The sequence goes on along the minus strand of JAKFDU010000065.1, from coordinate 9,941 downwards.
TCGCGGAACGTGCGCTGCATGAACGGTCCCATCATCTCCGGCGCCGCCGGCCCCAGCACATAGGGCAGGGTGAAGGCCGAGAAGATGCCGAGCACGGCAAATGAAATCGCCACCAGGATGGAATTGGAGATGCGCGGCAGGATGATGTGCCACAGCAGCGCAAACTTGCCCGCGCCAACATCGCGCGCCGCCTCGACCGCCTGATTGGACACGTTGCCCAGGCCCGACAGCAGGATCAGTACGGTCAGCGGGATATTGTCCCAGACGAGGCCAATGACCGGTCCCCAGGGCGTCAGATAGGGAGAGCGTATCTTTGGCAGCCCCACGGCATTGAGCACGAGATCGACCGTGCCGTTCGGCCCCAGCACGCGGATGAAGGCGAAGCTGAGGATGATCGAGGGTACGAACATCGGAAAGATCGCCAGCCCCTGCACATAGGCCGCGACCTTGCTGTCCGAAAAGCGCAGATAAAGCGCGATCGGCAGGCAGACCAGCAGCAGCAGGATGGCGCACACGCCTGTCGTCCATAGCGTGATCGACAGGTTGGAGAGGCTGTACCCGTCCGAAAAGAAGAAGCGGTAGGTCTCGAGCGAGAAGCTGTTCCCACCCCCCGGCGCCTTGACCCAGATCGTCTGGATGATCGCCGAAATGATCGGCCAGATGATGAGCCAGATCACCAGCAGCACAGGGACAGCGACGAGCAGGAGACCAATTGGCCTCCTGCGTTCCGGTGCGGCGAGCACTGGCTGGCTCGCGTCGAGTACTGTCACGAAGCCGGGTCCACGTTCGGAGCGACGGCACGGTACCAGCCATCGTTGACGGCCTTTTCCCAATCGCCGCCCGGGAAGGTCGGGATGGTGGTCGGGATGATATCGGCGAATTTTTCGCGCAGTTCGGCCGAAACATGGTCCCACGAAACGCCGGGGAAGCCGCCCAACTCGGTCAGCACGGCCGACTGGATTTCCTCGGTCAGCACGAAGTCGGCCAGCTTGAGCGCGGCATCCTTGTTGACGCCGTTGCTCAGCACGGCCAGCTTGGTGAAGCCGCCCGGCAGGCCGAGATCGCTGAGCTGCACGAGGCCCGTCGTCTCCGGCAGCACGCCCTGGGCGATTGCTGACAGCGTCTGGTCCGACCAGGCCGGGATCATCGTCACGGCGGATTGGCTGAGCAACTGGATCGATTGCGTATTGCCCGAGGTATAGGCGCCGCCATCGAACAGCGACGGAGCCAGGTCCATCAGGATATCCCAGGCCGGGTTAAGCATCGCTTCGCCGGCCTCGGCCGTATAATTGTCGACCGTGAACTTGGTCGGATCATTACCGTTCGCCTCGAAAATGGCGCGACGGACGAAATTGCCGCCCGAACCGCCCTTGTTGGGACGGTTATAGATGAACTGGCCCGGATTGGCCTTGATCCACGCCACCAGGTCCGCCCATGTCTTGGGGGCATTGGCCGGATCGAGCTTGGTGGTGTCATAGGCCAAGAGAACCTGCGAGCCGCGATACGGCAGGTTGGTCGGGATATCGAAGGCGAGCGGATTGATCTTGCCGTAATTGCTGAGGCCGGCCGTCTCGAAGTCGACATAGAGGCCCTTGGCAATGCCATCGACGGTAATGCGGGTGTCAAAGCCCTCGAACAGGTCAGCCTGCGGATCGGCGCCGCTGGCCATGGCCGCCAGGGCACGATCGCCGATGGCCGCGACGCCGGCGCTGTCGCCGCCATCCACCAGGTTGAGCGTCACGCCGGCGTTGGCGGCCTCGAACTTCGGCTTCACCACATTGGTCCAGAAGTCGATGACGTTCTGGTCCGACGAGAAATAGACGTCGATGACGCCTTCGGCGCCAAAGGACATGCGGGGCAGCATCAGGGCGCCGGCAGCCGTGCCGGCAGCAAGCATGAAATCACGCCGTTTCATTGTTATCTCCCAAAGTCCGTTCATTGGAACGGATGTTCCACGAGGCGGGCAGGTCCGCTCGTAGGTTTCATCGATCTTGCGTCGACCTCTCCCGAACGAAAGCTAACTCCCGGCCGAAAAATTATGCAAGCGGAAACCCGCTGCCACGCGACGCTGCGATGCCGGGCTACAAATCACAGCTCTGCGACAGTGGTGTAACAGGCGGAAGTTTTCCGTCGGCCGCCCGATTGTGACAGTTGCTACCCTTGGTTGATGACGATCTAAATCTTTGGAGCATAGTGTTTATCCGCCTGACCGGCAGCGTTCCGGTAACGCCGGCTGGCCGAGCGCGGCCCTCTCGCCCTGAGCTCCGGGCAGCAGGCCTCCCTCAATCGATGACCGGGTATATGGCCGCCATCGTTACCGCGTTCGGGCGCTTTCGATTGCCCTGCATTCGGTTTCGAACGAAGCCGCCAAGGCGTTCTATTTTTGAAACTGGCGTTCCATGTGTTGGGGCGGCTTAGCAGAATGGAATCGCGGCCGGCATCGCCTGATCGCTCCCGGCAAGCACCATCCAACGCATGGCCGTCCTGCCCGAACCCCTATGGCGCCCGAAGCGGCGACGGCGCAGATTTGGGGGGCATGCAACCAGGGAAGGGTCCGCACCAAGCCGCAAGCGCGGGCCCTTCTTCGGTCGTCAGATGCGGGCGGCCAGCTCCTCGAGCTGCGCGGCGCACATGCCCCAGCCTTCATGGAACCCCATCTTCTTGTGGGTCTCGGCATCCTCGGTGGTCCAGTGGCGGGCGACGGCGGTGTAGCGCGTCTTGCCCTCGCCGGCGTCCTCGAACGTCAGGATGGCGGTGAAGAACGGCTTGGCCGATGGCGCCCAATCGCCGGTAAAGGCATCGGTAAACACCAGCTTTTCGTTGGGCACGATCTCCAGATACTGCCCGGCATTGGGATATTCGTTGCCGTCCTCGTCGGCCATGGTGAACACGTTGCCGCCACCCGGACGCAGATCAACCTCGATCTTGGGCGTCGTCCATGGCTTGGGCGCAAACCACTGCTTGAGCAGGTCAGGCTGGGTCCAGCACTGATAGACCTTGTCGCGCGGCGCGTTGAGCACCCGGGTCAGCACGAGGTCGCGGTCGGTGTCCTCTGTGGGAAGGGTATTGGTCATGTCGTCCTCCTGAATTGGGTTTCACAGGAGCGACGAGCGGCACCGACCGACTTCGACAGAACCACCGGAGTTTTTCTTCTCTTCGCTCGACCTCGCCCGGCCGACCTTCTCTCCAAGGCGACGGTGCGACGGTCGTTACCGCCCCAGCGCCTTGAGCGCCGGCCGCAACCGGCCCCCGTGCTCCGCCAACAGTCGCTGGGCGCCATCAGCGCCGTCCGCCCCCGCCGCCAGCAGTATCGCGACCTTGACCGCGCCATCAGCCTGTTCCAGCGCCGCTGCTGCCTTGTCCTCATCAACCGCGCTCACCGCCATCACTATGCGCCGCGCCCGGTCCCGCAGCTTCGCGTTGTCGGCGATCACGTTGACCATGAACCCGTCATGCACATGGCCGAGATGAACCGCCATGACAGTAGACAGCATGTTGAGCGCGATCTTCTGCGCCGTGCCCGCGCCCATGCGAGTCGAGCCGGCGATGACCTCGGGCGGCGTCGGCAGGCAGATAGCGACGTCGACCTTGTCGAACAGCGGCGCACCACTGTTGTTGCTGATGCCGATGGTGCTCGCCCCCGCGGCCCTGGCGGCTTCCACCGCGGCCATCGGATAGGGCGTATAGCCACTGGCGGTCAGCGCGATCACGCAATCACCCGCGCCGACACCGGCTTCGGCGATCTCCGTCCGCGCGGCATCCGCATCATCTTCAGGCCCGCCCTCCATGTTGGTCAGGCCGGCGGTTCCGCCTGCCAGCAAGACCTTGATGCGATCGCGGGCCAGGCCATAGGTGCCCGGCAGTTCCAGCGCGTCGGCCAGCGCCATCAGGCCCGAACTGCCTGCTGCCACATAGACCAGTCTGCCACCGCCGGTGATGCATTCGGCAGCCAGTTGTGCCGCCTTGGCGATGTCAGGCACCGCCTCCTGCACCGCCCGCGCCGCCTCGACCTGCGCCTCAGCGAGAATCGCCAGTGCATCCTCGGGCGGCCTGGTGTCAAACCCCCTGGCGCTCGCATGGGTCATCTCGGTTCGGGTCGCGCTCATGCCAGCCTCCAGTCGTGGCAATAATGCCAAAAAAATACCACTTGTCCAGCCAACGGCAGAAATGTTGCCCCCGTTGGGGCCGGGGAGCATCCAAAAGCCCAATTGCGCCAGCAGCATGCCTCCATTGTGCACAAAAGTGATTTTGGGGTTGGTGAATGGTATTTTATTGGTATTATGTTGGTGAGGGAGATGGCTTGGCCAACGCGCGAGTATTTAGTGTTATGAAATGCACCGCTGATCGCAGCAAGGCGAGGGGGGAATAGTGGCTGACGTCTCGAACGGTTTCTTTGCCGATGGTCCCGTCGTGCTCCCGTCGGGCGGCCCGCTCTATCTTCAGCTCAAGCGCTGGATCGAGGATGCCATTCACAGCGGCGCCATCAATGCTGGCGACGCCCTCCCGTCCGAGCGCGATCTGGCCACCAAGGTCGACGTATCCCGCGTCACCGTGCGCAAGGCCGTGCTGCAACTGGTCAAAGATGGGGTTCTGGTGCAGCGCCACGGCTCGGGCACTTTTGTGGCGCCGCAGACCCAGCGCGTCGAGCAATCGCTGTCGCAATTGACCTCCTTCACCGAAGACATGGCGCGGCGCGGCATGGCCGTTCGCGCCGAGTGGCTCGATCGTGGCCTCTACCTCCCGTCGCCGGAAGAAACCATCATTCTGGGCCTGTCCTCAGGGGAGCAGGTGGCACGTATCTCGCGCCTGCGCCTCACTGGCGATACGCCGCTGGCCATCGAGCGCGCCAGTCTCTCTTCGCGCGTGTTGCCCGATCCTGCCGCCATCGGCGACAGCCTCTATAAGCACCTCGACAAATCCGGCAACCGGCCCATCCGCGCCATCCAGCGCATCCGCGCCGCCAATCTGGGCGAGGAGGACGCAGAGCTGCTGCAGGTGCCGGCGGGGTCCGCCGGCCTCAATATCGAGCGCACATCCTATCTGGCGTCCGGGCGCGTCATCGAATTCACCCGCTCCATCTATCGGGGCGACACCTATGACTTCGTCGCCGAACTGCGGCTCGGCGATTCTCCCGCATCCGGAGGCAGCAAGACGTGACGCCTGATAACCAGACTTTCATGCGGCTCGAAGTCGAGGCCATTCCGGGCGTCGTTGCCAATTTCCTCGATTCGAGCGGTTCCGTGCTGGACGCCGCGGCGGCCGCCCTGCGCGAGCGCAATCCCGCTCTGGTCGTGACAGTGGCGCGCGGTTCGTCCGACCACGCCTGCTCCTATCTCAAATACGCCATCGAACTGACGCTGGGCCTGCCCGTCGCCTCCATCGGACCCTCGATCGCATCCATCTATGGTAAGGATCTCAAGCTCGGCAGCGCTGCCGCCATCGCCGTCTCGCAGTCTGGCAAGTCGCCCGACATCGTCGGCATGACTCAGTCGGCACGGCGCTCCGGCGCGACCACTATCGCAATCACCAATACATCAGGCTCGCCCCTCGCCGACGCGTCCGATTTCACCATCGATCTGCATGCAGGCGTCGAAAAGTCCGTCGCCGCGACCAAGACCTTCGTCACCTCAGTGGTCGCTGGTCTGGCGCTGGTTGCCCGCTGGAGCGGTGACGACGCGCTGCGGGCGGCCGTCGACGATCTGCCAAACTCGCTGGCCAGGGCCGTCGCATGCGACTGGTCCGCAATGATCGGCGCCCTCGACGGCCACGATGCCCTCTATGTCCTGGGGCGCGGCCCCGGTTTTGCCATCGCCAACGAGGCAGCGCTGAAGTTCAAGGAAACCTGCAACATCCAGGCCGAATCCTATAGCGCCGCCGAAGTGATGCACGGGCCGGTCGCCATCGTGACCCCTGGCTACCCCGTACTCGGCCTCGCCGCGCGCGACGCCGCCGAGGCCTCGGTTGCCGACATGGCCCACAAGCTGGCCGGGCAGGGGGCACTGGCCTTCCTCACCAGCAGCCGGCCGGGCGCCGCCAAGGCCTTGCCCTTCGCCACCACAGGCCACCCGATCACCGATCCACTGGCGCTCATTGTCTCCTTCTATGGCTTCGTCGAAGCACTGTCGCGCCATCGCGGTCTCAACCCCGATGTGCCGCCCGCGCTCAAGAAGGTCACCGAAACGGTATGAGCGACCTGCTGGCCATTTCGGGCGCCCGCATCTTTGATGGGCAGGATTGGCACGACGATGCCGCGTTGCTGGTCGAGTTCGGCCATGTCTCCAGCATCGTCCGTTCAGGTGCCGTCCCGGCTCATGCAGGATCCGTTCGTCTCGATGGCGGTTTCGTGGTCCCCGGCTTCGTCGACCTCCAGGTCAATGGCGGCGGTGGCGTCCTGTTCAACAACGATCCCTCGGTCGATGCCATCAGAACCATCTGCGCCGCCCATGCCCGCTTCGGCACGACGGCGCTGCTGCCCACGCTGATCACCGACACCGTCGCCGTCAATGTTGCCGCCATTGCCGCAGGAAAGACCGCATCGGATCAAGGCGTCCCCGGCTTCATCGGCCTCCACCTCGAAGGCCCGCATCTCTCGCTCGCCCGCAAGGGCACGCACGATCCGGCGTTGATCCGCCCCATGGATGATGCCGACTTGGCCCGCCTCGTCGCCGCGCGTGCCGACCTGCCCAACCTGCTCTGCACCGTTGCCGCCGAAACCGTGACACCGGCGCAGATCTCAGCCCTGGCCGCCGCCGGCATCATCGTCAGCCTCGGGCATAGCGACGCCAGCGCAGCCACCGCCAGCGCCGCCTTCGCCGCCGGGGCAAGCATGGCCACCCACCTGTTCAACGCCATGAGCCAACTCGGCAACCGCGAACCGGGCGTGGTCGGCGCGGTGCTCACCAATGATGGCGTCTATGCCGGCCTCATCGCCGATGGCATCCATGTTCACCCGGCCGCCATCCAGATCGCCTTGCGGGCCAAGTCGGGCGAGGGCCGCCTGTTCCTGGTCACCGACGCCATGTCGCAGACCGGCACCGATCTGACGACCCTGACGCTCAACGGCCGCACCATCACCCGCGCCGACGGCGCCCTGCGCCTCGCCGATGGCACGCTGGCCGGAGCCGATCTCGACATGATCGACGCCGTGGAATTCATGCACACCAGCATAGGCCTGCCCTTCGAAGAGGCAGTGCGCATGGCCTCGCTCTATCCCGCGCGGGCCATGGGCATCGCCGATCACGGTCATCTGCGGCCTGGCGCCGTCGCCAGCTTCGTCCACCTGTCTGGCGACCGAAAAGTCAAAGCGACCTGGATCTGCGGCGCCGAAGTCTTCCGCGCCTGATCAGCCGCGCCCGATATAAGGCATGGTCGTCGCCATCACCGTCATGAACTGCACATTGGCCGAGAGTGGCAGTCCCGCCATATAGAGCAGGGCGTCCACCACATGCTGCACGTCGAATGTCGGCTCGGGCACGATCGTGCCATTAGCCTGCAGCGCCCCGCTGTTCATGCCGCTGGTCATGTCCGTGGCAGCATTGCCGATATCGATCTGCCCGCAGGCGATGTTGAATGCCCGCCCATCCAGCGAGATCGCCTTGGTCAGCCCGGTGACCGCGTGTTTGGTCGCGGTATAGGAAGCGGCCCCAGGACGAGGCACATAGGCCGAGATCGATCCGTTGTTGATGATCCGCCCACCCTGTGGGTTCTGGTCGCGCATGGCACGAAAGGCCTCGCGCGCCACGTAGAAGGCGCCATTGAGATTGGTGTCGACCATTTCCTGCCAGGTGACGACGTCGAGGTCCCCGAACGAAACGGCCGGCGCAAACCGACCTGCATTGTTGAACACCACGTCGATCCGGCCATAGGCATCTTTGACACCGGTGAAGAAATGCGCCACCGCCGAAGGATCGGTCACGTCGCACTCGCCCCAATAGCCCTTGGTCTTGACTGCAGTCGTTTGCAACGCCTCGGCCCGGCGCCCGCATATGGCGACATCATACCCCGCTGCCGCGAAGCCCAGCGCCGCTGCGCGACCGATACCCGAGCTTCCTCCCGTGACCACCGCAACCTTCTTTTGCCCCGACATATCAACTCCCAATTGTGGCGGAGCGGGATAGGCCGCCCCCTCGTTTCCCGATTCCCGGCACATTCGCGCCGCACGGTCGCTACGTCCATGGCGAAGTTTGGCGCCCCGGTTTGGATGTTTCAATCCCGCCGACGCGGGAAGGTGCCGCCACAACCCCTTGAAATGTGGGGAATTTTAACGCTTCGTTCAGTCGGGTTAACAGCTCGTTTCCATCTGTGTGCTGAATCTGCAACATCCGGTTCTCAACCATATTGCCAGACCGGCAAAACGGCTTTTGCGCGATTGCGTCATTTTCCTCGATGCGTAGAGTGGGTCTTGCGAATCCATGCATGGGATCGTTTGTCGGTCGCAGCGCGACGGCAACACACTGCACCACGAATAGTGTGGTCGCGTTACGACAAACCTGCTGGGCAACCGGCACAAGAATGACTGACTTTGGAGGTCAACTAATGAAACTCAAGAGCCTTATCCTCGGTTCTGTTGCTGCTGCCGGTCTCTCGACCGCTGGCTTCGCTGCCGATCTGGGTGTCCTCACCTCGCTGGACGTTTGCGACGAGCTTGGCCTGTCGGGCCTGACCATTTCGTCCGACACCAACTGCCTGCAGATCTCGGGCGAAGTGAAGTACGAATTCAACTGGGGCAACTACAACCTGTCGAATGCGATTGCTCAGACTTCGTTCCTGGGCAACGTCAATGTTGATGCACCGAGCTCCGTTGCTGGTTCCAACAACGACTGGGAGTCGCGCGTCCAGTCCTGGCTGAAGTTCGTCGGCACCGCTGGCAGCGACTTCGGTCCCGCCAGCGCCGTCATCAAGCTGAAGCACGACGACCGCGTTCGTGCTGTCAATGGTGCGTTCCTTGCTGGCGATGGCGGTGGCACTGGCCAGCGCGAAACCGGTAATGCCGTTGTTATCGACGAAGCCTACGTTCAGGTTGGTGACACCACCGTCCTGACCGCTGGTAAGCGTGGTTCGATCTTCAACAAGGGCGATGACGAGCCGTTCAACTTCACCGGCCTGTTCATCTCGCAGCGTGCTGACACCGGCGTTGTTGCCGACGAAAACGCCGACTACATCACGCCGAAGCGCGGTGGTCATGTTATCCAGCTCTGGAGCAACATCGGTGAAGGCCTCATCGCCAAGATCGGTCTCGAAAACCTGAATTCGGCTGGCGGTAGCACCGGCGCCGTCGCGGCTAGCGCGCTGATGGCAGCTCAGCCAGCAGGGATCACCGGCGCCTCTCGTGCCGGTACCCTGGTCGGTGTGCTCGACTATGCTGGCTCGGGCGTCACCGCTCACATCAGCGGCGCCGTTGGCGGTCTGCTTGATGGCGTTCAGACCTCTGGCGACAGCTACCAGCTGCACACCGGCGCGACCGCAACCTTCGACCAGTTCAAGGTTCGTGCTGCTCTCGCTTTCGGTGGTGGCTATGATGCCGCCGCCGCCGCGAACTACACCTACTGGAACGGTCTGGTTTCGGGCGAAGCCAAGTTCGACATGTTCAAGATCGCGCTGTCGGGTGAAGCTGCTGGCGGCACTGCCTCGAACGGTGTTGCTCTCGACACCGACTACGGCTTCGGCGCTTCGTTCGGCGCCACCGTTGCCGAAGGTATCGAAATCAACATCGGCGGTCGTTACTTCAACGACGGTACCGCTGGCGTTGGCGACGGCTACCAGGTTGCTGCTCAGTTGATCGCTGCGCTGACCGAGACCATCAAGCTGACCGGTGAAATCGGCGTCTACGGCCACGCTGCTGACGTTGCTCCGGCTCCGGTCATCCGCAATGCTGGCGCTGCCTACTCCGACTTCTACGGCAAGGCCGAACTGGCCTGGACCCCGGGCGACGGCTTCTCGTC
>JAKFDU010000064.1:0-1827 GCA_036675975.1 Devosia sp. | reverse complement strand
AGGCGATCCTGCAGGCACTGCCGACCCTCGACAGCCAATTGCGTGACCCCAAGTCGGAAAACCCGGAGCAGCAGCCGGCCTACATCAAGGGTGAGTTGCGCTCGCTCAAGCCGGAGATTTCCGTGCTGGTCGGCCTGTGCACGCACCTGGGCTGCTCCCCGGAAATGAAGGCCGAGATCAAGCCGGGGCCGTTCGACGCTGAGTGGAAGGGCGGCTATTTCTGCCCCTGTCACAAGTCGAAATTCGACATGGCTGGCCGCGTGTTCCAGGGCGTGCCGGCGCCGACCAACCTGGTCGTGCCGCCGCACTTCTACGAGAACGACACCACGATCGTGATCGGCCTCGACCCGCAAGGAGCTGCGTAAGCCATGGCCAACGTCTTCACCCGTGCCGCCAATGGCGTGATGGATTGGGTCAACGCGCGCGCGCCCGGCATGATGCCGATGTACCGCAAGCACATGACCGAGTACTACGCGCCGAAGAACTTCAACATCTGGTACTACTTCGGCTCGCTGGCGCTGCTGGTGCTGGTCAACCAGATCGTCACCGGCATCTTCCTGACGATGCACTTCAAGCCGTCCGCGGCCGAGGCGTTCTCCTCGGTCGAATACATCATGCGCGACGTCGAGTGGGGCTGGCTGATCCGGTACATGCATTCGACCGGCGCCTCGCTGTTCTTCATCGTCGTCTACCTGCACATGTTCCGTGGCCTGATGTACGGCTCGTACCAGAAGCCACGCGAACTGGTGTGGATCCTCGGCATGCTGATCTACCTGGTGCTCATGGCCGAAGCCTTCATGGGCTACGTGCTGCCGTGGGGCCAGATGTCGTTCTGGGGCGCCAAGGTGATCATCTCGCTGTTCGGCGCGATCCCGGTGGTTGGCCAGGGCCTGACCGAATGGATCATGGGCGACTACCTGCCTGGCGACGCCACGCTCGGCCGCTTCTTCGCGCTGCATGTGATCGCGCTGCCGCTGGTGCTGCTGCTGCTGGTCGTGCTGCACCTGGGCGCCCTGCATGAAGTCGGTTCGAACAACCCCGACGGCGTCGAGATCAAGAAGGGCCCGAAGGGCAATCGCTGGTCGACCACCGCGCCGCGCGATGGCATTCCCTTCCACCCGTACTACACGGTGAAGGACCTGTTCGGCACCGGCTTCTTCCTGATCATCGCCGCGTTCATCATCTTCTTCGCGCCGGCATTCGGCGGTTGGTTCCTCGAGCACGACAATTTCGTCGAGGCCAACCGACTGGTGACCCCGGAGCACATCAAGCCGGTCTGGTACTACACGCCCTATTACGCGATGTTGCGCGTGATCCCGCACAAGCTCAGCGGCGTGATCGTGATGTTCTCGGCCATCGCGGTGCTGTTCGCGGTGCCTTGGCTGGATCGGGCCAAGGTCAAGTCGTATCGCTACCGCGGACTTTTGTCGAAGATTGCCCTCGGCATCTTCGCCCTCTGCTTCGTGTGGTTGGGCAAGATCGGCGCCGGCCCGGGTACCGACCCCGTCGAGACCATCATCGGGCGCGTGTTGACCTTCCTCTATTTCGCCTTCTTCATCACCATGCCGCTGTGGACCAAGATCGACAAGACCAAGCCGGTGCCGGAACGGGTGACGCTGCATGACTAAGAACTTCAGCCGGAAGCTTGCCGCGGTCGCGGCAGGCCTTCTGATCTCGACTTCCGCGCTGGCGTCCGGCGGCGGCAACCTGCAGCAATCGGGCACCGATCTGGGCGATCCGGCTTCGTTGCAGCGAGGTGCGGCGCTGTACATGAACTACTGCGCCGGTTGCCATTCGCTGAAGTACCTGCGCTATTCGCGCATCGGC
>JAKFDU010000063.1:0-2206 GCA_036675975.1 Devosia sp. | reverse complement strand
GACGTCCTCGCCGCCATCCAGTCCGCCATTCATCAACACCGCGCACGCCGCGGATGATTCGGGTTTGCCAGGGAGTTTCCGTATGACTGCTGTGAAAAAAGCACTCGGTATCACCGACGTGGTGCTGCGTGACGCCCACCAATCGATCCTGGCGACCCGGGTGCGCCTGGAGGACATGCTGCCGATCGCGCCCAAGCTCGATCAGGTCGGCTTCTGGTCGGTGGAGTCCTGGGGCGGCGCGACCTTCGATGCCTGCATTCGTTACCTCGGCGAAGATCCGTGGGAGCGCATTCGCGCGCTGAAGAAGGCCATGCCCAATACCCGCCAGCAGATGCTCCTGCGCGGGCAGAACCTGCTCGGCTATCGGCATTACGCCGATGACGTGGTGGAAAAATTCGTCGAACGTGCTGCGATCAACGGCGTCGACGTGTTCCGTGTATTCGATGCGATGAACGACCCGCGCAACCTGCAGACCGCCCTGCAGGCGGTCAAGCGCCAGGGCAAGCATGCCCAGGGCACGATTTCCTATACCACCAGTCCGGTGCACACCCTGGAAATGTGGGTCGACCTGGCCAAGCAGATCGAGGACATGGGCGCCGACTCGGTGGCGATCAAGGACATGGCCGGCATCCTCAATCCCTACGTGGCCTTCGAGCTGGTGTCGCGTCTGAAGGCCAGCCTGTCGATCCCGATCCATATGCAGTGCCATGCGACCGCCGGGCTGTCCACCGCGGCCATCGTCAAGGCCGTGGAGGCCGGTATCGACAACGTCGACACCGCCATTTCCTCGCTGTCGATGACCTACGGCCACTCGCCGACCGAGTCGGTGGTCGCCATCTTCCAGGGCTCCGAGCGCGACACCGGCTTGAACCTGGAGCTGCTCGAGGAGATTGCCGCCTACTTCCGCGAGGTGCGCAAGAAATACGCCAAGTTCGAGGGCAACCTCAAGGGGGTCGACTCGCGCATCCTGGTCGCCCAGGTGCCAGGCGGCATGCTGACCAACATGGAAAGCCAGCTCAAGGAGCAGGGCGCCCAGGACAAGTTCGACCAGGTGCTGGCTGAGATCCCGCGGGTGCGCGAGGACCTGGGCTTCATCCCGCTGGTGACGCCGACCTCGCAGATCGTCGGCACCCAGGCGGTGATCAACGTCCTGACCGGCGAACGCTACAAGTCGATCACCAAGGAAACCGCCGGCGTATTGAAGGGCGAGTACGGCGCGGCGCCGGCGCCTTTCAACGAAGAGCTGCAGGCCCGCGTGCTGGATGGCGCCGAAGCCATCACCTGCCGCCCGGCGGATGTGCTCAGTGCGGAAATGGACAAGCTGACTGCCGAGCTCAAGGGCATCGCCCAGGAGAAAGGCATCAAGCTGGCCAAGGACGAGATCGACGACGTGCTGACCTATGCGTTGTTCCCGCAGATCGGCCTGAAGTTCCTGGAGAACCGCGGCAATCCTGCAGCCTTCGAGCCGGCGCCGACCGGCAACGAAGTGCCGGCCCGCGAAGCCGGCAAGCCCGAGGTCTACACCGTGGATGTCAACGGCCGGTCCTTTGTCGTGCAGGTCAACGAGGGTGGCGATATCGCCGGTATCAAGCCGCTCGCCGGCGCCGCGGCGGGGGCGGCGCCGGCCGCGGCCGCGCAGTCGGCTGGGGGCGGTGAGCCGCAGAGTGCTCCTTTGGCCGGCAACATCTTCAAGGTGCTGGTGCAGGCGGGGGAGCTGGTCGAGGAAGGGCAGCTGGTGATCATTCTCGAAGCGATGAAGATGGAAACCGAGATCCGTGCGTTCAAGGCCGGCATTATCGGTTCGGTCGGCGTCAAGGTCGGTGACTCGGTGGCGGTGGGCGACAGCCTGCTGACCATCGGCTGAGGAGCATTCGATGGAAAAGCTCTTCAAGCTGTGGCAAAGCACCGGCCTCTATCATCTGGAGCCTGGGCAGGCGCTGATGATTGTGGTCTGCCTGGTGTTGGTCTACCTGGCGATCAAGAAAGGCTTCGAGCCACTGTTGCTGATCCCGATCGGATTTGGCGGGTTGCTGGCCAATATTCCGGTGGCCGGCATGGCCGAGGGAGCCGGGATTCTCCACCTGTTCTACGAAGTGGGATTGCCGACCAGCGTGTTCCCGCTGCTGATCTTCATGGGTGTCGGCGCGATGACCGACTTCGGTCCCATGCTGGCCAACCCGAAGACCCTGTTCCTCGGGGCGGCGGC
>JAKFDU010000062.1:0-32423 GCA_036675975.1 Devosia sp. | reverse complement strand
TTCGCCTCGTAGTAAGTAAAAACATGAGACGGAAGCCGTCCCGGAGTGCCGGTTTTTGGAACGTCTCCGGCGGCCCCGGGGTCATTTGCCCCAGACGGCCGAAACGCGAACCTGTGGGAGAGGCAAAACCCCCACCCGGCTCACCCCACCACTGTTCGCCTGCAGGCCGCCCATGCGGGGTGATGGGGAGAGTGTGCCACGGGTCTTGGGGAGGGGGATAAGTTCGGACAGTTTCTCGTTCCGAGCGTGTGACCCACCCCCTCCTGCCTCCCCCATCAACGGGGAGGTTTCGCTCCACTCTGGTGGCAAGATCGAGCCCCGGCCACAGGGCGGCACCTCCCCCTTGATGGGGGAGGCTGGGAGGGGGTGGGGCCGCTTGCGCCAAGCGACTGCTTACAAGCTGCGGTCCAACTTTTTCACCCAACCCCTTTCCCCACGCGCCAACCTGCGCCATAACGCCCCCATGACCCAGGACAACACTCTTCAGATCAAGCTGCGCCTCAAGGGCGGCAGTGGCCCGAACGCCAACTGGCATTGGGAAATTCTCGATGCCACCGGCAAGGTGGTCAAATCAGGCTCGGCCGTCGGCCCCGAGCACAAGGCGTTCGCCACCGCGCGTATCGCCAAGGAAAAGCTGGAGCAGCCCTCCAGCCGCTGACCCGGTTGCCGATCAAGAGACTGCCGTGACCACTCCCGCGCCTGCCGTCGCCTCTAGCCCCGCGCCGCAGCGGGGCGGGCCGTTGCGTGGCATCACGCTCAAGGTGGTTTCGGTTTGCTTTTTTGTGGTCATGGCGACCCTGCTCAAGGCGACGGGTACCATTCCCGCGGGCGAACTGGTGTTCTTCCGCTGCTTTTTCGCCATCCTGCCTGTTGTCGCCTGGCTGTTGTGGCGCCGGCAATTGCGTTCGGCCCTCCACACCCGCAACCCCATCGGCCATGTCGTGCGGGCGCTGGTGGGTGCATCGTCGATGGGCCTGGGTTTTTTCGCGCTGACACGGCTGCCGCTGCCTGAGGCCACTGCTATCGGCTATGCTGCGCCGCTTCTCATCGTGGTGTTCAGCGCCTTGCTGCTCAAGGAACGGGTATATGTCTTCCGCTGGACGGCAGTCATCGTCGGCCTGTTCGGCGTCGTCATCATCCTGTGGCCCCGCCTGACGCTGTTTTCCGGTGGCCAAGCGCTCGGCAATGCCGAGACAGCAGGCGCGATCGCTGCCTTCGGCGCGGCAATCTTCACTGCCTTCGCCATGATGCAGGTGCGCAAGCTAACGCAGACCGAGCGCACCGAGGCCATCGTCGTTTATTTCTTCATCAGCGCCAGCATTCTGTCGCTGGCCACCATCCCGTTTGGCTGGGCCATGCCCACGCCCCAGCAGGCGGCTTTGCTGATCGGGGCCGGTTTCGCTGGCGGCATCGGGCAACTGCTGATGACGTCGTCCTACCGTTATGCCGACATGTCGGTCATTGCGCCGTTCGAATATGTGTCGCTGCTGCTGACGCTGGTCATCGGCTTTTTGGTGTTTGGCGATGTGCCGACGCTGAGCATGGTCATCGGCGCAATCATCATCGTCCTGTCAGGCATCGCCGTGATCCTGCGCGAGCACTATCTGGGGCTGGATCGTGTCAAGGCGCGCGAAGCCAATACGCCTTAACTTGCGACGGCCATTTCCGCCCAGCCCTGGCGCTTGCGGTAGATGGTCGATGGGCTGATCTCGAGCGCCGCGGCGGCCAGCGAGACGTTGCCGCCAAAGCTGGCAATGGCGTCCTCGATGATGCGCTGCTCCTGCTGCCACATCGGCAGGATGGTCTGCCGGCGTTCGCTGCGGGGGGCGGGTTCAACCGGTGCCGCCAGGCCGCGCGATTCGATATCGGCGGAGAGCAGCATGGGCATGGTGATCTCGCCGCCATCGCACATCACCACGAGGCGCCGCACCAGGTTCTGCAACTGCCGCACGTTGCCGGGCCACTCGGCCGCGGTCAGCAGGCCCGCAACGTCGGGCGCGAAGCCGGCAAAGTGCTTGTGCTCCTCGGCGGCATAGTGCGCGAGGAAATGGCGCGCGAGCACCATGACGTCGGTCGGTCGCTGCCGCAGCGGCGGCAGGTGGATGGGCAGCACATGCAGCCGGTAGAACAGGTCCTCGCGGAACCGCTTCTCGGTGATAAGCTGCATCGGATTGCGGTTGGTGGCGCAAATGACGCGCACGTCAACCTGCCGCACGCCCGATTCGCCCACCCGACTCAGCGTGCCGGTCTGCAGGAACCGCAACAGCTTGGACTGCAGCGAAAGATCCATTTCCCCGATTTCGTCGAGGAACAGCGTACCGCCATCGGCCAGTTCGGCCGCGCCCTTGCGGTCGTCATGGGCGCCGGTAAAGGCGCCGCGCGCCACCCCGAACAGCTCGCTTTCCATCAGGTCGCGGGGAATGGCGGCACAGTTGATGGCCACCAGCCGCTTGCCGAATCGGGGGCCGGTCGCGTGCAGCGCCTCGGCGCAGACATCCTTGCCGGTGCCGCTTTCACCGGTGATGAACACCGGCGCCGAAGAGGCGGCAATGCGCCCGATCTGCTCGTAGACAAATTGCATGGCGCTGGAAGCGCCGATGAAGCCGGCGAAATCCGAACGGCGCTCGGTGCGCGGCGCTATGCTGAGCGCGCGGCCTTTGCCGTGGCGCTGCGCCAATTCGCCGATACGCCCCGCCATGGCCGGGCCGTTGACCGGCTTGACCACATAGTCGTGGGCGCCGGCGCGCATCGCGCCAACCGCCGCTGAAACCGAAGCGCCATCCGATACGGCGACGAACAGCGCCCCGTCGGACAGGCGCACCAGTCGCGCCACAGCGTCGTCGCTGTGCTCGCTGAGATCGTTGAGGCAGGACAGATCGGCAAGGATGATGTCGAAACCGGTGTCGCGCAGCAGCTCGGCCGCCTGCTTTCCGCCGGCCGCCAAGGTGATGCGAACGCCACTGCCCAGGCTCTGGGCCAGCGTTTCGGCGACCAGTTGAGCGTGCTTCTCGTCGCCATCGACCAGCAGCAGCCGACCTTGCGGCTCGCTATCGTGTCGGTTGTGCATCGCCATGCGGCCCGGTCCTCGTGTTCCGATTACTCACTATGCCGGTTGTCCGTCGTTGCCGCTCTGTCCCGGTGTTGCCGCGATTGTTCCGCAACAGGGTAAACAAACCGTTCCGCATGCGTCGCATTTTGCGTGTCTTGCGATGGACTTGCCGCTTGCCTGACTGGGGTTCTCAAGATTAAGTCTGCCGCCATGCAGAGGAAAGCCGGAGACGAGGCGGTGGCGCGCGGTTTCGCCCAGTCTGGGGTCCGCATCGCCAACGAGCGGGCGGTGATGACGCTTATCGCCCTGTATCCGGGCGCCTCCAACGCCGATCTGGCGCGCCTGTCGGGCCTGGGGCCGCAAACCACCTCGCGCATCGTCTCCGATCTCGAAGCGCGCGAACTGGTATTGCGCGGCGAGGTGCTGCGCGGCAGGCGGGGCCAGCCGGCGACGCCGCTCTTTCTCAATCCCGAGGGTGCCTTCGGCATCGGCATCGAAATCGGCTGGCGTCATGTCGAAGTGCTGTTGCTCAGCATGGGCGGCGTGACCCTGGCCAGTATCCGTCGCAGCTATTGCTGGCCCGATTTTCGCACCATCTTTGCCGATGTCAGCGCCGAGGTGGCTACCATCCGCGCCGGCATGACGGCGCAGCAGGCCGACCGCCTCGTGGGCATTGGCGTTGCCAGTCCGTCCCGCATCGAGCGGCATATCCAGCGCCTGGGTGCGCCCGCCGAACAGGTGGAGCTGTGGCGCGGCGTGGACATGGCCGCCGAACTCGAGCGGGCGCTCGGCGAGCCGGTGGCGTGGTTCAACGATGGCAATGCCGCCTGCTGGTCCGAGTTCATCGCCCACCAGGCGCCCCGGCCCAATGGCATGGCCTATATGCAGGTCGGCACGTTGGTGGGCGCGGGCATCGCCATCAATGGGCAAGTGTCGGAGGGCCGTACCGGCAACGCCGCCAATCTGGGCGCGATCCTGGTGACCGATGCTCACGGCCAGGCAAGCTTCGTGCACACCATCGCCTCCTTCCTGGCGCTGGAGCAGCGCCTCGACGTGGCGGGGCACACCCCACCGCGCGGCGATCCTTCGAACTGGAACTGGGAAAGCCTCGAGCCGGTCGCCACCGCCTGGCTCGACGATGCAGCGCGGGCACTGGCCAGCGCCGCAATCAGCACGCGGGCAGTGATGGAGATCGAGACCGTCGTCATCGACGGCATCATGCCCCGTGCCGTGGTGAAGCGCCTGTTGGAACGCGTCGAGCACCACCTGACCACGTTTCCGCCCCACGGTGCTGACCGTCCGCAGGTGGCGATGGGCCATATGGGTGGTGCTGCCGCGGCAACCGGGGCAGCTCAACTGGTGCTCTTCCACCGCTTCTTCTCGCGCGGCTGGAACATATTCGCCACCTGACATTAAGCAAATAGGCTTGGGCAGCCGCCGCTCCGCGCTTTTGCCGCCTCTTGCACGATGCTATGAGGAAGGGCCGAATCCCGGCATTCGAAGGGTTCCGAGGTCCGCCCGTGCAGGCATTGGTCTACACGTTCATCGCCCTTGCCGCTGCCGCCATCGGCGCAGCCGCCTATTTCGGCCTGACCTTCACGCCGGCAGAAGCCATTCTGGCGGCCGTGGTCTTCGGCTGCGTCTGCGTCGTATTGATGGAGCGCGCCCTGCGCCAGCGCGCCGAAAATCGCCTGGAAAAGGCCATCGAGGATCTGTCGCGCCTGCTGGCCACCGATGCCCAGGCCGGCGCCGTCCTCGGCCAGCGCATCAACGCCATGACCGATCTCAATGCCGGTTCGCGCCTTGAGGGCGTCGAGGCCGATATTTCGGTGCTGGGCACCGTCATCCGGCAGGTGGCCGAAGCGGTGGCCGAGATCGAGGACCGCGTCGCCAAGCCCGCCTCTGCCGGCCGTGACCGCATGATCGCCCCCCCGCCGCCGGCGACGGCGCAGCGGGAGCCCGATCCAACCATTCCGCTTGAAATGCTGCGCCAGGCTCTCGCCGAGAACCGGCTGATCTATCATATCCAGCCAGTGGTCACGCTGCCGCAGCGCCGCCCGCAGGGCTATGACCTGGTGCCGCGCCTGATGATGGAAGATGGCGACCTGGCCGACCGCGCCGATTTCATGCCGCGCCGCGGCGGCGAGGACGTGCTGCGCCAGATCGAGGGCGCGGGCCTGGTCGAGGCCATCACCATCTGTCGCCGCGCCCGCAGCAGTGGCCAGCCGATCACGCTCTATATTCCGCTGTCGCGCGCCACGCTGGGGGACTCGGCGGCGTCCGAGCAGTTGATCGTCTCGCTCGAAGCCAACCGTGCCATTGCGCCGGGCCTGATCTTCGTCATTGGCGAGTTGGATTGGCTGTCCCTCACCACCGGCGAGCGCGCCATTGCCGACGCCGTGGCCAAGAAGGGCGCCGGCTTTTCCATCGCCAACGTCAAATCGCTGCGCGTCGACGTTGCCGAGCTGGCGGCGCAGGGCGTGCGCTCGCTGCGCATCGACGCTGCCCGCTTCATCGAGGAGCCCGAGGTCTTCACCGATTTCCACGCTTCCGACATCGCCAACTACATTGCGCGCTTCGACGTGAAGCTGTTGGGCACGGGCATCGCCAACGAAAGCCAGATCGTCGAACTGCTCGAGGACGGCATCACCCTGGTTCAGGGCCCCTATATCGCCGCCCCCGGCCCGGTGCGGCCGGACCTCACGACCGAGCCCGTCCGCCAGGCTCCCCAATTGCGGCGGGTGGAGTTCTAGGCCACAGGCCCGCCGTGATACCAGGGCACATATCCGTTTCCCCTTGATCCCGAGGGGCAAGCTGCCACATAGAACGGCCATCCTGTTCGCATCGGAATAGCGCGATGACCAGCCCCCTGCCTTCCATCTCTGGCCTTGCCGACCTGGCCGGGCGCTATGACGCTGTGCTCAGCGACGTGTGGGGTGTCGTCCACAATGGCGTCGAAGCCTTTCCCAGCGCCGTCGATGCGCTGAGCCAGTTCCGCAGGGCCGGCGGCAAGGTGGTGTTCATCACCAATGCGCCGCGCCCCTCCGGCCCGATCGTCGACATGCTCGACCGGTTGGGCGTCCACCGCCACGCCTATGATGCCATCGTCTCCTCGGGCGATGCCACGCGCACCATGATCGCCAAATATCGCGGCCGCGCCATCCACCATGTGGGCCCGCCGACCGAGGATGACGCTCTCTACGATGGCCTCGATGTGCGCCGGACCGGTGCCGACGCAGCCGAGGTTGTGGTCGTCACCGATCTCGATACCGATAACGACACGCCCGAAATGTACCGCGAGCGCGCCAAGCTGTGGCTCAGCCGCAAGCTTCCCATGATCTGCGCCAATCCGGACCGGGTGGTCGAGCATGGCGACAAGATCATCTATTGCGGCGGTGCACTGGGCGATCTCTACGCCGCCATGGGCGGCATGGTGCTGATGGCCGGCAAGCCCTATCAGCCCATCTACGAGGAAGCCTTCCGCCTGGCCGAAGAGGCAGCGGGCAAGCCGCTCGACAAGTCGCGTGTGCTCGCCATCGGCGACAGCGTGCGCACCGATGCCACCGGCGCCGCCAAGTTCGGCATCGACCTGCTCTTTGTCACCGGCTCCATTCATGCCGCCGAACTCGACGCCTTCGGCAAGCCTGATCCGCAGGCCATTGCCGATCTGGTGGCGCCCAGCCGCGCCCACATGGCCGGCTTCCTGCCACGCCTCTCCTGGTGATGCGGTGACCGGTTTCGTTCGCCTCAATTCGCTCGATGCCGTGCCCGCTGCGCTGCGTGGCGCATATGTCGCTATCGGCAATTTCGACGGTTTCCATCGCGGCCACCAATCGGTGCTGACAACCCTCAAGGCGCGCGCCGCCCAGGCCGGTGTTCCCGCCATGGTGCTGACCTTCGAGCCGCATCCGCGCGACGTTTTCGCGCCGGCCCCCTTCATGTTCCGGCTGACCGATGGCGACGCCAAGGCCCGCCTCGCCGAAGCCTTTGGCCTCGATGCCATTGCGGTGCTCAGCTTCGACCGCGCCTTCTCGCAGGTCGAGGCCGAGGACTTCGTGTCCAGGTTTCTGGTCGATGCGCTTGGCGTGACCGGCGTCATCGTCGGGGCCGATTTCCATTTCGGCCGCCAGCGTCGCGGCACGCCCACCTTCCTCAAGGCATCGGGCGAGGCGCAGGGTTTTGCCGTCGAAACGCTCGACCTGATGGATGAGGGTGACGAGGTCATCTCCTCCTCGCGCATCCGCGCCGCGTTGTCGGAAGGCGCCGTGACCGCCGCTAACAGGCTGCTGGGCTATCACTGGTTCTTCGACGGCTGCGTGGTCAAGGGCGACCAGCGGGGCAGGGAACTCGGCTACCCGACGGCCAACACCATGACCCGCGCGAACTTCCAGCTGGCCCAGGGCGTCTACGCCGTCCGCGCCCGCCTGGGCGACCGCGTCTTCGACGGCGTCGCCGCCTATGGCAAGCCCATGTTCGACAACCAGCTGCCGCCCTTTGAGACGCATCTGTTCGATTTCGACGAAGACATTTATGGCCAGACCATCACGGTGGCGCTGGTGTCCCATATCCGCGGCCAGGAAGTGTTTTCGGGGTTGGACGAGCTGATTGCAGCCATGGATCGCGACAGCAAGAAGGCGAGAGACGCGCTGGCCAAGGCCATGCCGCTGAGTGCGCTGGATGGCAAGCTGGGGTTTGTGGAGTAGGGCAGGATGCTGTCCATTTTCCCAAGGTCATCCCGGCGCAGGCCGGGATCCAGCTCCGCCTCTGTCCACGACGTCCAGCTTCCGGGTCGACCCGGACATGGATTCCGGCCTGCGCCGGAATGATACCGTGGTCGTGACCCGGCCCGCCTCCCCCCAAATCATCCTTTGCCCCATCCGCTCCGCCTTGCTAAAAGGCGCCCAAATCCTCCTTACCGATTGCCGTTTCCATGACCGATACCGCCGCGGGCGCCGCCGAAACCGACTATTCGTCGACGCTGTTTTTGCCGGAAACCGAATTCCCCATGCGCGCCGGGCTTCCCGATCGCGAGCCGGGCTGGCTCAAGCGTTGGGAAGAGATGGACATCTACGCGTTGCAGCGCGAGCAGGCCAAGGATCGGCCGCTGTTCACCATCCATGACGGCCCTCCCTATGCCAATGGCAATATCCATATCGGTCACGCGCTCAACAAGACGCTGAAGGACCTCGTGTCCCGCTCCATGCAGATGCTGGGCTACAACTCGGCCTATGTGCCGGGCTGGGACTGCCACGGCCTGCCGATCGAATGGAAGATCGAGGAACAGTACCGCGCCCGCGGCAAGGACAAGAACGAAGTCCCGGTGGTGGAATTCCGCCAGGAATGCCGAACCTTTGCCGAGCAATGGGTCGATGTGCAGCGCGAGGAATTCAAGCGCCTGGGCGTACTCGGCGAGTGGGACAATCCCTACCTCACCATGAGCTTTGACGCCGAAGCCCAGATCGCCCGCGAGCTGATGAAAGTCGCGACGACAGGGCAGCTGTATCGCGGGTCAAAGCCGGTGATGTGGTCGGTGGTCGAGCGCACGGCCCTGGCCGAGGCCGAGATCGAATATGCCGATTACGAGAGCGACACCATCTGGGTGAAGTTCCAGACCTCCCACATCGCTGCCGTCGCCGGCTCCGATGTCGAGGACAATATCGCGCGCCGCGAACACCTGACCGGCGCCTCGGTGGTCATCTGGACCACCACGCCCTGGACCATCCCCGCCAACCGCGCCATCAGCTTCTCGTCCAAGGTTGCCTATGGCCTCTATGAGGTTACCAAGGCACCCGACGGCAATTGGGCGTCGACCGGTGAGAAGTATGTGCTGGCCGACAAGCTGGCCGCCGAGACCTTTGCCAAGGCCAAGGTCGAGGAATTCGTCCGCCTGCAGGATGTGCCGCCCGCCGTGCTGGCTGGCCTGCAATGCCACCACCCGCTGCGCGGGCTTGGCGGCGGCTACGAGTTCGAGGTCCCGCTGCTCGATGGTGAACACGTTACCGATGATGCCGGCACCGGCTTCGTCCATACCGCGCCCGGCCACGGCCTTGACGACTTCGGGATCTGGATGGAATCGGCGCGCCTGCTTGGGGAAAAGGGCATCGACACCGCCATCCCCTACGTCGTCGGCGACGATGGCTTCTACACCGACGAGGCTCCCGGCCTCGAAGGCGCGCGGGTCATCGACGATAACGGCAAGAAGGGCGACGCCAATAACCGCGTTATCGCCGCGCTCGCGGAGCGCAACGCCATGGTTGCCCGCGGCCGGGTGAAGCATCAGTACCCGCATTCCTGGCGCTCCAAGAAGCCGGTGATCTTCCGCAACACGCCGCAGTGGTTCGTCTATATGGACCGCGATATCGACGGCGCTGCGGGCGACACCCTGCGCCACCGTGCGCTCAATGCCATCGACGCGACCAGGTTCTATCCTGCCGCCGGGCAGAACCGGCTGCGGGCCATGATTGCCGATCGCCCCGACTGGGTGCTGTCGCGCCAGCGCGCCTGGGGCGTGCCGATCACCGTCTTCGTCCATAAGGCGACCAACGAGATACTCAAGGACGACACGGTCAATCACCGCATTGCCCAGAGTTTCGAGGAAGAAGGCGCCGACGCCTGGTACAAGCCAGGCGCTGCTGCCCGATACCTCGGCGACGCCTACCGCGTCGACGACTACGAGATGGTCACCGATGTGCTCGACGTGTGGTTCGATAGCGGCACCACCCATTCGTGGGTCCTGCGCAATAAACAAAAATGGCCGCATCTGAAGTTCCCGGCTTCGCTCTACCTCGAAGGCTCGGACCAGCATCGCGGCTGGTTCCATTCGTCGTTGCTCGAAAGCTGCGCCACCAACGGCCACGCCCCCTATGAGGGCGTGCTGACGCATGGCTTCACCATGGATGGCGAAGGCCGCAAGATGAGCAAGTCGCTGGGCAACACGGTCGCCCCGCAGGACATCATCAAGCAGTATGGCGCCGATATCCTGCGCCTGTGGGTGGCCTCGTCCGACTATGCGGAAGATCTGCGCCTGGGCAAGGAGATCATCCAGACCACCGTCGACAGCTACCGCAAGCTGCGCAACTCCCTGCGGTGGCTGCTGGGCAACCTGGCGCATTACCAGCCATCCGACGAAGTCCGCTTCGAGGACATGCCCGAGCTCGAGCGGCTGATGCTGCATCGTCTCGCCCAGCTCGATGAGCAGGTGCGCGCTGCCTACAAGGACTATGACTATCGCAAGATCGTCACCGCGCTGACCAACTTCATGAACATCGAGCTTTCGGCGTTCTACTTCGATATCCGCAAGGACACGCTCTATTGCGACCCGATTTCTTCGGTGAAGCGCAAGGCGGCGCTGACGGTGCTCAACCACCTGTTCGACTGCCTCACGGCCTGGCTGGCCCCCATCCTGGTGTTCACCATGGAAGAGGTGTGGCTGGAACGACATCCGGAAGCCGGCTCGTCAGTGCACCTGCGCCTCTTCCCCGACGTGCCGGCTGAATGGCTCGACGACAATCTCGCCGGCAAGTGGACGCTGATCCGCGCGGTGCGCCGCGTGGTCACCGGGGCACTGGAAATCGAGCGCCGCGAAAAGCGCATCGGTTCATCGCTTGAGGCGGCGCCCAAGGTGTTTATCACCGACGAACGCTACCTGACGGCTTTGGCCGGCGAAGACCTGGCCGAAATCGCCATCACTTCGGGCATCGAGATCGGCAACGCCGATGCACCGCCCGAGGCGTTTGCGCTTGAGGATGTGCCCGGCGTGGCCGTGGTTCCGGCTCTCGCCCGCGGTACTCGTTGCGCCCGTTCGTGGAAGGTGTTGCCCGAGGTCGGTTCCGACGCCGATTATCCCGACGTCTCCCTGCGCGACGCCCAGGCCCTGCGCGAACGCGCCGCGGCGGGGCTTTGAGCTTGGGCGAGAACATGGACAAGGCTGCCGCCGCACGCGGATGGCTGCAGCCCTCTGTCTACGTTTCCATCACCATGGCGATCCTCGCCTTCGGCCTCGACCGCGCCCACAAGGCGTTCCAGGTATCGGCCGACTGCATTGCCATCGGCGCCGCGCAATGCGTCGAGGTCTTCACCAGCTATGTGCCGTTCGCGATGAGCGAGTGGCGCGGTGGCGAAGTCGTGCGGGTGACCGATTTCTTCGACTATGTGCTGGTCTGGAATACCGGCATTTCCTATGGCCTGCTCGACGGCCTGCCGGTCTGGGCCCTCGGGCTCGTGATGCTGGCAGCGATCCTGGCGCTGGGCATCTGGTGGCTGCGCGCCGATTCCGCGCTGATCCGCCTCGGTCTCGCCTTCTGTATCGGTGGCGCCCTGTCCAACGCCGTCGACCGGCTGATCTACGGCGCCGTCGCCGATTTCTTCCACCTGCACTGGGGCACCTGGTCGTTCTACATTTTCAACATCGCCGACATCGCCATCACCCTGGGCGTCATCCTGCTGATCGCTGATCTGCTCGGCCTCGGCCGGCCACGCAAATCAACGACGTAATTGCCGGAACACGTTGCCGCCAGAATCTGGCCTTAGCTGGGATTATGCGCTATAAGCGCCGCCGACATCTTGAAGGACGTTTCATGCGTATTGGTTTGACCGGGCAGCATTCTGCTCTTGGGGCGGTTACCCGGACTGGACTGGCCTCGCTGGGTCTTCTGCTGGCCGTGGCGCTCAGTGCGTGCACCACCGTGGAAGGCACCAATGCCTTGACCGATTTCGGCACCTTTGAGCGCGAGGTCATGATGACCACGGCGCGCGGTGTTGGCCTCGTCCCGGGCGAGACGCCCAAGGAAGACCTCACTACCGCTCGCGCGCCTTTGGTGCTGCCGGCCAGCGGCCAGGCCGCGCCAGCACCGGCGCCGAAGGCAACCGTCGCCCAACTTCCCGCCGACAGCGATACCGTCCGGGTCGATACCGCTAACCTGACCGAAGCTGACATAACGCGCTTGCGCAATGCCAAGGTTGTCGACCTGCGCTCGGTTGCCGGGCGCCCGCTGACCGAGCAGGAAACCCGCACGCTGGTCGCCCGCATGCAGGCGGCCAACATGGATGTCAGCACCAACAACGGCAAGCGCCCGCTTTATCTGCCGCCCGAAGAGTACTTTACCCGCGTCGGCGATGCCGAACTGGTCTGCGCCGTGGGCAATGGCGAGCTGGTGTCGATCAACGATCCCAAGTGCCCGGAATCGGTGCGCAAGGCGATCCGCGCGGCGTATACCGCTCCCACCAGTTCGAACAGTAGTTCGGGCCCGGGCGTGACGCTGAGCGAGAAAGAAACCACTCTCGGCAACTGACGGCCTCTGCCGTTCCACATTTACAAGCGGCCGGACCATCCGGCCGCTTCGCCTTTTTCCGCGCCGCCCGCCCGAGACTTCTCGGGCATATGGGTCCCGCATGACATGAAAGACCGCCCGATGAGCGACACCCCAGCCCAACCCGATACCGGCGACCGCCTCGCCAAGGTCATCGCCCGCTCCGGGCTTTGCTCCCGCCGCGACGCCGAGGTGTGGATCACCGAGGGCCGCGTCGTCGTCAACGGCAAGAAGGTGCTGACGCCGGCCTTCAACGTCACCGACCGCGACAAGATCATGGTCGATGGCGCCCCGCTGGCAGCCCGCCAGGGCACCCGCGTCTGGCTCTACCACAAGCCCGCCGGCCTGGTCGTCACCGAGAAGGACCCGGAAGGTCGCGAGACCATTTTCGAGCATCTCGAAACTCATGGCCTGCCGCGCGTCGTCACCGTCGGTCGCCTCGACATCAATACCGAGGGCCTGCTGCTGCTGACCAATGACGGCGGCCTCAAGCGCGTGCTCGAACTGCCCGCCACCGGCTGGCTGCGCCGCTACCGCGTGCGCGCCCATGGCACGGTCACCCAGGCGGCGCTCGATCGGCTAAAGGACGGCATCGAAATCGACGGCATCAAATATGGCCCGATCGAAGCCACGCTCGAGCGCGAGCAGGGCGCCAATGTCTGGCTGGTGCTTGCCCTGCGCGAAGGCAAGAACCGTGAGGTCAAGAACGTCCTCGGCGCGCTCGGCCTTGAGGTCAACCGTCTCATCCGCGTCAGCTATGGCCCGTTCCAGCTCGGCGACATTCCGGTGGGCGGCGTCGAGACCATCAAGGCCAAGATGCTGCGCGACCAGCTCGGCAAGAAACTGGCCGAGGCGGCCGACGTCGATTTCGAGAGCGAAATGCCGCCCGAGGCCAATGCGCTTGAAGGCAAGCCGACGCGCGATCGCCTCACCGGCCGCGGCACCAATACGGTAGAGATCGCCCGCCAGCGCTTCCGCTTCACCGATGGTGCCGAGAAGACCGAGGAAGAAATACGCGCCGATCGTCCGCGCCAGGATCGTCCCGGCCGCTTCGATAGCCGCAAGCCGGCGACCAAGCGCGAGGATAGCCAGGACGACGAATACGCGCCGCCGCCGCGCCATATTCATTTCGATGAGGATGGTCGCGCGCCGGAGGAATTCGTCGCCAAGCGCAACACCCGCGTCGTCAAGCGCCCCGATCGGGACGACCAGTCCGCCCTGAGCTTTGGCAAGGCTGCGCCGCGTCCGGCTGGTGGCAAGAAGCCATTTGGCGAGAAAAAGTCCTTCGGGGACAAGAAACCCTACGGCGACAAGAAGTCGTTTGGGGACAAGAAGCCCTATGGCGACAAGAAGCCCTATGAAAAGAAGACTTTCGGCGACAAGCCGCGCGGCCCCCGCCGTGAGGATGGCGATCGCCCGCGTGGGCCGCGTCCTGAAGGCGGCCGTCCGCCGCAGGGTCGCGAGTTCACCGGCACCCCGCGCGGTCCGCGTCGTGAGGACGCCGGCGCCGAGCGTCCGGCGCGCGAGTTCACGCCCCGCCTGCGTCCCGATAGCGAACGCGGTGACGCCGCAGCCTTCAAGGGCGAAGCCAAGCGTCCCGGCCGCAATTTCAGCGACAAGCCCGCCCGTTTCCGCGCCGATGGCGCGCGTCCGGCCTTTGCCGACCGCGACCAGCGCACCGATCGCCCTCAGCGCTCGGACCGTCCCCAGCGTCCGGGTCGCGACGAGTTTGGCTCCGAGGCCAAGACCTATGGCAAGCCGCGCATGCGCCCCGACGGCAAGCCGATGCCCAAGCGTGATGGCGCCGCGCCCGCTCGCGGCCCGCGCCCCGGCGGTTTCGGTGGCAAGCCGGGTGGATTTGGCGGTAAGCCCGGCGGTCGACCCGCGGGCGGTGCAGGCCGTCCCCCGGGCGGCGCAGGCCGTCCCGCTGGCGGTGGTCGTCCCGCGGGCGGTACTGGTCGGCCCTCCGATGGTCCGGGCCGTCCCGGTGGCCGTCCCCCCTCTGGCGGCGGCGGTCGCCCCGGCGGTGCTGGTCGTCCTTCCGGCGGCGCCGGTCGCCCCTCGGCCCCACGTCGCCCCAAGGCCTAGCCCGTGCGCATCGTCGCCGGCAAATTCCGCGGCAAGCAACTCAACTCCCCGTCGGACGATTCCATTCGCCCGACGGCAGATCGCGTGCGTGAATCGATGTTCAACATCCTCGCGTCGCGGTTGGGGCCGGTATTCACCGGCATCCGCGTGCTCGACCTTTTCGCCGGCACCGGAGCGCTCGGCCTCGAAGCCCTGTCGCGCGGCGCCAGCCATGTGACCTTCGTCGATACCGGCGCCGAAGCGCGCGGCCTGATCCGCGACCATATCGAAGCCTTCGGGGCAGGGGGCATCACCAAGCTGCTGCGGCGCGATGCGACCGATCTGGGCACACCGGGCACGTTCGGGCAGTTCAACCTGGTCTTTCTCGACCCGCCCTATGGCAAGGGCCTGGGCGAGCAGGCTTTGGTGCACATCGCCGCCAATGGCTGGCTGGCACCTGATGCGACCATCGTGTTCGAGGAAAGCGCGGATGCGGCGGTGGAAATTCCGGCGGGATTCACGCTGGATGACCGCCGGGAGTATGGCGCGGCGGCTGTGTATTTTCTGACGTTTGGCGGAGCGGGCTAGCGTCGTGCGCTTGGCCCCACACCCTCCGAGCCTCCATCAAGGGGGAGGTGCCGTCTGGCGGGTGTTACTGGATCGCGCTCCGCGAGTGGAGCGAACCTCCCCTTGATGGGGGAGGTAGGAGGGGGTGGGCAGCACCGGCGAAGTTCGCAGTCACGCCGCCGCCACGCACGCCTCACATTTGCCGCGGATTTCCATCGTCGTCCGCTCGACCTTAAAGCCCTTGGCGCCAGCCCAGCGCCCGAGCCGCTCCTCGATGACGGAATCGGCGAATTCATCGACCTTGCCGCAGCCTTCGCAGATCGCGAAGGCGATCAGCCCCTTGCGGTGGCAGTGTTCGTCCGCACAGGCGACGAAAGCGTTGAGCGATTCCAGCCGATGCGCGAGGCCACGTTCCACCAGCTTGTCGAGCGCCCGATAGATCTGTAGCGGCGCCCGCAAGCCATCGCCCCGCAGCTTGTCGAGAATGTCATAGGCGCTCAGCGGCGACTCGGAATGGTTGAGCGCGCCCAGCACCAGCCCCTGGTTGCGCGTCAGGTCGCCGGGAACGTCGTGACTATGTGCCATGGGGCACTCTCCTGCCAAACAGCCGCGAGACGGGAACCGCTAGCGACACAAGGAATACTATCAGAGCCATCACCACAATCGAGGGACCCGAGGCCGTATCCCACGTTCTTGACCCGAAGAGGCCGCCGACCACTGCAACGGCGCCGAGGATCGCGGCGACAACAGCCATCATTTCTGGCGTGGCACTCAGCCGCCGCGCTGTCGCTGCCGGAATGATCAGCAGCGAGGTGATGAGCAGCACGCCCACCAGCTTCATGGCAATGGCGATGACCGATGCCATCAGGATCATCAGCACCAGCCGGCTCGCCTCGGGCCGCAAACCCTCGGCCTCCGCCAGTTCCGGGCTCACCGTCGCAGCCAACAGCGGCCGCCAGGCGAGGAACAGGATGACGAGAATGCCGAGGCCCCCGCCATAGATGATGGCGATATCTTCGACCGACACGGCCAGGATGTCCCCGAACAGAAAACCCATCAGGTCGATCCGCACGGTGGTGAGGAATCCCACCAGCACCAGGCCTACCGCCAGGGTTGAATGGCTCAATATGCCCAGCAGCGCATCGATCGACAGCGTCGCCTGCCGCTGCAGTACCAGCAAGGCGCCGGCCACCAGGGCCGCCACGGCAAAGACGCCGAGCGTCATGTTGATCGATAGCAGTATCGACAGCGCCACGCCCAGCAGCGCCGAATGCGCCATGGTGTCGCCGAAATAGGCCATGCGCCGCCAGACAACGAAGCATCCGAGCGGCCCGGTGACCAGTGCGAGGCCAATGCCGGCGATGAGGGCGCGGGAGAAATAGTCAGCGAACATGGTCGTGCCCTACATGGTCGCTGTGACCATGCGCATGGTCGTGGTGATCATGCGCGTGGTCATGATCATGGTGATGGTCGTGACTATGCCCGTCGGGCACAACGCAGCCATCGTCATGGTGCTCGTGATCGTGGTGATGCTCGTAGATTGCCAGCGTACTCGCCGCCCGCTCGCCGAACAGCTTGAGATATTCGGGGCTTCGCTTTACCGCCGAGGGCGTGCCGCGGCAGCAGACATGGCCATTGAGGCAGATCACCGTGTCGGTTTCCGCCATCACCACATGGAGATCATGGCTGATCATCAGGATGCCGCTCTGCGTGGTATCACGAATCTGCCGTACCAGTTCGTACAGCGCCACTTCGCCCGAGAAGTCGACGCCCTGCACGGGCTCATCAAGCACCAGCAGGTCCGGCTTGCGGATCATGGCCCGCGCGAACAGCACCCGCTGGAACTCCCCGCCCGACAATTCCTGCACCGCGGCCTTGAGCAGGCGCCGCGCGCCCACGGCCTCGAGTGCCCCTTCGATGTCCGCCTGGGCATGCCGGCCGGTCAGCGTCATCAGCCGCTCCACCGTCAGCGGCAAGGTCCAGTCGATGGTGAGCTTCTGCGGCACATAGCCGATCCGCAGCCCGGGCTTGCGCGTCACGCTGCCCATGGTGGGCTTCAGCACCCCGGTCGCGAGCTTCGCCGTGGTCGACTTGCCTGAGCCATTGGGCCCGATCAGCGTTACGATCTCGCCGCGCGCAATGGTCAGGTCGACCCCGCTCACCAGCGTGCGTGCTCCGTGCTTGACGCCGGCATTGCTCAGCGTGATCAGCGTTTCCTTCGGTGCCAGTGCATCCATCTCAGACCCTCTTGACGTCCTTCAATACGTTATAGCATAACATCGCGGCAAGCGTAATAACATAACATATCACGAGGTCTCGCCGATGAAGCTGCTCGCCCCGATCACCCTTTTGGCCACGGCGCTCCTCACCACGACGGCAATGGCCGCCCCCAATGTCGTCGCCTCGATCAAGCCCGTGCATTCGCTCGTTTCGGCCGTCATGGCCGGCGTGGGCGAGCCGACCCTGATCGTCAAGGGCTCCGCGTCACCGCATACCTATGCCCTCAGGCCCTCCGACGCCGGGGCGCTGGAATCGGCCGACATCGTCTTCTGGACCGGCCATGGCATGGAACTGTTCCTCGCCGAGGCGCTGGAAACGCTGGCCGGCGACGCCACTGTCGTCGAACTGGCTGAGGCACCCGGCATCGCCCTGCTCCCCGTCCGCGAAGGCGGCGCCTTTGAGGCGCATGAGGACGAGGGGCACGAGGGTGAAACCCAGGAGGAACATCAGGAGCACGCCCACGAGGAGCATGGCGAAGGCGACATGCATTTCTGGCTCGATCCGGAAAACGCCAAGCTGATGGTGACCCACATTGCCACCACCCTGGCCGAGGCCGATCCGGAAAACGCCACTGCCTATCAGGCCAATGCCGAGGCCGAGCTGGTCAAGCTTGACGCGCTCGAGGCCGAACTCGCCATCACGCTGGCGCCGGTGGCCGACAAGCCCTTCATCGTCTTCCACGATGCGTACCAGTATTTTGAGGCCCGTTT
The DNA here is from genome assembly GCA_036675975.1 of Devosia sp. Lineage (GTDB taxonomy): Bacteria > Pseudomonadota > Alphaproteobacteria > Rhizobiales > Devosiaceae > Devosia. The sequence continues at coordinate 14,442 of JAKFDU010000062.1, read as the reverse complement.
CGACCTCAACCTCGCCGGCTCGGTCACCGTCACGCCCGACGTCATGCCCGGCGCCGCGCGCATCGACGAGCTCAAGGCCAAGGTGGCCGAGCTTGGCGCAACCTGTGTCTTCGCCGAACCCAATTTCGAGCCGACCATCATCTCCGCCATCAGCGAAGGCACCGCGGCCAAAGCCGGCGTGCTCGACCCTGAAGGTGGTGCGCTCACGGAGGGTGTCGACCTGTATCCGGAACTGCTGCGGGGCCTGGCGACAAGCCTGGTCGACTGCCTGAGCTAACTTTCGGCCGCTCTGCCATCGCCTGACCCACCGACCGTCACCCTCGGGCTTGACCTGAGGGCTCCAGACTTGGCGCGCGATTGTTCGGCGCAATGCCCTCGGGTCCAGCCCGAGGGTGACGATCCAAGATCGTGCTGCCGCCCGCCGAAGCTCTCAACCACGACTGCATCATACTACGTAACGTGCTAACATATCGGAGACATCATGCACGCTCGCTTCCTGCTGCCGCTTCTCGCCGCCACGGCCCTCGCAACCCCCGTGCTGGCCGACGAGCACATCTCGTCCTGGCGTCTGTTCATCGCTGACCACGCGCAGCCCACCGTGACCGCCATCGATCTCGCCACCGACAAGACGCTGGCCACCTTCTCGCTGGCCAGCCCGGCATCGCTTTATACCACCGACGGCGCCGTGTTCGCTGTGCAGGGAGCCGGCAATCAGGTCTCGGCCATAGACAGCGGCATCGCAGTCGACGACCACGGTGACCACGGTGATATCGAGATTACCGACCCGGTTTTGGTCGAAGCCGTCATGACTGGCGAGAAGCCTGCCCACTTTGTCGAACACGGAGGCAAGGCCGCGATGTTTTTCGACGGTTCCGGCCTGATCACCCTGTTCGATGCCCACCAATGGGCCCATGACGGCGAACTCGTAACGGTCGAGCAGAACAGTGGCACCCCTCATCACGGCGTCGCCGTTCCCTGGGGTGATTACACCCTGACCTCATTCGCCAATGCCGATGACGAAAAGAAGCCACGCGTCGGCCTCAACGTCCTCGACAAGCAGGGCAACGTGGCTGGCGACACCCATGCCTGCCCCGACCTGCATGGCGAAGCCACATCGGGCAATCTGGCGATCGTCGGTTGCGGCGATGGCGTGTTGATCGTCTCCGGCTCTGGTGAGCCGCAGATCGAAAAACTGCCCTATGACGGCCTGCCCGAAGGCAAGTCCACCACTTTCCTCGGCGGCATCGGCATGCAGTATTTCCTGGGCAATTACGGTGCCGACAAGGTGGCCGTCATCGATCCCGCTGCCGACAAGCCGTTCCACCTCATCGACCTGCCCACCCGCCGCGTGCATTTCGCGGTCGATCCCATCCGACCGAAATTCGCCTATGTCTTCACCGAGGACGGCAAGCTGAACCAGCTCGATGTGGTCTCGGGCAGTATCGTGCAGTCGCTCGCCGTCACCGAACACTATTCGATGGATGGCGAGTGGAGCCTGCCGCGCCCGCGCATTGCCGTGGCCGGTGATGTGGTTGCCGTGACCGACCCCAATGCCGGCGTGGTGCATCTGATCGATGTCGCCAGCTTTGCCGAGCTGCGGACGATCCCGGTGGTCGGCGCGCCCTACAACATTGTCGCTGTGGGCGGCTCCGGGACGGCACATTAAGGAAGAATACCTCCGCCCAACCTCCCCCTGAAAAGGGGGAGGAACCCGGCCGGAGGCTCTGGCTTGATCGAGCCACAGACTCGATCCGTCCCTCCCCCTTCAGGGGGAGGTGAGGAGGGGTATCCGCTAAGGCTCCCCTACTTGATCGGCCCCTTGAAGATGAAGAACGCCCCCAGCGCGATCAGGCCGAAGCCCAAGCCGTGGTTCAGCGTCAGCTTCTCGCCGAAATAGAACACCGTGAAAACCGCGAACACCGTGAGGGAAATCACCTCCTGGATGGTCTTGAGCTCGGATGGCGAATAGACCGCCTCGCCGATGCGGTTTGCCGGCACGGCCAGCCAATATTCGAAAAACGCGATGCCCCAGCTGATCAGCACCGCCACCCACAGCGCCGAAGTCGGCCATTTGAGGTGGCCATACCAGGCAAAGGTCATGAAGATGTTGGATGCGAGCAGCAGCCCGATTGGCGCCAGCGTGGCGAAATTGAGACCCAATTCTATCCCCTAGCGCAGGTGATTGGTTGGCTGTTCCAGCCCGAAAATTTCGTCGGTCAGGCTGTCCATACGCTCCCGGATCAGGCCCTGCGCGTCGTAAAGGCCGCGGTTGTAGAAATAGGCGCCCATCTTGTCCACGAAGAACATCATCAGCATCTCCGCCGGAATGGCGCCGATCGGCTGGTCCAGTTCCTCGCGGAAATAGTCCTGGATCTCCCCGACAATGGCCTTGGTTTCCTCTTTGGTGAACTTGATGGGCTTCATGGCTGCGACTCCTTCAGGACCCGTTCATAGCGCGAGTCGTTGATTGCGAATGGCAATCCATCAGCGCAGACTGCGCCACCCAAGGAGAAAATCATGCTTGCTCGCGCGTCCTTTTTCGCGGCACTCGTCCTGGTCGGCCCATCCATGGCGGAAGAGATCACCTGCGACGGCGCCTTTGGTATCGACAGCTCCGAGGCGCGGCTGATCGAGCTTTATGGTGCCGACAATGTCGTAACCGGCATCGTGCCGGGCCCCGAAGGCAGCGAGATGCTCGCGACGACGGTCTTCCCGGATAACGCCAAAAAGACCCTGCAGTTCGTCTGGTGGGATGAGGCCGGGCTGAGCAGCCCCAGCTATATCGACCTGCCGCCCAAAGCGGTAGCGCCTGGCGGCGTCCGCATCGGCATGTCGTTGGCGGAGGTTGAGGCGATCAATGGCGAGCCATTCACGCTGTTGGGATTTGGCTGGGACTACGGCGGCAGCGCCGGTTTTGAATCCGGCGCGCTGTCCGGGCTGCCCGGGGGCTGCCTGCTCAGCCTGGACTTCGATTATGGCAGCTCTCCCGCCGGCGTCGACACGCTCCCGGCCATGGGTGACAAGGAGCTCTCGTCCGACGATCCGCTGCTGGCGCAGATGCAGGTGAAGGTCAACTCCATGTCGGTCGGCTATCCCCATCCCGATTTCCGCGATTGACCAGCACCCCTCGGGGAGCGTAACTCTGAACCTGTGTTGGTTCCCAAAGGCCGTTGTGCTGGAGGGATACCTAGCCTGAAGCACACGGCGTCAGGCCGAGGCGAAAATGACGGCGCGCGAGCACCGGAGCGGAGCGTACGTTTGTACGTGAGCACCGGAGCGCAGCAAGCCGGCGTTTGCAGCCCGGCATCACGCCCTGAGCGAAGGCTGGAAAAGGGAACACGGTGCGACGTACCCATCAGGGCGCAAAACCGTGGCTGCCCCCGCAACTGTAAGCGGTGCGGGCTCTCACATGCCACTGGCGCAAGCCGGGAAGGCGAGAGTCCTATCTCCACCGTGAGCCAGGAGACCTGCCGACACGCGAGCCGGGCGAAGAGCCCAAGACTATTCCGCGCACGGAGGGTGCTGCCATGAATACAACGACCAATACGACGACCATTACCTCGACTGGCCTCCAGTCGCTCTCGATTTCCCAGCGCATCATGGCCGGTTCGCTGGCGCTTTTGCTCGGGCTGACCCTGCTGGTCGGCACCGGCTTTGCCGGCGATTTCCGCCTGCATAACGGCGCCCACGACACCCGCCACGCCATGGGTTTTCCCTGCCACTAAGGCAGGCGAGCGAAAGAGCAAAACAATGATCCGCAATCTGTTTGCCGCTGCGCTTTTCGCAGCGCTTGGCGCTGGCCTTTTGACGGCCGCCATCCAGCATTTCCGCGTCACGCCGCTGATCCTTCACGCCGAGACCTTCGAGGGCGAGGGTGGCCATAGCCACGGCACCGAAGCCGTCGCGGCCGAGCACGAGCATGCCGAAGGCACGCCGGCGCATACTCACGACGACGCCGTCGCCACAACCGTTGCCGAGCCCGAGGAATGGGCGCCGCAGGACGGCTTCGAGCGCACTGCCTATACTGTCCTGGCCACGGTGCTCGCCGCCGCCGGCTTCGCTCTGGTCATCGGCGCCATCTCGATGTTCGCCAATGTCCCGATCACCTTCGCCAACGGCTTCCTCTGGGGCATTGCCGGCTTCCTGACTTTTTCGCTGGCTCCGGCCTATGGCCTGGCGCCCGAGCTTCCCGGCATGCCCGCAGCCGATCTCGTCGCCCGCCAGATCTGGTGGACCGGCACGGCGCTGGCCACCGGTGCCGCCTGCCTCCTGCTCGCCAAGGCCCGTGCCGGCTGGGCCTTCGCCGTCGCCATCGCGCTGGTCGTTGCTCCGCACATCATCGGCGCCCCGGTCGCGCCCGATGAGCCAAGCGCGGTGCCCGCCCACCTCGCTACCGAATTCGTCGCGGTCACCCTGGGCACTTCGCTGGTATTCTGGCTTGTGCTCGGCGCCCTGTTCGGCAAGCTCAACGACGTCTTCGCCATCAGAAGCGCCACCATCCCCACAGGAGCCGTTGCATGACCAAGATTCCGACCACCGTCATCACCGGCTTCCTCGGCGCGGGTAAAACCACCCTGGTGCGACACCTGTTGGCCCATGCGCCCAAGGGCAAGCGCATTGCCCTGATCATCAACGAGTTCGGTGACCTGGGCGTCGACAAGGACATCCTTGCCGGCTGCGGCGACGAAACCTGCCGCGAGGAGGACATGATCGAGCTCTCCAACGGCTGCATCTGCTGCACCGTGGCCGATGAGTTCATCCCCACCATGCAGGCTCTGCTCGCCCGTCCGGAAAAGTTCGACCACATCGTCATCGAAACCTCCGGCCTCGCCTTGCCCCAGCCGCTGATCCGCGCCTTCAACTGGCCCGAGATCAAGGCACAGGTCACCATCGACGGCATCGTCACGGTTGCCGATGCCTCGGCCCTGGCCGAAGGGCGTTTTGCCAGCGACGAAGCCGCCGTCGACGCCCAGCGCCGCCAGGACGAAATGCTGGACCATGAAACGCCGCTCGGCGAACTGTTCGAGGACCAGCTGTCGGTCGCCGATCTCGTCATCATCAACAAGGCCGACCTCGTCGATGCCGCCATGCTGGCCAAGGTCGAAGCCAATATCCGCGCCGAGCTGCGCCCCGGCGTCGGTGTCATCCATGCCCGCAATGGCCACGTGGATATCGCGGCCCTGCTCGGTATGGGCATGGGCAGCGAGGACGACATCGCCAACCGCCCCAGCCATCACGAGCTGGAGCATGGCGGCGAGACGCACGAGCATGACGACTTCGACAGCTTCTCGCTGCGCCTCCCCGGCGTGTCGAGCAAGGACGAACTCCTCGCCGTCATCGAAGCGACCATCCGCGACCACGACGTGCTCCGGCTCAAGGGCTTCGCCGCTATCCCCGGCGCCGCCGCCCGCCTCGCCATCCAGGCGGTCGGCCCGCGGGTCACCGCCTATTTCGACCGTCCGTGGAAGGATGGTGAAATCCGCGACACGGCGCTGGTGGTGATCGGCGAAAGCCCGCTCGACCGCGCCGCGATCACGGCGAGCCTGCAGCGCGCAATGCAGGCCGCTGCCTAGGATGACCAGACGGGATGTGTGGCTCGGCCTCGTATCGGTATTCGTCGGGCCGCTGATCGGCGGCCTGACCCTCATCGTGGCGGTCAGTGTCATCGCTGTCATAATGCCCGGAAACCCGATGACCGCCACGCTCACGATCGGGCACTGGGCAGGCATCCTTGCCGCCGGCTACGTCGTTGGCCTCGTACCGGGACTGGTTTTTGCCGTGATCATGGCCGTCCTTTCGCGGCACCTGCCGAGGCGCTGGCAACGCCTGCTGGTGGCCGTCATCTTCCAGCCGCTGCCGACCCCCGCCAAAGCTGCTCCCTGATGCACCTTCTCTCCGCCCAGGCCGGCACCATCCAGCAGGAAGGCGAAGCCATCGATCTCAACCAGCGCCCGGGGGCGCTGGTCTTTGCCTCCTCGGCCGATAGCGAACTGGCCATGCTGGCCGGCGCCGCCGACCGGGCAGGGGAGGATGAACTCCGTCTCGCCAACACCCTGCGGCTCAGCAACAATCTCTCGGTCGATCTCTGGCTGGAAAGGACCATCGCGCATGCGCGCCTGGTCGTCCTCCGCCTCATCGGTGGCGCCGCCTATTTCCAGTATGGCGTCGACGAGCTGACGGCCCTCTGCGCCAACAACAAGATCCCCCTGGCGCTGCTGCCGGGCGACGCCAATCCAGACCCGATCCTGCAATCGCGCTCCACCATCCACCCCGATGACTGGACCCGCCTCCACAGTCTGTTCATTGCCGGCGGCCCTGATAATGCCGACACCATCCTTGCGGTGTTCCGGAATCTGGCGGCCCAATCCCCTTCTCCCCTTGAGGGAGAAGGGGCCCGAAGGGCGGATGAGGGGTCTCTTTCTTCCCTTGCACCCCGACCCTTCGCCCGCTTCGGCCTCTGGCATCCGACCACCGGCATGACAGACGAGGCCGGGCTTCGTGCGATCCACCGGCCCGGCGCCGTCCACATCCCCATCCTCTTCTACCGCGCTGCGCTCGAAGGCGCCGGCACGGCCACCATCGAGGCACTCATCGCCGAACTGGAGGCCCAAAACCTCGCGCCGGTCCCGCTGCTCGTTTCCTCGCTCAAGGAAGGCCCCTGCATCCGCTTCGTGCAGGACGCGCTGGCCGCTTTCCCACCATCAGCCATTTTCAACCTCACCGGCTTCGCCCTCGGCATCGACGGCCTCGACGACAAAGCCAATCCCTTCTCGGGCAGCGACGCGCCGGTCATCCAGCTGATCCAGTCCGGTCGCTCGGAGGCGCAGTGGGCGGCGGATAGCCAGGGTCTCTCCTCCAAGGACATGGCGATGTTCCTCGTCATGCCCGAGGTCGATGGCCGCCTCGGCGGCCTCATCGTCGGCCACAAGGCCGACGCCGTCTGGCACGACCGCTGCCAGGTGCCGCTGACGGCCTATGCGCCCGACGCTTCGGGCATTAGGCGGGCCGTGACGCTGGCCAAGAACTGGTTGCGACTGCGCGCCACACCCCGAGCCGAACGCAAGGTCGCGCTGGTGCTGGCGAACTATCCGATCCGCGACGGGCGCCTGGCCAATGGGGTAGGCTACGACGCGCCGGAATCCACGATCAGGATGCTGCAGGCACTTGAGGGGGCGGGGTATGACCTGAAGTCGCCTCCTTCCCCCTTGGGGAGTGCTGCGTCCGCATACCCCAAGTCCGCGTCGGACCTCATCGCCCGCCTCCAATCCGGCCCCACCAACGCCGACCCTACGCGCGGTTCATCTCCCGCCACGCTCACCATTGCCCGCTACCTCGATCTCTTCGCCGCCCTGCCGCAGAAAATCCGTGGCGAAGTCACCACCCGCTGGGGTGATCCCGCGACGGATCCTTTCGTCCGCGGTGACACATTCCACCTCCCCGCGCTGATATCGGGCAATATCGCCATCCTGCTCCAGCCAGCGCGCGCCTATCAGCTCGACGAAACCGCGTCCTACCACGATCCCGCTCTCGTCCCGCCGCATGCCTATCTTGCTACCTATCTCTGGCTTCGCCACGAATTCGGCGCGCACGCGCTGATCCACAATGGCAAGCATGGCACACTCGAATGGCTGCCCGGCAAGGCCACCGCGCTTGATGAGGCGAGCTACTCCGACGCGCTCTGGGGGCAGTTGCCGCACCTTTATCCGTTCATCGTCAACGACCCCGGCGAGGGCACCCAGGCCAAGCGCCGCTCCGGCGCCGTCATCATCGACCACCTCGTGCCGCCGCTGACGCGGGCCGAAACCTATGGACCGCTCAAGGACCTCGAAGCCCTGCTCGACGAATACTATGCCGCCTCCGGCATGGATCGGCGTCGGCTCGCCGATCTGCGCCGCCGCATTCTCGATTTTGTCAGCGACAGCAGGCTCGACCGCGATATCGGCCTGCCTCAGGATGAAACGCAGGCGCTGATCAAGATCGACAATTTCCTCTGCGATCTCAAGGAAGCGCAGATCCGCGATGGTCTGCACATCTTCGGCCAATCGCCGCAGGGCGACCTGGAGCGCGATCTGATCGTGGCGCTGGCCCGCGTGCCGCGTGGCGAAGAGCCCGGCGAAGGTTCGCTGATCCGCGCACTGGCGGACGACCTCAAGCTCGGCATCGACCCGCTGACCGCCGAGCTCGGCACGCCGTGGACCGGGCCTACCCCCACCCTCACTCCCTCCCCACAAGGGGGAGGGAAGCTTGATCCTGCTCCCCTGAGCGATCAGTCGTCTCGATGGGGAGGGATCAAGGGTGGGGTGGGGCCACGCACGCTGGGCGACGTAGTAGAATTTCTCGAGTCCGTTGCTGCCGACCTGGTTGATGGTAAGCGCGCGTCTGATCCCGACTGGACGGCCACACGGACCGTCCTCGACACCGTCGAGACCCTCATCCGTCCCCGCCTCGCCGCCTCGGGCCCATCCGAAATGGCGGCCCTCATCGATGGGCTCGATGGCAAGTTCATCCGCCCCGGTCCCTCCGGCGCCCCCTCGCGCGGGCGTCTCGACGTACTGCCCACGGGCCGCAACTTCTATTCGGTCGACTCCCGCGCCGTTCCCACGCCCACCGCCTGGGAACTGGGCCGCAAATCCGCGGAAAGCCTTGTCCTCCGCCACCTGCAGGATCACGGCCATCACCTGCGCTCCGTCGCCCTCTCGGTCTGGGGCACCGCCAATATGCGGACCGGCGGTGACGACATCGCCCAGGCATTGGCCCTGATCGGCGCCCGCCCCACCTGGGATCCCGGCTCGCTCCGGGTCTCGGGCTACGAGATCATTCCGCTGGCCAAACTCGGCCGCCCCCGCGTCGATGTCACCCTGCGCATTTCCGGCTTCTTCCGCGACGCCTTTCCGGCGCAGATCGCGCTGTTCGACCGCGCTATCCGCGCGATTGGCGCGCTGGATGAACCGACCGAGGACAATCCCATCGCCGCAACCATGCGCACCGACGCCCTCGGATTGATCGCCGCGGGCGCGAACGAAAGTGCCGCCGGCCACCGCATCTTTGGCTCCAAACCGGGCACCTATGGCGCCGGGCTCAATGCGCTGATCGATTCCGGCGCCTGGTCCAGCAAGGCCGACCTGGCCCATCGCGCCCTCGATTGGGGCCAGTATGCCTATGGCGCCAAGGAGGCGGGCGCGCCGCAGCGCGACCGCTTCGCTGCGCGCCTTTCCGACATCGACGCTGTCATTCACAACCAGGACAATCGAGAGCACGACCTGCTCGATAGCGACAATTACTACCAGTTCGAAGGGGGCCTATCGGCTGCCGCCGAAACCCTGACAGGCCATAAGCCAGTTGCCTATCACAACGACCATTCCCGTCCCGAGCGCCCGCTGATCCGCACGCTCGAGGAAGAAATTTCCCATGTCATGCGCTCGCGCGTGGTCAACCCCAAATGGATCTCTGGCATGCAGCGCCACGGCTATCGCGGCGCCTTCGAGATCATTGCCACGGTCGATTTCATGTTCGCCTTCGCTGCCACCACAGGCGCCGTCAAGACGCACCATTTTGATCTCGCCTTCGAGGCCTTCGTCGAGGACGACCCGACGCGGGATTGGCTCAAGTCCGCCAACGCCCACGGCTATGACGAGCTGATCGCCAAATTCAACGAAGCCCGGCAACGGGGGTTGTGGACCCCACGTTCCAACTCCGCCTATGCTTTGTTGGCGGGGGAACAATGAACAACACCATCATCTATCTCATCGGCCATTACGGCGTCGGCAAGCTGACCATCGCCAAGGCCATCTGTGCCGTCACCGATGCCCGCCTGTTCGACAATCACCTGGCAAACAACGTCATTTTTTCGCTGATCCGCGCCGATGGCAAGACGCCCTTGCCTGCGGGCGTGTGGGACATGATCGACGCTATCCGTGGCCAGGCCTTCAAGGCGATCGAGGAATTGACGCCTGCTGACACCAGCTTCGTACTGACCAATTGCCTGCTCGAAAGCGATCCGGGCGATCACGCGGCCTATGAGAAGGTCAAATCCGTCGCCGCGCGGCGAGGCAATGTCTTTGTGCCCGTATTGCTGACGGCGTCCGATGCCGCTCATGCCTCCCGCGTCGGCTCTGCCGAACGCGCGGAACGGCTGAAACATACCGATGTCGAAAGTGCCGCGGAGAAGCGGCGCAGGGAAGAGCTGCTGCGCGTCGATCATCCCAGCCGCATCGACATCGACACCACCGACTTGCCACCCGACGCGGCGGCACGCCTCATCATCGCCCACGCGGAGCGTCTCGCATGACCGACAAGCCAGTCAAGAAAACCGACCTGATGACCGAGGCGGAGCGCGACGCCTATCACGCCGAGAAGATGAAGAAGAAGCGGGAAGCCCGTAACAAGATCCTGGCGACCAAGACCCAGGAAAAGGGTCTGCTCATCGTCCATACCGGCAAGGGCAAGGGCAAGTCGACCGCAGCCTTCGGCATGGTGTTCCGCGCCCTGGGCCATGGCTTCAAGGTCGGCGTGGTGCAGTTCGTCAAGGGCGTCTGGGAGACCGGCGAGCGCGATGTGCTGCTGAAATTCCCCGATCTCGTCACCATCAACGCCATGGGAGAAGGCTTCACCTGGGACGTTGCCGATCGCCAGCGTGATCTCGCCGCCGCCCGCAAGGCCTGGGAGCAGGCCAAGGCGTTGATATCGGACCCCAGCTACAAGCTGGTGCTGCTCGACGAGCTCAACATCGTGCTGCGCTACGACTATCTGCCGATCGAGGAAGTGGTCGAATTCCTGCGCAACAAGCCGGAAGACAAACATGTCATTGTCACCGGCCGCAATGCCAAGGACGAACTGATCGAAATCGCTGACCTGGTCACCGAGATGACCGAGATCAAGCACCACTTCCGCGCGGGCGTGAAGGCGCAGAAGGGCATCGAGTTCTAGGCGACTGCGGTGCTCGCAGTCGACACCCTCCCCCTTGCGGGGAGGGATCAAGGGTGGGGGATGTTGGGCCCGGATATCGGGGCTCTCAACACCCCCTCCTAGCCTCCCCCGTCAAGGGGGAGGTACCGCGTAGCGGGTGGGGCGCTATTGTGCCCTAGCAGCCATCACCCCGCAGCGACCGCACCAGCCGGTCGATCACCGGGTCCATCTCCGCGCTGTCGGTCACCGAATATTCCGCGCGGAACGCCGCGTACCTGCTGCCGTCGCAGAGCAGCACCATGCGCTGGTAGACAATGCGGAAGCCCTTGATGGCCGACCAGCTTGCCCAGCGCGGCGTTGTCGCCTGGTAGGTGATGTTCCAGGCTTCCTCTGCATCCCAGGCCATGCGTTGGGCGATTTCGGCTTCGAAGCCCTCCAGCGCATATCCGCCCCATACCAGGAGCTCGATGGGCTTGCCGTCGGCAGCGAAAGCCTGGCCGTCGCCATTGTCGCTCTCACCCTGACCGGAAAAGGCGGGCGGAATGTCGATGGCATAGCCGAAGCGCCCATTGTCATAGTGGTCCCAGCCCTGCGCCAGGGCAGGGGTGATGCCCAGCAGGGCGACGACAATGAGGACAAATGTGCGCATGGCGCCAGTGTGCCGCCTCGGCTGCTGCGCCGCAAGCCTGCGGAGAGTGGACCGGCCAAGACGCTTCGGCCGGTCCGTTGGCGCAAGACGATTCAGGTGCCGCGGAACAGCACGCCGGCAGCCAGCACGACGAATGCCGCCGTCATGATCCAGAACGCATAGACGCCGATGATCGCAATCGTGGGCACGAAGTAGCCGACGAGTGCAATAAGGGCGAGCACGACGGCGATGATGAACATCAGTTGGGTCGGCGCAGACAGGTTCATATTTATCCTCCTCCTCCAAGGTTGACGGGATGAGCCTATGCTAGTTGCAGAGATTCGAAATCAGCGCCAACAGGTTACGCACCGCTCAGTTAAACCACCACGATACCGGAATGCTTGGCCTTTTCTTCCGGCTCGACATGAATGGTGATCAGCGCATCCTTGACTGTCTCGCGCAGCCTCGCTTCGATGCGGTCGCAAATGGCATGCGCTGCATCCACGCTCATCGCGCCCGGCACCACCAGGTGAAAATCGATGAAGGTCATCTTGCCCGCCTGCCTTGTGCGGATGTCGTGGGCCTCGATCGCCCCCTCGGCATTGGTGGCAATGATCTCGCGAATGATCTTCTGCGTCTCTGGCTGTACCGCCACGTCCATCAGGCCACCGATGCTCTGCCGGATGACGCCCCAGCCCGACCACAGAATGTTGAGCGCTACCAGCCCCGCTAGAACGGGGTCGAGCACCGCCCAGCCGGTGAGCAATACCAGCACCAGCCCCACCAGCACGCCTAGTGTGGAAACCACGTCGGTCAGCAGATGCCGGCCATCGGCCTCCAGCGCCGGTGATTTCACCGTCCTTCCATGCCGGATCAGCACGAAGGCCCAGACCACATTGATGACGGTCGCCACCCCGCTGATGGCCAGCCCCTGCACCGGCGCGTCGGGCAATTGCGGCGCCAGAAACCCGAGCGCGGCTTCACGCGCGATCAGGATCGCGGCAACGATGATCATCACGCCGACGAGGACGGCCGAGAAATATTCCGCCTTGTGGTAGCCATAGGGCAGCGCGGCATCGGCCGGTTTTTGCGCCAGCCGCACCGCAATCAGCGCCACGACGGCCGTCACCACGTTGACGATCGATTCCAGCGCGTCCGAATAGAGCGCGATCGATCCGGTCACAGACCAGGCCAGGAATTTGAGCCCGAGCACAACGAACCCGATGAGCAGGCTGGCGGCGGCGATGGCCAGCGTCCTGTTGGCGGCAATGCTCACGGCGCGTCTTTCGGTGGGGAGTAACAGAAGAGGCCATAGCTCCAAGTTCCGCCGGCAACAAGTCCTTGAATATGCAAATCATTTTCAGAAGCATTCCGATCTGCGGACCGTTGGCGGCAAGCCATTGATTGACCACGCGCTTCCGCCCGCCTAGAACGGAAACGCGCAGAGTTCCCACGACGGAACTGAAACAGATTTCGGTGCGGTCGACCCAATCAGGGGACCAAGTCCGGACTGCAACGGTCTAGGCGAACCTGCCTCTTGTTCGAGAGGCGACAGATGACGACTATCCCCGGCCACCCTCCGCTCATCATCGGGCTCGGCTGTTCCACGGCCGCAAGCGCAGACGAGATCGTCGCGCTCATCGCCGCCTGCCTCGCCGAGATTGACCATGACCCCGGCAGTATTGCAGCGCTCGCAACCCACATGCGCAAGCGCGGCAGCGTGGCGCTGGCTCAGGCCGCAGAGCACTATGACGTGCCGCTGCGCTTCCTCGACGACGATGATCTCGCCCGGGATGTCCCCGGCACTTGCGAAGCCGTCGCCGCAGCTGCCGGCCCACTGCTGCTGGGCAAGCGCAAGTCACGCCACGCCACCTGCGCCGTTGCGGCCTGCGGCGCGCGCTTCGTCCTCGCCGCTTTCGGTCAGCCGGAAAGCCCAAGGGCGGCAATCGCCTCGCCTACGTCAGCCACTTCGTTGGCCGGCCCATAGACCGGTCGCGCGATCATGATGACCTTGACCCCCAGCCGTCGGGCCGCTTCGAGCTTGGCCGCCGTCTGCCCCCCACCCGAATTCTTGGTGACCAGGTGAGTGATCTCCTCCCGCTCCATCAGCGCCATCTCGTCGCTTACGCTGTAAGGCGGTCGCGTCTGCAGCAGCGCCGCGTGCCGCGGCAGCTCCTCGGCCGGCGCCTCGATGGTGCGCACCACGAACTGGCAATCGTCCCGCTCGAGAAACTGCTCAAGGCCGGTATGCCCTGTGGTCAGCAAAACATCGGCATTGGGCGGCAGGGCGGCGGCGGCTTCGGCAGCGGTCTCCACCGTGATCCACGCGTCGCCCAGCTGCTGCTCCCAGGCCGGGCGCATATAGCGCACCAGCGGAATGCCGGCCTGCTGCGCGGCCGCCACGGCATTGATGGAAATCAGCCCCGCATATGGATGGGTGGCGTCGACCAACCGCTCGATGCCAGCGACCTTCAGATACGCAGCGAGCCCGGGTATGCCGCCAAACTTTCCCATGCGCAGCTTGCCCTCGGGCAGCTTGGGGTCCTGCGTGCGCCCGGCCAGCGACGTGGTCACGTCATGGCCCATGGCCACCAGCCGGTTCGCCAATTCGCGCGCTTCGGCCGTGCCGCCCAGGATCAGGATTTTCATTGGTGCTGCGCCCCTCCTCAAGCCCAATGTGCATATTCCCGCCCCGATGCTCAAGCAGGCGCGCCAATGTATCAGTCGACACCCTCCCCCTCGCGGGGAGGGATCAAGGGTGGGGGGTGTTTAGCCCGGATATGCGAGCCAATCGACACCCCCTCCCAACCTCCCCCGTCGAGGGGGAGGTGCCGCTCCACTCCTGGAACAGCATGGTGCCCCCATGTTTGACTGGATCCGCCGTCCCGCCCGCCGCGGCCATTTCGCCG
>JAKFDU010000061.1:0-1526 GCA_036675975.1 Devosia sp. | reverse complement strand
ACAGCCACACACCGCCATGCCAACCGATTTCGCCAGCATGCTGCTGCTGGTGGTCACCTCCGCCATCACCTTCACCGTCGCCCGCCTGCTGTCGCGCAACTGGCGCAAGAAGCGGCGCGAGCGCGAGGAAGCGGCCAAGCGCGCCAACGAGAGCCGGCAGGTGCGCAGGGCGCGGGAGCGGCAGAAGAAAGGCTGAGGCTTCTCTCCCGGACAGGCGATGTCATCCGGGCTCGATGAGCCCTATCATTTCCGAGCCGGCGTGACCGGCGAGGAGGAATCTGTTGGCGCATTTCAACGGCTCGTACGGCAGCAGCGTACGGATGCTGGAACTCGACCTCCTGGACCTGTCCTCGGCCAGCCTCCAGGCGCCGGGGGTGGTCCTCCGCGGCACGAGCATCTCCGAGGGAGCAGAGGACCTGAGGCAGAGCTACTCGGGATCGTTCTATTACACGCACGACGCCGCCGGCAGCCTCTTGGTGCATGGGCAGGTCACCTCCTACAGCCGGTACGAATATTCCTGGGACGCAGGCGATATCTACATCTCGTTCGGCTTCGAGATTCGCGAGCTGTCGCTCGACATCGAGGAGCTCGTGGGACTGACGGATGTCCAGGTGCTGCAAGGCATGCTGGCTGGGGACGATTCCATAGAGGGGTCGCAAAGTGACGACCATCTGCTTGGGTTCGAGGGTGACGACAGGCTTCATGGATACCACCGACCCGATACGCTGGACGGGGGCGCCGGTGCCGACACCATGTTTGGCGGATCCGAGCCCGACCTGTATCTCGTGGACGATCCGGGTGACGTGGTCCGCGAGTTCGCGTTCAACGGCCCGTTCACCGACACCGTTCACTCCACCGTGGATTTCCGTCTCTCGGCGCACGTCGAAAATCTTGTTCTGTTCGGCGAAGCGAGCCGCGGATGGGGCAATGCGTCGGCGAACATCATGAACGGCAATGCCGGCGCCAATGTCCTGAGGGGTGGCCAGGCGGCGGACACGCTGTCGGGTGGGGACGGCACGGACCGGCTGCAGGGCGGGGAAGGGGCAGACTTCCTCGCTGGAGGTGCCGGGTCGGACCTGTTCCTTTACAAGACTGCGGGGGATTCCATCGAAGGCATCGCCGACACGATCACCGATTTCGTCGCGGGGGACGATCTCATCGTGTTGCAGGGGGTCGACGCGAACGTCGGGCTGGCCGGGAGCCAGCAATTCACCTTCATCGGCCGGTCGGCTTTCGATCGGGGCGCGGCCGCGGGGCAGTTGCGCTTCGTCTACGACAGCGAGAGCGACACGGGCATGCTGCTCGGAAGCATCGATGCTGACCGGTCCGCGGAATTCGCGGTGCATCTTCCAGGCGTGGCGCGACTGGTCCTGGACGACTTGCTGCTCTGAGGTCCGCGCCCCAATGAAAAAGCCGCCCGAAGGCGGCTTTTTCTCTCCCTGACATCCCTGCGTCTTATCTGTGGGCGGACGGCTTGCCGTCGGCCTTGGCGTGGTCGTGGCGGCGGCGGTGGCCGTGCGCCTGGG
>JAKFDU010000060.1:0-2573 GCA_036675975.1 Devosia sp. | reverse complement strand
GGTATCGACATAGACTTCGACGAAGTCCAGGTCGCCGGCGATTTCGCGGGCGAGGCGGCGTTCGTTCTCGAAGGGCGAGATGAACGAGACCAGCACGATCAGCCCGGCATCGGCCATCAGCGTGGCCACTTCGGCAACGCGGCGGATGTTTTCGACGCGCGCCGCCTCGGTGAAGCCGAGATCCTTGTTGAGCCCGTGCCGCACATTGTCGCCATCGAGGATATAGGCGTGTTTGCCCTCGGCGGTGAGCCGCTTTTCCAGGAGGTTGGCGATGGACGACTTGCCCGAGCCCGAGAGCCCGGTGAACCAGATGATCTGCGGCTTCTGCCCCTTCATCTGGGCGCGTACCGCGCGGTTCACGTCGAAGGACTGATAGGTCAGGTTCTGTGCCCGGCGCAGCCCGAACTCGATGGTGCCGGCACCCAAAGTGGCATTGCTCAGCCGGTCGATGAGGATGAAGCCGCCGGTCAGCGCATTGGCGAGATAGCTGTCGAAGGCGATCGGCTTGTCGGTGGCGATAGTGACGGTGGCGACCTCGTTGAGATCGACCTTGGTCGCCGCGGTCTGCTCGAGCGTATTGACGTTGGTGCGGAACTTGAGATCGGTAATGGTTGCCGGCACCAGCTGCGCGCCGACCTTGAGCAGATAGGAGCGGCCGGGAAAGGCCGGCTCTTCGCTCATCCAGACCAGGCGGGCCTGGAACTGATTGGAATATTCCGGCGTCTCGCCGGGCCGCGACAGCACGTCGCCGCGCGAGATATCGACCTCGCGGTCGAGCACCAGCGTCACCGCCTGCCCGGCCACGGCGTGTTTGAGATCGCCATCCATGGTGACGATGCGGGTGACCACTGCCGGCTTGCGCGAGGAGGCGATCAGCACGCTGTCGCCGACGGCAATGGCGCCGGAGGCCACGGTGCCGGAAAAGCCGCGGAAGTCGAGATTGGGCCGGTTGACCCATTGCACCGGGAAGCGGAACAGCTGCGCCGTGCGGTCCTCGGAGACGTCGATGGTCTCCAGATAGGGCACCAGAGCCGGGCCATGATACCAGGGCGTGTTGGGGCTCTGGGCCAGCATATTGTCGCCGCGCAAGGCCGAGACCGGCACCGCCGCGAGGCTCTTGAAGCCCAGCGGCTCGGCAAAGGCGCGGTAGTCGGCGACGATGGCATCGAACACCGCCTGGTCATAGTCGACCAGGTCGATCTTGTTGACCACCAGCACCACATGCTTCACCCCGATCAGCGACAGGATGAAGCTGTGCCGGCGGGTCTGGGTGAGCACGCCCTTGCGCGCATCGATCAGCACCAAAGCCAGGTCGGCATTGGAGGCGCCGGTTGCCATGTTGCGGGTATATTGCTCGTGGCCCGGCGTATCGGCGACGATGAACTTGCGCTTGTCGGTGGAAAAGAAGCGATAGGCGACATCGATGGTGATGCCCTGCTCGCGCTCGGCGGTGAGACCATCGACCAGCAGCGAAAAGTCGATGCCCTCGTCGCCGGTCATGCGGTTGCGGCTTTCCTTCTTGAGGCTGGCCAGCTGGTCATCGAGAATGAGCTGGCTGTCATAGAGCAGCCGGCCGATCAAAGTGGACTTGCCGTCGTCGACACTGCCGCAGGTCAGAAAGCGCAGCAGCGACTTGTCGGTCTGCTGCTGCAGCCAGAGGTCGATATCGGTATCGGGGGTGGCCATCGGCAGGCTCATCAGAAATACCCTTCCTGCTTCTTCTTTTCCATCGAGCCGACGCTGTCGCTGTCGATCAGCCGGCCTTCGCGCTCCGAAGTGCGGCTGGCCTGCATTTCCATGATGATCTCGGGCAGACTGGCCGCGCTCGAGCGGATCGCCCCGGTCAGCGGATAGTCGCCCAGGGTGCGGAACCGCACCAGTTCCTGGCGCGGCGTCTCGCCCGGCTCGAGCCGGAACCTGGCATCATCCACCATGATCAGCGTGCCCGAGCGGTCCACCACCGGGCGATGCTGGGCGAAGTAGAGCGAGGGCAGCTCGATGCCTTCCGAATAGATGTAGGTCCACACGTCCAGCTCGGTCCAGTTGCTGATCGGGAACACCCGCATGCTCTCGCCCGGGTTGAGCCTTGTATTGAACACCCGCCACAGCTCGGGGCGCTGGTTCTTGGGATCCCAGGCGTGGCTGCCATTGCGATGGGAGAAGATGCGTTCCTTGGCCCGCGACTTCTCCTCGTCGCGCCGCGCCCCGCCAATGGCAGCGTCATACTGGCCGGCATTGAGCGCCTGGCGCAGGGCCTGCGTCTTCATGATGTCGGTAAAGCGCGAGGAGCCGTGATCGAACGGATTGATATTGTTGGCCAGCCCTTCCGGATTGGTATGGCTGATCAGGTCAAACCCGTACTTCTCCGCCATCCGGTCGCGAAAGGCGATCATCTCGGCGAACTTCCAGGTGGTGTTCACATGCAGCAGCGGAAACGGAATCTTGGATGGATAGAACGCCTTGCGCGCCAGATGCAGCAAGACACTCGAATCCTTGCCGATCGAATACATCATCACCGGCCGCTCAAAACTGGCCGCAACCTCCCGCAAGATCTCGATGCTCTCCGATTCGAG
>JAKFDU010000059.1:0-3104 GCA_036675975.1 Devosia sp. | reverse complement strand
GTCAGCGGATGCCCCTGGGGCACCACCACGCAACGATTCCAGCGATAGCACGGCATCATGATCAGGTCGTTGAACAGCTCCAGGCCTTCGGTGGCGATGGCGAAATCCACCGTGCCGTCGGCGGCCATCTCGGCGATCTGCATCGGTGTACCCTGGTGCATGTGCAGGGCGACTTCCGGGTACTGCTTGATAAAAGCGCTGATCACCGGCGGCAAGGCATAACGCGCCTGGGTGTGGGTGGTGGCGATCGACAGCGTGCCCTTCTTCTCGTTGGAGAACTCCTGGGCGATCTGCTTGATGCTCTCGACCTTGCGCAGGATCTCCCCGGCGGTGGTGATGATCCGCTCGCCGGCCGGGGTCACCCGGGTCAGGTGCTTGCCGCTGCGGGCAAAGACTTCGACGCCCAGTTCGTCCTCGAGCAAACGGATCTGCTTGCTGATGCCCGGTTGCGAGGTATAGAGGCTTTGTGCGGTGGCCGAAACATTGAGGTCGTGATGCGCGACTTCCCAGATGTAGCGCAGTTGCTGGAGCTTCATAGATATCCCTCAAAGCAGATAGGCGGCCGTGCTATTAGCGGCGGCTTTATATAACCATATGCATGGTTTAATCGATAATTTTAGACGATTTATTTAGAAATTCTGGTTATTCGTCGCCTTATTGCTCACCGCGACTGCGATGCTGCAGCATCGGCACCAGGTACACCGGCACCTCGGACAATTGCACCAGACGCGCAGCCGTGCGCCCCAGCGGTATATCCAGCCCGGCCCCATGGCTGTGGCTGCCCACGACCAGCATGTCCACGCCCAGCCGCTGCGCCTCCTCGAGGATCACCAGCGGCGGATCGCCATGCACGACCTGCACCGCACGAATCACCTCGAATTCATGCTGTGCCTCGCCGAGCTCATCGCGAAAGCCCTCCAGCACCCGCTGCTCGATGCTCGCCATCACGGTACTCAGGCCCTTGCTGCGCAACTCCTTGAGGCGCTCTTCATCCAGATAGGTTTGCAGCACCGATTCGGCGAACAGCCCCATCGGCTCCACCGCATGCACGACATACAGGCCGGCACCGAAGGCGCGGGCCAGCGCCAAGGCATGCTGCAGGACATAGGGAGCGTAAAGACCGAGATCGGTGGCATAGAGAATCGAACGAATCATGCGGCCTCCTCGACTGCTTGCCCAGCGGGCCTAGCTTGAGCTTAGCAGCGCAATTCGCAAGTCAACAAAGCCGCCGCGTTTTAGGACCAATGGCTATATACGTGATCGCTCACGTCTGTTGCGGCTCGTTGCTCACGCCATGCGGCACATGCCCGGTCGCCACCACCTCGCGGGCCTTCTCGCAATGCCCGGTCTGGTCGTCGAAAAACACATCGGCGGCGAAGGCTTCGAGGATCGCGGCCTTCTCCAGGCCACCGAGGAAGAACGACTCATCCAAACGGATATTCCACTCGCGCAGGGTGCGGATCACCCGCTCGTGCGCCGGCGCCGAGCGCGCGGTGACCAGGGCGGTGCGAATCGGGCACGCCTCCTCGGGAAACTCCTGCTGCAAACGATGCAGGGCGGCGAGAAACGGTTTGAACGGCCCGCCACCGAGCAACTCGCGCGCGGACGCGCGCTCATGGCTCTGGAAGGCCTCCAGACCCGCCTGTTGATAGACCCGCTCGGACTCGTCGGAAAACAGCACGGCATCGCCGTCGAAGGCGATACGCAGCTCATTGCTCGCCGCCCGGCGCGCCCCGCCGGAGAGGATGGTCGCCGCACCGAACCCCGAACGCAGCGCATTGCGCACATCCTCGGCATGGGTGGAGAGAAACAGATGACAACCGAACGCCGCCAGATAGGGGTCTGGGCTACGCCCGCCGACAAAGGCTGCACGGGATATGCCCAGGCCGTAATGCTGGATCGAGTTGAACGCACGCAAGCCGGTGTCGGCGCTGTTGCGCGACACCAGGATAACCTCCACCCGCGGCTGGCCAAGCGCCTTATTCAGCCCGAGCAGCTTCTCGACCAGCGGAAAGGCATCGCCGGGCATGAGCACTTCGTCTTCGTGCTCGATCTGGTACTGGCGATAGGCTGCAACCCCCTCGCCCTCATACACCCGATGGCTCTCGCGCAAGTCAAACAACGCCCGCGAGGAAATCGCCAACACCAGCTTGTCGCCCAATCCCTTGTTCATGAAGACATCAACCCTGCCGGTTACGGCGATCGAGAAAACCTAGCGCCCTATACAGCGCCCGGGTCTGCGGCAGCTCGCAATCCGCATGCGCCGCCGCGGCCAGCGGCGCGGCATAGATCGCCTGCAACTCCAGCGGCCGCCGCTGCACGAAGTCGTGGTACATGCTCGGCCAGTAATCGGGCATGCGATCGGTCGCTGCCAACAATTTACCGGCATACCCCTCCGGCATCGGCTGTCCGCAGGCCACAGCGCCGTCGATCACTTCCTGCATGATCGACTGGATCAGCGCGCGACTGTCTGCATCGGCCATCAGGGCGCGGGTGCCGGCACCAAGCAGAACCGCCAGACCGTTGTAAGGCACATTCCACACCAGCTTTTGCCAACGCGCCTGCTCCAGATCGGGCATGGCCGAGGCATCCAGCCCCGCCGCCCGAAACAGCGCCGCGCCCTCCTCGGCAATCTGCTGACGCTCTACATCATTGCCGGCAGATCCGGAGTGATAGCCAAGGTTCACCCCGCCCAGCGCCTGATGCTCGATCAGCCCCGGGGCCGCGCGGTGCGTACAGATGAAACACAGGCCGCCGAGCAGATGCAGCGAATCCGGCAACAGCGGCCGCAACGCGTCCTCCACCGCCAGGCCATTTTGCAGCAGCAGCACCCTGGCACCCTCGGCCGCCGCCTGGCTGATGACCGGTGCCAAGGCGGCATTGCTGGTGGTTTTCGCCCCGACCAGCAGCCAGTCGCAAGCCGGCATCTCCGCTGCAGAACGGTAGGCCTGCACCGGCTTCAGGCTCAGGGCACCATGCACCGCGCTATTGAGCCACAGCCCCTGCTCGGCCACCGCGGCGAATTCACTGCGCAATAG
Source organism: Devosia sp. (assembly GCA_036675975.1). Classification (GTDB taxonomy): domain Bacteria; phylum Pseudomonadota; class Alphaproteobacteria; order Rhizobiales; family Devosiaceae; genus Devosia. The sequence goes on along the minus strand of JAKFDU010000059.1, from coordinate 66 downwards.
AAAGTGCACATCGAAGCCGGCGCGCGCCAACATCAAGCCGTAGAAGCCACCAATGGCACCGGTACC
>JAKFDU010000058.1:0-87977 GCA_036675975.1 Devosia sp. | reverse complement strand
CCGGTTTTTGGAACTGTTCCGGCGGCCCCGGGGACGCTCGCCCTATTGCGGCCGAAACGCGAACCTGTGGGAGAGGCAAAACCCCCACCCGGCTCACCCCACCACTGTTCGCCTGCAGGCCGCTGCGTGGGGTGATGGGGAGAGTGTGCCACGGGTTTTGGGGAGGGGGATAAGTTTGCTCCAAAGCCCATCACCACCCGCGACGGCCGGTGGGAAGTGGTCGACGGGAGCGCTCCCGCGCCGACCGACGGCCCTACCTATCACCCGAGCTCGGGTAAGAAGGTATATTGCCCCCTGAAGGCCAGGCGAAACCTAGGTACTCGCCGCCCTCGCATTGGCCTGCGCCACCAGGTCGTCCGGGATGTCGTCGAAGCTGGCGTAGTTCATGTTGTAGAGCTTGGCATAGAGGCCGTTCTTTTCCATCAGTTGGTCGTGATTGCCGGTCTCGATGAGTTCGCCATTCTGCAGCACGATGATGCGGTCGGCGCCGCGGATAGTGGCGAGGCGATGGGCAATGACCATGCCGGTGCGGCCTTCGAGAAGGGTCAGCAGCGCCTTCTGAATCTGCCGCTCGGTGTAGCTGTCGATATTTGCCGTGGCCTCGTCGAGCACCAGGATCTTGGCGTCGGCGACCAGGGCACGGGCAAAGCTCAGCAGCTGCCTTTGCCCCAGCGACAGGTTGGAGCCACGCTGTTCCAAGAGGCCGTCGTAGCCACCGGGCAGGCGGGTGATGAAATCATGCGCACCCACGGCCTTGGACGCGGCGATAACGTCTTCGCGGGTGGCCGAGGCCTTGTTGTAGCGAATGTTGTCGAAGACGCTGCCCGTGAACAGGAACGGCTCCTGCAGCACCATTGCCACCTGCTCGCCGAGCGATTGCTGGGTGACATCACGCACGTCGTGGCCGCCGACCAGCACAGCGCCCGATTGCACCTCGTAGAAGCGGTGGACCAGCGACATGGCCGAGGTCTTGCCCGAGCCGGTGGGACCCACCAGAGCGACGGTTTCGCCCGGATTGACCTTGAAGCTCACATGCTTCAGCACAGGCCGGTCGGCGCTATAGCCGAACACGACGTCGCGGAACTCGACCGAACCATCCATGTCCCGCGTCAGCTCGATGGCGTCGGGCTTGTCGTTGATGGAGGCGGGGATGTCGAGCACTTCGGTGATGCGACGGCCCGAGGTCATGGCGCGCTGCATGATGGAATATTGCATGGTCAGCGAGCGGATCGGATCGAAGAAGCGCTGGATGTAGAACAGGAAGGCGACGATGACGCCGATTTCCAGGCCGCCATTGAGCACCAGCGAACCGCCCACCACCACAACGATCGCCATGGCGATGCCGGTGAGGCTGTCGACGATCGGCACCATGACCTGCGCGAAGCGCGACCCGGTGAGCTGGGTCAGCAGGTTGTTGTACGCCTTGTCGTCATAGAGGTCGAAATTGACCTTCTGGCGATCGAGGTTCTGCACGGTGCGCACGCCATTGATGCCTTCGGCCATGGCGCCGGCGGTGATCGAATTGGTCTCGTGCGCGGCCCAGAAGGCCCGCTTGGCGGGCGGCAGCCAGAAGATGCGCACGATGAACAGAATCGGCATGGTGGAGAGGGTCAAAAGGCCCAGCCGGAAATCGAGCGTCAGCAGGACCACCACGATGCCCACGAGCAGCACCATGTCGCCGACCGAGATCACCGAGGTCTCGAGGAATTCCTGCATGGAATTGACGTCACCCTGCAGGCGGCTCATCAGCCGGCCCACCTCGGTCTTGTCCATGAAGCTGAGCGACACCCGCTGCAGCTGGGCGAACATGGCCCGGCGCATGTCGAACAGCACATTCTCGGCCACCTGCCCCACCTGGCTTTCCTGGATCCAGGAGGCGGCATAGTTGATGACGACGACCACGGCGAAGGTCGCCACCGCCCAGAGCAGGTTGGTAGAGTTGCCGCCCTCGGTCATGCCGCTGTCGATGGCACGGCCGATGATCAGCGGAATGGCGAGCTGGGTCGTGGTGAAGACCAATACCGCGGCTACCGACAGATAGATCTTGAGGCGGTAGGGCCGCACGAAGGCCCAGATGCGGCGCACCGTCTTGGGGTCATAGGCCTTGCCGAAGATTTCCTCTTCGACGCGGTGCGAGCCGACGCTGGCACGCGGCGGACGCTGGCCCGGAAAGCTGGCAACGTCGCGGTCGTCTTCCTCGATGGCGCTCATTGGGCGGCGCTCCCGATTTCGATATCTTCGGTTGGGCGGGTCTGCAGGTCATAGAGGGCCCGGTAGCGACCGCCCTTGGTCAGCAGCTCCTCGTGGCTGCCCTGCTCGACGATTTTGCCACCTTCGAGGAACAGAATGGTATCGGCATGCAGGAGCGAGCTCAGCCGGTGGCTGATGACCAGGGTCACCCGATCGCTGGCATAGCGCCTGATCGCACTGCGGATGCGGTGTTCGGTGCCAGCATCGATGGCGGCGGTGGAATCGTCGAACACCATCACCGCCGGCCGCAGCACCAGGCTGCGCGCGATTGACAGGCGCTGGCGCTGGCCGCCCGACAGGGACACGCCGCGCTCGCCGACCACGGTGTCGTAACCGGCTGGTAGCCCCATGATATAGTTGTGCAGCTGCGCGCTTTCGGCGGCCTTTTCGATCTTGGTTTCCTTGGCCCAGGGGTCGCCATAGGCGATGTTGTTTTCGATGGTGGTCGTAAACAGAAAACTGTCCTGCTGCACCACTGCGACGGCGCGGCGCAGCGATTGCAGGGAAACCTTGCTCACGTCCTGCCCGTCGATGGTGATGCGGCCGCCGCTGACATCGTAGAAGCGCGGGATGAGGTGGGCGAGCGTCGACTTGCCGCTGCCCGGTGCGCCGACAATGCCGATGGTCTGACCGGCACGCGCCTCAAAGCTCACCCCATCCAGCGTCGGATGAGTGGAACCCTCATAGGTAAAGTGCACATCCTCGAAACGGAGCGTGCCCTCGGTGACCTTGAGGTCGGGCACGCCGGGCGCGTCTGATATGGCCAGGGGTTGGTCCAGAAAGGCATAGAAGCGGTCGCCGCAGGTGGAGGCGCGGGCGAAGGAGTTGACCATCAGGCCGAGCTGGCGCACCGGCATCTGCAGGATGGTCATGAAGGTGAGAAAGCTCGCCAGTGTGCCGACGCTCATCTCGCCCGCAATGACCTTGTTGCCGCCGGCCCACAGGACCAGACCCATGGCGAAGAAGAACGAGAAGGTCATGAAGCTGGTGTTGCGCACGCGCACATGCACCCGCTCATGCGCCAGGTGCAGGGCTTCCTTGGAGGCCTGGTCGAACTTGGCCAGCTCGAAATCCGCCCCCGAAAAGGCGCGGACGACGCGGATGCCGCCGAGATTTTCCTCCATGACCCGCGACAGCGCCGAGAGCTTTTCCTGCAGGGTGACCCAGGTAGCGCGCAAGGTGAGCTGCGCCACCGAGGAGCGCCAGGCGACGAAGGGTACAAAGCTCAGCGCCAGCAGTGCCAAAAGCATATCGGTGCTGAACAGCATGTAGGCGCCGACGCCGATCAGCACCGACAGCAACACCACGCGCACGAGGCCGGTGGCGAAGAACATGCGCAGGCCGTCGAGATCGAGCAGGCCCACGGTGATCAAGTCGCCGGTATGGACCTTGTCATGATAGGAATAGGATAGGCGCTGCACCTTGTCGTAGAAGGCCAGCCGCAGCTCGTAGCCCACGTGGTGGCCGACCGATTCCGAATAGTAGTTCTGCAGCAGGGTGAAGAAGCCGCGGGCCACCGAAACGCCCAGCAGGGTCATGGCGCTCCAGAACAGCGCCTGTTCAGCCCCGTCGGCGCCGGCGTCCAGAATGCCCTGCGCCTGATCGACGGCGTGGCCGAGCAGGCGTGGGATGAGCAATTGCAGGACCGAGGCAATGATGGTCGCGCCGATCGCCGCGGCCGCCTGCCAGGGGTGGCGGAGGGAATAGAGGGTGATCCGCATCAGCGGCCCGCGGCCCTTGCCCGCATGAGCGGCGGCCACATGTGCCCGTGCATCGCCGCGTGAATGGACGCGGCCAGCCTTGTCGGTGGTCAAGGAAGTATCCAGACTTCAATATATGTGTGGGTCCAGGCGGGCGGGGAGGTACTAGCCGAAGCCCGGACAAATCAACTCGCTCGAATAATCAACGCCCATTCGCGCTGCCATTCAAGATCGAATCTGCGCAAAAGTCCGCAAATATTAACGTTGTACCAACACGATGCCGCCTCATTGCGGCGCGTTGAGCTCTGGATAGATCAGGGCGGAGCATTGCCGATTCTGCGCGTCGAGCAGCGCCTGCTCGGCCGCGGTCACCATGCCGGTCTCGATGGCATTCCAGAGTTCGTTGGCTTTGACGCCCTCGAGCCCGCACTGGCAATAGGTGACGCACATTGGGGCCGAGGTACCGCCCGCCTCGCAGGTGGTCTGGCAGGAGCGCAGGAAATCGGCATCGCGCATAGCCAGTTGCGGCTGCAACAGCGCCGCGGCGGGGTAAATCAGCCCGAGCAGGATGGGCTGGTGAACCAGGTAGATCAGCAGGCTCCAGCGGCCGAGAAAGGCGAGGAGACGCGGCAGGCGGGCCGTGGGAGCAATGGCGGCAAGGCGGGGTGCCAGAGAGGAGGCCAGAACGAGGCGCGCGACGATGATGCCCAGCAGCACCGCGCCGAACCACGGGAAGACCGGCACCAGGTCATTGGTCGGCGGCGGCACTTGCCAGAAGCCGAGCCATGACCAAGGCCTCTCGTTGAACAGCGGGTCCGAATAGAAGAAGGGCAGCGCGATGATCACCGTTGCCGCAGCGATGGCCAGCCAGAGCGGCGTGCGGACGAAGGCCAGGCCGAGCAGGCTGAACAGCGCTATGGCATGCAGGACGCCGAAATAGACGAAGCTCTGCGGGAAGGCGAACCAGGTCGCCACCGTGATGGCGAGCGCACCGAGAACGACGAAGACCCAGCGCCGCCAGAAACTGCGCCAGCGAATGCCAGTGCCATGGCCGAGCACCAGGCTGACACCGGCAAGGAACAAGAAAACTGCAAGAATGCTGCGGGCAATCAGCACCCATTCCGGGTCGTAGCCGACATCGGCCGCAATGAAGCGGAAATAGCTCAGGTCCCAGCACAGGTGATAGGCCACCATGGCGATGATCGCGACGCCGCGGGCGATGTCGACGATGGCGAAGCGGGGGCGGGGCGCGACTTCGGTCATGTCGCCTGCCGCGCCACCACCGCCAGGAACGCCTCGCCATAGCGGTCAAGCTTGGCCTGGCCGACGCCGGGGAGGTTCAGCATATCGTGCGGATGGCGCGGCACGGCCATGGCCATGGCACGCAAAGTCGCGTCGTGGAAGATGACGTAGGGCGGCACGCCCTGGGCCTTGGCGATGCGAGTGCGTTCCTCGCGCAGGGCCTCGAACAGCGGCAGCGCATGCGGCGGAATGCTGGCCGCCCGTTCGAGCGAGCGCCGCACCTCGACCGATTTCTTGGGCCGGTCCTTGCGCAGGGTGACCGCGCGCTCATGCTTGAACACCGCATGCGCGCCCTCGCCCAGCGTCAGCGCGCCGTGATTGGCATGATCGACAACGATCAGGCCGGACGCGGTCAGTTGCCGGATCACCGATTGCCAGACCTTGGGGTCGAGATCAGCCCCCTGCCCGAACACCTTCTGGTTCTGGTGGCCGAAGCGCTCGACCTTTTCGGTGGCCTTGCCGACAAGCACATCGATGACATGGGCGGCGCCGAAGCGCATGCCGGTGCGATAGATGGCGGCCAGCGCCTTGATCGCGGCTTCGGTGCCGTCCCAGGATTCCACCGGCGAGCGACAGGTATCGCAATTGCCGCAATCGCCGGGATGGGCCTCGCCGAAATGACTGAGAATTGCCTTGCGGCGGCATTCGGCGGTTTCGCAGACGCCGAGCAGCGCATTGAGCTTGCCGTGCTCAACGCGCTTGATTTCGTCGGGCGCCTGACCCTCGTCGATCATGCGGCGGCGCTGCACCACGTCAGCCATGCCATAGCTCATCCAGGCATCGGCCGGCTGGCCGTCGCGGCCGGCGCGGCCGGTTTCCTGGTAATAGGCCTCGATGGAAGCCGGCAGGTCCATGTGGGCGACATAGCGCACGTCCGGCTTGTCGATGCCCATGCCGAAGGCGACCGTCGCCACCATGCAGATGTTTTCCTCCTTGAGGAACGCATCCTGGTTGATATTGCGACGCTCGGCGCTGAGGCCGGCATGATAGGGCAAAGCCGGGATGCCCTTGCCCGACAGCCACTCGGCCGTGTCTTCGACCTTGGCCCGGGAGAGGCAATAGACAATGCCGGAATTGCCCTTGTGAGCGGCGAGGAAGGCCAGCAGCTGGTCGCGCGCCTTGTCGCGCTCGACGATGGAATAGGAGATATTGGGCCGATCGAAGCTGGTCGTGAACACCTGCGCCTGCTCGAGCCCCAGCCGTTCGATGATATCTTCGCGGGTGGTTGGGTCGGCCGTAGCGGTCAGCGCGATGCGCGGCACGCCCGGGAACAGCTCCACCAGGTGAATGAGCTCGCGATATTCCGGGCGGAAGTCATGGCCCCACTGGCTCACGCAATGGGCTTCGTCGATGGCAAAAAGCGCGATGTCGATGCCCGAGAGCATATTGGCAAAGCCCGGCGTTGCCACCCGTTCGGGCGCCACATAGAGCAGGTCGAGCTGGCCATTGCGCAGCTTGCGCCGGACCTCGGCAGATTCCTCCGAAGACAGCGACGAATTGAGCGCAGCTGCCGCGACGCCTGCCTGCTTGAGTGCCTCGACCTGGTCGCGCATCAGGGCGATCAGCGGCGAAATGATGATGCCGACGCCGGGGCGGCAGATGGCCGGGATCTGAAAGCACATCGACTTGCCTGCGCCCGTCGGGAACAGCACGACGGCGTCACCACCACCAACCACGTGCTCGACCACATCGGCCTGCTGGCCGCGGAAGCTCTTGTGGCCGAAGACATCACGCAGCACCGTCAGCGGATCGCGCGATGAAAGGCGCGGTCCCGCATCGAACAGATCGAAGCTTGATTCAACAGTGCTCACCCCGCCCTTGGATCACAGGGGCGGGGTGAGCCGCAAGGCGGCAGAAATCACGTGTCGGCGCTATCCACCGACGATCTCGTCGCCGTTCGAATGCAATGCCTGCCCCGACTGGTAGGAGCTTTCGTCGCAGGCCAGTAACAGGTGGCAGGTAGCTGGCTGGCCGCCCTAGTGGGCGTGGTGTTCGGCGTTGCGCTTGCGGGTGGCGGCACCCTTCCTGGCCGAAGCGGAGCGCTCGGCGGCGGATCGACGGGCGGACGCTTTACCGCCCTTCTCGCCGCCCTTGTGGGCAGCGGGGTGGCCGGTATCCTTGCCCTTGCCGGACCCGGACTTCTTGCCACCGCCGTCATCCTTGTTGACGGTGGCCCAGGCGCGAGCCTCGGCTTGCTCGTGGGAAACGCCCTTAGCCTCGTAGCCTTCTTCGATGGCTGCAGCCTTGCGCTTTTGTTTGTCGGTGTAAGCGGATTTATCGCCCTGCGGCATGATCTCACTCCTCGATGGAAAGAGACCAGCGCGGGCGGGGTAAGGGCTCGGCTGCCATTTCGTTGGCCGGGAGGGGAAACCGGAAAAACCGACCCGTTCCCTGTTGCCGCCACGTCCGGTTGACGCGCGCTGGTCTCTGGGTGGCCAACCGCTCAGGGAAGATTTGGTTCCTTCACCTCTCCCTCTTGCGTGGACCTCTCCTCCAAAGGCGGTGAAGTCAGCGCAGCGGCTTGCTCAGGAAGGGCGAGCCGCGGCGGACGAAGCGCCAGGGGGTGTCGACGCCCTTGGTGATGCCGATGCGCGGACCGGCGGCGATGTCGTGGCTGGTTTCGGCGGGGAGCAACTGGAACGGGGGCACATCGAGGGGGAGGCCATTGTGGCCGATGTCGACGGCCAGCGCCTGGCAGAGTTTGCCGGGGCCGGAACACAGCTGACGCTCGGGCATGCCGCCGCGCCGCTCCTGCATTCGGATCAGGCCATGTATGGGTTCGAGCGCGCGAATCAGCACGGCGCTGCCCGGCTGGCAGACGAAATTGAGGCACCAGTGAATGCCGTAGATCTTGTAGACATAGGCGTGCCCCGGCGGACCGAACATGGCCGCGTTGCGCGCCGTCGGCCCCCTGAAACTGTGCGAGGCCGGATCGGTCTGGTCATAAGCCTCCACCTCTACCAGTGGACCGCCGATTCCATCGAGCAGCAGGGTGACGCCGATGAGGTCATAGGCGACGTCGGGGGCAGGACGGGAGAAGAAGGCGGGGGAGAGGGCGGCGGAATCGAATGGCATGCCGATCTAGATAGCGTCCCGCCCACAGGTCGTCACCCTCGGGCTTGACCCGAGGGGGCTACACTGCCCCGGCGAGTGCAGAGCCCTCGGATCAAGCCCGAGGGCGACGATCGAGTTTGGCGGCGGCGGCGTGCCCTACTCGCATGGCCGGCTAGATATGGTGGCAGCGCACCATATGGGCTGGCCCTACCGATACCGGCGCCGGCATTACCTCTTTGCATACCGCCGTCACCCTCGGACACCGAGACACGAAGGGGCAGCCGCGGCTTTGGGCGGTCCAGAGCGGGATGTCGACGGCTCGGCGCGTTCGGGTGGTGGATATCTTGCGCGCCGGGTTGGGCACGGCCTCTATCAGCAGTTGCGTATAGGGGTGTTGGGGCCGCTCGGTGATTTCCTCGCTCGGCCCTTGCTCCACCAGATGGCCGGCGTAGAGCACCGCCGTGTCTTCGGCGAAGTAGCGGGCCGTGGCGATATCGTGGGTGATGTAGAGCGCGGCCAGCTGGCGCTGCAGCTTCATGTCTTCGAGCAGGTTGAGGATGCCCAGCCGCACCGAGACGTCGAGCATGGAGGTGGGTTCATCAGCCAGCAGCACCACTGGCTGCACGGACAGCGCGCGGGCGATGGCGACGCGCTGGCGCTGGCCGCCGGACAGTTCGTGCGGCCGGCGCTTGAGGTAGTCGGGGGCGGGACGCAGGCCGACGCGATCGAGCAAGGCCAGCATCTCCTCGCGCACCGCCTTGCCTGACAGCTCGGGTCGATGGAGGCGCAAGGGGCGTTCGAGGTGATAGCCGATGGTCTGGGTGGGGTTCAGCGATCCGAACGGATCCTGGAACACCATCTGCACGTCGGAGCGATAGCGGGCCAGACGCTTGCCAGAAAATTTGGTGACGTCCTCGCCCTCGAAGCTGATGGTGCCGCGTGTGGGCTTGTAGACTCTCGCCAGCATGCGGGCGCAGGTGGATTTGCCCGAACCGGATTCCCCCACCAGCGCCAGCGCGCGGCCGCTGACCAGCTTCAGCGACACGCCTGACAGCGCTCGCAACACGACCTGGTTGAAGAAGGTGCCGCCGAGCACGAAGTCCATGTCGACGCTGTCCATCTCGATGATGGTGCGGCCCGCGGTAGCGATGGCGCCAGTGCGTTCCAGTTCAGCAAGTGACATGTGTGCCTCCCACCTCTTCCCCGGGGGAGCGGTGTCGTTCTAGTTCAGCAAGTGACATGCCGCCTCGCTTTCATGCTGGGGGTAGAAGCGCAGTTCGGGCGCGGTTTCGCCGCAGACGGCCATGGCATGCGGGCAGCGCGGGGAGAAGCGGCACCCCTTGGGCAAAGCCCTGAGATCGGGGGGTGAACCGGCAATGCCTTCGAGCCGAAGACGCGGACCGGTGAGCGGTGGAAAGCTGCTGCCCAGTGCCCTGGTATAGGGGTGCTGCGGGTTGGTGAGGATCGATGTCGCCGGGGCTACCTCGACCAGCTCGCCCGAATACATCACGCCGATGCGGTCGCAGAACTCTATCATCAGGCCCAGGTCGTGGGTAATGAACAGCACCGAAAAGCCGAGGCGAGACTTGAGTTCGACGATCTGTTCGATGATGTCGCGCTGCACCACGACGTCGAGCGCCGTGGTCGGCTCGTCCATGATGATCAGCCGCGGGTTGAGCGCCAAAGCGATGGCGATGCAGATGCGCTGGCGCATGCCGCCCGAGAACTGATGCGGGTAATCGTCGAGCCGCTGCGGCGGGATGCCGACCAGCTCGAACATTTCGACGGCCCGGGCGCGGGCGCCCTTCTGGCCGAGCTCCGGATTGTGCGTCTCGATCACGTCCATGATCTGCTCGGAGACCGGGATCACCGGATTGAGAGCGTTCATGGCGGACTGGAAGACGAAGCTCACCTCGCGCCAACGATAGGCCTTGAGACGGGCCTTTTCGAAGCTGAGGACCTCCTCGCCCTGGAAGCGGACCGAACCGCCCGAGACGAGGCCCGGCAGGCGCGTCAGCCGCGCCAGCGCGAAGGCCACGGTGGATTTGCCGCAGCCGCTTTCCCCGGCCAGCCCGAAGGCCTCGCCTTCGCGGATGTCGAAGTCGATGCCGTTGACGGCGCGGGCGATGGAATTGTCGCCGACATAATCGACGGTGAGGTTGCGGACCTCGAGCAGGACCCGATCAGAAGACATCGGCACTCCTCCCGCGGCGGCCGAGGAAGCGCTTGATGCGACCGATCTTGCGCGACGCCTTGAGCTGCGGATTGGTGATTTCGTCGACGGCAAAGTTGATCAAGACGAGGGCAGCGCCGGTCAGCATGATGGCAATGGCAGGTGGCCAGACTTCCCACCAGGCGCCCGACTGCAGGGCCAGGTTCTTCTGGCCCCAATAGAGCATGGTGCCCCAGGTGACAGCGTTGGGATCGCCCAGGCCGATGAATTCGAGCGCCGCTTCGGCCAGGATCGCGGCGATGGTGCCCAGCACCAGCCCGCCCATGACGAAGCTGAGCATATTGGGGAAAATCTCCACGAGGATGATGCGCCACTTCTTTTCGCCCATCAGCTCGGCGGCGAGCACGAATTCGCGGGCGCGCAGCGCCATGGTCTGCGTTCGGATAGTGCGGGCGGCCCAGCCCCAGCCGGTCAGCGCCAGCACGAGACCAATGACCAGTGGTCCCGCGGTTTCGACCATGGTGGCGATGACGATGATGAGCGGCAATCCCGGCAGCACCAGCACCACGTTGACGAAAAAGGTGATGATGTCGTCGGCGCGGCCGCCGAAATAGCCGGCGGAAATGCCCAGTGCCAGGCCAATCATTGCCGCGGCGACGCCGGCGCCGATGCCCACCGTCAGGCTGATGCGGCCGCCATAAACGAGCTGGGTGAAGACGTCCTTGCCCATGCGGGTGGTGCCCAGCACATGCTCATAGCCCGGTTGCACATGCGGTTTGCCGGCGCGGCGGGTCGGGTTGTACTCGGTCAGCAGTGGCGCCAGCAGGGACAGCAGGATCAGCGCCAGAAGGATGATGACACCGGCCATGCCTTTGCCATTGGTGACGAAGGCGGCAAGGCCGGGCGGCAGTCTACTGGTCCAGCCGGGGCGGGACTTGAGGCCGAGTTCGACCATCAGTTCGTGCTGCGTGGGCGCCGGATTGTCTGTCGCTGTGGGAACGCGACGGGGCATGCTCAGCGGCATGGGTTCGCTAAGGTCAGCCATGGGTAGCCTCCGCAATTTGCAACATGAACCGCGCTCCCCCGGGCTTGATCCGAGGGTCGTTCGCCGCTTGTGCCGTGTTGGAAGAGGCCCTCGGGTCAAGCCCGAGGGAACGCGGTGATAGGTGCGAGGGGGTGACCATGCGCTTCATGTCCTGAGCCGGGGATCGAGGATGACATTGGCGATGTCGGACAACAGGTTCGCCACCAGCACCGAGGCGGTGAGCAGCAGCAACTGACCCTGGATGAAGGAATAGTCGCGGCTGCCGATGGCGGTGAACGTGAATTTGCCCAGGCCCGGATAGTTGAACACCTGCTCGGTCACCAGCGCACCGCCCAACAGGAAGCCGATGGACAAAGCGAGCGCCGTGATCTGCGGCAGAATGGCGTTGCGGGCGACGTAGCGGTAGCGGACGCGGCGGTCGGAGAGCCCCTTGGCCTTGGCGAGGATGACGAAATCCTCGTTGAGCAGGTTGATCATGACGTTGCGCATGCCCAGGTGCCAGCCGCCGAAGCTGACGAGGAAGATGGACAGCACCGGCAAGGTCGCATGGTAGAGCACGCTGCCGATGAACTCGAAGGTGAAGCCGGGGGAAATCTGCATGCTGTGCGCCCGCCCGAGCGGGAACCACTGCAATTGCAGCGAGAAGGCATAAAATAGCAGCAAGGCGACGATGGCCGGGGTGAAGGCGTTGAGCATCACGTTGATGGGCGTGAAGAAGCTGTCGAAGAAGCCGCCGCGATGCCAGGCGGCGTGGATGCCCATGAAGCTGCCGATGGTGAAGGCGAAGAAGATGGCGAGACCGACGAGGACCAGCGTCCATGTGGCACCGTAAAATAGCAGCGAGGCGGTGGGCTCGGGGAACTGCACGGTCGAGATACCGAAATCGAGCCGCATGACGCTGCCCAGATAGGTCCAGTACTGCTCCCAGAGCGAACCGGTAAAGCCGTAGGACTTCCGGATGGCCTCGACCTGGGACTCGTTCAGCCGCCCCTGGAAGGAAGCGATGATGCGCGCCGAGGGATCGCCGGGCATGAGCCGCGGGATGAAGAAATTGAAGGTGACCGCCAGGAAGAAGGCACCGATGTAAAAGGCGAAGCGCCTCAATAAGAAAATCATGCGGTCTCCCTTCCCGGTTGTCTCAGTCGACACCCTCCCCTTGTGGGGAGGGATCTAGGGTGGCGTGGTTGGCCCCGATATGCGGGCTCTCGTCACCCCTCCCGGCCTCCCCCATCGAGGGGAGGCCGTTCAGTAGGCGTGGCCGGATCGTGCCACGTCCGAAGCTGGCGCTTACTGGGCGACGGGCTGCAGGCTCAGCGCATGCAGCACGCGTTCGCGGTTGCCGTCATGCACCTGCGGGCGATAGCGCGGATCCTCTTCTGTTACCCAGCCGCTGAAGCGGCGGGTGGAGTATTCGTACCAGATCGGGTTGGCGAACAGCGACACGACCGGCACATTCTCGGCGACGAGCTTGTGCACTTCGCCAATGGCGGCCAGCTGCGCGTCCCGATCGGAGGTGCTCTTGAAGGTGGTCAGCGCCGCCTCGATTTCCGGGATCTGCAACTGGTGCATGGCCTGGAAATCGATCTGCCCCGGTACCATCAGGCGCGGATTGAACATGGGGTGATACTGGCTGAACGGGGTGGCACCGCCATTGGTCCACATGACGTAGACCTCGAAATTGCCCTGCGGCACGCCATCGAACCAGGCGCCCTCGTCCATGGTCTTGAGGCTGGCATTGATGCCGACATCCTGGAGGTTCTCGGCAACGGTCTGGCCGGTATTGACCCAGTCGGTCCAGCCCGAGGGCATGGAAATGCCGAAGGCGATAGGCGAGCCATCAAGATTGTCGCGCCAGCCGTCGCCGTCCTTGTCGACGAACCCGGCAGCGTCGAGCAGCTCGATGGCCTTGTCCGGGTTGTACTGCATCAGCCAGGTATATGGCTCGAGCGCGGCCTCATCGTACCAGGTGTTGAACATCTCACCGGTGCCGATGGGGAACTTGGTATGGGTGGTGAGGCCGAAGGTCGAGATGTCCACCAGCGTGTCGCGGTCGATGGCAACAGAGATGGCCTGACGGAATTGCAGGTTGTCGAACGGCGCCTTGGTGGTGTTGAGCTGCAGGTTGACGTCCGAACCAGCCGGCAACCAGTAGTTGTTGAATTCGGACTGGGGCAGGAAGGTGACGTCCGGATCCGTCAGGCCGTCGCCGAGCCAATCGAGATCGCCGGCCGAAAGCGCGGCCACGGTCTGCTCGTTGCCGTTCATCTGCGGGAAGGACAGGCAGTCGATCTTGTTGTCGGCGTTGTAGCGGCTGAGTTCATTGCGGCAGACCTCGTAGCCGCTGCGCGAGAAATTGCGCACTTCGGTCCAGGGACCTGTTGCGACCGGCTTGGTATTGGCGAAGTTCTTGGGGTCGTCGACCGTGCTCCAGATATGCTCGGGCAGCGGGTAGATGCCGCCCAGGCCATAGCGGGCCAGCGAGTCGGGTTCGTTCAGGTTGAACTTGACGGTGAGGTCGTCGATCTTCTCGACGCTGACGACGTTGCCCGTTTCGCCGTTGTAGACGTCGATGCCCATGGGATAATCGGGATGCGCCTTGGCATATTCGAAGGAGAACACCACGTCATCGGCGTTGAAATCCTCGCCGTCGCTCCACTTGGTGTCGGGGCGCAGCTTCCAGGTGACGCTCTTGAGGTCCTCGGCGATCTCATAGGACATGGCCAGACCCGGCACGTCCTGATCCGGATGCCAGACATTCTCGATCCATAGCGGCTCATAGGTGAAATCGCGCGTGCGCTGCTGCGGGCCGGTGGGGTTGTTGGGGTTGAAATTCTCCACCATCGCGTCGGTATGGTGGGGCAGCAGGCGCAGGATGACTTCTTCCTGGCCGATAGCCGGCACGATCGCGCTCGTGGTCAGCATGGCGCCGGTCAGCACCGTCAGTAGACTGATCTTTGACACTGTTTCCTCCTTTTGACGGGTCGCCACACTCCGATGTGAGATCGATCCCATATTGTCCCTGTTGCGGCGCCGGGCGGCCCGTTGCCGAAGTCTTCACGCCGCGCCCCGTCCGGCCTCCTTGCCGGTCGCCTCGCGGTCAAGCGTTCCTCCGTCTCCTTTCGCTAATGCCGTGCCGGACCGACGCTGTCGCGAACGACAAGCTCGGTGTCGATAATGGTTTGCCGCGCAGCCGAACCTGGCTCGCCCAGCAGCTGCAGCAGCATATCGGCCGCGGTCTCGCCGATCTCGTCCACCGGCTGCCGGATGGTGGTGAGCGGTGGCCACAGGTGGCGCGCATGAAAAGCGTCGTCGAAGCCGATGACCGAGACATCTGATGGTACCGACTTGCCGGCATGCCGTAGCGCCAGCAGGACGCCGGCTGCCATGTCGTCATCGCCGGCAAAAATGGCGGTGAAGTCGTGTCCCTCGTCGAGCAGCTTGCTGGTGGCCGAATAGCCGAAATCCTGGTGGAAAATGCCGTTGACGACGCGGATATCGGTCATGGTCAAACCATAGTCCCGCAGGGCCGCCTCGACGCCCTCGAGGCGGGCGACCGTGTCACCGAAATCGGCCTGGCCGGACAGATGCACAATTCTGCGGTGGCCCTGTTGGAGCAGGAAAGTGACCGCGGCCCGAGCCCCGCCAAAATTGTCGAGCTGCACTGAGCCCCTGGCGACTTCGCAGCCCATGCGGCCAATCATCACTACGGGAATGCGGGCGGCCCTGATGATCTCGACCACGTCTGGCCGCACAGGACGCTCGAGATAGAGCAGGATGCCGTCGCAGGAGCGATCGACCAGTTCGATGATGGCACGGGCCTCTTCGTCCTGGTCGGCATAGCCCGACGACACCATCAGCGCCTTGCCGGCCCGGCGGGTGGCGCGCTGCAGGCCATAGACCATGTTGGCGAAATAGGGCGTGCCCACATCGACCACCACGGCGCCGATCATGTTGGATCGGTTGGAGCGCAGGGCTTGGGCGAGGGTATTGGGACGGTAGCCCAGCTCGGCAATCGCCTGCTGGATGGCGCGGCGCTTTTCCTCCGAGACGTAGCCATTGTCGGCCACGACCCGGGACACGGTGGACCGGGAAACTCCCGCTCGTTTCGACACATCATCGATGGTCGCCATGCCGCCAAACTCTCCCCTGCGGTCTCTTGTGGGACCGATCCCATAGAGTGAAATCGATTGCGGAGGAGAGTCAAGAATACCAGTGGGGTCTTTGGGCAATTTAGATGAGCTGGGGAAAATCGGGCGGATTTCATAGTCCGCCAGGGCGTTAAGCCCCTTCAGCTCCTGGGCTTTTAACTGCGACTAAAGTCGCAGTTAAGCGCGGGAAGCGAGGGCAAGTGGTGCCGAAGTGGTATTAGTTTTCATGCTCGGGCTCCCGAGGGCTCTTCACTTGCTTAGCGTCCGAAAAATACAGAGCCCTCGGGGCAAGCCCGGGGGTGAGGGCCCGGTGGTGGGCGGTGTCGGCGGTTACAGAAGGGGCGTGGCTCAGTCCACCCTGCCCCGCGCTGCCACGTCCACCGTCTCGACCACTGCATCGTCAGAAATCAGCGTCACCCGGTCGAACAGGTTGCTGACCACGCAGGCATGATTGGGGATGATGCGCAGTTTCTCGCCGATGACGGGCTTGCGGCTGCAGGCGGAGAGATCGATGGTGCCGTGCTCCTCGCTGAGTCCTACAATGACCGCGTCGGGATAGGCCTCGATGAGGCCGAAGCCGGTCATGCCGAGCAAGTCGCTGGTCAGCGCCTTGGAGCCGGCGTCGATGATTGCCCTATCCTCAGTCGGGCGGCTGACTACAGTAGCCAATACGGTCAGGGCGCAGTCTTCGAATGTGCCGACGCCTTTGGCGACCTGGTAGCGGTCCATGTAGATGTAAGTGCCGGGGCGATGCTCGGTGGCTGATGTGACCTCGTGGGCGCGCCAGAGGTCGGGCGTGCCGCCATTGGAGATGATGGCGGGTGGCAGGCCGGCAGCTGATAGCGCGATCTTGGCGGCTGCCAGCCAGGCCGAATTGGCCTCAACCTGCCCGGCAGCGGGATAGGTCATCAGTCCTCCAAAGGTCAGGCCCGGCGAATTGGCGATTTTCTCGGCGAGGGCGAGGGCGGCGGCAGGGGTCTGCACCCCACAACGGCCCATGCCGGTATCGCATTCGACGAGGACCGTCAGCGGCGTGGCGGAACCGGCGAAAGTACGCGACAGGCCTTCGACCGTCTCCGGGCTGTCAGCGGTGACCGTGATGTGGACCCTGGCATGCAGTGCCTTGAGCCGGGCGAGCTTGGCCGCGCCGATGATGTTGTAGGGCAAGAAGATCTCGCTGATGCCGGCGTCGGCGAATACCTCGGCCTCGCCCAGTTTCTGCACGGTGATCCCCACCGCGCCCAGCTCGATGGCCCGTTTGGCGAAGCGCGGCAGCTTGTGGGTCTTGATATGCGGGCGGAGCTTCAGGCCATGGCTGTCGGCATAGTCCTGCGTGCGCTTGAGGTTGGCCTCGACGCGGTCGATATCGATGAGCACGGCTGGGGTATCGAGTTCGCTGATATCGGTCATTTGCCCCTCAGGACTTCGTCGACGAAACGCAAATTGCCCGCGGTCAGGCCGGCATCGACCGGCAGCACTGTGCCTGTTATGCCCGACGCCGCATCGGAACTATAGAACAGAGCCGCGTTGGCTACCTCTACGGGCAATACCATACGCCCGAGCGGGTAGTGTGGCAGCACATTGTCGAGCAGGGTGGGGTCGGCGGCAAGCCGGTGATCCCAGGCCGGGGTGCGCACCGAGCCGGGGCAGATCACATTGGCCCGCACCCCCTGCCCGCCGCGCTCGACGGCGATGGCCTTGGCATAGGCGATGAGGCCCGCCTTGGCTGCCGAATAGGCCGGGTTGCCGAAATGAGCCAGGGCGTTGACCGAGGAAATGAACACCAGGCTCCCCCTGCCCCGTTCGGCCATGGCGGCGACGATGGGGTCGGTCATGGCGTAGGCGCCGTTGAGGTTGATTGCCAGTTCGGAAGCCCAGACGTCGTCATCGACCTGATCGAGGTGCTCGGCGCGGGTGAAGCCTGCATTGGACACAACTGCGTCGGGCGTGCCGTGCTCAGCCAGGTAGCTGGCGATGGCTGCTCGGGTGGCCTTGGGGTCGGCCTGGTCGAACAGGATTTTGCCTGTCAGATCAAGGCCCTCCAGCATACCTGCCTCGCGGTCCGCGCCGATAACGCTGGCTCCCGCCTCGCGGAAGACACTGACCAGCGACTGGCCGATGCCCCCACCGGCGCCCGATATCAGCACGGTCTTGCCGTCGAGGCGGAAGGGGGAGCTCATGCGGGATCCTTGTAGGCCACGCATTCGATTTCGACCTTGCAGTCGACCATCATGTGGCTCTGCACGGCCGCCCGCGCGGGGGGATTATCGCCAAAATAGCCTTTGTAAACAGCGTTGAAGCTCCAAAAGTCTCTGGGGTCGTCGAGCCAGACGCCGCAGCGGACGACGTGTTCGAGGCCGTAGCCGGCTTCCTCGAGGATGGCGATGAGGTTCTTGATGGTGAGGTGGGTCTGCTCGACGATGCCAACCCCTTGAATTTCCCCATCTTTCATCGCCACCTGACCGGAGACGAAGAGGAAGCCGCCGGCTTCGACGGCGCGGGCGAAGGGCAGGTTCTGGCCACCGGCACCCGACTTTTCTGCTCCATAGCGCTTGATCGGCATAACGACGCTCCTTTTGGCGTTTTCTGAAAGCCAGTTTCGTTGGAAGCTAAGATAGCCGACGAAAAAGTCGATTTCGCCTGCAATTTGTCGCTCTCAATGTAAATTTCTTACGTGAAACGCCCATTCGCCCTGTGCTAGCGTGATTGTGCCGCATCTCCAGCATGCTGCAAGATTTCCTGCTGTTTTCCTGCGAGTTTCCCGTGCGCGTCTTCACCGCGGCCCTGGCCACCGAAACCAACACGTTTTCGCCCATCGCGATCGACAAGCGCGCCTTCGAAGCCTCGCTCTATGCCAGGCCGGGTGAGCACCCGGCGACCCCGACTTTGTGCACCGCGCCGATCACGGTCGGCCGCGAGGTCTGCGCGCGCGAAGGCTGGGAGCTGATCGAGGGTAGCGCCAGTTGGGCAGACCCGGCGGGGCTCGTGGCGCGGGCTACCTATGAGGACCTGCGGGACGAAATTCTCGGGCAGCTGCGGGCGGCCCTGCCGGTCGATGGCGTGGTGCTGGGGCTGCATGGCGCGATGGTGGCGCAGGGGTATGATGATCCGGAGGGCGATCTGCTGGGGCGGGTCCGCGATATCGTCGGGCCGGATGTGCTGGTCTGTGCCGAGCTCGACCCGCATAGCCACCTGACGGCCAGGCGTGTCGCCGCGGCCGACTTCTTCGTGGTGTTCAAGGAATTCCCGCATACCGACTTCGTCGACCGGGCCCGGGACCTGTGGGCTATCGCGGTGCGGACGCTGAAGGGCGAAATCACGCCTGTCATGTCGGTGTTCGATTGCCGGATGATCGACATCTTCCCGACCTCCAAGCAGCCGATGCGAGGGTTTGTCGACAAGCTCTATGCGTTGGAGAAATCCGAGCCCGGCGTACTGTCGCTATCGGTCATTCATGGCTTCATGGCGGGCGATGTGCCGGAAATGGGCACCAAGGTGATTGTGGTGACCGACGGGGACGCGGCGCAAGGGGCAAAGCTGGCCGAAACGCTGGGGCGGGAATTGTTTGCCATGCGCGGCACCTTCATGGTGAGCCAGGTGGACGAGAAAGTTGCTGTCGATGCAGCCCTGGCGGCGCCGCGCGGGCCGGTGGTGATCGCCGATGTCTGGGACAATCCGGGCGGCGGCACGGCGGGTGATGCGACGGTGATCCTGGCCGAGCTGATCGCGCGCGGCGTGAGCGATGTGGCTGTCGGGACCATCTGGGATCCGATCGCGGTGCAGATCTGTTTCGCCGCGGGTGAGGGAGCAGAGATCCCGCTGCGGTTTGGGGCCAAGTCGGCGCCACATACCGGCAGCCCGATCGACAAGGTCGTGACGGTCAGGCGGTTGGTGCAGAATGCCGAGATGAAGTTCGGCGAGAGCTTTGCGCCGTTTGGTGATGCTGCATGGGTTTCCTTTGACGGGATCGACGTGATCCTCAATTCGACCCGGGCTCAGAGCTTTGATCCGAGCCTGTTTTCGGCGATGGGGATCGATCCGAAGTCGCGGAAGATATTGCTGATCAAGTCGACCAACCACTTCTACGACAGCTTTTCCAAGATCGCGTCGGAGATCGTCTATTGCTCGGCGGGGAAGCCCTATCCGAACCGGCCGGCGGAGACGGATTATCGCAAGGCGCGGCGAGATATCTGGCCGATGGTGGAGGATCCTTGGGGTGATTGAGGGCGGCGTTTGCCGCGCCGCTTCCACACCCACCGCACGTCAACCTCGGGCTTGACCCGAGGGCGTTGCACTTACTCGACGCTCAGCAAGTGAAGAGCCCTCGGGTCAAGCCCGAGGGTGACGATCGAGTTTGTGGGCGCAGCTAATGCAAACCCCAGACCTCAGGATGGATCCCGGCCTTCGCCGGGATGACACCGTGTTTGCGGGTAGTATGCGCCAGCTATTCTGCTGCCCAATTGCCGTACATGATCGGCATCGTCCCCACCAACGCCTTGAACCGCTCCCAGCTCTTGCGCTCGGGCAGGGTCCAGGCGGATTCGGCGATGGCTGACAGGCGGGGGAAGACCAGGCGGTCGAAGATGGCGCGGTCGGTCATGCTTTCGCTCCAGATGCAGGCCTGGATGCCCAGGAGATGCGACAGCCCCTCTTCGCTCATGCCGGCGCGGCTTTCGAACTCATAGGTTTCCTGCGGGCCCGACCAGCCGGCCCAGCCGGCGCCGGGCTCGGCCCAGGCGACGCCGTTGGCCATGTCGAGGTAGTAGCGCTGGCCGGGGGAGACGACGATGTCGTAGCCGCGCTCGGCCAGGGCGGCGTTGATCTCGACATTGCGCCAGCCGATGACGAAGCTCTTGTCCTTGTCGACCGCATCGCCATGCGCCGCCTCTTCCCAACCGCCGGTAATGGCGCCCTTGGAGGCGATGTAACGGTGGACGCGCCTGATGAACTCGGCCTGGATGAGTGCGGTGGGGGAACCCTCGATCTCGTCGGCGCCGTGGTGGTTGCCGAGCTGGTTGTATTGCGCCTCGTGCTTCCGGCGCATTTCGGGGCCGCTCAGCCGCTCGATCATGTCGAGAGCCAGGGGCGAGCCGGACCAGGCTGCCAGCGGCACTTCATCGGCGCCGATATGGAAGACGCCAGCCGGGAACAGCTCGAGCATTTCGTCGATGACGGTTTCGACGAACTTGTAGACCGGCTCATAGGCCGGGTTGAGGCTGTTATTGGGGAAGCCCTGCACGGACTGGTATTCGCCGGTTTCGTTGGGATCGCGCAGTTCGGGCAAAGCCTGGAGGGCGGCGTAGAAGTGGCCGGGCATGTCGATTTCGGGGATCACCGCAATGGCCAGACTATCGGCCAAGGCCACGATCTGGCGGATGACGGGCTTGGAATAGTAGCCGCCGGTCGGGTGCGGGCCCGAGCCCAGCAGCGGCGGCAAGGCCTTGCCGTGGCCGCGCCAGGCGCCGATCTGGGTGAGTTCGGGGAAGGCTTCGATTTCGACGCGCCAGGCCTCGTCTTCGCTGAGGTGCCAATGGAACTTGTTGAGCTTGTTCCAGGCCATCAGCTTGATCAGACGACTGACTTCGGCGCCGGAGTAGAACTGGCGGGCCACATCGAGATGGCAGCCGCGATAGCCAAAGCCTGGTTCGTCGGTGATGGTGCCGCCGGTCGGGAAGACAAAGGTCTGCGGATGGAGTTTTGCTCCGCGCAGGATCTGGCCCAAGGTCACGAGGCCATAGAACATGCCCTGGCGCGTCGTGGCTTCCACAATGGCGGAGTCGTCGGCGAAGTGGACCTCGTAGGCTTCGGCGCCGAGGCCATCCTTGTAGCGGATGGTGACAGGCATGCCGGCCTCTGAGGCCGGGCGCACGATGGCCTCGACGGGAAAGAGATCGTCGACCAGGCCGGCAAAGGCCGCGGCGGCCCGGCCTGCATCGGTGCCTTCCGGCTTGAGATCGAGGCCAGCAGGGGCGGGGCGGGTGCCAGTGGTGGCGACCGATTTCGGCCAGGGGATGATCGAGACCGATACGGGCGCCTTTGATGGCACCGGGAATCTGGCCGCGCCCTTGAGCAGCGGCGAATTGTGGCCCTTGGCCTGGGTCGGGGTGGTGGCGAGCGTCACGATCGTGCCATCGGCCAGCACGACATAGCCGGAATTGGCGCCGTCGCTCCAGTGACGCAGGCCATAAGAGAGGCCGCGCGCCGTGGATTTCCAGGTTTCGCCCGGCTGCAGCACGAAGCCGTCGGGCGGGGCGATCAGCGTGTGATTGGAAAGGCGCTTGAGCAGCTTGCCGTTTTCGAGCGTGGCATGCGGGTCGATGCGGGCCGGGCCGGAAAAGCCGAGCTGGAAACCGCTGACTGGTGTGTCGCCGGTATTTGTGAGCTCGATGCCGTAGCCGAGGGGGCTGTCATCGGTGGCGGGGGTCCAGGTGGTGACGAGGGAAAAGGAGATGGTCATGGGAAATGTCTCTTGGTCGGATGTTTGGCTCCCCTCCCCTCTCCCCTTGCGGGAGAGGGTGGATTTCCGCGTTCAGCAGAAATCCGGGTGAGTGGATTGGCACTGGCGGTTGGTCTTGATGACAGCCCCCTCATCCGCCCTTCGGGCGCCTTCTCCCACGAGGGAGAAGGGGATGGAGCCGTTGGTGCAGCAGGCAGGCTTTGGCAAATTAGTCCCCCAGCGGCTGAGCGTCGTCGCCGTCGCGGTTGACGACGAGCTGGTGCTTGATGCGCCGCATGCTGGCGATGGCGGAGGGACCGAGGCGGGTGGCCACGGTCTGCGCGAGCACGTCGACGGTGGCGAGGAAGGCGTAGCGCCCGGGCGTAGGTCGCAGGATATCGGTATTTTCGTGCCAGTTGACCGGCAGGAGGATGTCGGACTGCGCCGAGACCATCGAGGCCGAGCGGGTGATGACCACGCGGGTGAGGCCATATTCGCCGGCCACGGTCAGCGTCTTGGCCAGCTGCGCATTGTTGCCCGAGAGCGAGAAGGCGATGATGACCGTGCCTGGTGGCGCCGAGGCAGCGCGCATCATCTGTAGTTGATGATCGTCAGTCGAGGCGACCTTGAGGCCGAGGCGGAACAGCCGCGTCTCGATTTCGCCGGCCATCATCGAGGAGGCGCCGCCGGAGCCGAAGGACAGCACGAAGCTCGACTTGACGATGCTTTCGGCAGCGCGCTCGACGGCGGCGAAATCGAGATGATCGAAAGTTTCGTAGATGATGGACTGGATGCCGTTGATGACGCCCTGGCTGATCTCATGCACGCTGGACGGCCCCGCCGCCGGGGCGAAATAGCGCTGGCCGACAAAGCGCGACTGAGCCAGCCGCACCTTGAAATCGGCATAGCTGTCGCAGCCGAGGCGGCGGCAGAAGCGGGTGACCGTGGGCGGCGACACCGCAGCCTGAGCCGCAAGATCGACAATGGACATCTTGAGGACGCTGTCGACATCGGCGAGCACGATCTCGGTCAGCGCGCGCTCGGAGCGGGTAAACTCGTTCTTCTCGGTCTGCAACAGGCCGACAATGTCCAGCATGGCGGCTCCTTCCGAAGGTGTTTGCCCAAACCACCCCCACCCTTGATCCCTCCCCAAAAGGGGACGGAGACGATGAACACCGGCATTGGAGCTGGCGCCTCCCTACCCTTGATGGGGAGGAAATGAGGGTGGGGTGAGGCCCCACCCTCCGTTCGACGCTAGTAAACCGCCAGGCCTGCCTGGTCAAAGAGGTGAACCTGGTTCAGCGCGAAGCCGACCTCGAGCGGGCGGCCCTCGGGCACATCCGGGTCACCCTCAAAGAGGCCGATGAAGTTCTCGCCGCCGGGCAGATCGGCATAGGTCACGGTGTGAATGCCCAGATGCTCGACGATCTTGGGCGTCACGGTGAGCGTGAAATCGGACTTGCCCAGGCGCAGATGTTCGGGACGGATGCCCAGGGTGATCGTCTGCCCGGCGACGGCCTTGGACTGGCGCGGCAGGCTGATCGTGCCCAGGGGACCAAGGTCAACGACGGCGGTCGTGCCATCGGCCGAAGTCACCGTGCCTGATATGAAGTTCATCTTGGGCGAGCCGATGAAGCCGGCGACGAAGAGATTGTCGGGCTTGTGGTAAAGCTGGAGGGGCGAGCCCACCTGCGAAATGGTGCCGGCATCGAGCACCACGATCTTGTCGGCCATGGTCATGGCCTCGACCTGGTCGTGGGTGACGTAGATCATGGTGGAGCCCAGGCGCTTGTGCAGTTCCATCAGCTCGATGCGCATCTCGGAGCGGAGTGCGGCGTCGAGATTGGACAGCGGCTCGTCGAACAGGAAAATCTGCGGCTCGCGCACGATGGCGCGGCCGATGGCGACGCGCTGCCGCTGACCACCGCTGAGAGTGCCGGGGCGCTGCTGCAAGCGGGTTTCGAGCTGCAGCACGCGGGCGGCGGCGCCGACGCGCCTGTCGACCTCGGCCTGCTGCAGGCGCTCGACGCGGAGCGGAAAGGCGATGTTTTCGTAGACGGTCATATGGGGATAGAGCGCGTAGCTCTGGAACACCATGGCGATGCCGCGCTGCACGGGCGGCAGGTCATTGACGGTGCGACCGCCTATGACGATCTCGCCTGAGGTGACCTCCTCGAGGCCGGCAATCATGCGCAGCAAGGTGGACTTGCCGCAGCCGGAGGGCCCGACAAAGACCACGAACTCGCCTTCGGAAACCTCCAGGTCGATGCCCTTGATGATATGGGCTTCGTTGAAGGATTTTTCCACGTGTTTGAGGCTGAGCTGGGACATTGCTGGTCTCCGGGAGAGGGAGCCGCCGCCATCCCGGAGGACGGCGGCGGCGGGAGGAGCCGACCGCCCCTGACGGGGCGGCGGCGGCTTACTTGTACTGCTCGAGATCGGCGGCGGCCTTGGTGAGGGCAGCGGCAGGCTCGGCAGCGCCGGTCACGACGGACTGGACCATTTCGATCATGACGTTCTGCAGGCCGATATAGTCGGTCAGCAGCGGCTCAGGACCACCATAGGCGATGCCGTCGAAGAAGGGCTTCCAGTTCGGATCGGCAGCCACGATGGCGTCGGCAGCCGGGCCCGGACGCAGCGGGGTCAGGCCCTGCTCGGCTTCATAGGCGGTCTGGTTTTCCGGGTTGGTCAGGAAGATGGCCAGATCCTTGGCCTTGTCTTCATAACCGGTGCCCTTGAACACGGCCATCGAGTCGGTGATCAGCAGCGTGCCCGGACCCTTGGCGGACGGACCCTGCGGCAGGGTGGTGACGCCCCACTTGAAGGGCGCGTCCTTGAGCAGGTTCAGGGCGCCGGAGGCGGCCTGGATCATGCCGAGCTTGCCATCGAGGAAGATGGCACGGACTTCGTTCTGCTCGTAGGCGGTCGGGCCTTCTTCGGCGTAAGGAACGATATCGCGGAGCGCGGTGAGGGCTTCCAGGTTCTGCGGGCTATCGAGCACGATGTTGTTGTCGGCATCGATGACCAGGCCGTCATTGGAATAAACCCAATGGAGGAACTGGTGCATGGTGTTGTCGAAGGTCTTGGCGACGACGCCAAAACCGGCAGCATCGGTCTTTTCGGTGATGGCCTTGGCGTATTCGATTTCCTCGGCAAACGTGGTCGGCGGCTTCTCGGGGTCGAGGCCGGCGGCGGCGAAGAGATCCTTGTTCCAGTACAGAGCCTTGGTCGAGAAGGCGACCGGGCGACCCCACTGGGTGCCGTCGAAGGTTACGGTGTCAGCGACGTAAGGATAATAGGAAGCCTTTTCCTCGTCGGTCATCGGCATGTCGACGATGAGATCGTTCGAGGCGAGCTGCTTGAGGGCGCGCGAGCCGATATAGGCCAGACCCACGGGGGTGCCGGCGACGGCGAGCGTGGTCACCTTGTCCTGGCACTGGCCCCAGCCCACGACTTCGACCTGAACGTCGAAGCCGGGATTGGCGGCTTCCCAGGCCTCGATGGTGGCGACGTGGACGGGGCTTGGCGTATCGCCGCATTCCACGAAGGAGATGACCTGGTCCTGCGCGGCGGCGTAAGCCGTCGACGCAAGCAGCGCGACCATCGCTCCGCCCAGAATCTTGGATTTCGTCATTGTTGTTACCTTCCCTTGCTTCACTGCCCCGAGGGGCGAGTTGCTTGTTCGCCCCGAGGGGCAAGCATCTTGGGCCGCGTTGTTGCCCGGAAACCTAAGTCCCTGTTTCCGGCCGCGGCCTAAGTTTTCACGGCGCCGGCCGTGAGGCCCGCGACGAGATATCGTTGTAGAAAGACGATCAGAATGAGCACTGGCGCGATGCCGACGAAGCTGGCGGCCATGAGCTCGTTCCACACCACTTCCTGGCGGCCGAAATAGGCGAAAAGGCCGATCGCAAGGGGCATGAACTCGGTCTTGGAGTTGAAGGTCAGCGCAAAGATGAACTGCTGCGCATAGGCTCCGATGAAGGTGGTGATGGCGACGACGGCGATGCCGGGCATGGCGATCGGCAGGATGACGCGGCGCAGGGTGTAGAGGCGGCTGGCGCCGTCGACCCAGGCGGCTTCGTCGAGCTCGCGCGGAATGCGCATCATGTAGGTGCGCAGCAGCCAGATGGCCGACGGAATGAGGAAGGCGGCGCCGGGCACGATCATGGCCCAGTAGGTGTTGAGCAGGCCCATCTGCCGCATGAGGCGGAAGAGCGGGATCAAGAGCACGGCGCCCGAGAACATGTTGACCGCGAGGAAGGCCCCCAGCAGCGCGCCGCGGCCCGGGAACGGGAAGCGGGCGAAGGCATAGGATGCCGGCACGACCATGATGAGCACGATGGCGGTGGCGGTGGTGGAGATGAACAGCGAATTGACGATGTAGCGCCAGAAGCCGGGCACCGATTCCCACATGGTGAAATAGGCCGTGAGCGAACCCTGCTCGGGCCAGAAGCTGTAGGGCGAGGAGAACAGACGCGACAGCGGCTTCAGCGAGACCATGAAGCCTTCGATGAAAGGCGCCAGCACGAAGAACAGGAACAGGGCGATGCCGGCATAGATGGCGGCATATTCGTACCAGGTGTAGCGGTCGATCATGGCGCGGACGGCCTTGGTCGCCTTTGGCTTAACCAGACCGATGGGCGCTACGGCGACATCGTCAGCGGGGTGGGCGACCTTTTGCGCCGCGGTCATCGGTTCGCTGGTCATGCGCGCTCTCCGGTGTTGATCTTGCCGACGATGCGGAAGTAGGCGAGGCAGAACAGCGACAGGAAGATGCAGATCATCACCGCCCGGGCGGCGCCTTCACCGTATTTGTAGGAGCCGATGGCGGTCTTGTAGGTGTCGATGATCATGGTCGTGGTGGAGCCGGACGGGCCGCCGCGGGTCAGGATCCAGATGATGTCGAAGGAATTGAAGGTCGCGATCAGCGAGAGCAGGCTCATGGTGACCATGGCCGGGATGATCATGGGCAGGGTGATGCGGCGGAAGCGATAGAAGCGACCGGCGCCATCGGTCCAGGCGGCCTCGTAGAGGTCGCGGGGGATCGATTGCATGGCGGCCAGCAGGTAGATGGTCACCAGCGGCACGCCGATCCACACGTCGGTGACGATGGTGGCCCAGAAGGCCGTGTTGCCATAGGCGAGCCAGGCGACCGGCCCGTCGACGATGCCGAAATTCTGCAGCAGGCCGGAAATCATGCCGAACTGGCCGTTATACATCCAGCCCCACATGAAGATGCCGATGGCCATGGGCACGACCCAGGGCGGCATGGTGAGGATGCGGAACAGGGCCCGGCCGGGCACGGCGGCATTGAGCAATACGGCGCCACAGGTGCCGATGATCATCTTTATGGAGACCGAGAAGAAGGTCCAGATGAAGGTGCGGACGATGACCTCATCGAAATTGGCGCTGAAGATCTTCTGGTAGTTGGCCCAGCCGACCCAGTCGTAGGCCGGGCGGAGCGCGGCATTGGTGAAGCTGAGATTGATGGTGTCGACCAGCGGATAGGCGACAATGGCAATGATGTAGAGCAGAGCCGGAGCCAGCAGGGCGAAAGCGAAGATCGAAGCGCTACGGGTGCCGGTCATCTCTGCTCTCCTCAGCTCGCTCGCCCGAGGGCAGCATCGAATTGCTGCCAGATCGGGGTCATGTCGACGACGGAGCGGGTACGCATCGCCTGGTCCATTGACAGGGCCAGGAGCCCCGCTTCGAGCGCGTCCGTCACCGATACCGGGAGCGGCACGCCCTCGAGCATGTGCCTCAGGATATCCTCGGCCATCTGCTCGTCGGCGCCATAGTGCTGGCTGAGCTCGCTCATCTTGTAGGTGGTGTCGACCAGCCGGTCGGAGGTGCGCGAGTCGGTGACGCGCAGGAAATTGCGGATGAAATCACCCTCGGCCATGCCCTGCGCGCCCATCACGGCGAAGCGCCGGAAGTCGTCGGGGACATTGAGATTGGTGTGGAAGGTGAGTGCCGCGCCATTTTCGTACTGCACGATGGCAGTCTGGAAATCGATGATGTCGCCGTCGCTGTCGAACACCTTGTCGGAGCCCTGCCAGCCACTGGGCTTGCGGCGATAGACTTCCATGTCGTTGATGCCGGCATTGGCCGGCGCATTGGCCGGCACGAAAGTGCGGCGGCCGCCGAAGCTCGATACATATTGGGGCCGGCAGCCCATGACGCCATTGTAGAGATCGAGGTCGTGGCAGCACTTTTCCAGCATGAAGCTGCCGGAATAGCGCTCGTAGCGGCGCCAGTCGCGCATGAAGAAGGCACCATGATAGGGCGGGATATGCTCGGACGCCTCGATCGAGGTAATGTCGCCCAGCATGCCCTCGGCCTGAGCCTTGCGCAGGTCGACATAGAGCGGCGCATAGCGCAGCACGAGGCCGACCATGACATTGTCCGAGCCGTATTGCGCGATCAGCCTGGCCAATTCCATGGTCTCTTCGACCGTGGTCACGACGGGCTTTTCGGTGAAGATCTTCTTGCCGCGTTCGAGACCGGTGCGGATGTGCCCGAGATGCAGGTGGTTGGGCGAGCCGACCATCAGCAGATCGAGCTGCTCGTTGTCGAGCAACGCCTCGAGCGAGTCATATTGCTTGCCGACCGAAATGCCATGCTCGGCCGTGTAGGGAAGTCCGGCGGGCGCCGGGTCGACATAGCCGACAATGGTAAAGTCCGGCCGGGCGGCGGAGAATATCCGCGCCAGGTAGCCGAGACGATATCCGAGGCCGATAATGCCTACTCGCATGCTGCCGTACCCTGTTTTTAGACCGCCAATCTCTGTCGGATTGGTGTGGTATTCTGTAAACGATTTTCAAGACTAGGATCGTTTCGAAACTGATGTCAACATGAATCCGTCACACTTTCAATACCAATTTAAGCCACCCGCACGATTTGCCCATTGAGGCAGCATTTTGCCGAATTTCTGGGCGTTTCTGCGCCGATTTTGGTTACACCGGGTGTGGACAAGCCCACCGAAAACCGGCAACCTATTCGAATTGGTATTCATCTGGGCTCCAGAAAGCAGTTTCACCCTTGTGATGCCAATGAAAATTTGGAACACAATTGTTTTGCAGTAGTGGCGCGCGATTTTCAGCGCCGGACGAACCCGCGAGAGCTTCCATGAGCAGTATCAACCCTTTCCCCAACGACCCGGATCGAAGCGCCATCTGGACCATGCTGGTGGAGCGCGACATTGCCGCCTTCGTCGCCGCCGACTGGAGCATGGTGGACGGCGACTTCATCAAGGAGGGTTTCCTGGGGATCAACGGCAAGAAGTCCGGCAATCCCGATGAGTGGCGCATCAGCTTTCCGACGCTGGAGGCCTATCGCGACGACTGGATCCGGCAGGCCAGGGAAAGCCAGAAGCTGGATTATGCCGAGGACGTGCTTGACGGCATCCATCGCGCGACGAGCCTCACGGAGATCGAGATCAACGGGGACATCGCCATCGCGCACAAGAAGTTCGACGGCGAGATCAGGTTGAGCGACGGCGGCAAGGATGTGCTGAACTGGCAGACGCTGTATTTCCTGCGCAGGGTCGCGGGCACGTGGAAGCTGACCGGGTTTGCGGGATACTTGCCCTATCCGATGGGGGCTTGAGCCCCAGCGGCGCCACAGAAGCGGTGTCATCCCGGCGAAGGCCGGGATCCAGGTCCGAACACCGCCCCTCGCAGAGCTGGAACAGCCATCGAACATGGATTCCGGCCTTCGCCGGAATGACCCGGTGGCTTGAACGAACATAGTGCCGAGACCC
This sequence comes from Devosia sp., assembly GCA_036675975.1. Taxonomy (GTDB): domain Bacteria; phylum Pseudomonadota; class Alphaproteobacteria; order Rhizobiales; family Devosiaceae; genus Devosia. Next base: position 58,107 of record JAKFDU010000058.1, on the reverse strand, counting down.
ATCATGTCCTTCCTTTCCCCGCAGCGCCTGACCATGCTGGTGTTTTTCCTGCAGCCAATTGCCTTCGGGGCGTGGCTGCCGCGTATTCCTGAAGTGCAGCAGGCGCTGGGCCTCGGACCGGCGGGGCTGGCCTTTGCGCTGCTGGGACTGCCCTGCGGCACGCTGCTGACGCTGCCATTCGCCGGGCCGCTGGTGGGTAAAATCGGGCCGCGCATGGCGATCCTGGTTGGCTTCGTGCTGTATTCGCTGGCGGCGAGCCTACCGGCCTTTGCCATGAACCCCGCCATGCTGTTCGTGGCACTGATGCTGGCCGGATCGACCATTTCCTTTGTCGAGCTGGGGCTCAATGTGCAGGCCGACGCGGTGGAGAAGGCAACCGGCTCGGTCATCATGACCACGTCGCACGGCTTCTGGTCGGTCGGCATCATGGTGGGCAGCCTGATCGGCTCCGGCCTGGCGGGGCTCGGACTCGAGGCCAAGTGGGCGATCATGCTCGTCGCGTTCGTCGTGTTGCCGATAGCGCTTTTGGCGTCGACCGCCCTGCCCGTCCTTTCGGCTGCAGCGCCGGCGAGCGAAAACCAGCGCTCGGCCTGGGCACTGCCCAGCTGGGCGCTGCTGGGCATTTGCTGCTTCGTCTTCGGCATTACCATGACCGAAGGCGCCATGGCCGACTGGTCAGCGATTTTCCTGCGCGATGCGCTGGGCGCCGAAAGCGGCATAGTGGGCCTCGGCTATGCGGTGTTCGCCATGATGGTGGCGGCCGGCCGTTTTGGCGGCGACACGCTCAAGAAGCGGTTCGGCGCGGTCAACACGGCCCGCATCTGCGGCACGCTGGCGGTGGCTGGCGCGGCGATCCTGTTGGTAGCACCCAATACACCCATTGCGCTGTTCGGCTTTGCCATTATCGGCCTTGGCGTTTCCGTGGGCTTCCCGCTGGCGGTGACGGCGGCGGCCAGTCTCACCGACCGCTCGGCATCGGCCAATGTGGCGGTGCTGAGCTTTGTGGCGCTACTGGGCTTTCTCGTCGGCCCGCCGGTGATCGGCTTTGTGGCCGAGCAATTCGACATGCGGCTGGGCATTGCCTGCCTCGTGCCGGTGTTGCTGGTGAGCCTGCTGCTCACCGGTCGCCTGGCGACCGGGCCAGCCAAGTCCGCCCATAATCCTGAAGCTGAAATAGCCGGAGTTCTATGATGCGCATCGCTGTTGCAGGCCTGCATACCGAATGCAGCACCTATAACCCCGTCCTTGCCCGCGAGGCCGATTTCCGCGTGCTGCGCGGTCCATCAATGCTCAAGGACGGCTATTTCGATTTCCTGACGCATTTCCCGGCCGAATTCATCACCATCCTCCATGCCCGCGCCATTGCGGGAGGACCGGTGGAGCGCGGCATCTATGAGCGCTGGAAGGCCGAGATCCTTGATGGGCTGAAGGCGGCGCTGCCGCTGGACGGAGTGTATCTGGCCATGCATGGCGCGATGTTCGTCGAGGGCATGTTCGATGCCGAGGGCGACTTCATTTCTGATGTACGGGAGGTGGTCGGGCCGGATGTGCTGATCGCGGCAAGCTATGACCTGCATGGCAATGTGAGCCAGAAGATCGTGGACGCGCTCGATATCTTTTCGACCTATCGCACGGCGCCGCATATCGACGTGCCGGACACCATGCGGCGGGCGGTGACCATGCTGGTGCGGGCGCTGCGCACGGGACAGCGACCGGTCCTGGCCTGGGCGCCGGTGCCGGTGCTGCTGCCCGGGGAGCGAACCTCGACCCAGGATGAACCGGCCCGCAGCTTCTACACGCAGTTGCATGATGTCGAGGACCCCACCGGCGTCTGGGATGCGTCGTTTCAGGTTGGCTATGTGTGGGCCGACGAGCCGCGCGCGACGGCCTGTGCGGTCATCACCGGCACCGACCGGACCGCAATGGCGGAAGCGGCGCGGCACCTTGCGCAGGACTATTGGGATATTCGCGACAGCTTCGTGTTCGGCACGAAGACCGGCTCGATTGAGGAATGCGTCAACTGGGCCATGACGGCAGGGAGCGGCCCCGCCGTGCTGGCCGAGTCAGGCGACAATCCGACCGGCGGCGGCGTGGGTGACCGGGCCGACGTGCTGGCGGAGCTGATCGCCCGCGATGCGCAGGGCGTGGTGTTTGCCGGCATTGCCGACAAGTCGGCGACCGACGCGGCCTATGGGGCGGGGGTCGGGAAATCCGTCGCGCTCAGCATTGGGGCGACGCTCGATACGTCGAGCCGCCCGGTCTACGCGGAAGCCGAGATTGTGTTCCTGCTGGAAACTGCTGAGGCAAGGCTGCGCGAGGCGGTGGTGCGGATCGGCGGGATCGAGCTGGTGCTGACGGCGAGGCGACGGCCATTCCACAATATCGCGGACTTCACCACGCTGGGGATCGATCCTCGCAGCGCAAAGATCGTGGTGGTCAAGTCGGGCTACCTGTCGCCCGATCTTGGCCCCATCGCCAATCCGAGCCTGATGGCACTGTCGCCGGGCGTGGTGGATCAGTTCGTCGAGCGGCTGGAGCGCAGGCACAAATCGGTGCCGCAATATCCGTTCGACCGGAGCTTTGCGTTCACACCTCAGGTGCTGTGGTCAAAACGCGCGTAACCTAATCGCGCGCCGATGCGTTCCCGCCCAGGTGGACCGTCGGAGTAATACCATGGAATTTTCGGGCAAAGTAGCGCTGGTGACCGGCGCCGGATCGGGTATCGGCAAGGCAACGGCCCTGCGGCTCGCCGCCGGCGGCGCGCGGGTGGCAGTGATCAGCCGCACGCCCAAGGAGATCGAGGCGACGCGCGACGAGATCGTCGCTGCGGGCGGCGAGGCCCTGTGCATTCCCGTGGACATATCGCTGCCGGCGGAGATGAAGCTGGCGGTCGACAAGACCGTCACGGCCTATGGCCGGCTCGACATCGTTGTGGCCAATGCCGGGGTCAACGGCACCTGGGCGCCTATCGACGAACTGACGACGGCCGAGTGGGACGAGACGATGACCATCAACCTGCGCGGCACCTATCTGACGCTGCATTTTGCCGTGCCGCACCTCAAGCAGCGCGGCGGCTCTATCATCATCGTCAGTTCGATCAACGGCAACCGCACCTTCACTACCGGCGGCGCGACGGCTTATTCGGTGACCAAGGCGGGGCAGGTCGCCATGGCCCAGCAGCTGGCGCTGGAACTGGGCAGGCACAAGATCCGGGTCAATGCGGTGTGTCCCGGCGCGATCGACACTGATATCGACGACAATACCGATCGACAGAATACGGAGGCGGCGACCATACAGGTCGAGTTCCCGGACGGGGACATTCCGATCACCGATGGCGAACCGGGCAAGAGCAAGGACGTGGCCGATGTCATCGCATTCCTGGCATCCGATGCGGCACGACATGTGACGGGCGTGCCCGTCTATGTCGATGGCGGGCAATCGCTTTTGCGCTGAGGCTAGAGATCGGGGCCGATCTTGAGGCGACCCGGTGGGCGGGGCAGCTTGCGCTCCTTGCCGACGATCGGCGGGGTGAACAGGCGGGAGAGACCGGCAAAGCCGTTGAGGCGCGCCCTTATATTGGCGCGGTCTGCCTTGCCCACCCGGCCATAGCTCTTGCTCACCGACATATAGGTCTTGAGCCAGGCACCAAAACCTTGGGCTGACCAGGTTTGCGCGGTGGCATGCACCGTGCGCTCCAGCTGCTCATAGGCAACGAGGGCGCGGCGCCAGCGGTGCTCATCGAAATCGAGCCCGCCATTGGCAAAACGCTGGCCCACCTCGCGGCCATACTGCATCAGCGCGGCCGATTTGGCCGGCGGCATGGTGAGGTTGAGGCCGCCTTCGGACTTGGACAGCATGACCCGGGCGATACGCTCGCGCTGCCCGGGCATGCCGGACAGCATATTGTCCTGCCAGTCCTTCGCTGCGTCGAGAACGCTGCCGGCAAAGGCAAATAGGCTGTCGACTTCATGCACCGGCAGGTTGACGCCATCGCCGGCGGAGGTGGCGAACTTGACGCGGTTGCCTGATGGCAGCGCGCCCGGTGGCAGGGCATCGAGGCTGAGCGCGAAGGTGGGACGCGAGGGCAGCAGGGCGTCGAACATGTGGATGGGGAAATTGCTGCTGACGCCGCCATCGATGAACCACAGCTTGCGCAGCCGGACCGTGCCATCGCCGCCGGTGTGGCGGGCGAGGACGGAGCTGGCGATGTCGCGCGTCCACATCGGCACGGCGCAGAACAGCAGCGGGAAGCTGAGGCTCATGCGGGCGGCGACGACGATCGGCAGGTCGGACGCGACTGGAAAGTCGCGCAGGCTCTCGTGATGTTTGGGGACCGTGGCGACCCTGGCGAGGTGATCGATGATGGCTGAGGGGAAGAACGAGCGCCAGGTGGCCAGGTCGAAAAAGGCCCGCATCCGCAGGTTGGGCAGGGTATGGGGCCGGCGCATCGACAGGTTGGTAGTCATCATGCGCAGCTCGATGGGCTTGCCATCGGAGCCGGTGGCATCGAGGTCGCCGAAAGTCAGCGGCTCATGCCGACCGGCCGGGCCAAAGGCGATGTCCTGAATGGCGTCGTGCAGCCAGTCGGTCAGCCCCGGCTGCACCGCGTCCGCCTGGGTCAGGCCGCTGCAGAGGCCGAAATTATGTCGGGCGAGCGCCTGGGCCGTACCGCGCAGGAAGAGAACCAGCGCTACGACGGCACCGATGGCTCCGCCCAGGATGGCGGCAAGCGGGCCGCCTTGGGCCAGTACGGCGATGGCGGCCCCGAGGGCAGCGCCGACGCTGAGGATGGGCCAGAACAGGGCCAACACGGCCCCGGCGATGGCCAGCTTGCCCGTATTGGCCTGGGCGCGGAGCAGGAAGGCCAGCAGGGTGGTGAACTGGGGCGCTGGCTGGAACAAGCCGGCCAGGAGCGTCGGTAATCGCTCGCAATGGGCCTGCATGCGCAGGAAACCCTCGGGGTCGTTGCGGGTGCTGCGGGCATATTCGGCGGCGGCAGCAAAGGCCGCGGCGATGGCGCCCGCCGAGGTGCCGCCGATGGAGCGGAAGCGATAGGCCCGGGCCATTTCGAGGATGGCATAGGGGTAGACCAGGCCGGAGGTTACCCCGCCTTTCATGATGATATCGCAGTCTTTGGCGGGATTGGCGAAGTCGCTGGCTTGATAGGTGGCCAAGGGCATGGGCTGCTCCAGTCGCGTTCAGCAGAACACGACCACCATAGCCGGTGGTGGCCCGACTAGGCGAGCGGGCAGCGCGTACTGACTAACCCTCGCGGCCGATCAGTTGCCAGACGGCGCCGGGCAGTCGCTATCGCCCTCGATCAGTTCGAGCGGCAGCACCTTGCGCACCACGCCGAGCGGATAGTCGGCGGCAAAGTCGGGCATGGTGGCGAGCAGGGATTCGGCCAGGGCAATGCCAAGATTGCGCAGCGAAAGATGGAAGCAGGTGAGCTTTGGCGTCAGGTAATGCGCCTGCGGGCTGTCGCGGCCCATCACGGCAAAGTCCTTGCCCGGATGAAGACCCGAATCATAGAGCCCGCGATAGAGCCCGACGGTCATCATTTCATTGGTCAGAATGAACGCGGTCGGACGCTTGCCCGGCGGCATGGCAGCGATGTTCTCGCCGATCTGGTGGCCGCCGCGATCATTGGGATGGGCACGGAAGATCAGGTCCGGATCGAAAGCAATGCCGTGACGCTCCAAAGCGAGGCGGTAATGCTCGATGAAGATGTAGCCCAGGTTGGTATCGTCCATCGGCGCGAAAATGCCGATGCGGCGATGGCCCTTGGCTGCGAGTCGGTCGACGCCAAGTTCGGCCATACCCTCGAAATCCAGGTCGAACCAGGGGTGGCCGGCATCGGTGAGGCTGCGGCCCAGCGCGATGAAGGGAACGCCGCGCTGTGACAGAAAATCAATGCGGTGATCATGTCGCTTGGTCGCCGAGATGATCAGGCCGTCGACAAAGCCGCGGTCGACGACACGCTGCAGATAGGCGTCCGGATCGTCTTCCGAGGAGCAGAGCAGCACCACGAGGTCGAGCTGATGGCGGGCGCAGACCGTCTGCACACCGTCGAAAACGCTCATGAAGAAGACATCGCCTTCGCCGGTGATCTGGCTGCCGGACTGCATCATGAACCCGATGACCCCGGTCGACCCCTTGCGCAGGGCGCGGCCGGCCTGGTTGGGCACATAGCCCATGGCCGCCGCAGCCTCGAGCACCCGTTGCCTCGTCTGCTCGTTGACATCGGGCTTGCCGTTAAGCGCGCGCGAAACGGTGCCGATGGAGATGTCCAGTTCCTGGGCTAAACGCCGAATACCCTTCATGACCCCGACGTTCCGCCCCTCGCCCCGCGCGCCCTCAGGCACGACACACGCCACTCAATGAACTTGGATCGCCGTCGTTGCAAGCGAGCTTGTCCACAGGCCGTTCCTCCCAACCAGAATCGCTATTGACTCGACCACTTTATCATACTTATTGTCGTAAACGTTTACGGAGCTTGAGAAAACGGTTTCCCACAGAGATGGGATCGTGTAATCAGGACTCAGGGAGGAATTTCTTTGGTTTTCAGGGCCGTACTTGCGGGTTGCGGAGCTATGTCCAGAGGGTGGTTGTCGGCGGTTGCCGAGCATCCGCTGCTCAAGGGCAGGGTTGAGATTGTCGGGTTGGTCGATCTGCACCAGCCGACGGCAGAAGCACGCGCGGCCGAATTCGGCCTCAGCGACGTTACCATCGGCTCCGATCTCGATGCAGTCCTCGCCGCCACCAAACCTGATCTGCTGTTCGACGTGGTGATCCCGGCTGCGCGCGAAAGCGTCGTGGAGATTGGGCTGCGCCATGGCTGTCATGTGCTGAGCGAAAAGCCGATGGCCGCTACGCTCGAGGCTGGGCGGGCGCTGGTTGCCCGGGCTGAAGCCGCTGGCCGCGTGCATGCGGTGGTGCAGAACAGGCGCTTCATTGCCGGGGTACGCCGCATCCGCCGGCTGATCGAGAGCGGCGCGCTCGGCGAGCTTACCGCGTTGCATTGCGATTTCTTCATCGGCGCCCATTTCGGCGGCTTCCGCGAAGAAATGGACAATATCCTGCTGCTCGACATGGCGATCCACACCCTGGACGCCGCCCGCTTCATGGCCGGCGTGTCGCCCAAGGCGGTCTACTGTTTCGAGAACAATCCGCGCGGCTCGTGGTACGCCCATGGCGCGGCGGCCAATGCGATCTTCGAGTTCGATGATGGCATCGTCTTCAACTATCGCGGCTCCTGGTGTGCCGAGGGTGCGAACACCAGCTGGGAAGGCGCCTGGCGGATCGTGGGCACCAAGGGCACGCTGATCTGGGATGGTGGCGACAGCTTCGACGCCAAGGTGGTGGTCGATGGAACGGGCCTGCTGCGCGATGCCGCGCCCATCGAGGTCCCTGCCCCATCAGACATCGATCAGACGCATGGCCATGCCAGCGTCATCGCGGAATTCCTCGACGCCATCGAGGAGGGCAGGCCGCCCGAGACGGCCAGCAACGACAATATCAAGAGCCTGGCCATGGTGTTCGCGGCGATTGAAAGCGCCAGAACCCGTCAGCGCGTGACCATTGCAGTTTGAGGATTTTTTCGTGACCAACCCAGCCAAGTCCATCCGTATCGGCACCATGATCCAGGCCACAGCAGGCAAGGCAGCGGAAAATATCGCTGCCATCGCCGATCTGGGCTTTGAGAGCTTCGAGCCCTTCTTCTGGCAGACGACCAATGGCCAGGACCTGGCCGAGCTGGGCAAGCGCAGCCTCGATGCCATCGGCAATCGCGACATCACCATTTCGACGCTGGGCATGTTCGGCAATCCACTGGAAGACCAGGAAATGGACCGCCAGACCCTGCAGGGCTGGAAGGACTGCATCGACAACGCCCACCATTTCGGCGCCACCTGCGTCGCCGGCTTCACCGGCCGCATCCGCAACAAGCCGCTGACCGACAGCCTGCCGCGCTACAAGCAGGTGTGGAGCGAACTGGCCAAGCGGGCAGCGGACAAGGGCGTCAAGATCGCGTTCGAGAACTGCGCCATGGACGGCAACTGGGCGACCGGCGACTGGAACATTGCTCACAATCCCGATGCCTGGGAGCTGATGTTCAACGAGACCCCCGATGACAATATCGGGCTCGAATGGGAGCCCTGCCACCAGTTGGTCTATCTGATCGATCCCCTGCCCCAGATCCGCAAATGGGCGCACAAATTCTTCCACGTGCATGGCAAGGACGCGACCATCCGCTGGGAAGTGATCAAGGAGCACGGCGTTTTCGGCAAGGAGAAGTTCGTGTTCATGCGCACGCCAGGATTTGGCGACAGCAACTGGACCGATGTCATCTCCGAGCTGCGCCTGGCGGGCTACACCGGCTCCATCGACATCGAAGGCTGGCATGACCCGGTCTATCGCGGCGACCTCGAAATGACCGGCCAGGTTCGCGCACTCAACTATCTCAAGAATTGCCGGGGCGGTGACTACATCGCCGTCGCCGGCTAGGCGCTGCACGGGACCAGGGAGGGTTCCGTTCGGCATTTTTGGCAGCAGCAAAAGTCTGCATTTCGGGAGGAAGTCTATGAAGCTGAAACATCTCGGCCTGATGGCCGGCGTCGCCTTGGGCGCAATGGGTATGGCCGCACCGGCCATGGCCCAGGTCACGCTCAAGATCTGGTCGATCGACGGCAATGACCGCGTCGGCATCGCCGACACCTATTCCAAGGAATTCGACGAAGCCAACGAAGACATCGTCGTCGAATACCGCGCCATTCCGTTCGACGACCTGGTCAACGAAACCCTGCGCGCCTTCGCTACCGGCAATGCGCCCGATATCGTGTCCTTCGACAACCCCGACTTCGCACTGTTCTCCTCGCGCGGTGCCATGCTCGACATCACCGACCGCGTCGCTGCATCGGAAATCATCAAGCCGGAGAACTATTTCGAAGGCCCGCTCAATTCCGTCAGCTGGGACGGCAAGCTGTTCGGCATTCCGAAATACACCGACACGATCGGCGTGTTCTACAACAAGGACCTGTTTGCAAAGGCCGGCATCACCGAGCCGCCCAAGACCTGGGCCGAGTTCACCGAATATGCCGAAAAGCTGACCGATCCGGCCAACAACGTCTATGGCGCGACCTTCTCGGCCCGCGCGGGCGAAGAAGGCACGTTCCAGTTCCTGCCGATCATCCAGATGTCCGGCGGCGGCTATGACAACGTCAACACCGAAGGCGCTGCCGCAGTGCTCGACCTGTGGAAGAAGATGGTCGACAACGGCTGGGCATCCAAGGACGTGCTGAGCCTGGGCCAGTGGGACTCCACCGGTACCTTCAACTCCGGCAATGCCGCCATGGCCATTTCCGGTCCGTGGGAAATCGACCGCATGGTCGAAGATGCCAAGTTCGACTGGGGCGTGGCCCTGCTGCCGACCATCGAAGAAGGTGGCGACCGCTCCTCGGCCCTTGGCGGGTTCGATTGGGGCATCATGAGCACCACCAAGCATCCCGACGAAGCCTTCCGCGCGCTGGAATACTTCGCCGCCCAGGATGGACGCATCTTCGAGGAATTCGGCAACATCCCGGCCCGCAGCGACATCGAGCTGCCGGTCACGGGCGTGGCGCTGAAGGACGCGGCGCTGGTCGTGTTCCAGGAACAGCTCCAGTACGCGCAGCCGCGTGGTCCGCATCCGGAATGGCAGAAAATCTCCAAGGCCATCTATGACGCCATGCAGGCGGCCCTTACCGGCCAGATGTCATCCAAGGATGCGCTGGACCAGGCGCAGGCCACCATCAAGGGCATCCTGGGCTAATACTTTCCTCCCTGACTGGGCCGGCCGGAGCAATCCGGCCGGTCATATTCAATTTCGTGCGGAGGCTCCATGTCCCGATTTTTCAACAGCATGCGCGACGGCGTCGGGTTCGACCTGATCCTTGTCGGCGCGGCTTTGCTATTCCTGCTGGTGCTGGCAGGCCTGCCGCTGGTCTATAACGTGCTGATGAGCTTCCAGCAGGTGGACATGTTCACCCTGGGCTCGCTGTTCCGGCCCTGGGCGGGTTTTGACAACTACGTCGCGGTGGTGCAGCAGCCCGAATTCTGGCTCGTCACCAAAAACACGCTGATTTTCGTCTTCGCCTCCATGGCCGGGCAGTTCGTCCTCGGCTTCGCGCTGGCCGTCTTCTTCGCGCAGAACTTTCCCGGCGCGGCCACCATACGCGGCCTGTTCCTCGTCAGCTGGGTGATGCCCGGGCTGGTGGTCGGCGCGATCTGGAGCTGGATACTCGCCGGCGATTTCGGGGTGCTCAACACCATCCTCAAGGCGCTCGGGCTGATCGACGGCACGATCTTCTGGAAATCGGACCCGGCCTATTCCATCTGGGCCGTGGTCATCGCCAATATCTGGCTGGGCCTGGCCTTCAACATGCTGCTGCTATCGGTGGGCCTGGCCGCCATTCCGCGCGACCTCTACGAGGCGGCAGAGCTCGACGGCGCCAATGCGTTCCAGCGCTTCTGGACGATCACGCTGCCGATGATGCGCTCGACCATCGGCGCGGTGCTGTCGCTGGGGCTGATCGGCACGCTGCAGCAGTTCGACCTGTTTCCGGCCATCACCGAGGGTGGGCCGGCCAATACGTCGACCGTGGCCGGCTACTGGTCGTGGCAGATGAGTTTCCAGCTTTACGACTTCGCCAAGGGGGCGACGATCTCGGTGATGATGTTCCTGCTCGTGCTGTTTGCATCGATCATCTATGTGCGCTCGACCCGGCATGAGGTGCGCGGATGACCCGACCCTATATCCCCTGGCTGCTGCTGGCACTGGCGCTGGTCCTCGCCGCGTTCTACCTGTTTCCGCTCTACTGGATGTATGTGACCAGCCTCAAATCGGGCTCGGAAATCTTCGCCAACCCACCGACCTTCTGGCCGGTGGCACCCGATCCGAGCGTCTATTCGTCGGTGTGGACACGGCGCACGATGCAGACGTTCCTGGGGAACTCGGTGTTCATCGCATCCGGCGTTACGGCAATCACGGTGATCCTGGGCACTGGCTGCGCTTATGTTCTGGCGCGGTACCGGAGCGTGTGGGTCGATATCGGGCTGTTCCTGATCCTGATGCTGCAGGTGTTGCCGGCCTCCGTGATGATCACGCCGCTGTTCGTGGGCTTCAACCAGATCGGGTTGTTGAACTTTCCCCGCGAGGCGGTGATCCTGGCGGCGGCAGCCAAGTCCATGCCGTTCTTCGTGGTTCTGGTTCGCGCCACGTTCATGAGCGTGCCGCGTGAACTGGAAGAGGCGGCGCTGGTCGATGGCAATTCGCGCGTCGGCGCGTTCTTTTCCATCGTGCTGCCGCTGGCGCGCAATGGCATCCTGGTCTGCGCCATTCTCACCTTCATGAGCTCGTTCGGCGAGTACATCTATTCCAAGTCGATCATCCAGGATTCCAGCCTGCAGCCGGCCAGTGTTGGCCTCTCGGGTTTCCTCGGGCCCAATTCGACCGACTGGAACGCCATCATGGCCTATTCGGCGATCTATGTGACGCCGATCCTGGCCGTCTTCGTCCTTCTGCAGCGCCGTATCGTCTCCGGCCTTACCTCGGGAGCCCTCAAATGAGTGCACAGATCGAGCTCAGCAATATCGACAAGCATTACGGCGCCTTCCACGCCCTCAGGGGGGTGAGCCTTTCGATCGAGAAAGGCAGCTTCGTGGCTCTGGTCGGGCCCTCGGGCTGCGGCAAGTCCACCTTGCTGCGCTCCATTGCGGGGCTGGAAACCATCACCTCGGGCACGCTCAAGATTGCCGGCGAGACGATGACCGGTGTGCCGCCGCGCAAGCGCGACGTGGCCATGGTGTTCCAGAGCTATGCGCTCTACCCGCATATGACGGTGGAGGAAAACCTCACCTATTCGCTGCGCCTGCATGGCGTGGGCAAGGCCGAGGCCAAGCTCAAGGCAGCGGACGTTGCGGCGACCACCGGGCTCTCGGCGCTGCTCAAGCGCTATCCGCGCGAACTGTCGGGCGGACAGCGCCAGCGCGTGGCCATGGGCCGGGCCATTATCCGCAATCCCAAGGCGTTCCTGTTCGACGAACCGCTGAGCAATCTCGATGCCGCCTTGCGCGTACATATGCGCAAGGAAATCCGGGCGCTGCATGACCGGCTGGGCGCGACGTCGGTCTATGTGACGCATGACCAGATCGAGGCCATGACCATGGCCGACCATGTGGTGGTGATGCGCGACGGGGTGATCGAGCAGCAGGGCTCGCCGCTCGAGCTCTATGATCGGCCCGTCAGCAAGTTCGTGGCCGGGTTCATTGGCTCGCCGGCCATGAACTTCGTGCCGGGCACTGTCGGAGCGGATGGGCAGAGCGTGCAGCTCGATATCGCCGACAGCCTGTCGCTGCCGCTGGGCCGGACCGTCGAGGCCGGACGCAAGGTGCTGGTCGGGCTGCGGCCCGAGCATCTGGTGGTGGCAGACGCGGCGAGCCTGCGGCTGCCCGTGGCGGTGGTGGAGTCCACCGGTTCCATGACCTATGTCACAACCGACACGACGCCTGAACTGACCGTGGTCGAGACCCGGCGCATGGGCGTCAAGGCGGGTGACGTCATCGGCGTCGGCATCGCGCCCGGGCACATCCACCTGTTCGACATGGCAACCGAGAAGGCGATTTAGTCGACCTCTCGGCGCCCGGAGCATTCGTTGGAACCAGTGGCCGCCCGTCGCGGTTGCACCGGTGTAACGGAGGTTCCACGGATGAGCATGCCTGCAAGCTACCGGCTGGTGCCGATCGGCCAGCAATCCCCCGATGCAGTCACGGTCGGGATCGAGCTGGCGGCGGACGGAGCGTACAAGGCCGCGGTCTGGTGGGAGTCCAAGGGTGACATCGACGCGGACGAAGCCGAATATGACGATGTGACCGAGGCACTGGCCGCTGCCGAAGCGGCGCGGGCGCTGCATGGCTTCGAGGAGGTGGTGGTGACACTGTCGCGGCCCGACCTCTGGGATAGGACGTGGGGGCAGTTGCGCCTGCCCGAGGTCGCCAAGGAACCGATCGGGGACGTGCAGGGAACCGACCTGACCTCGCAGGAAACCTACGAGCTTGCCGCCGGCATCGAGGAAGAGCGCGACGCGTAAAACCCTGACACGTCCGGAATAAGCGGCATGCAACCGTTCGCCACTCGGCGCGTTTTATTCAGTCGCGCGTGGGGCGATTGAGGAACGTGCATGCTCGAACGGTCTGACTTACTCGAAGCGGCAGGCACGCCTGACGGCCGCTATCGCCTGCTCGTCGAATCCATCAGCGACTACGCGATCTACATGCTCGACGCCGACGGCACGGTAACGAACTGGAATGCCGGGGCGCAGCGCTTCAAGGGCTACACGGCTAACGAGATCATCGGACAGAATTTCGCGCGCTTCTACCGGCAGGAGGAGCAGCAAGCGGGCATTCCCCAGCGCAACCTGAGACTCGCGGCCGAAGAAGGCCGCTTCGAGGAGGAGGGCTGGCGCGTCCGCAAGGACGGATCGCAGTTCTGGGCGCATGTGGTGATCGACCGCATCGTCGATCCGCAGGGAAGGCTGATCGGGTTTGCCAAGATCACCCGGGATCTCACGGAGCGAAAGCTGCGGGACGAGGCGTTGCGGGTCAGCGAGCAACAGTTCCGCATACTGGTCAAGGGCGTCACAGATTACGCGCTCTACATGCTCGATCAGAATGGCAACGTCGCCAGCTGGAACGCCGGAGCGCTGCGCATCAAGGGCTACGAGGAATCCGAAATCATCGGCCAGCACTTTTCGCGCTTCTATACCGAAGCCGAGCGCCAGGCCGGCGAGCCGGAGCAGAACCTGACCGTTGCCCGGACCAAGGGAAGCGTGGAGCGCGAGGGCTGGCGGCTGCGCAAGGACGGCAGCCAGTTCTGGGCCCATGTAGTGATCGACGCCGTCAGAGATGACAACGGCAACCTGCTCGGCTTTGCCAAGGTGACGCGCGACATCACCGAGCGCCGTGACGCGCAAATCCAGCTCGACCTGGCCCGCAATGCGCTGTTTCAATCGCAGAAAATGGAGGCGATCGGGCAGCTCACGGGCGGCATAGCACATGACTTCAATAATCTGCTGATGGCTATCCTGGGGAGCCTCGAGATCGTCTCCCAGCGCCTGCCGCATGACCCCAGGGTCAGCCCCTTTCTCGACAATGCGGTCAAAGGTGCGCAGCGCGGCGCGGCACTGACCCAACGCATGCTGGCGTTTGCCAGGCGGCAGGAGCTCGAAACCGGCCCGGTGGACGTGGCGGAAACCGTTGCCAGCATGAGCGGCATCTTTGACCGCGTATTGGGACCAGGGGTGCTGGTTACCTCGCGCATGCCATCGGCGCTGCCACCCGCGCTGACGGACCGGGCCCAACTGGAGTCGGCGCTGCTCAACCTGGCCGTCAACGCGCGTGACGCCATGCCGGCAGGTGGCTCGATTGTGGTCAGTGCAGAGGAAACTGTCGTCAAGAAGGCGGAGGGAAGCTTCAAGCCGGGCCGCTACGTGGTTCTGGCGATCAAGGATGAGGGCGAGGGGATGGACGAGGAGACGCTTGCCCGCGCCACGGAGCCGTTTTTCACCACCAAGGGCGTCGGCAAGGGGACCGGCCTGGGCCTATCCATGGTGCATGGCCTGGCCGAACAGACCGGCGGACGGTTCGTGCTCAGGAGCGAGCCGCAGGAGGGCACGACGGCGGAGCTGTGGTTGCCCGTGGCAGTTGATGAGGTGGCGCCCGCACCGACAACCGACGAAAACAGCAAGCCTGCCTTTCAGCCCAGACGCGTTCTGGTGGTCGATGACGACGCTCTGGTGCTGCTCAACACAGCAACGATGACCGAGGATCTGGGCCATCAAGTGATGGAGGCGACTTCGGCCAAGGAGGCGCTGGCCAAGCTCAGGAGCAATCCCATCGACCTCGTCATTACCGACTATGCGATGCCGCAAATGAACGGTGGACAGCTGGCCTCTGCCATCACCGCCGAATGGCCCGATATCAAGGTCATCGTCGCCACCGGCTATTCGGAAATGCCCGAGGAGCTGCGGGGCAAGTTCGAAAGGTTGGGCAAACCGTTCTGGTCCCATGACCTGAAGGCCGCCATCGAGCGCACGTTTTCCTGAACTGTCGGCGAAGCGAGTACGCGATCTAAGCGATCGAGGACCGGGTGGCGAGGACCTGCCGCCAGCGCGCGTCGCCGCCATCGGCATGCAGCCGAGCGGCAGCCAGGCAGGCATCGGCATTGAGCAGGCGGACCTCGTGGCCGGAAAGCCGACGGCTGATTTCGGTGGCGATGAGAGGGTGCAGGTTCAGCACGCCACCGACAAATCCGACGGGGCGGGTGCCGACGCGCGTGATAAGCGCCTGGGCCAATTGCGCCAGCTCGGCCGCGGCCTGCTGAAGGATCGAGACGGCGACCGTATCCCCCTCGTCCGCTGCCCGGGCGACCGCCACGGCGAGCGTACCGATACTGCCCCTGTCGCCGGCATAGACGAACTGGCGCACATCGTGCCAATTCTCGCCGCCAATTTCGCCGAACACCTGCCGCGCCAGCGCCGCGACGGTGTCGAACGAGCCCGAATGGTCCAGCGCGCGATACATCGCGTCGAGCGCCCGCAGCGCGATCCAGCTGCCTGAACCCGCGTCATCGATGAGAATGCCGCGACCACCGACCCGCACATAATCATCCCCCTCGCCGAGATGAAGGCCGATAGAGCCGGTGCCGGCCGATACCAAATGGCCCTCGCCCGGGGCGAAGTTGGCCATGTAGGCCAGGACGATGTCGTCGGTGACCAGGATGGCGCTGGCCTCGATGCCGAACAGTCCGCTCAGCATGGTCTTGATATCGTCTGAGACGGCTGAGCCGTAGCCGGTGAGGCCCGCCGTGAGGCTTGCTGCGGCCAAGCCGACGCTGCCGAGTGTCCCGGCAATCTGTGTCAGGGCGGCAGTGAGGCGTTCCCGCTCAGCGGGATTGAAGATGTGTCCGGTGGCGCCTGCCACCTTGCCACGGGTCAACACGGTCCCGGCACCATCGCAGGCAACCCATCGGCTCGCCGTTCCACCCACGTCGATACCCAGGTGGGCCCTGGTCACCATGCCGGCACGCCCTCGGAAACGAAGAGCCGGGTAATCTCTCGCGGATTGGTGATCATGGTGCCGACAACGACCGCATGGGCGCCCAGGTCGAAGGCCTGGCGGACCAGACAAGGCGTGTTGTAACGGCCTTCGGCGATGACAGGTATGGCAAGCCGTGCGGCGAGGGCTTCGAGCAGCACGAGATCGGGCTCCGCGGGTTTGGGTTCAGTGGCGGCAGTATAGCCCGAGAGGGTAGTGGCGACATAGGTCGCGCCGAAATCGGCGGCGGCCAGGCCCTCCTCCAGCGTCGAAATATCAGCGAAGACTTCGGCGCCCAGATCCAGCACGCGCCGCACCAGAAGATCGGGCGGCTCGCCGTCGCGCGGGCGTTGGGTGCAGTCGAGCGCGACCACCTCGGCGCCCGCCGCCACGATGGCTTCCGCGGCGGCGAGATTGGGGGTGATGTAGACCGGGTGATTGGCCGAAAACACCTTGTGGATGCCGATGACAGGCAGGCCGGCGGCCTTGACCGCCCTGATGTCGTCCGGACCATTGGCCCTGATAGCGATGGCGCCGCCATCGCGGGCCGCCAGCGCCATGGCGCCCATGAATTGCGGCCCATGCAGGGGGTTGTCGGCCCGCGCCTGGCAGGAGACGATGAGCCCGCGGGGCAGCAGCGTCACTTGACGGCGCCCGAGGTCATGCCGGCAATGAACTGCCGCGACAGCACGATATAGATGATGATGATCGGCGCGGCCGAGAGCGTCAGCCCCGAGAACAGCACGCCCCAATCGGTGGTATATTCGCCCATGAAGGTGGTCAGGCCCTGCGGCAAGGTCTTGAGATCGTCGTTCTGGATGAAGACCAGCGGAAAGAAGAAGTCGTTCCAGATCGGCACCACGTTCTGGATGCCTGATATGACCATGGCGGGACGCACCAGTGGCAGCATGATCGACCACATGATGCGGGCCTCGCTGGCGCCATCCATGCGCGCGGCATCTTCCAGTTCATTGGGCAGGGTGCGGATGAAGCCGGTCATGATGAACACGGTCGTGGGCAGGCCCATGGCGGTATACACGAAGATCAGGGACAGCTGGTTGTTGAGAACGGAGAGGTCCCGCATCAGCATGAAGAGCGGGATGATAGCGAGCTTGAGCGGCAGGGTGAGGCCGGCCAGGAAGAACATGAGGATGAAGCTCGACCCGGTGAACTGGTAGCGGCCGATGGCATAGGCGGCCATGGTGCCCAGCGTCAGGATCAGCGCCATGGAGGCGCCGGTGACGACGAACGAATTGAGCAGGTAGCGCAGGAAGTTCGTCTGGGTCCAGATTTTGACGAAGTTGCCGACCTGGGTGAAATCGGGAATGCCGAAGGGCGACTGGAATATCTGCGGCGTAGTCTTGAAGGCCGAGAAGATCATGATGACGATCGGCGCCAGCATGATGATGGTGTTGGCGATGAGGATGATCTGCAGCAGGCCATCGCGACCGAGCGCGGCCAACGGGCCTTTGCGATCGTAATAGGTGGTCGAGGCGGCGCTCATAGCTGGATTTCCCGGGCTCGCAGCCGCACGGTGATGGTGCTGGCGATGACGGCGACAAAGAGGAAGATGAGCACGGCCAGCGCGCTGCCCAGGCCAAAATCCTGCTGGCCGGACGAGACGTTGCCGAAGGCCGTGCGGTAGAAGTAGAGGCCCAGCACGTCGGTCGAGCCGAAGGGCGAGCCGTCGAGCCCAGCCATGATATAGGGCAGCTCGAACCAGTTGAAGGCGCCGACGAACAGCAGGGTGAAGACGATGGTGGCGCTGGGCGCCACCAGGGGCCAGACGATGCCCGTGATCTTGACCCACTCGCTCTCGGTTTCCATGCGCACCGCATCGAGGATTTCGCCAGGAATGCGCTGCATGCCGGCGAGGAAAACCAGCGTCGGAAAGCCGACCATATGCCAGGCCTGCGCCGCGATGAGCGACCAGATGGCGGTATTGCCCTGACCGAGCCACGGCTGGGCCAGCCAGTCCAGGCCAATGCCCCTCAGGCTGATATTCACCACCCCGAACAAGGGGTGCAGGAACAGCTTGAACAGATAGGCGACGATGATGGTGGACAGAACCACGGGCAGGAAGACGGCGATGCGATGGAAGCGGGCACCAGGCAGACCGCGCCACAGCGCATAGGCAAGGATGAAGCCCAACCCGTTCTGCAGCACCATCAGCGCGAAGAAGACGATGACGTTGTTCTTGAAGGCGTTGATGGTCCAGCTGCGATAGGGCTCGACGAACAGGACCGTGTGGAAATTCTCCAGCCCGACGAAGTCGCCCCGGCGCAGGCCCTGCCAATCGAAGAAGGCATAGGCGAAGGCGGAGATGATCGGATAGACGATGAACAGGGCCACGAAGGCCAGTGGCGGCACGATGAGCGCGGTGATCCACAGGCCGCGGCCGGTCATCCGAAGGTGAGGCATGTCGGGTTGTTTCGCTCTCGTGGCGGCAGAGAATGCCCTCCCCCCGTGGGGGAAGGGCGGCGTCGGGAGGACTATTTCTTGAACGGCTCGTACCAGGCGGCCAGGCCCTCGGTCAGCGTGGTGCCGATGGCTTCGGGCGTGGTTTGGCCGGAGAACAGCTTCTGCATCTCGCCCTGGATCAGCACCGAGCCGGAGGGCTCGCCATAGCGGAAATGCGCCAGCATCAGGTAGGGGATCGAGGACTGGTTGAGCTCATTGACCTCGGCCAGCAGCGGATTTCCGAAGGTGACGCCCGGAACGGTCGAGATGTTGCTGAGCGTGTCGGCGAAGGCCTGGCCGAATTCCTTGCTGGCGAGATAGTTGAGGAACTTGAGCGAGGCTTCCTTGTTGGCGCCGGCCGCGTTGGCGGCATAGCCACCATCGAAATAGAGGCCGACGAGCTTTGCATCCTCGGCGGTCTTGCCGGGCGCGGCGAACACGCCCAGCTCGATGTCCGGATTTTGGGTCTTGAAGGTCGCCAGCTCATAGGAGCCGCCGATGAACATGCCGGCCATGCCCGAGGAGAAGAGCTGCTGGGCGGAGGGGTAATCGAGGCCGATAAAGCCGTCGGGGAAATACTGGGCCGCCACTTCGGCGACGGCTGCCAGGGCACCAGTGAAGCGCTCATCGGTGAAGTCGGTCGTGCCGGCCATCAGTTCGTCGTAGAACGCCTTGCCCATGAGCGAGGAGCCCAGGCCAAAGGTGACGGTCTCGTTCTGCCAGGCAGTCGCTGTGCCATTGGCGAAGGGGATGACGCCGGCATCCTTGAGCTTCTGGCTGGCGGCGACGAGTTCATCCCAGGTCTGCGGCTCGGCTATGCCGTTCGCGTCGAACAGGGCCTTGTTGTAGATCACCAGCTGGGTCTGGCTGGCGAAGGGCACGGCATAGATAGCACCATCGGCACGACCGCTTTCGGCCGCGAGCGCGGGAGCGGAGAATTCGGCCAGAGCCGGCACAGTTTCGGTGGTGAGCGGCTCGAGATAGCCGGCGGCGGCGACGTTTTCGAGCCCGCCATAGGCGCGCACCATCATCACATCAGGGCCGGTGCCACCCGCCAGAGCGGTGGCGAGGATGGTGTTGTAGTTGGCGGCTTCGAAGGTCTCGAACTTGACGGTGATGCCGGGATTGGCGGCCTCGAAGGTATCGATGAACTGCTCATAGGCGGCGCGATCCTCCTGGCGCCAGCTCCAGAAGGTCAGGTCCTGCGCCAGCGCAGGCGCGGCGATGAGCACGGCCGCCAGGGCGGTGCCGATGCGGATAAGTCTGTTGTTCATGAATTCCCTCCTTGTTGTCGATCTGGCATGGACTTGTTCTTGCGCCTCATGGCGCCAGCCGCCGGCCATCCTCGGCGGAAAAATAGTGCCCGGCGCCGGGCTCGACCTTGACGGTCACCAGGACATCAGGCGGAAAGCTGTCATTGGGGGCGGTCCGGGCCGCCAGCAGCGTGCCGTCAGCCAGGCGCACATAGACATAAGCGTTGTCGCCCAGATATTCGGTATAGACCACCTGGCCGGCAAAACCGTCGCCCGTGGTGCCCGGCTCCAGCCGCACGGCGTCGGAGCGGAGGCCGAGCTTGAGCGTGTCGGCAGTGGGCGCGGTGGTTACAGCGATGGAGCCGCCATCGGCCATAGTCAGCCGGTCGCCATCGCGGACAACATCGACAATGGTCATGCGCGGCGAGCCGATGAAGGTGGCGACGAACAGGTTTGCCGGCTGCTCATAGAGCTGGCGGGGCGAGCCGACCTGCTCGATGCGGCCGGCATTCATCACCACGATCTTGTCGGCCAGGGTCATGGCCTCGACCTGATCATGGGTGACATAGATCATGGTGCCGCCGATCTCGTGATGGAGGCGGGCGATTTCGAGGCGCACGTCTGAGCGCAAGGCGGCATCGAGATTGGACAGCGGCTCATCGAGCAGGAAGACCTGCGGCTTGCGCACCAAAGCGCGGCCGATGGCGACGCGCTGACGCTGCCCGCCGGACAGTTCGCGCGGCTTGCGCTGCAGCAATGGCTCGAGACGCAACATGCGCGCCGCCTCGGCAATGCGGCTTTCAACCTCGGCCTTGTCGAGACCCATCAGGCGGGCGCCGAAGGCCATGTTCTCGTAGACATCCATATGCGGATAAAGCGCGTAGGACTGGAACACCATGGCAATGCCGCGACGCGACGGCGCCACTTCGTTCATGCGCTGGCCATTGAGCACGAACTCGCCTTCCGAGATCGGATCGAGGCCGGCAATCAGGCGCAGCAAGGTCGACTTGCCGCAGCCGGAAGGGCCGACAAAGACCACGAATTCGCGATCCCCGATTTCGAGATCGATGCCGTGCAGCACCGCGGTGTCACGGAACCGCTTCTTGATGCCGCGGAGCGATAGTTGAGCCAAGATGCTTCTCCAATGGTGCTGCAAACATCCGGAAGTGCGGGATTTTCCGCAGTCTCCAGGATTGGCCAACGGTGGAATAGTAAATTCCGAATTTTTATGATGTCAAGAATATAAAATTACAGGTTGGCGATCGGCTCGCGGTCTGCCGGAGCGTGCCGCCTCAGGCCTTGAGCACGGTTACGGCGGTTTCGCTGCGGTGGATGTATTCGTAGGCGTCGGACTGGCGGCGAAGCAGCAGGATGAACAGCATGTCCATCAGCATGAGCTGGGCATCGCGCGAGGTGATGGCCGAGGAGCGGACACGCTCCTCGTCGGCTACGGTGAAGAGGCTTATATCGGCCAGGTCGAGCAGCGGATTGGGCTGCAGCCCGGTGATGGAAATCAGCGTCGCACCTCGCTGCTTGGCCAGTTCTGCGATCCGTAGCGTCTCCATGCTGCGGCCGGAATGCGACAGCGCCATGAGGACGTCGCGGTCATTGAGCGCCGAGGCATTGGAGATCTGGATGTGACTATCGCTGTCGAGCAGCACCGTGCGGCCCAGCTTGAGCAGCTTGAACGAGAAGTCTTTCGCCACGAGTGACGAGGCCCCGACGCCGGCGAGCTGGATCTTGCGGGCATTGACCAGCGCGTCGAGCGCGGCCTCGATATCGCGCTCGCTGTTAGCCGACGAGGTTTCCCGCATCGAGAGCAGCTTGCTGCCGATCAGCTTCTGCAGGATCGTCATATAGCTGTCGCTGGCGTCGATGGTGCCGTGGATGACGCCGCCGGGCGACTGGCCCTCGAGCGCCTTGGCCTTGTTCACCGCCAGCTTGAGCTGCTGATAGCCGGCATAGCCCAGCTTCTGGCTGAATTTGACGACGCTGGACTGGCTGCGTCCGGTCGCGCTGGCCAGGGCAGCCGAAGACAGGGTCAACATGCGCTCGGGATGGTCGATGATGAACTGGGCGATCTGCCGATCCGCCTGGGTCATGGATTCCAGCTGTGCACCGAGAATTTTCAAAATGGACATGCTTGCTTCCCAGACGCGGCCCCAACCGGACTTGTGCCGATTAGCAGGCAATATGCAACGCAGCACTCTTCACCGCGTGTCCGATAATTCCACACCAAATCGGCATGGCGTTGGAATACAATATTCCAGACTTCGTTGACACATGGAATATTCGCTCCTAGCATTTGCGGAAATTCGAGTGAAGGCACAATGGCAAGAAGTACCCTGATCGCCGAACTGGGCAACCTGGTTTCCGAGGCGCGCAATCCCGAGACGATACAGATCGACCTGATGTCGACGCAGGATATCCTGGCCGCCATGAATGCCCAGGACGCCAAGGTGGCCGAGGCCGTCAAGCAGGTCCTGCCGCAGATCACAATCGCGGTGGACCATGTCGTGGATGCCTTCAAGGCGGGTGGGCGACTAATCTATATGGGTGCCGGCACCAGCGGACGGCTGGGCGTGCTCGACGCTTCCGAATGCCCGCCGACGTTTGGCGTGCCCGAGGGCATGGTGATCGGCCTTATCGCTGGCGGCGACCGGGCGCTGCGCCACCCTGTCGAAGGCGCCGAGGACGACAGCGACGAGGGCCGTCGCGATCTGGAAAAGATCGGCGTTTCGGCCAGGGATGTCGTGGTCGGCATCGCGGTCAGCGGCCGCACGCCTTATGTGATCGGCGGGCTGGAATATGCCAATGGCGCAGGCGCCACGACGGTTGCCCTGTCATGCAATCCGGACTCCGCTATCGCCAGGGTGGCTGACATCGCGATCTCGCCGGTCGTGGGCCCCGAGGCACTGACCGGTTCGACACGGCTCAAATCGGGCACGGCGCAAAAGCTGGTGCTCAACATGCTGACCACCGCCAGCATGATCCGCATTGGCAAGACCTACGAGAACCTGATGGTGGACCTGTCGGTCAGCAACGAGAAGCTGGCCGCGCGAGCCACCCGCATCCTGGTTGATGTCGCCGGCTGCTCACCCGAGGCTGCCGAGCGCTACCTCGCGGACAGCCGCAATAATGTGAAGCTGGCCATTCTGATGGCGCTGACCGGCATGGATGCCAGCCAAGGAGCGCGCGCGCTCCAGGATGCCGATGGGTTCCTGCGACGGGCGGCAGGGCAGCAGCCGCGGGTCGCCAGCTAGCAAGCCAGATCAATCGCCCAAGCGCGTCACCTGTTCGCCGCCTACGACGCGCTCCTTAGCCCTGGTTGACGCGGTCGCCGACGGCGCGGCGCAGGGTGACGATGCCGCTATCGAAATGGCGGGTGGGGTGTACGCGATTGGTCAGCAGCGTCCAGGCCCTGCCCCCGGCAAAATCGATCCACAGGCCGGTGCCTGTAAAGCCAGTATGGCCGATAGTATCAGGGGTGCACCATTCGCCGCCTGACCAGCCCTCATAGGGACGCTCCCAGCCATGGGTGCGCCGGGCCGAAAGCGGCGTGCGCATCAGCGTCACCGTGGCGGGAGAAACCGTGGTGCCATTGAGCGCGCCGTGGGCAAAATCGAGCACTGATGACACATGGCCGAAGAGGCCGGCTTGGCCGGAACCCTCGAGGGCTGCACAGTTCTCGTCATGCACCTCGCCCACCAGCACGCGGCCGCGCCAGGGGTCATTTTCAGTTGCGGCGGTCTCGGCAGGATTCGCCGACCAGGCAAAGCCCGGACCGGGATCGATCTGGCGCATGGTGCGGCCGGCCAGGCGCTCGATGGCGATGCCGAGGAGGATGTAGTTGATATCGGAATAGACGGCCGGACCGGCGCGCCAATCGCGCTGCAGCACCAAGTGGCGCAGCAGGTTGGGGTCCGATCCGTAGGTATAGAGCGGGAAGACCCCGGGAAACGGCGTCTGGTGCCCCAGACATTGCCGGAAGGTGATCTTGCGTTGCCAGCTATCGGGATATTGCTGCGCGAAATCGGGAACGGCACTGGTGAGTGGCGCGTCGAGGTCGATTGCGCCCCGCTCCGCGAGTGCGAGGATGCGCGGGGTGGTGAACAGGACCTTGGTGAGCGAGGCGAGGTCGAACCAGGTCGCTTCCGTCATCGGGCGCTCGATCGGGACGCGTTGTGCCAGGCCGGTGGCGCGCAGGACCCGCTGCCCGGACGCATCGACAATGCCCAGCACCCCGCCAGGGATGCGCCCGGCGGCGACGGCATCAGCAAGCGGCGCAAAGGCGTGATCGAGGACTGCTTCGAGGTTCATGACGGCTCCAGACGGACAAGGTGATCAGGGCCAGCTGAAACGTCGAGGGCGGAGACGGCTTCGTCCAGCACAACGACATCGGGATTGAGCATTAGGGGCTCGGGCCCAGAGAAACCGTCCAGGTCAGGAGCTTAGGCCATCCTCCGAGATTGTCGAGAGTGGTATCAGACTGGTCTGCATGCTGGACAGTGAGGAGCTAGGCCTGCGGCTCGTCGTCAGAATGACCCCATTGGGTGAAGATGCCGCCGGTCAGGAGATTGCGGGGATCGGCGGGATCGAGTGGTTCGCGCGGGTCGGGGGTGCCCAATTCGAGCGAGCCATGCTGCGGGGACCAGCCGAAATCGGCGTCAGGCGGGTTGACGAAGAAGGCGTTGGGATTGTCGGAGATGCCGAAGACGGTGCGATGCCCCAGCATCGGCACGTCGAGAGCATGATCGACGAGGCTGGCCATGTCGTCGCGGTTGAACCACAGGCGCGCCTCACGCGGGCCACCAGGCGTGCCGGCAGTGCAGATGCGGATGGCCAGACATTCGATGCCGAACTTGTCGAAATACAACCGGCTCAGCGTTTCGCCAAAGGCCTTGGAGACGCCGTAGAGCGAATCCGGGCGAAAGGGGTCGGTCGGCAAGAACGGGACTTCGGCCACCGGATACATGCCCTGCGCATGATAGGACGAGGCGAAGACCACGCGTTTGACGCCGGCTTTTCGCGCGGATTCGAAGACGTTGTAGGCGCCCATGATGTTGGCTTCGAGCACGGTCTGCCAGCCGGCTTCCTTGGACATGCCACCGAAATGGATGACCGCCGAAATGTCCTGGGCCATCAGCCGGTCGATCGCGGCGCGATCGGCCAGATCGGCGATCTCGACGTCGCTGCCATCGGCGGGGGCGACGATATCGGTGGCAAGAAAGGCCCGGTTCCGCGCGGTGAACCAGTTGCGCAGATGGGTGCCAAGCCTGCCCGAAGCACCAGTCAGCAAAATTTGCGGCATGCTTGTTATTCCTCAGGCGGGTGCGTCGGCGCGCAGGCGTGGATCGGGCCTCGGCACGGCGCCGATCAGCGTCTGGGTGTATTCGTGCTGCGGGTGCTCGCAGATCTGCACCACGTCGCCAACTTCGACAATGCGGCCATTCTTCATCACGGCGACACGATCGCAGAAATAGCGAATGACTGAAATGTCGTGCGAAATGAAGAGGTAGGAGAGGCCATACTCGTTCTGCAGGTCGCGCATCAGGTCGAGCACCTGGTGGCGCAAGGACACGTCGAGCGCCGAAGTGGGCTCATCGGCAATGATCAGCCGCGGCCGCACCGCAACGGCGCGGGCGATGGAGATGCGCTGGCGCTGGCCGCCGGAGAAAGCGTGGGGATAGCGGTCGCCGATATCGGGTGGCAGGCCGACGCGCTCCAGCAGCTCGGACACCCGGTCCATCATCTGCCGCTCGCTCATGTCGGTATTGGTCCGCAGCGGTTCGGAGATGGTCTGGTAGATGGTCATGCGGGGATTGAGCGAGGAGTGAGGGTCCTGGAAGACCATACGGACCTCCCCATACAGCGACTTCATGCCCGCCTTGCCCAGGCTCGCAATATCGACCGGCTCGCCGCTGCTGGGCCAATAGATCACCTGACCGCCGGTCGGATCGTAGACGCGCAGCAGCGTCCGCCCCAGCGTGGTCTTGCCCGACCCGGATTCGCCGACGACGCCGACGGTCTCGCCCGCATTGATGGTGAGGCTCACGCCATCGATAGCCTTGAGATAGGCGGTGGGACGCCCCATGAAACCCGAATTCAGCGGGAAATGCAGCTGCAGGTTCTCGATCCGCGCAATGGGCTTTTCCGACGCAGGACGTTGCGGCCGGGGCGCGGGGGATTCGAGCTTGAGGACCGAGCCGAGCAGCGCGCGGGTATAGGCCTGCTGCGGGCGCTCGAAGAGGTCGAAAACACCTGCTTCCTCGACCTTTTCACCGCGAAACATCACCATCACCCGGTCGGCAATCTGGGCGACGACGCCCATGTCGTGGGTGATGAACAGCACGGCCATGCCGCGGTCGCGCTGCAGCTCGCGGATGAGGGACAGAATTTCGGCCTGGGTGGTCACGTCCAGCGCAGTGGTGGGCTCGTCGGCGATGAGGATTTCAGGATTGCACGACAGCGCCATGGCGATCATGGCCCGCTGCCGCATGCCGCCGGAGAACTCGAAGGAATAGCGGTCGAGCGCCTGTTCGGGGTCGGGGATGCGCACGCGGGCGAGCAACGCGGCGGCGCGCTGGCGCGCCTCCTGCTTGCTGACCTTTTCATGCAGCAGGATGGTTTCGATGATTTGGTGGCCGATCGTATGCACCGGCGACAGGCTGGTCATCGGCTCCTGGAAGATCATGGCGATGCGCCGCCCCCGCACTTCCCTGATGGCTCGGCCACGGCTGCCGAGTGCGACGATGTCCACCTCGCCCGAGGCGGTATCGAGCAGAATCTGGCCGCCAGTGATGGCACCGGGCTTGGCCACCAGTTGCAGGATGGCCCGGGCGGTCACCGACTTGCCGGAGCCGCTTTCGCCCACCACGCACAGCGTTTCGCCGCGCTTGAGGTCAAAGCTCACAGCTTTAACGGCGTTGACCACGGTCTTGTTGATCGGGAAATCGACCGACAGATCGCGGACCTTGAGAATTGCCTGTTCGCTCATCGGTACATTCATTGGCGCCTCAATGCGAATAGGGGTCGGCGGCATCGCGCACGCCGTCGCCGAGGAAATTAAGCGCGAGCACCGCCACCACGACGCAAACGCCGGGCACGAATTGCCATGGCGCCTGGGTGATGGCGCGCAGGTTTTGCGCGTCCTGCAGCAACACACCCCAACTGACGATGGGGGGCTGCAAGCCAAGACCGAGAAAGCTCAGCGCCGTTTCCGCCAGGATCATGTTGGGAATGGCCAGCGTGATGGCGGCGATGATGTGGGAATAGAGCGATGGCATCATGTGGCGCATGATCAGCCGGAACTCGCTGACGCCATCGAGCCGAGCGGCGATGACGAAATCCTCGCGCCGCAGGCTGAGGAAGCGACCACGAACCACGCGGGCGATCTCGGTCCAGCCGATCAGCGACAGGATGACCAGGATGGCGAAATAGATCTGCAGCGGCGGCCAATCCCTGGGCATGGCGGCGGCAAGGCCGAGCCAAAGGGGAATGGTGGGGACCGAGCGGATGAATTCAATAACGCGCTGGATGACGCGATCGATCATGCCGCCGCGATAGCCGGAGATGCCACCCAGGATGAGCCCGATTACAAGCGACAGGCTCACGCCCACCAGGCCAATGGACATGGAAATGCGCGTGCCGTGAATGGTGCGGCTGAGCAGGTCGCGCCCCAGGCGATCGCCGCCGATGAGCAGGAAGGGCTGGGTGGGATCGATCGGGCCGATGAAGTGCCTGTTGGTCTCGAACAGGCCCCAGAACTTGTAGGCCTGGCCCTCGACGAAGAGGCCCACTGGTATGACTTTATCTGGATCTGGCTGGAACAGCCGCCGGAAGCTTTTGGGGTCGATCTGGCTCTTGTAGCCTAGAACGTGGGGTGCGAAGCGGGTGCCGTTTTCGTCGGAGACGAGGAAATGCAACTGCTGGGGCGGCGCAAAGGTGTAGCGCGGGTCAAACTTGCCGGGATCATAGGGCGCGAGGAACTCGGCAAAGGCCGCAACCAGGTAGATTAATCCGACCACGACCAGACTGATCATGGCCAGGCGGTGCCGGCTGAACTTGTTCCAGATCAGCGTCCACTGGCTTGCGGCGACGAGGCTGCCGGCATGAACCTGCTGGTCGAGCAGGTCCTCGTCCTTGGCGGGAAGCATCGGAACGCTCATGACAGCCTGATCCTCGGGTCGGAGATGGCCAGCAGAATGTCGGAGATCAGCGTGCCGATCAGCACCAGACCGCCGGTGAGCAGGATGAAGGCGCCCGCCAGGTACATGTCCTGGCTCTTGAGCGCCTGCAGCAGCAGAGGGCCGGCTGTGGGCAGGTTGAGAACAGTGGACACGATCAACTCGCCCGAAATCAGGGCCGGGAGCACCCAGCCAATGGTGGAAATGAAGGGATTGAGCGCCACGCGCACCGGATAGGTGAGCACGAGGCGCGTTTCGGGTAGACCCTTGGCGCGAGCCGCCTCGACATAGGGCTTGTGCAGCTCGTCGAGCAGGTTAGCGCGCATGATGCGGATCAGGGCAGCCGTGCTGCCAAGGCCAATGACCAGGACCGGGATCCAGGCGTGTTGGAGGAAATCCCAGGCCTTGGCCCAGGAGAGCGGTGCATTCTCGAAGGCCGGTGAAAACAGGCCGCCGACGGAAACGCCAAACCACATAGTCGACACATAGAGCAGCACGATGGCCACGAGGAATTCGGGGACGGCCGTGGCGACGAAGGCGAAGGTCGTGGTCAGATAATCGATGATGGAATATTGCCGCACGGCCGAGAGAATGCCGATGGGCAGCGAGACCGCCCACATGGTGATCAGGGTCAGCAGGGAAATCAGGGCTGTCATGCCCATGCGGCCCCAGACCAGCTCGGTCACCGGCTGGTTCCACTCGAAGCTGTCGCCGAAATCGCCGCGGGCGATGCCGCCGATCCACTTGAAATATTGCACCACCACGTTCTCACCCAAGCCGTAGCGATCGCGCAGGTTGTTGAGCACGGCGCTGTCGACGGCCTCGCCCGATTGGGCGATCTGGGCGGCATAGGTGGAGACGTAGTCGCCCGGCGGAAGCTGGATGACGGTGAAGGCCAGGATCGAGATCGCCAGCAGGGCTGGGATCATTCCGGCGACACGCTTGAGAATGAAAAGCAGCATGAACAGGTGACCCCGTGGTGGAGAGAATCCGGCCAGGACAGGCTGGCCGGATCGAGGGTGCCGCTAGTTCTTGAAGTAGAACTGCTCGGTGTTCAGCGTGCCCGGATCGGGATGGATCCAGCCAGTCGGGGTGCCTTCAGGCACGTTGCCCAGATTGTTGGAAACGACCGCCAGGCCCGGAATGGCAGTGCTGATGCCGATCTGGTAGAATTGGTCCGCACTGATTTCGAGCAGTTGCTGGAACAAGGCGGCCTGCTGCTCGGGATCGGATGTGCCCTTGATCTGGTCGTAGAGCGACCATTGCTGCTTGACGTAGTCAGGCGGCTCCACCCCAGCATCGCCGATATAGAACTTGCCCCATTCCACGGCGAAATTGGATTCGGTGGAGAAGGGGAAGTAGTCACGCGGATCGATGAAGACGTCGATGCCGCCCGAGGTTGCCCCCCACACCACCACGTCGTGCTGACTGGCGGTCTTTTCCTCGTAGAAGCGGGTGCGGTCCTGGGCAGAGAAACGGGCATCGACGCCCACGGCCTGCCAATATTGCACCAGCAGTTCGGCCGCATCGGCGGTGGCGCCCAGCGCCGTCACGGCGGCGACGTTCATCACCAGCGGGCTGCCATCGGGCGCCAGGCGAAGACCATTGCCGCCGCGCTTGTCGAGGCCGATGGAATCGAGCAGCCGGTTGGCTTCCTCGACGTTGTATTCGAGATATTGCGTCGCCAGACGCTCGTTATAGTAGGGCGTGCCCTGGCGCGGCGAGACCTGCTGTGGCGTGCCCTGACCCAGGAACAGCGTGTCGATGATCGCGGTGCGGTCCAGAGCGTGCGACAGGGCGATGCGGAAGTCCTTGTTGCTGAAGATCTCGGCCTTCACTGGATCCAGCGAATTGAGGTTCACCGAGATGGCGAGCGAATTGCCGACGCGCGATTCACGACCGCTGATGTAGAAATTGCCGGCTTCCATGCCTTCGGCCAGAACCGGAAGGTTCGAGGCATTGGCAGTGTGGCGGACTTCGTAGTCGATCTCGCCGGCCAGGACACTGAGCAGCAGGGTCTGGGCTTCGGCATTCACCGAAATGCTGAGCGCGTCGATATAGGGCAGCTGGTTACCTGATGTATCGACCTTCCAGTAATAGGGGTTGCGCTCGAAGGCGACGCGGGTGGCGCCAGCTTCATAGGGTTCAGTAATGTGCCAGGCTTCGAGCGTCGGCCGCTCGGGATTGCGCCAGCGCTGGATATTTTCGATCCCGACGCCGCACATGTTGGTCATGTGCTCGGCCCAGTCAGCCGCACCGGCGGCGACGGCATTGGCCTCCGCGTCGGGATTGTGCTTGGGCATGAACTGGCTGCAATAGGCCTTGTTCAGCAGCGTCAGCTGCACGCCATAGACGCTGGCGGCGTTGATGACGAAGAGACCGTTGGGCTTGGTCCAGGAGATGGTGAACTCGGTGGGCGAGGCGACGGTGATGGTGGGCAGTTCGCCCTCAACCGTCAGCCAGCCCGGCTTGGTGGGAAACAGCTTCTCATCGGGCAGCACGTCTTCGATGAAAAAGGCGACATCATCTGCGGTAAAGGGGCTGCCGTCGGACCATTTCATGCCCTCGCGCAGGGTGAAGGTGAAGGACTTGCTGTCCGCACTGGCGGTGTAGGCCTTGGCGATATTGGGAAAAACCTCGCCGCTCCAATCGGCGTCCCAGGCCAGCAGCGGCTCGTAGCCGAAGTAGGTGAAGAGCATGTTGCGGTCGTTGCCGCCCACCATGCCACCCCGGAAGGTGCCCCCATACTTGCCGACTTCGCTGACGGGCACGACCACCCGGGGCTCAGTGCCGACACGGTCAGCCACCGCAGGCAGATCGCCGCTGGCGACCAGGGCATCGAGCACTGGAGCCTGCTTATAGTCCTGCGCCAGGGCCGCAGTGGCCAGCGCAAAAAAAGATATCCCCGCCAGGGCGGCGGTGTGGAAATGCTTCATGGTTCCCTCCCATCAACTGCGAGCAGATGTGGCCGCCGGGGTTTTCCCGGTTTCGGTTGTTGCACTGTCGTATGACTGCAAATGCCTTGTCAATAATGAATCATACTTCTTTTCAGAACCGCACCTTATGTCACCGACGTTCTGGCGTTGACAGTACCCGTCGTGCCGTGCAAGGTCGATGCAGTCATACTAATTTTGCTGGCAGGAGACGGACGTGACCCTCGATGAAATCAAGGCCAAGATCGGCTCGGGCCTGTTGTCCTTCCCGGTGACGGACTTCGATGCAGCGGGCGAGTTCGACCGCGACTCCTATGCCGGGCGGCTGCAATGGCTGTCGTCCTATCCTTCGGCGGGCTTGTTCGCGGCCGGTGGCACGGGCGAGTTCTTTTCCATTGGCTATGACGAATATGACGATGTGATCCGCACGGCGGTCAACAATAGTGCGGCCAATGTGCCGGTGCTGGCCGGCGTCGGCTATGGCACCCGCATGGCGGTGGATCTGGCAAAACGGGCCGAGAAAGCCGGTGCGGCCGGGATCCTGGTGCTGCCGCATTACCTGATGTTTGCCGAGCAGGAAGGCATCATCGCCCATATGAAGGCCATCTGCGACGCCGTGGGGATCGGCGTCATCTACTATGCGCGCGACAATACCAGGCTGACGCCGGACTCGCTGGCGCGTCTGGCCGAGATGTGCCCCAACCTCATCGGCTACAAGGACGGAATTGGGGACCTGCAGCTGATGGTGCAGGTGGCCAGCCGGATCGGCGATCGCATGGTGCATATCGGCGGCCTGCCGACGGCAGAGGTCTTCGCGCAGCCTTACCTTGAAATGGGCGTCACCACCTATTCCTCGGCGGTGTTCAACTTCGTGCCGGAGCTGGCGCTACGGTTCTACGCCGCTATCCGTCAGCGCGACGGCGAAACCGTGCAGGCCTTGCTCAAGAGCTTCTACCTGCCGCTGATCGCGCTGCGCGATCGCAAGCGCGGCTATGCCGTCTCGCTGATCAAGGCGGGGGCCGAGATTGTCGGTCGTCCCGCCGGCAAGGTGCGGACGCCACTGACCGAGCTCGATGGCAACGAACGCGAGACCCTCGCCGCACTCATCGCGGCGCATCGCTGACAATCTCCCTGGCGCGACCTCCCTGGCGCCAGCAAGAAGCCCGGACCTCGCGGTCCGGGCTTTGTCTTTGCTTGCATTGCCGACGTTCGGTAGCTGCGGCCGGTGGGCTCAGCGCCCGTAAGGGTCCCAGCCATTGGCCTGGAACAGGGCGATGATGTAGCCGAAGCTGAAGGCGAAGGCGGTTTCGAAGGGGGCCTCGCCGTCGATGTCGGGAACGTGGTCAGGCATGATCATGCAGTCGACGCCCAGTTCCTTGTAGAGGCGCAAAGCGGCCGGCATGTCCATGTCGCCGGCATCGGCAAACTCCTCGGTGAACGAGTAGCGCCCGCCCTTGATATTGCGGAAGTGGACGTTGAAGATCTTCTTCCGCTCGCCAAACCAGCGGATGATGTCGCCGATCTCCTCGCGTGGATTTTCGAGGCTTTCGGCAATGGTGCCCTGGCAGAAATTGAGCCCGTGATAGGGGCTTTCGGCGATGGAGACGAACTTCTTGAGACCCTCGGCCGTGCTCAGGACGCGGTGCTCCATACCCTTGTAGCCGGGCGGGGTCATCGGATCATGCGGATGACAGGCAAGACGCAGCTTGCTGGCCTCGGCGACAGGAACGACCCGCTCGAGGAAATAGGTGATGCGCTCCCACATCTGGTCGGCGCTGACCTGCCCTGCCCGCGTCGGCACATCGCCATCGGTGATCTGGTCGGCGCGAAAGGTCGAGAGGATGGCGCCGCCGCGGCCATGCTCGGACGTCGTGCGCGGAATACCCAACAGGTTGAAATTATACTTGGCGGCGCCGATACCCATGGCACTCAGGTCCTCGATCAACCTGCAGATGCCGTCGATCTCGCGGTCGCGGTCGGCCAGTCCCAGCACGATGCCCGGCGCGCCATGCGGCTGGTCGATGCCCGAGGAGGGCAGCGGAAGCTGCACCATGTCGAGGATAAGCCCCGCAGCCTGGACGCGGTCGATATGGCGACGGAGCACATCGCGCGTCCAGTCATAGGCGCTGCCCGGCGGATCGATGCAGACATGGACCAGGCCAAGCTGGGCCAGCTGCCGCAGGTAGCGATCGCCCACTTCTTCGAGTTTTCCGCCACTCAGTTGAGTGCCTACATACATGATCGACGCCCTTCGCTTGTGACTTCGCCAAAGTTGTATGAAAGATTCTGCCATGCTACAAGCCTCAACCGGTGACAGGGCTATATTTTGTGGGTAATCAACAGCCGCACCGCTATCGCAGGATGACAAGTTGCCGTAGTTTTGCCGCTGATGTGAACGTAGTCTGACGATAGATGAACATGGTTGAGACCCAAGCGCCGCGGTTGACTGATCGGGTGAAGAGCGGCCTGTTGCGGCTGATCGCCGATGACAACCTGAAGCC
Organism: Devosia sp.; assembly: GCA_036675975.1. Taxonomy (GTDB): domain Bacteria; phylum Pseudomonadota; class Alphaproteobacteria; order Rhizobiales; family Devosiaceae; genus Devosia. The sequence continues at coordinate 24,646 of JAKFDU010000058.1, read as the reverse complement.
CGGCGACAAGCTGCCGCCATCCGATCAGCTTTGCGACAGGTTCTCGGTGAGCCGCACCGTGGTGCGCGAGGCCATAGCCAGCCTCAAGGCCGAGGGACGGCTGCGCTCATTGCGGGGCAGTGGCGTCTATGTCAGCGAACCGCCCAAGCCGACGGGCGGATCGATGTTCATGGAGGCGCCGCAGGATATCGGCGAGGTGCTGGACTTCATGGAGTTCCGCATGAGCGTCGAGATCGAAGCGGCGGGACTGGCGGCCGAGCGCCGCACGGAAACCAATCTCCTGCGCATGGAACAGGCGATGAGCCAGTTCGCTCGGCATCTCGAGGATAATACGCTGGCGACCGACGCCGACCGCAGCTTTCACCGCGCCATTGCCGACGCGACCAACAACATGCGGTTCCGCCTGTTTGTCGACGAAATGGGCGAGCGGCTGATCCCGCGGCGGGCGCTGGGCGCCAGCTTCACCGACGCCAAGGACAAGTCCGAATTTCTCGACAATATCCAAGGCGAGCACCGGCGCATCTTCGATGCCATCAGTGACCGGCGCGCCGACGACGCCAGGGCCGCCATGCGGCAGCACCTGGAAGGCGGCCGGCGGCGTTATCGCGAATGGAGCCTGGCGCACGACCTGGGAACGGCATGAGCCAGCCTCAGATCAGCTTCGTCGTCCGCGAGCGCTTCGGCGTCGGTGAGAGCCCGGTCTGGGACGCGGACCGGCAGCGGCTTCTCTGGTGCGACATACCTGCCGGAGTGATCCATGCGCTGGATATGGCGAACGGCGCACGCGAGAGCTGGAGCTTCAGCGAGCCGGTGCCCAGCTTCGGACTGGCCCGGCATGGCCGATTGGTCGTGGCTCTGCGCAGCGAGGTGGTGCTGTTCGATCCGCAAAGCGGCGCGAGAGACGTGGTCGCGTCAGTGACCCACGCCAAGCCCGCGATGCGCCTCAACGATGGCAAGGTCGGTCCGGATGGGGCCTTCTGGGTCGGCAGCATGGATGCGGATGGCGACGCGGCAAAGCTCTATCGCGTTGGGCCCGATGGCTCGGTGCGGGTCGTAGCCGAGGGCATCGCCATCTCCAACGGGCTGGCCTGGAACGCAGCCGGAACCCGGCTCTACCATTCGGATTCGCGCGGCGGCATGTGGCTCGATTGCTGGGACTTCGACGCCCGCGCGGGGACGGTCAGCAACCGGCGGCGGCTGCGCGACCAGGACCACGCCAATGGCCGGCCGGACGGTGGCGCCTGCGACCTCGATGGAACCTACTGGTCGGCGGGACCGTCAGCAGGGCGCGTCAACCGCCTTTCGGCCGATGGCGCCCTGCTGGGCTGGGTGGATGTGCCACTGCAACACCCGACAATGCCCTGCTTTGGCGGCCCGGACATGCGCACGGTCTTCGTGACCAGCCTCGATTCCAAGTCGGACGAAGCTGATCGCGACGGCATAGTCAGTTTCCGGACCGAAACGCCGGGTGTGCCGGTGGGGATCTTCGCCGCGTAAGCCGGTTCTTCAAGACGTTCGCGGGCGGTCCCCGCCGAAGCGGCGCCTATGGGCGTTTTGTCCGTCGAGACCATCCGAAGCGCGCTTACGTAAGATTGGCTGTCGGACCGTGATCAAGCTGGGAGAGCTGCCAACCATCTACTGATGGGGCCGGCAGGAAGACGGTGAAGCACGCCCCTCCATCCTCCATATTCGCCGCCAGGACTTGGCCGCCATGCGCCTGTGCTATGGCCCTGACGACGGAGAGGCCCAGGCCACTGCCGCCCTTGTCGCGGGCGCGCGAATCCTCGGCGCGCCAGAACGGTTCGAAGGCGCTTTTCAACGCGTCGGGGGAAAGCCCTGGGCCGTGGTCACGGCAGCGGATGACCGCCGTTGCCTTCTCGACGCCAGTCTCGATAACGAGAGCACCGCCTGGCGCGTAACGCATCGCGTTGTCGATCAACGCCAGAAGAAGTTGCCGCATGCGGTCCGGATCGGCACGCAGGCGTGCCGGGTTCAGGCGCAGCGAGACGGGCATGGCATTCCTGTCGAGATCGTCCGCGGAAAGCGCGGCGACGTCGCGGGCAAGATCGGCAAGGTCGATCTCGGTGACGCTGAGCTCAAGTGCACCGGCATTGAACAGCCCGAGAGCCCTGAGATCGTCCACGATGCGGGTCAGGCCGTCCACCTGCGTCAACAGCAAGGAGACCAGCTCCGGCGTAAGGGTGAAGACTCCGTCGGCGACACCCTGTAGCCGTCCCTTCAGGATAGTCAGCGGCGTGCGCAGTTCGTGGGCAGCGGCGGAATTGGAGTAGTGCAGTTCGGCCTCCGCACGCTCGAGCCGAGCGGCCATGAGGTTGAAGTCCTCCACCAGCCGCGCCGATTCGCCAAAGCCGCGGATGCTCGGATTGGCCCGGGCCCTGAGATCGCCGGCGGCAACGGCACGGATCGCCCGCGCCACTTCAAGCAGCGGTACCACGATGCGCCGCGACAGCCACCAACCTCCCAGGACCGCCAGAGGGATGCCGATGATCAGCGTGAGGAGCAGAAAGCCCCAGTCCACCCAGGTCCAGAGGGCGTCATGCTCAGGCACGGCTGGCCAGATGCGAAGCGCCAGCTCGTAATAGGCGGGAAAGCCAAAATAGGCGAGGATGGCCATTGCCGAGGCAAGCGCTACCGCAACGAGCACGATCTGCAGCGCCGCACCGACCTGCCTAGCCATGCGGCACGTCCAGACGGTAGCCGACGCCGCGCACGCTCAACAGCAAGTCGGGCAACCCCGCCGCAGCCAGCTTGCGCCGCAGATTGCTCATGTGGCTGTCGACCGTCCGATTCATCGCCTCGCCCTCAGGCAGGCAGGCATCGATCAATTCGCCCCGTTCGAATACCCGATTGGGCGATCGCACCATATGAGCCAGCAGGCGAAACTCGGTCAACGTCACCGCCAGCGGCTCGGCATCGACCAGCGCGGTATGCGCCTCCGTATCGATGCTCAGGCGTCCCGCCCGGAGGACCACGCTTTGTCGTCCGCCTTGGGCGCGCCGGAGAATGGCACGGGCGCGCGCCACCACTTCCAGCGGATTGAAGGGCTTGACGACGTAGTCATCGGCGCCCAGCCGCAGTGCCTGGAGCTTGTCGAGATCTTCCGCCAGCGCGGTGACCATGATGACAGGCGTGTCATCGGTACGGCGGAGCGACGCGAGCGTCTCGTAGCCATCCATCTTGGGCATCTTGACGTCGAGCACCACCAAGTCAGGCTTGAGGCGTTGATGATGGGCGAGGCCCGTCAGCGGATCGGTGGCCGCGATGGTGCGAAAGCCGTCCCGCTCGAAATAGGCTTGCAGGATGCGCACGATCTCGATGTCGTCTTCGATGATCAGGATGAGTTGGTTGGTCATGCTCAGCAGTGCTTTTGCGGGGAGGTCATCAGACTTGGCTTTGCAACGTCAATGCTTTTCATCCGATCGTCGCGAGCCGACTGTAACGGCCGCCTGCGGCGAGCAGGGCATCGTGGGTGCCGACCTCGACGATGCGCCCCTGATCGAGCACCACGATCTGGTCGGCATGACGTACGGTGGACAGCCGATGGGCAATGGAGACGACGGTTCTGGGCCGGGCCGCTGAAAGCGCGGAAGCCAGGGCCTTTTCGGTTTCCGGATCGAGCGCGCTGGTGGCTTCGTCCAACAGCAGTATCTTGGGATCGCGCAGGATGGTGCGGGCCAGCGAGAGGCGCTGGCGTTCTCCGCCCGAAAACTGATAGCCGCGCTCACCCACCGCGGTGTTCATGCCGTCCGGCAGAGCCGCGACCGTTGCGGTCAGCTGCGCCGTTTCGAGAGCCTCCGCCAGTTCGGCATCGGAGGCCTCTGGATCGGCGAAGCGCAGGTTTTCCTCGATGCTGGCATTGAGCAGGAACGGATCCTGCGTCACCACGCCCAGCACGTGGGACAATGTTTCGAAGCTCAGGTCGCGAATGTCCGTGCCGTCGAAGCAGACGCGGCCTTGATCGGGGTCATAGAGGCGCGTCATGAGATAGCCCAGCGTGCTCTTTCCCGAGCCGGTAGTTCCGACGATGGCCGTGTGACTGCCCGCTGGAATGCGCAAGTTGATGTCGTGCAGCGTCGGCCGGTCCGCTTCCCGATAGGAAAAGGAGATGCCCTCGAATGCGACGTCACCACGGAAATTGGCGATGTCGATCATTGCCGCCTTTTGCGGTTCGACCACAAGGGGTTCGGTGTCGAGATAGCCGAAGACGCGCGTCAACAGCGCCCGCGACCTAGACAGTTCAACCCGCGCTTCGAAGACTTCAAGCATCGGCCACAGCAATTGCTCCTGCAAGGCAATGAGGGCCACCAGCGTGCCGATGGAGGCGCCGAGCCCCTGCGCCAGCAGCAGCCCGCCGATGAGGAAGGTCAGCGCCGGCAGGATTTCGAGCGCGAACATGATGATGGCAATCTCCCAGTGACCGGCCGTGTGCGAACGCAGCTCGAGCCTGGCTACATCGGCAGAGGTCTGGCGGAAGAGGTGCACCAGATGGCGCGCACGACCCATGGTACGCGCGAGAACGAAGCCGCCGGCCGAGAGCGACTCGGTGACCGTGGCCGACATGTCGGCGATGCGCTCCTGCTGCTCGAAGGTGATGCGTTCGCGCAGGGCGGCGACGCGATTGTTGAGCCACACCAGCGCTGGCAAGAAGACCAGGGAAGCCAGAGCCAGCCGCCAGTCGAGCAGGATCATCGCCACGATGGTGGTGAGGACAATACTGACATTGCGCGCGAAATCGGAAGCGGTATTGGTGAAGAGTGCCTGCAAGCCGGCAATGTCGCTCGACATGCGCGACTGCACTTCCCCGGTGCGGGACGTGGCGAAGAAGGCGAGCGAAAGCGATTGGAGATGCTGGTACAGCGCCACGCGCAATTCATGCATCACTTGCTGGCCGATATGGGTCGACACGTGAGACTGAAACAGGCTGGCGACAGCCGACAGTACCGCGATGCCGATGAGGCCGCCGCAAAGCAGGACCAGCAGATGCACATTGCTGTGGGGGAGCGCGTCGTCGATCACGCTGCGGACGAGGAACGGCGCGGCGGCGCCTGCGGCACCGGCCACGACGATCAACGCAAGGACGGTCAAAAGCGCCTTGCCATGGGGACGAAAGAGACCCAGCACGCGGCGCAGAGGCACGTGCCGAGTGGCGGAGTCCTCATAGTCTTCATAGGGGTCATGCATAGTCGGAACCCGTCGGCTTTGGCGTGGCGAGGGCCTCGCTGGTTGGCGCGGTCTTATTCCTGCCGAAGATCGACATCGCGACTGAGTAGAAGACCGGCACGAAGAGGAGGGAGAAGAGCGTAGCCGCGATTACACCGCCCAGCACGCCGGTGCCGAGGGCCTTTTGCGTTTCCGCGCTGGCGCCATGGGCATGGACGAGCGGCATGACGCCCAGCGCAAAAGCCAGCGAGGTCATGACGATCGGTCTTATGCGCAGCCGTCCGGCTTCGATGATGGCGTCGCGCAAGGTCCAGCCTTCGGTCAGCTTGGCCTTGGCGAACTCGACAATCAGGATAGCGTTCTTGGCGGAGAGGCCGATCACAGTGATCAGGCCCACCTTGAAGAAGACGTCATTGGACTGCCCACCCAGTTGCACCGCCGCGACCGAGCCGATAATGCCGAGTGGCACCACCAGCAGCACCGAAATCGGCACAGTCCAGCTCTCATAGAGCGCGGCGAGCACCAGGAAGACGACGAGCATCGATAGCGCCATCAGTATCGGCATCTGCGCGCCGGACTCGCGCTCCTGGAGCGATTCGCCGGTCCATTCGATGCCGAACCCTTCGGGCAATTGCTGCACCAGTCGCTCGACCTCGGCCATGGCATCGCCGCTGGCCACGCCGTTTGCCCCCTCGCCGCCCAGATCAACGGAGAGATAGCCGTTGTGGCGGGAGATTTGACGGGGCGAACTGTTCCACCTGGCCGTCACCACTTCACCCAGGGCGACCATGCCGCCCTTGTCGTTGCGCACGAAGAGCTTGAGCACGTCATCGACCTGCATGCGATAGCGTGCATCGGCCTGGACGATGACCTGCTGCAATTTGCCGGCATTGGAGAAATCTCCGACATTGCTCGAACTGATCGCGGTGCTCAGCGTATCGCTGATCGCCTGGAACGAGACACCGAGTGCCTGTGCCTTGTTGCGGTCGATCTCGAGCTCGACATTAGGGCCGTTGGGCAAGCTGTTCTGGTTGAGACTGGCGAGCTTGGAACTGCTTGCGGCAGCTTCAAGCAACTGCCCTTTCGCCGCCATGAGGGCGTCGAGCCCCTTGCCGCCGCGGTCCTGCAGCACGAAGCTGAAGCCCGAGCCGCCACCGAGTTCCTCGATGGCCCCCGGCAGAGAGACCTGGATCGAGCCTTCCGGCACGTCGGCCAGGGCCTCGGTCATGGCGGCAACTTCTTCACTGGCGGAGAGGTCGGCGCGGTCTTTCCAGTCCTTGAGCGTTACGTAAGCCGTGGCCGCATTGGCACCCGAACCTATGTCGCTGAAGCCATTGATCAGGAGGTTGTCTTGCGTGGCCTCGCGTTTGGTCACGGCAGCGTTGACCAGATCGGTCACCTTGGCGGTCCGCTCCTCGGTGGCGTCAGCCGGCAGGGCGACGGATACCGTATAATTGCCCTGGTCCTCGTCCGGGACGAAAGCGGTAGGGATCAGCGGAAACCAGTAGATCAGGGCGCCGACCAGCACGACATAAAGCGCCATCATGCGGCCACCTCGCCGCAACAAGCCTGCGACGGTCTTGCCATAGCCACGCGTAACCGTGTCGACACCCCGGTCGAACAGGGCAAACGGCGCCCATTTCTTCTTTCCGTGCTGAACGGGTTTGAGCAGGTTGGCACAGAGCGCCGGCGTCAGCGTGAGAGCCAGGAAGGCCGAGAACAGGATGGACACGGCCATCGAGAGGGTGAACTGCCGATAGATCGCGCCCACCGAGCCACTGGCCAGACCCATGGGAATGAACACGGCCACCAGAACAGCCGTGATGCCGATCACCGCGCCGGTAATTTCCTTCATGGCCTTGCGCGTCGCGTCCTTGGGCGAGAGTCCTTCACTCGCCATGATGCGCTCGACATTTTCCACGACCACGATGGCGTCATCGACGATGATGCCGATGGCCAGCACCATGCCGAACATGGTGAGCACATTGATGGAATAGCCGGCCAGGAACATCACCGCGAAAGTGCCGAGCAGGGCGACCGGCGCCACGATGGCGGGAATGATGGTGTAGCGGATATTCTGCAGGAACAGGAACATCACCACGAAGACGAGGGCCATGGCTTCGAAGAGCGTGTAGATGACCTTTTCGATGGACACCTTGATGAACGGCGAGGTGTCGAAGGGCAACGCATAGGTCATGCCCTGCGGCATCGAGAGCTTGAGCTCGGCCAGGCGCATCTTGATGGCGTCGGCCGTGGCCACGGCATTTGCCCCAGGCGACAGCTGGATGGCAGCGCCCGTCGCCTGGTTGCCGTTCTGCAGCATCGAGAACGAGCTGGTCTGCGCGCCGATTTCAACGCGCGCCACATCGCTCAACAGCACCTTGGCGCCGTTGCGCTCGCCCTTGACCACCAGCTGGCCGAACTCCTCGGGCGTCGACAGCGTGCTGCGCACGGTGAGGGGCACGGTGATGGTCTGGCCGGGCACGGTGGGGCTTGCCCCCAATTGCCCCGGCGCGATCTGCAGGTTCTGCCCCTGAATGGCTGCGGTCACGTCGGCAATGCTGAGATTGAGCATTTCGAGCTTGAGGGGGTCGACCCATATGCGCATCGCCTTCTCGGTGCCGAAGGATTGCAGGCGCCCGACACCTTTGATGCGCTTGAGCTCGGGCACGATGTATTTGGCGAGGTAGTCCTCCAGATCGAGTGCAGAGAGGCGATTGCCCTCGGAGGTCAGCGTCACGATGGCAAGAAAGCCCGCCGACGCCGATTCGACCGCCAGACCGCCCTGGCGGACCAGCGGCGGCAGCTGCGGTTCGACGCCCTTGAGGCGGTTCTGCACATCCACCATGGCCAGCTCCGGATCGGTGCCCGGGGCAAAGGTCAGGGTGATGTTGGCGCTCCCGGTGCTATCGGCGCTCGAGCTGAAATAGAGCAGGTTCTTGACGCCGGTCAGCTCGCGTTCGATCGGGATGACCACGGTTTCATTGACGGTCTGGGCAGAGGCGCCCGAATAGCTGGCGAAGACGCTGACGCTGGGCGGGGCAATGGAGGGAAACCGCGCAACGGGCAGTTGCGGAATGGCGATGATACCAAACAACGTGATGAACGCGGCCACGACCCACGCGAAGACGGGGCGATCGATAAAGAATTGAGGCATTTTTTGCTTCACTCCGATCAGTCTTTTGGCGCGGGTGAAGCGGGCTCGACCGGCTTTGCACCGAATTCCACGGTGCGCACCGCTCCGGGCGCGGCCAGTTTCTCCTGACCTTCGACGACGACGCGATCGCCCGCTACAAGGCCTTGGCGGATGATGTACTGGCCCTCAACCAGCTCGCCCAGTTGCACCGGCTTGGCTGCGGCATTGCTGTCGGCGTCCACGACATAGACACTGGCTACGCCAAGCGCGTCTCGCACCACGGCCTGCTGTGGCACGCCGATGGCGTCGGGATAGATGCCGCGCGGCACGCGGGCGCGCACGTACATGCCTGGCAGCAGGCGGCGATCGGCGTTATCGGCCACGGCCCGCAGGCGTACATTGCCAGTGCCCTCGTCGACGCTGATGTCCGAGAACAGAGCCCTGGCGGCGATGGTATTGTCATCACCGTCACCGAGCAGAATTTCGATCGGGATAGCTCCGGCCTGTTGGAGGCCCCCAGTGCGCGCCATGGCCCGCAGGTGCTCGAGCCGGGATGCGGGTTGACGGATGTCGATATGGACCTTGCCGATCTGTTGAATGGTGGCAAGGCTGGTCGTGCTCGTGGCTTCCGCCAGCGAGCCTTCTCCGGCCGTGGCTGCACCGATTTGGCCGTCGATCGGCGCCTTGACGGTGGCAAGATCGAGCGACAGGCGCGCCTTTTTCAGCGCCGCTTCGGCCTGTGCGACGTCGGCCTCGGCCTGGGCGTGCTGCGAGGCGATCTGATCAAAGCTTTGGTCGCTGATATTGTTGCTCTGCCGCAGCACATCCGACCGCTCGAATTCGGCAGCGGCCTGGGCGAGCACGGCTTTCGATTTCTGCAGCGCGGCCTCGGCGCTGGCTACATCGGCAGCAAAGGATGCGGTGTCGATCTGAAACAGGGCCTGCCCCTGGGTAACGTCGCTGCCCTCCTCGAACGACCGATCAATGATGAGCCCGCTGACCTGGGGCCGGATCTCGGCGGTACGGAATGCCGATATCCGGCCGGGGAGTTCATCCCAGACCGTTACCGATTTTGCCTCAAGGGTCATGATCGACACCAGGGGCGCCTGCGTCGCGGCGTCGGCTTCCGCAGCAGGTGGCTCTGACGAGGTCGAACAGCCTGCAAGCAGCGTGGCGAAAAGGATGGCGGAGAGGACGGAGGGAATACGGGCGAACATCGGACAATCCAGGAGGAACGAGCAAGAGAGGGAGCGCTTACTGCGCCACTGAAGGGGTTGGCGAGCCGCCGAGAACGCGGAAGATCTGCACCTCGGCCAGCAGTTGCTCCAGCCGGTTGGCTGCCAATGCCCGTTCGGCAGCGCGGCTGCGCTCCTGGGCGTCGAGCCAGATGCGCAGGGCCACGGTGCCGGCGCGATAGCGTTCCCCGGTCAGTCGATCGGCAGCCTGCGCCGCTTCGAGCGCCGCGCGGAGGCGACGGGCTTTTTCATTGAGGGTGGTTCGGGCGCTCAGTGCGTTGCTGGTGTCGCTGAAGGCGGTCAGCAGGGACGCGCGGAACTCCGAGACCGCGATCTGATAGTCCACCTCGGACACTTTCACCCGCAGCTCGCCATCCTTGAAATTGAGGAAGGGCAGCACCAGCCCGGCACCGAGCGTGGCGACGGGATTGGCCAGGATGCCCAGCAGGTCCGTGCTGCTGGTGCCGAGATTGCCGGTCAGGCTGATCTGCGGATAGAGGCTGGCCCGGGTATTGTCGACAGTGCGCAGGCTGGCGCGCAGGCGCAGTTCGGCGGCCCGCAGGTCCGGACGACGGGCCAGGAGCTCGGCGGGCAAGCCAGCGGTGATCTGCACCGGGGTGCGTCGGGGCAGCAGTTGCGGCTCGCCGACCGGACTTGGCACGCCGTTGAGCAGCACGCCCAATGCATTGCGCAGCACCACGCGATTTTGCTCGAGGTCCGAGAGCTGGGCGGCCTGGCTTTCCACCGACTGGCGCACCTCGGCCAGTTCGAGCTCGGTCGCGGCACCCACCGCCGCCTGGCTCTTGACGAGGTTCTCGACCTCTCGGGCAGCATCAAGGCCGGTCCGGGCAATCGCTAGATCCTGATTGGTAAAGGCGAGGCGCCAGTAGGCCTCGATGGTCGAGGCGATGATCGTGGTTCGCGCGCTTTCCAGGTCCTCGACGGATGCCGCGGCCTGGAGCGCCGCGATATCCTGTCCGCTGGACAGCCTCCCCCACAGATCGAGCTCATAGGTGGCGCCCAATCCCAGGATGAAGCTGTTGCTCGATGCGCCGTCGGTCAGCGCAACATTGGTCTGGGCATTGCCGGTGCTGCTGAGCACCGGGATTCTGGCGGCGCCGGCCAGGTCGGCCTGCAACAGGGCTTTCCTGACCCGCAGCGTTGCCGCTAGGATGTCGTTGTTGTTCTGCAGCACCGTATCGACCAACAGATCGAGCTTGGGATCGCCAAAGCTGCGCCACCACTGGGCTGCGGCGACCGGTGCACTGATACCGGCCCTATCCTGCCAGACCGGCGCGTTGGGCAGCGCGGGCCGCACATATTGCGCGGTGAGACCTGAGCAGCCTGCCAGAAGCACGGCCGGGAGAAGGATACCAACGCGGAACAAGGTCATGGGCTACACAAGCGTGAGGAAAGGCACGGAACCGATCTCGGGTCCCCGCGCTACCCACCAGCCATGTGTGCAGCCAGCGTGGATGAATCGTGCAGATCATGTGCAGATGGTCACGACGCGTACCCGCTCCTGGGTAACTGCCGCCGGGTCAACATCGACGGTCAAATGTCCGCTTTCCAGCAAGTGGGCACCGAAAGCTGCCTGCCCGGTACCGGCCAGGAAAACGCGGCACGACGGCACCCGTCGGGCGGACCGTTTTCGTGCGGCAGCGACCCGCCGATACATCAGCAGGACAAATCTATGGCCGAGTGGAAAATTTCCCAGCATATCAAGGAGATAATTGGCGCGCCCTAAGAGATTCGAACTCCTGACCCCCAGATTCGTAGTCTGGTGCTCTATCCAGCTGAGCTAAGGGCGCGCACTGCCGATTCTAACGGCGGTTTCAGGCGGAGGCGATGAGCTCTTCGGCCTGAAGCGGCGCAACCCATACATGGGCGGTTCCGGCTTGGCAAGCGCGCAGATGACAGTTTTTCGCTGCGGGCCGGAGGTCACGGCCGGACAAGCAGGCTGGCCGGGAAGATCAGCTCGAACCGGGTGCCCTGGGGCTGGTCGGCCAGCACCAGGCGAGCGCCATGTGCTTCGGCGATTTCGCGGGCGATGGCGAGGCCAAGCCCGGTGCCGCCGGCGCGGGCCGAGCCCTCGAAGGCGACGAACAGGTTGGCGCGAGCCCGCGGCGCCAGGCCCGGACCGTTGTCGCTGACCGCGATGGTGATGCTCTCGGCGTCCTGGTTTGACGTGACCGAGACCTCGGGCGCGGCGATGGTGCTGCCGGCCGCCTCCAGGGCCTCGCGAGCGTTCTTGAGCAGGTTGAGCACCACCCGGCCGAGCTGGGACGCGTCGACGTTAAGCACCAGCGTATCGGGAGTGGCATTGCTGAAGGCGATTACGGGATGAGCAACCAGGCGCGCCTCGAAGGCCGCATCGTCCACCAGGGCCGCCATGACGGTTGGCGCCATGACCGGCGGCGCGGCGGTTTCGCGGCCGTAGTCAAGTACCGACTGGGCAAAGCCGATGGCCTTGTCGAGCGTCGTCACGAGGCGGGGCGCCAGCCGCTGCACCTTGGGGTCATCGAGCGTGGCCACCTGGTCGGACAGCAACTGCGCCGAGGTCAGGGTGTTGCGCAGGTCGTGGTTGATCTTGGCGACAGCGAGGCCAAGATCGGCGAGGTGCCGGCGCTGGCGCAGCATGGAAAAAAGGTCCGATTCCATCGCCGCCAGCTCGCGCTCGACGATGCCGATCTCGTCGCGGCGGGCCGAGGGCACGATGATGCGGCTGGCATTTTCCGGCGCCTGGCGGAAGGCGAGCATGTTCTGCGTGAGCCGCCGCACCGGATAGATGAAGAGGTAACTGGCCAGGAGATAGAGGGCCACGGCGGTGATGGCGGCGATGGCCAGCGAAACGATGCCGATCTGTCGGGAATAGGCCAGCATGTCCTGGCGCAACGGGCGTTCCGACATCAGCAGCTCGACCAGGCTATCGTCGAGATCGCCCTCGCCGACGATGCGCAGGGTGCGGTCGGGGTCGGCGAACAGGGTATCGATCGCGCCTGATATCAGTGTCATCAGGTCGGCCTGGCGCATATCGGCGGTGACCACGAGGTCTGGCCTGATCGGGCTGGCCAGCTCGATAAGCTGGCTCTGGCCCTGGCGGCGATAGACGATGGCATTGGCCCCCGCCGAAGTCAGCAGGCGATCGGTCAGCTCGCGTGGCAGTGCCATGACGTCGGGCACGGCATCCAGCACGCGTGCCGCGACGACACCAACCCGCAACCGGTCGTCGAGCCAGCTTGCGCGGAAGTTGGCGAGCGAGGGCAGATAGACCACGATCTCGACCAGAAGTATCACCGCGATAATGGTGGCGATGAGCTTGATCGAGAGGCCGGAGAACCGGCTGGGTAAAACGCTGCGTTCGGCTTTCATTTCAAGCCATTATAGGCAATGCCGGCCAAGGCGTAAGCCCCTGGATAGGGGGATCAGGGGAGAAGGCGCCCGATGCCGGGGAGATGGCGTGCCCAGCTGGCGCGCGGCTGCTGCGCCAGGTGCTCGACGGCAAGATCGACGAGCGCTGCGGCGATGCTGGCCTCGGGAAGAGCCAGTCGGCCGAGTTCGCCAAGCGGCAGGCCGCGGGCCATGGCAAGCGCCAGGAGCGCCATGATCTCCCCGGCGCCCGGACCGACCGCACCGGCGCCGATGATGGCGCCTTGACGACTGGTGACAAGACGGACCGTTCCCTGCGGCTGGCCGATGGCCCGCGCCGCGTCGGTCTCGGCGAGGTTGGCGCGCAGCACTACCTGACCAGGACGGAGCGAGCGCACCGAATCAAGCCCGACCTGCGCGAGGGATGGTTGGGTGGCGACGAATCTGGGCAGGTGCAACGGCTCGAGGCGGCCATCGCCTGATCCCAGCAGCCGCTCGACCAGGAGGCTGGCCTGTCGCGCCGCTATGTGGGTCTGATACTCGCCCGCGGCGCCGCCAAGGGCGTTGACTCGACCATTGGAGGTCTGGCCGTCCTGCCCCACCAGCAGATGATCGGGTCGCAGGCGGTCGCGGCGCAGCTTGAGGGCAGCCAGCAGGGCATCGTCGAGATCAGGCACCTGGCCCATGGCCACGAGGATATGAGAGACGTCGAGGCTGTCCTCGCCATCGCCGACGCGCAGGGTGATGCCGGTGCCCTGGTTGCGCGGCACGACAGCCACGACCTCGGCGTCATCGCGGATGACGACACCCTCCTCGCGCAGGGCGCGCAGCAGGACGGCGACGAGTTCGGCCTCAAAACCGGGCAACAGGCCACCCTGCGGGACCAGTGTCACCATGGAGCCCAACCGCCGGTAGGCCTGGGCCAGCTCGAACGCTGCCGGTGTGCCGCCAATCACCACCAGGTGGCTGAGCTTGCGGATGTTGTCGGCAATGCTGGCCGGAGTGAAATAGGGCACCTGGTCAAGGCCGGGCAGCGCGGGAATCAGTGGCAGCGCCCCAGTCGCGAGCGCAAACTGGCGGGCGCGGATGGTGGCGTCGCCGCAGCGCAGGGTCGTCCGGTCGGTGAAAGCGGCCTTGCCCGCGAGCACGGCAACGCCCAGGGCGGCAAGCCGCTCGTCGGCGTCGCGCGGCGCGGCGGCTTCGGCCATGGCAGCCGCGTGCTCGCCGATGGCGCGGAAATTGGGCCTGGGCTCGGCATTGTCGAGTCCGACCTGGCCGGCAGTGCGGATGGCATGGGCCCGCTCGGCGCTGGCGAGAAAGGCGGCGCGGCGCAGGCTGGCCTCGACCGGGTCGACCTTTTCGGCGCCAGGATGCTTGACCAGCACGACATCAAGGCCCCGCTGCCGGGCCTGCAATGCCAGACTGATACCAAGGGCGCCGGCGCCGATGACGCAGAGATCGGGTTTGATTGGGTCTGCCATTACCGCCGACGGCCAGAATAGGTGGGAAACGACTTTATGGGGCGATATCGCCCTGAAAACAACGGGTCAACAGCGGCAAGGAAGTCGCGTTGCGCGCGTTGACTTGTGCCCGTGTTTTCCCTATAGACGCCACCAACCCGCACCGTGGGCGCCTGGCGCTTGATGTGTGTCCGAAATTCTTGCTTTGAGCAGAACCAGATAAGAGGAACCGCGCCAGCCGCGGTTTGATGTCATGAAGCGTACCTACCAGCCGTCCCAGCTCGTGCGTGCCCGCCGCCACGGTTTCCGTGCCCGTATGGCCACCAAGGACGGCCGCGCGATCATCAACAAGCGCCGCCGCGACGGCCGCAAGAAGCTCACGGCCTAAGGCCGCGTGGCCGGATGACGGCCAGCGAGCAGAAGCCGCGCGCCTTGCGCCGGCTGACCAAGCGGAACCAGTTTCAAAGGGCTGCCCGGGGCAATCGCGCCGGGCGCTCTGCGTTTGGGCTACAGTCCATCGCCGTAACGGAAGCCGAGCCCGGCATCGGCTTCACGGTCACCAAGAAAACCGGCAACTCCCCCGAGCGCAACCGCATAAAACGTCGCCTTCGCGCGGCTGTGACAGCATGCGCGCGTGACTTTGTCGCTCAGCATGACTATGTGCTGGTCGGACGACGGGAAGCCCTCAGCGAACCCTTTACCAAGCTGGTCGCCGATCTGGGCGCGCTGATCGTGCGCGTGCACACTCCCAGATCGACCGACGAGCGCACTTCTTCCGGCCGCGGCCCACGGAAATCGAGATAATGGAAAACAATCGCAACATCATCCTGGCCATCGTGCTCAGCATGGTCGTGTTGTTCGGCTGGCAGTTCTTCGTGGCCGGGCCACAACTGGAGCGGACGCAGCAGCAGGCGCAGATCGCCGCCGAGCAGGCCGAAGCAGAAGCCGCGCTGGCTACCCCGGCCGCCACTGTGGACGGCACGCCCGGCGCCGTCGCCGCCGATGGCACGGTGACCTATGCCGATCGCGCCGCCGCAATTGCCGCGACCAGCCGCATCACCATTGATACCGAGGACCTGCACGGCTCGATCAACCTGACCGGAGCGCGCCTCGACGATCTCGAGCTCAAGCAGTATCGCGAGACGGTCGATCCGACCTCCCCGATCATCACGCTGCTCACCCCGGCGGGCGCCCCCAACGCCTATTTCGCCGAGCAGGGCTGGGTTCCGGCCGCCGGCGCCAGCGTTGCCCTGCCCGATAGCAAGAGCGTCTGGTCGGTCGAGGGCGACGCCACCACGCTGACGGCGGCCACGCCGGTCACCCTGCGCTGGGACAATGGCGCGGGCCTGATCTTCCGCCGTACCTTCGCGGTCGACGAACATTATCTCTTCACCGTCACCCAGTCGGTCGAAAATACCGGCACGGGCGACGTGGCCCTGTTCCCCTACGCTCGCGTGGCGCGCCACGGCACGCCCAAGGTCGCCAATTTCTTCATCCAGCATGAAGGTCCCCATGGCGTGCTGGGTTCGAACAACCTGATCTCCAAGAAGTATAGCGACCTGCAGAAGGAACAGCAGGCCCGCTTCGACAACACCACCGGCTGGCTCGGCATCTCGGACAAATACTGGGCGACCGCCGTGCTCCCCAAGGCCGGCGCTGGTATCAACGCGCTGTTCTCGTGGAAGAATACCGGCAGCTATGACGACTATCAGACCAGCTTCGTCGAAACGACGCCTGTCGTCGTCGCCCCGGGCGCCACGGCCACTCATGAGAGCTATCTCTTCGCCGGCGCCAAGGAAGAAGCTGTCATCACCGCCTACCAGACCGAATATGGCTTCGACCGGCTTGAACTGCTGATCGACTGGGGCTGGCTGCATTTCATCACCAAGCCGATGTATTACCTGCTGAGCTTCCTCTACGGGATCATCGGCAATTTCGGCGTCGCGGTGCTCTGCGTGACGGTCATCGTCAAGGCCATCTTCTTCCCGCTGGCCAACCGCTCCTATGCCTCGATGGCCGCCATGCGCCGCGTGCAGCCGGAGATGAAGGCGATCCAGGAGCGCTTCAAGGAAGATCGCCCAGCTCAGCAGCAGGCGATGATGGAGCTCTACCGCAAGGAAAAGATCAATCCGCTCAGCGGTTGCTGGCCGATCCTGATCCAGATCCCGGTTTTCTTCGCGCTCTATACCGTCATCTTCATCAGCCTGGACATGCGCCATGCGCCGTTCTTCGGCTGGATCCAGGATCTGGCAGCGCCCGATCCGACCAATATCTTCACCCTGTTCGGACTGATCCCGTGGGATCCGACCGTCCTGCCTTTTATCGGCAGCTTCCTGCATCTGGGCATCTGGCCCGTGATCATGGGCATCACCATGTGGGTGCAGATGAAGCTCAACCCGCCGCCGCCGGATCCGACGCAGGCGATGATCTTCAACTGGATGCCGATCATTTTCACCTTCATGCTGGGCACTTTCCCGGCGGGCCTGGTGATCTACTGGGCCTGGAACAACACGCTCTCGGTGACCCAGCAGTATTTCATCATGAAGCGCCACGGCGCCGAGGTGAACCTGTTCGGCAACATCATGGACAGCTTCAGGCGCAAGCCCAAGGAAGCCGAGCCCACCAAGTCCTGATCGCCACACGGCGCAGGAAATGCTATTGCCCGCCGGACCCATCCGGCGGGCTTATTGTTTGAAGAAGTGAGCCATGAGCGACATCGATTACGCGCCCGACATGATCGAAAAGGGCAGACTGCTGTTCGCGCGGCCGTTCCTGTTCGTCAAAGGCTGCGTGCGCATGGCCGACCTGCCGCCGATGGACAAGGTCGAGATTGCCTTTGCCGGCCGCTCCAATGTCGGCAAATCGAGCCTGATCAACGCCCTTTGCGGCACCTCCGGCCTCGCCCGGACCTCCAACACGCCCGGCCGTACCCAGGAGCTCAACATCTTCGAGAGCCAGAGCGAAAACCTGCGTATCGTCGATATGCCGGGCTATGGCTACGCCAAGGCGCCCGAGGACAAGGTGCGGCAGTGGACCAAGCTGGTGCATCAATACCTGACCGGCCGCGCCACCCTGCGCCGCGTCTATGTGCTGGTCGATGGGCGGCACGGCCCCAAGGACAATGACCTCACGGTCATGAACGAACTGGACCGGTCCGCAGTGAGCTATCAGGTGGTGCTGACCAAGGCCGACAAGCCTTCGGCCACCGAGTTGCAGGCAAACATCGCCGCGACCAAGGCCACCATCCTCAAGCGCCCGGCCGCGCATCCGCATGTGATTTTGACGTCGTCACTCAAGGGCGAGGGGCTCAGGGAGCTCCGCACCGAAATCGCGATGCTGCTCGAGAGCTAGACCAGATCAGGCGGCCCGGCGCCGGCCGGCAACATTGCCCCGATCGTCGATCGTAAAGACCGCGACGATCCGGTCCAGTTCAGCGGCCTGGGCCTCGGTCTGCTCGATGGCTGCGTTGGTCTCTTCCACCAGAGCGGCATTGTGCTGGGTGATTTCATCCATCTGGCGCACCGCCACGGCGACTTCCTCGATGGCGGATGCCTGACTCTGGCTGGCGGTGGTGATTTCCCCGATCAGTGCAGCGCTCTGGGTCACCGAGCCGTTGAGCGCGACAATACGTTGGGCAATATCCATAACGAGCTTGGTGCCGTCCGCCACTTCGCCAGCCGAGATATCGATGAGCTGCTTGATCTCGGCGGAGGCGCTGGCAGCCGATTGCGCCAAGCGCCGCACTTCCACGGCGACGACAGCAAAGCCCTTGCCGGCATCGCCGGCCCGGGCCGCTTCGACCGAGGCGTTGAGAGCGAGGAGATTGGTCTGGAAGGCGATGTCGTCGATGAGCCCGATGATATTGGAAATCTTGGATGACGAGGTGGAAATGCGCGCCATGGCATCGGTGGCGGTTTCCATGTCCCTGCCGCTTTCCAGGGCGATCGCCGATGCGGCGGAGACGGCCTGATTTGCCTCGCGGGCGCGACCGGCATTGGCAACGACCGTGAGCGAGAGCTGCTCGATAGTGGCCGACGTCTGTTCCACTGTCGCCGCCTGGCGGGTGGTGCGTTCGCTGAGATCGTTGGCGCCGGCCAGGATTTCCCCCGTTGCAGTCTTGAGTGCCCGCGAAGTGACACGGAGATCTGCCATGACGCTGGAGAGTTTCTCGGCCACAGCATTGGTGTTGTCGCGCAGCTCGGCAAAGGCGCCGGTGAAGGTGCCGGTGACGCGGGCCGTCAGATCCGCCCGCGCCAAAGCCGACAGGACGTGGCCCGTACCGGTCAGCCCCTGGTCGACGGCTTCGAGCAGCCCATTCACCTCGGTTGCCAATTGGGCAAGCTCAGCCTGGTCGTAGGCAGCCTCGACGCGCTGGCCGAGATCGCCCGCCATGACAGCGCGGAGCGTTGCCTGCAGGTCAGCCGTCAGCTTGTCGGCGGCACGGCGACGCTGGCCGGCTTCGGCATTACTGCGGCGCTCGCTCTCCTCCAGCGCAGCCTGTTCCACCAGCGCCTTGCGGAAGCCGGCAAGGGCATCGAACATCACGGTCAGCTCGTCGGACGTGTGCTGGGGGGGAATGGCAACATCGGTCTTTCCGGCGGCAAGCTGGCCGGTGAGGCCGACCAATGTGCGCAAGCGCGCCGAAACCACCCGCTGGAACAGCACGAACACGGTCAGGCATCCAGCCGCAGCGGCAGCGCCTGCCAGAACCAGCGGCCCGATCGCCGCCATATCGCCGCGCTCGACCAATTGAGCCAGCGCCACGCCGCCAAATACCACGACCAGCGCACCGAAGCCGAGGAAGGCGGCCACGAGCTTTTGCGTGATGGAAAGATTGCGGAAATTGAACATGGCAGACCCAGCGCTGGAGCAGTGAAAAACACGCTGCTCCTGCGTTGGTTAATGGGCGATTTACGCAGTTGCGTGAGGCCGTGGGTCCAAAAGTCGCAGCGGGGCTAGCGGGTCGTGCAGGCCACCCAGCGGCGCAGGATTTCCGACAGCGCAGGGGCCTTGGCCCTGATGTCGGCCTCATCCTTGAAGGTGACCACGCCGCGATCCGGCGCAGCCCAGGCAATTAGCTTGTCCGGATCTTCGAAGCGGAACAGGTCGTCTGCGGCAGCCTTGGCGCCGCGATGCAGGATGAGCTGCAGCCGGTCGCCGGGATGCAAGCGCATGGTGATGCGGTCATCCTCGCCCGGTCCGAAGCTTGGCGCGTTCCACTTGATGCGCTCGGTCAAGCCGGGCACGGCATCGTTGATCAGCTGGCGCAGCGTTTCGACGGCCGGCTTGTGACGATGCTCCAGGCTTTCCAGATAGGCGTCCACCGCCCTGAGCTTTTCCGCCACAGCCATGTCAGCGTCCCCTGAAAAACTGCCCGATGTAACCGGCAACGTCGCCGCTATTGGACGGCTTGGCAACCGAGGCCAGCGCGGTTTCCACGACCGTATCGGGCGCCTTGCCGCGACGCAACTCGGCCAAGGCGATGGTGTAGTCGTCGGCAAATTCTGGATGCGGCTGGAAGCTCAGCGCCGCGCCGTTGCGATAGGCGAGGCCCGCATTGGGGGTAAAGTCGGAGCTGAGGATCACTTCGGCCGTCGTCGGCGGGGTGATGACCTGGTCCTGATGGGAGCAGGCCACAGCAAGCATGCCTGGTGCATCGCGCATGAAATCTGGGCGCTTGCTTACGCTATAGCTGTGCCGCCCCAGCCCCCAGCCCTTCTCTGACTTGCGCACATCGCCACCCAGCGCATCAGCCATAATCTGGTGGCCGAAGCACACGCCAAGCATGGGCGTGCGCCGGCCATAGGCGTCGCGGATGAAGGCGCGCAATGGGTCGAGCCAAGGGTAATCATCATAGACGCCGGCGGCAGAACCGGTGATGACGATGCCCTCGAGCGCCCCTGGATCGGGGAAGGGTTCGCCGTCCGAAACGGCCACCATGTCGTAGCTGAAGCCCTGCCCCGTGCCGTCGAACATGGCCTCGAACATCTTGCGATAGGGGCCGAACCGCTCGCGCAGCGAGGCGGGCACTTCGCCGGTCTGGATGATGGTGAGTTTCATGGAACACTGCGCCGGGGCTGGACTTCGTGACCACGAGGTATCGACAATGCCGCCGGCAGAATCAACTGCTTCGGCGCCTCATGACTGACACCATCCGCATAGCCGTCGTGCAGAGCCACGTCGAGCGCGATGTCCGCGCCAACGGCGCGCATATCCGTGCGCTGCTCGATGTGGCGGCGGCGCAGGGCGCCGAATTGGCGCTGTTCCCCGAAGGCGCGCTCTCGGGTTACGCCGGGGCCCAGGTCGGCGACTGGGTAGGCCTGGACTGGGCCGCCTTGGCGGACGAAATGGCATCTACCGCCGCCCACGCGGCCCATCTGGGTCTCACGGCAGTGGTCGGGACCGCGCATCCGGTGGCGGGGAAGCGCCCATACAACAGCCTCCACGCGCTGCCCGCCGGCCCCCGATACGACAAGCGCTATCTGTCGCATACTGAAATCACAGCCTGGTACACGCCAGGCTTCGGGTCGATCACGCTCGAGCAAGCCGGATTTGCCTTCGGCCTGACGATCTGTATCGAAATGCAGTTTCCCGAGCTATTTGCCGGTTACGAGCGGCTGGGCGTCGATTGTGTACTGCACGCCACCTATGGAATGGGGCCGGTGGGCGATGTGATCCTGCAGGGGCATGCAGCAACCAATTGTCTGTGGCTGGCGGTTGCAACTCCGGCCAACGCGGCACAACCGGCGTCAGGGATCATCGGTCCCGACGGCCATTGGATGGCTCAATGCGGCCCCACCGTGGATGTGGCTGTAGCAACGCTGGACCGAGCCGACCCGCGCTACGATATCGCGCTCAACAAGGCCCGACCCTGGCGGCGGATTGCGCGCCAGGGCGACATCTATCGGGATGCTATCAAGCCGGAATGAACTGTAGTGATACCCCGTCGATGCAGTAGCGCAGGCCGGTGGGCGCCGGGCCGTCCTCGAAGACGTGGCCCTGGTGGCCGCCGCAATTGCTGCAATGGACTTCGGTACGCACCATGCCGAAGGCGTTGTCGACAGTGGTCCCCAGCGCGCCGGGGATGAAGTCGTAGAAGCTGGGCCAGCCGGTGCCGCTGTCGAACTTGGTCTCCGACTTGAACAAGGGCTGGTCGCAGCCGGCACAAGCGAAGATGCCCGCGCGGTGTTCATCGAGCAGTGCGGAGGTGAAGGGGCGTTCGGTGCCCTCTTCGCGCAGTACGGCATAGGCTTCCGGGGAGAGCTTGGCGCGCCACTCCGCCTCGGTCAGCTTGTAGGGAAAGTCGCCCTCGGCAGCGCGGGCAAGGCCCATCGGCCGGAAGTAGGCGAAAGCGGTGAAGGCGGCCAGGGCGGTGCCGCCCAGCAGCAGATTGCGACGGTCGATAACCATGGGTCTCTTCCCTTCAGAAGCGACCCCGCGCCCGAACCACAGGAGGGGTGTGGGCAGCAGCGCGGGGCTTGTTTGACGGCCATCCTAGCCGTTAGGCGCGGTTGATGGCGCGTCAAGTTGTGGTGAGAGGCCGGCGGTTCCGGCCTCTCTCGACGTGCCATTCGTGGTGGCACCTCGTCTGGTTACATGTCGGCCGGATTGGCCGACTTGTTACATGGCCGATTTGGGGGTCAGCACGGCATCGATGACGTGGATGACGCCGTTGGACTGGATCACGTCGGCAATAGTGACATTGGCGACGGTGCCGTTCTCGTCGGTGACGGTAACCTTGCCGTCAGCGGCCTTGAGGGTCAGCTTGCACCCACCGACGGTGTCGACGACATGTTCGCCGCCATCGGCTTCGACCATGCCCACGATGTCGGTCGACAGCGCCTTGGCCGGGATCACGTGGCAGGCGAGGATGGTCGAGAGCGTTTCCTTGTTCTCGGGCTTGAGCAGCGTGTCGACGGTGCCGGCCGGCAGGGCGTCAAACGCCGCGTTGACCGGAGCCAGCACGGTGAAGGGGCCAGCGCCCGAAAGGGTTTCGACGAGGCCCGCGGCCTGAACGGCGGCGACCAGGGTCGTATGGTCAGCCGAGTTAACGGCGTTTTCGACAATGTTCTTGTCGGCAAACATGGCGGCGCCGCCGACTTCCGGATTGTCCTGGGCAAGAGCGCCGCCGATCGAGGCGACGGTCAGCATGGCGGCAACGGAGAGGGCGCGGAGAGAGAGGGTCATTGTAGTTCCTTCCTGTGTTTCGTTCCCATTGTTCGGCTGGGACGTGGGAAGGTACGGACGCTGGAACGGTGCAGTTTCGGGTAGTTTCGCGCTATATTTTGCACTTGGGGTGAAACTTTGCGGCGCCCGATTTCGTATCGGGCGCCTCAGATCGTCAGATCGGGGTGGCCGAACCCACGGCCACTATCGGACCCTGGGCGACGCCGGTGGGCGAGCCGCCGGTTTGTTCGAGCGTCACCGCCAGCACGGTGCCGGGCGCAATGACCGACGGATCGATCGGGATTTCTCGGCGTTCGTTGACCGGGATCACGCCCATGGATACCGCCGGTTGGTCGCCGTTGATGTACCAGAGCTCGTAGTCATGATCGGGTACCGCGGTACCCTTGAGCGAGGTGATCCGCACCTGGCCCGAGCCCTGGTCGTAGAGCGCGACGAATTCGATACCGCTGCCCTCATGGGCCTGCAGAGCCGCCACCAGTTGGACAGCCATGGTGTTGGCATCAAAGCGCGGCTGCATGAGGTTGAAGCCGACCGCTGCTACCGCCACCGCCAGCGCTCCGGCGGCGATACCACGCCAGACCATCAGGTTCTCCCAGAAGGGGACGGCCGGCCGGCTGGCTCGTACCACGTCACCAAAGGCACGGGCCTCGATGGCGGCATAGAGGTGGCCGGGCACCGGCGTCTCTTCGTACTCGGCATTGAGGGCGGCAAAGCGCGACACCCAGAAGTCGCGTTCGGCGCGCAGGGCTTGATCGTTCTCGATCAGCCGGCCGATGCGTTCGTGCTCGCTGGCCGAAAGCAGGCCGAGCACATATTCGGCCACCAGGGCGTTGCGCCCTTCAAAGTCTCCGCCGATGTGGTCGCTCGTGCTCATGCTGTCAGGCAGTCTTTCAGTTTGATGAGGCTCCGGCGCAGCCAGGTCCTCATGGTGTTCAAAGGCACGGCAAAGCGCGTCGCCAGTTCCTCGTAGCTATAGCCGTCGAGGTAGGCGCCGCGCACCGCGTCGGCGCGCTCGGGTTCGAGCGTGCCCAGGCAATGATCGATGCGGCCCCGTTCCTCGTTGTCCTGGGCAGCGCGCTCCGGGGTGGGACCGCTGTCCGGGATTTCGAGCGCCACGTCGATGTCGTCGGCGATCGGACGGCGGGCCCTCAAAATGTCGAGTGAATGATTGCGCGCCACGGCGACCAGCCAGCTGATCGGGCTGGTATTGCCGGCCACATAGCGATCGGCGCGCTGCCAGATTTTCACATAGACTTCCTGAATGGCCTCCTCGGCCTCCGAACGGTCCTTCAAGATACGCAGGGTGACCCCGAACAGTTTCGCGCTGGTCCGTTCGTAGAGCAAGCGGAACGCCGCCCGGTCGCGCAGGGCGCAGCGCGCGATGAGATCGGCGATCTCCTGAGACGGCGTGTTCGTAGTCATGAAATCGGTCTGCCTCCCAAGCCAGCCAGCCGCCTCTTTTGCCCTTGGGCGGTCTCGACGCTTGATAACGCAACAGACCTCAAATTGGATCAAAGCGCAAATGCCGCAGAACCGTCTTTTCCTTTGGGCATTGATGCTCTAGACCCGTTGCGGTCTTTTTAGTGCCGCTATGCCAACAGATTGGGTCAGTCCATGACAGATCAGACTTCATCGACCGACCGCTTCAGCCACGATGCGGGAATTCTCGCGCAGGCGCTCCCCTATATGCAGCGCTACGAGGGCAAGACGGTCGTGGTGAAATATGGCGGCCACGCCATGGGCGACCTCAAGCTTGGCCAGGCCTTTGCACGCGACATCGCGCTGCTCAAGCAGAGCAAGGTCAATCCCATCGTGGTGCATGGCGGCGGACCGCAGATCGCCTCCATGCTAGCCAAGCTGGGCATCGAGTCCAAGTTCGAGGGCGGCCTTCGCGTTACCGATGCGCGGACGATGGAAATCGTCGAGATGGTCCTGGCCGGCTCGATCAACAAGGAAATCGTGGCGCTGATCAATGCCGAGGGCGAATGGGCCATTGGCCTGTGTGGCAAGGACGGCAACATGGTCTTCGCCAAGAAGGCGGTGAAGACGGTCAAGGACCCGACCTCCAATATCGAAAA
>JAKFDU010000057.1:0-40715 GCA_036675975.1 Devosia sp. | reverse complement strand
TGCCTAGCGCAGAACTTCGCGGAAAACGGGCAGAGCTGCATCCACCATGGCATCGGACGCCGTCAGGCTGATGCGGAAGCAGTCTGGTGCTCCCAGGATCGTGCCGGGCATGACGAAGACGTTACTGTCCGCCAGGCCATTCCACAGTCGTTCCGGATCTCCGGGCCACCGGCCCCAGAGATAGAACGTGCCCTCTGGATTGGTAACCTGGCATCCGGAGCCTTGAAGCTCCTGCACGAGGGCGTTCCTTCGCCTGTGCAACGCGGCAAGATCGATACTGAGATCCTCAAGATCACGGATCGCGTGCTGCATGATCGCGTTGGGAAAACACCAGCCAAGCGCCATTTGGCTTGCGAACATCACCGCCCGCAACTGATGGCGTTCAGCCGTTGGCATCAGTGGCGAAATCGCCAGATATCCAAGCCGCTGCCCAGGCGCCAGCAATACCTTGCCATAGCTATAGTCGATCAGGGTCCATGGGTAGAGTTGCGCGGCGCTGACAAACGGGGCGTTGTCGAAGCGTAGCCGCCGGTAAGGCTCATCGGAAAGCAGATATATGCGTCGATTGATCCGCAAGGACTGACGCTCAAGCATCTCCGCCAGATCTTTGAGCAGTTCGGCGCTGTAAATTCGCCCCGTGGGATTATGCGGTGAATTGATGATAACGAGGCGCGTTCGAGGCGTTACAGCCGCCTCGATTGCCGCGATGTCCAGGTCAAAGTTATCGGCCCTCAGGTCCACCTTCACCGGGACCGCGTCTGCCAGATGCAGCATCGGCTCGTAGCAGAACCAGGCGGGCTCACAATAGATTGCCTCTTCGCCGGCATCCAGCAGGACGCGGAACGCCAGCGAGATGGCCGCAAAGGCGCCTGCCGTTAGTGCGAA
The DNA here is from genome assembly GCA_036675975.1 of Devosia sp. Taxonomy (GTDB): domain Bacteria; phylum Pseudomonadota; class Alphaproteobacteria; order Rhizobiales; family Devosiaceae; genus Devosia. The sequence continues at coordinate 39,830 of JAKFDU010000057.1, read as the reverse complement.
ATCCCCGGGTTCGAAGGGCAGTCCGAGTTCCAGGCTCAGCCGCTCTGCAAGGAAAGCCTGCGGCTCCGGTTCGCTCGACTTGTAGGCAAACCAATTCTTGTCTTCGGGTTCCGCCGCTCGGGTCAAAGCAGTGACAAGGCCGCGCAGGGGCATTTCGTGGGGATTGCCAAACGTGAAGTCCGCGATGCCGCCGTCCCCGCGCTGCTTGCCGTACCGCGAATTGAAGTAAAAGTCGGCAACTGCTGCAAAGGACTTGTCGGCGGCCAAAGCGCGCTGCGATATCCTCGAGCTGATCTGCGCCATTGTCCTCTCCCTCGAGGCCATTGGCACTGACCCTACGCCCTTGCCTTAAGCTTGCCTAGTCGGCCTCGGGAATGGCGACGTTGGCGCCCTGACCGTGTTGCGTAGCGGCAATTAATAGTCGCCTAACGGCTGCCGGCCTATGCTTGCGCCATTTCCGGGGGCGGATATGCGCATCTTGATCGTTGATGACAGTCGGTCGAGCCTTGCCATGATTGGCACGATCGTCAGGGCGGCCACCAACGCCGATATCGACGCGTGCCTGCACCCGTTTGAGGCCCTGGAGCGGACCAAGGCCACCCAGTATGACCTGGTGCTGGTCGACCACATCATGCCCGAGATGGATGGCGTTCAGTTCACCAGCGCCCTGCGTGCCCGCGATGCCTACCGGCTGGTGCCCATCGTCATGGTCACCTCGGACATGGATCGCAACACCCGCATCGAGGCCATCCGCGCCGGCGCCACCGACTTCGTTAACAAGCCCTTCGATCCCACTGAGCTGCAGGCCCGCGTCGCCAATCTGCTGACCTTGCGCGCTGCACAGGTCGAGCTGGCCGACCGCGCCACCTGGCTGGCGCGCGAGGTGGAGACGGCCACGGCGCACCTGCTGGCGCGTGAGGAAGAGATCATCTGGCGCCTGGCGCGGGCCATCGAGTATCGCGACGGCGATACCGGGGAACACGTCTCGCGCGTCGCCCAGATCAGCCAGCTCATTGCATCGGGCATCGGGCTCAGTGCCCAGCGCAGCCGCATGATCTACCTGGCGGCGCCCCTGCACGATATCGGCAAGATCGGCATCGCCGATGCCATCCTGGGCAAGCCCGGCAAGCTGACGCCGGAGGAATTCAAGATCATGCGCGAGCATGTCACCATCGGCGCCCGCATCCTGGAAAACGGCTCGTCCGAACTTATCCGGACGGCCGAGCTGATCGCCCAGAGCCATCACGAACGCTGGGACGGCACCGGTTATCCCGATCGCCTGTCGGGAACCGACATCCCCATCGAGGCGCGGGTTGTCGCCATAGCGGACGTGTTCGACGCGCTCTGCTCGGAGCGGCCCTACAAGACAGCCTGGCCCATCGAAAAGGCCTATGCCGAGATCGTCGCCTGCAGCGGCACCCATTTCGACCCGGCCTGCGTCGCCGCCTTCTGCGCCAAGTGGCCCGAAATCGAGGCCGTCATGGGTGGCGCCCAGACCGAAGACCGGGCCGTCGGCTTCTAGCTTTCGTAGAATTTTGTGACGCGTCAGTTCTTTGCGCCGCCGGCTTCGCGTTGCGCACGCTCCCTTGTCATCCAAAAAGGAGCCGCTGATTCGGTTGATCATGGGCGCTCCCCCCATGCCCGCAAGAGTTCGCAGAGGATCGGCGAGCCGTCACCGCCTGATGCCGAGAACATTTCCAAGTATACTTGCAAATTGGACTCTCACCGGATTCGGAAATCAGAATCGAAGACTCGATCCCGTTGAATCGAGATTCCGAAACGGCCGGTGCGATGTTCGAATGACTCTGAATGAATAGACAGTATTTGTTGAAATACTCAAAGAAAAAATTGAATGGCGAAAGTAAGGCGACGTAAGGGTACCTTAATCAACTTCGCATAGCCTTTGTAATGCATCGGATGGGAATACGGTGCGACCAAATCGAAGTCAACGAAAGCGTCCATAAGCGTTTTGAGGGACTGGGCGAATAGCCGGGTTTCTGGCCGCTTCCCTGTCATTCCGCGGTAGTCGAAGATCATGTATTGCGTATTGTGCTTCACGGCTCGGTCATTGCCATGACCCGGGGCAGCGTTCACGTCATCAAAATTTCAGGCGATGCCGGCTTGCGCGCGGCTCAGGACATCGCCCTGTCGCTGCGCCAGGCGCTCACCGCGCATGACCGGATCGCCATTGCGACCGACGCAATGACCGGCGCCGACATCACCACCATCCAGTTGTTGCTGGCCGCACACAAGCAGGCACTGGCCTCGGGCAAGTCGCTGTCTCTGGCGGCGGTGCCCTCGGGTGCGCTGCGGGCGCTGCTGATCGAGGTCGGCTGCCTGGATGCCAACGGCCATCCTCTCACCCCGGATGGTGACTTCTGGACACAAACTGCAAGACCGGGCGAGGGCAAGCCAGCATGAGCAAGACCATTCTGACCATCGATGATTCAGCATCCATCCGCCAGATGGTGGTGATGACCCTGTCCGCAGCCGGCCTCGATGTTGTCGAGGCCATCAACGGCGCCGACGGCTATACCAAGGCCACCAGCCAGACGGTGCATGCCGTCATCACCGATCTCAACATGCCCGTCATGAACGGCATCGAGTTCATCCGGAAATATCGTCAGCACCCCTCCAGCAAGGGCGTGCCGATCATCCTGCTGACCACCGAATCCGATGAGGAGCTCAAGCGCCAGGCCAAGGAAGCCGGCGCCACCGGCTGGATCGTCAAGCCCTTCAAGCAGGAACAGTTGCTCGCCGTGATCAAGAAGGTCACCGGCGCATGAGCTTCCCCGATCCCACCGAGACGTTTCGCCAGGAGGCCCGCGAGCTGCTCGAGCAGCTGGAACTGGGCCTGCTTGACCTGGAGCAGAACCCGGCCAATGACGACCTGATCAATTCCGCCTTCCGTGCCCTCCATACCATCAAGGGTTCGGGCGCGATGTTCGGCTTCACTGCCGTTGCCGCCTTTGTGCACGAGTTCGAAACCGCCTTCGATCAGGTCCGCAAGGGCCACACGCCGGCCACGGCCGAGCTGATCGCCGTGGCGCTCGATGCCAAGGACCACATCCACAAGCTGATCGAGCTCCCCGATGCACCCCACGCCGGCGGCGAGGCCATTCTCGAGGCTCTGCGCGTCGTTATAGCAGGCGCCGGCGCCGACCCTGTTGCGCCCGCGGTCGCCGCCCCTGCCGAGGTGGCCCCACCCGCCTCCGCCACGTCCGTCGCCCGCTGGCGCATCCGCTTCCGCCTGCCCGGCGACGCGCTGGTCTATGGCACCAATCCGCTGCTGCTGCTCGACGAGATCCGCGAGATCGGACCCTGCACCGTCACCGCGCTGACCGACACCATCCCGCCGCTCGATCTCATCGACCCCGAAATCCCCTATCTCGGCTGGCAGATCGATATCGAGGCCGAAGACCCCCGTGCCGCCATCGACGATGTGTTCATGTTCCTCAAGGACGGCATGGAACTCTCGGTCGAGCCGCTGATCGAGGCCGCCGCGGCGGAGCCCTCGCAGGGCGTCGAAATCGACCTGGCGCTCGACCCCGTGCCCGAACCGGCAAGCGCGCCTGCGCCTGTCGCCGTGGCCGCCCCGCCAGCCAAAGCCAAGGCCCCCGTCGCCCCGGCCGAGGACAAGCCCGCCACCGCCACGCCCGAGCGCGCTGCTTCATCCTCCATGCGCGTCGATGCCGAGCGGCTCGATGAACTCATGGACCGCGTCGGCGAACTGGTGATCGCCCAGGCCCGCCTGACCCAGATCGCCGCCATGAGCCAGGACGGCAACCTCAAGACCATTGCCGAGGAACTTGAGCGCCTGAGCTCGGGCCTGCGCGACACCACCATGGGCATCCGCATGGTGCCGATCGGCACCCTGTTCAGCCGCTTCCGCCGCCTGGTCCACGATCTCAGCCGCGACCTGGGCAAGGACATCGAGTTCATCACCTCGGGCGAGGATACCGAACTCGACAAGACCATGATCGAGCGCCTGGCCGATCCGCTGGTCCACCTGATCCGCAATTCGGTCGACCATGGCCTCGAAAACGCCGACAGGCGCCTTGCCGCGGGCAAGCCAGCCAAGGGCACGGTTCGTCTCTCCGCGGTCTATGCCGGCGCCGAAGTGGCCATTTCGGTGACTGACGACGGCGCCGGGCTCAATGCCGAGCGCATCCGCGCCAAGGCGGAGGAGGCGGGTCTGCTCGCCCCCGATGCCAAGATTGCCGATGCCGATCTCTGGCAGATGATCTTCGCGCCCGGCTTCTCGACGGCCAAGGAAGTCACGTCGCTGTCCGGCCGCGGCGTCGGCATGGACGTGGTCAAGCGCACCATCGACGGGTTGCGCGGCAGCATCGATGTCGCCACGACATCAGGCAGCGGCTCGACCATGACGCTGCGCCTGCCGCTGACGCTGGCCATCATCGACGGCATGCTCGTGCGCGTCGGCAATGGCCGCTACACCATCCCGCTGGCGGCGGTCGAGGAATGCGTCGAGCTGCCCGAGGGCATCGAAGCCGCGCGCGGCCGCAACTTCCTCGATATCCGCGGCAGTCTCGTACCCTTCCTCCGCCTGCGCGAGGTCTTTGGCACCAAGGCCCCGCTGGAGCCGCATCAGAAGGTGGTCATTGTCTCATCCGGCGAGGGCCGCGTTGGCCTCGTCGTCGATCAGATCATCGGCAACAACCAGACCGTCATCAAGCAGCTGAGCAAGCTGCATTCTTCGGTCAAGTCGTTCTCGGGTGCGACAATCCTGGGCGATGGCACGGTCGCGCTCATTCTCGATACCGCGCATCTGGTCGCGCATGGCCAGTTCTATGTCGACCAGGGGAGGGCCGCATGAGGGTCACCGCAGCCGGCTCCATGAAGGCGCTGACCATACGCCTCCAGGACGAGCTGTTCGCCGTCGAGGCGGGCAGCGTGCGCGAGATCCTCGACCTCGTGCCGATCACCGAGGTGCCCAATGCCTCGCCCTTCGTCAACGGACTGATCAACGTGCGCGGGCGCGTCGTGCCGCTCGCCGATCTCCGCGTGATGTTCGGCATGGACCGGCCCGAGCCCGACCAGGATACCCGCATCGTGGTCATGGAGATCGACATCGACGGCGAACCCACGGTGGCGGGCATTCTCGCCGACAAGGTCCACGACGTCACCGATATCGAGGCGGCCTCCATCGAGGAAGCTCCCAAGGTCGGCATGCGCTGGCGCCCCGAATTCATTCGCGGCATCGGCAAGCGCAATGGCGGCTTCATCATCATCCCCGATCTGGGGCGAATTTTCGAAACGCAGGGCGGCAGAAGCGCGCCCATCGCAGCATCAGAAGAAAGGTCTGCATCGTGAGACTCACCATCAAAACCAAGCTGGCTGCGGTGTTTACCGTCGTCGTTGCCCTCTCGGCAGGTAGCATGTTCATTGCCCTGCAGAACCTGGGGTCGCTGAACTCCGAACTCGAGACCATCGTTCGTGTTCGTTCAGCGAACCTGGTAACCTCGGCCCAGATGCAGACAAGCCTGGAAAGTCTCGGCTCTCGCATCCGGGCGCAGATTCTCACCAAGGATCCCGCGGTCAAGGCGGAGTATGTGGCCTCCATCAACGAAGACCACGACGAACTGGTCAACGGCCTTGCTGCGCTCGACGCCAATGTTATTGATGCCAATATCCGCGAGCACCTCGCCCCGTTCCAGGCCAAGCTCGACGAGCTCTGGGCGTCAGTGAACCGGGCGACCGAGCTGACCCTCAAGAATTCCGATGCCGCCGCCCTGGCGATCAGCCGCAGCGAAGGCAGCGGCACGCTGGGCGTGTTCGAAGAGACCATGGGCGCGCTGCGCGCCTCATTGCAGCGCAAGGTCGAGGCGGGCGATCTCTCCGCTTTCCCTGCCTATCAGGCCGCAACCGACATGTTCCTGACGGGCACGGACATGTTCCGCCAGCAGCGCAATGTGCTGCTCGCCGCCTCGCAGGATCGCGCCCTGCAGGAGAAGTGGCACGCCGACTATCTCGCCGGCGTCGAAGCCAACGCCGAGCGCATCCCCGACATGCAGCGCGCCATGCCGGCAGCCGATATGGGACTCTTTAATGCCGCCAAGACCGCCTATGACGACATGGTCGCCGCCATGAGCAAGGCCGTGGCCGTCAGCATCGAGAACGGCGATTTCTTCGCCATGCAGGAACTGGAGACGGCCAGCGTCCTCAGGCGCGACGCCAACACCATCCTGCAGGAGATGATCGACCGGAGTGAACAGCTCATGGACGAATCCGCGATCGAGGCCCAGTCTCTTTATGATAATTCAATGGTCCTGCTGATCGGCCTGCTGGTCGGCTCGGCGCTCATTGCACTGGTTGCTGCGACCTGGATCGTCGTCACCATCTCCCGGGCCCTCGCCAGCGCCGTGCGCCTCGCCAACGACGTTGCCGACGGCAATCTCAGTGCCAGCGCCTCGGTCAAGTCCGACGATGAGATCAAGGACCTCATCGACGCCCTCAACGCCATGACCCGCAAGCTGCGCGAAGTGGTGAGCGAAGTCACATCAGCCACCCGCAATGTCGCGGCCGGCAGCCAGGAAATGTCGGCTACGGCCGAACAGCTCAGCCAGGGCGCGACCGAGCAGGCTTCCTCCACCGAAGAGGCGTCGGCCTCGATGGAAGAAATGGCGGCCACCATCAAGCAGTCGGCCGACAATGCCAGCCAGACCGAGAAGATCGCCCGCCAGTCCGCGGCCGATGCCATTGCCTCGGGCGAGGCGGTGACCAAGGCCGTGACCGCCATGCAGACCATCGCCGAAAAGATCATGGTGGTGCAGGAAATTGCCCGCCAGACCGACCTGCTGGCCCTCAACGCCGCGGTGGAAGCCGCTCGTGCCGGTGAACATGGCCGAGGCTTTGCGGTGGTGGCATCCGAAGTGCGCAAGCTGGCCGAACGTAGCCAGGCCGCGGCCGCCGAAATCTCGACGCTGTCGGGCACCACGGTCAAGGCCGCCCAGTCCGCCGGCGAAATGCTGGGCAAGCTGGTCCCAGACATCCAGCGCACGGCTGAACTGGTGGAAGAAATCTCCGCCGGTAGCCGCGAGCAGAATGCCGGTGCGGCGCAGATCAACACTGCCATCCAGCAGCTCGACAAGGTGACCCAGCAGAACACCTCGGCCGCCGAGGAGATGTCGGCGACCTCAGAGGAACTGGCCAGCCAGGCCGAGCAGCTCCAGGCGGCCATCAGCTACTTCCGCATCGATGCGTCATCGATGCCGGCGGCGGCCAACCGGACCGAAGCCGCGCCTGCGCCCGATCTCAAGCAGGCCATCCTGGCCAAGGCTCCGCATATGGCGCCGCGCAAGGCCGCGGCCAAGACGAAGGTGACCAGTTCTGGCGGCTTCGATCTCGATCTGGATGACGGCCTCGACGATCTTGACGCTGACTTCTCGCGCCGCGGCGCTGCCTGACCCGAAGGTCAGTCTCCGAACTGCCGGTGATCGCCAAGGTGATCACCGGCCACTCTCACGCCAGAACAGCGAAAATCGAGACCGGACCATGGCTGAACGCGCGCAATACGTGACCCTCGGCGTCGCCGACGAACTCTTCGCCGCTCCGGTGGAGAAGGTGCAGGAAATCCTGGATATGCGGCCCATCGCGCGGCTGCCGCAGGCACCAGACACGCTGCTCGGGATGATCGATGTCCGCGGCCAGGGCATTCCGGTGGTCGATCTTCGCCTCACCCTCGGCCTGCCGGCAGCGCCCGACACTGAAAATACCCGTATCATCGTTCTGGCCCTCACCGGTCAGGACGCGGACTTGCGGCTGGGCCTGCGCGCCGACCGGGTATTCGAGGTCACCATCCTCGACGACGATGCGCTGGATCCGGCACCGGCTGTGGGCGGGGCCTGGTCCGGACACTGCATCGCCGGCATCGGGCGGCGCAATGGCCGTTTCGTCACCGTGCTCGACCTCGAGCGTCTGCTGGGGTCGTTCGAGGACGCCTCCCGGGCGGCCTGATCCACGCATCGATGATATCAAGCTTCGCCGGAGAATAGTCCCTTGGCCCCATCTATCCCTCAGGCCGCCATCCGGTTCGAAGGCACCGACGACGATCATTTGTCGATGCGCGATTTCAAGCGCATTGCCGACCTGATTGGCGCGGAGGTCGGGATCAAGCTACCGCCGACCAAGCGCCTGATGGTCGAGGGCCGGTTGCGCAAGCGCGTGCGCGCCTTGGGTCTTCCCAACCTCGATGCCTATGGCGTCTATCTGTTCCAGCGAGATGGGCTCGCTGTCGAGCGGTCCTTCCTGATCAACGCGGTTACCACCAACAAGACTGATTTCTTCCGCGAGCCCGAGCATTTCGATCTGCTCGAGGAGCGTCTCGTCCCCGCCTTGATCGAACTGCGCCGCGCCGAGCGCAAGCCGCTGCTCAAGATCTGGAGCGCGGCCTGCTCGACCGGCGCCGAGGTCTATACGCTGGCCATGGTACTGGCCGATCTGTTGGCGCAGCGCCAGGATTTCCGCTTCGCCATTCTCGGCACCGACATATCCACGGCCGTGCTCGAACAGGGCGTGCGGGCCGTCTATCCGGCCGAGCTCATCGCGCCCGTGCCACCGGCCAAGCAGCAACGCTACCTGATGCATGCGCGCAAGCCGGGCGCTCGGCCCGAGATACGCATCGTTCCCGAGTTGCGGCGGCTGGTGCAATTCGCGCGGCTCAACCTGATGGACCAGAGCTACCCGTTCGATCGCGACGTGGACGTGATCTTCCTGCGCAACGTGCTGATCTATTTCGACAAGGCCGACCAGGAAAAGGTGATCCTGCGATTGGTCAGTCATCTCAGGCCAGGCGGTTATCTCATTCTTGGTCATTCCGAATCCATGATCGGCACCGCGGTGACCATGCGTCAGGTTGCGCCCGCAGTATTCCAGAAGGCCTGAAGGTACTTGCCATGACTGCCACCCACCGCAAGATCCGAGTCCTGATCGTCGATGACAGCGCCTCGGTGCGCATGACGCTGAGCGAGATCATCGGCAGCGATCCCGATCTCGAAGTCATGGCGACGGCCGCCGACCCCTACCTTGCGGTCGAGCGCATCCGCCAGGAAGTGCCAGACGTCATGTTCCTCGATATCGAACTGCCGCGCATGGATGGGCTGACCTTCCTGCGCAAGATCATGAGCCAGCGACCAATCCCCGTGGTGATCTGCTCGAGCCTCGCCGAGGCCGGTTCGGATACGCTGATGCAGGCGCTCGAAGCCGGGGCCGTCGATGTCGTTACCAAGCCGCGCGTCGATACCGCTCACTTCCTGCAGGAATCGCGCATGCGCATCTGCGATGCCGCCAAGGCGGCCGCTCATGCCAAGTTCCGGGGCATCCACAAGCCCGCGCCCGTGCTGACGGTCGAGGCCAAGCTCACCGCCGACGCGATCCTGCCGCCGCATTCGGAGGCGCGCGCTGCCTCGGTGCGGGCCCGGCAACCCCAGACCGAGCCGATCATCTGCATCGGCGCCTCTACCGGTGGCACCGAGGCCTTGCGCGAAGTTCTCGAGAAGCTGCCGGCCAATAGCCCCGGCATCGTCATCGTCCAGCACATGCCGGAAAAGTTCACCAATGCCTTCGCCCGCCGTCTCAATGGGCTCTGCGCCATCGAGGTCAAGGAGGCCGAAGATGGCGACGTGGTCGAGGCCGGCCGAGCCCTTATCGCCCCCGGCAACCAGCACATGGTGCTGCAGCGCGCCGGCAGCCGTTACACCGTCAACATCGTCGACGGTCCCCACGTCTCGCGCCATCGGCCCTCGGTGGACGTCATGTTCCGCTCGGCCTCGCAGGTTGCCGGCCGCAATGCCATGGGGATCATCCTCACCGGCATGGGCGACGACGGCGCCCGCGGTCTGCTCGAAATGCGGCAGGCGGGTAGCCACACCCTGGCGCAGGACGAGGAGAGCTGCGTCGTCTTCGGCATGCCCAAGGAAGCCATCCAGCGCGGGGCGGCGGTCAAGATTGTCCCGCTGAGCCGGGTTGCCACCGAAATCGACGTCTACACGCGCAACATTCCGCGCACAGGTACCGCATCATGAGTGCACTCGCACATGCCCTTCCGGTCACTTCGGCCGATGCCAGCAGGCTTCACCAGATCGGCGAGGCGCTGGCGAGCCCCCGCGAGCAGATCGAGTCCACCTTCGTTACCGTCGGCGCGCGCCTCGCCGAAGGCGCGGCCATGCTCAACCGCGTCACCAAGGTGTTCGAGGCTCTGCCGGCGCAGTTGCAGAGCCCTGAATTGGTGGAGGCGTCCACCCGGCTGGCCGATGTCGGCCGGCAGGCCCAAACCATCTCGGCGCTCTTTGCGACCGAGCAGGCCGACCTGACGCGTCTGGTCGAGGTGGTCGCCGGCGCCGAACACCCGATCGGCGAACTCCGCCGCACCGTCAAGATGATGGGCATCGTCGCCATCAATGCGCGCGTCGTCGCGGCCAGCGTCGTCGGCGACAGCGATGATTTCGATGTCTTCACCACCGACATCGCCAAGCTCTCCGAAGGCGCCAGCTCCACCATCCAGCAATTCACCACGGCCTACCGGCAATTGACCGACGAGGTCGGCCAGGCAGCGCGCCAGCGGAGCCAGTTCGAAAACGCCCATGCCGACACGCTGAGCGGACTCGCCACCGACATGGAAACCGCTTTGGCCGAACTCGCCCGCCAGCGCACCATCTCGGCCGACGGCACCGCCCAGACGGGTCGCGTATCCCGCCAGATCGTCAGCCGTATCGCCAGCGCCGTCATGGCGTTGCAGGTCGGCGACGCCACCCGCCAGCGCATCGAGCACGTCGAAGCCGGCCTGGCTGCGCTCGCTGACCTGCTCGCCGCAAGCAATCTGCAAGAAAGTGACAAGCATTCTGCCAGCAGTCTGGCGGGTAGCTTGCAGGTGGCGCAGCTTTCCGCTGCTGCCGACGCCTTCGAAAATGACGTGGCCGAGGCCGGCAGCGCCTTGCGCGACCTTGCCGCCGACGCCCGCGCCATCATGGATCAAAGCCGCGCCATCTATGGCCAAAGCGACGGCGCCGAGGCCTCCTCACTCGCGGCGCTCAGCAAATCCGTGCGCCATGCTGCCCTGGTTTTGCGCGATTGCGAAGCCGAGCGCGGCAAGCTGGAAAGCGTTGCCACAGCGGTACTTAGCACCGTCGGCGTCCTGCTCAGCCATGTCGAGGCGGTGCAGGAAATCGAGGCCAACATGCGCCTCGTCAGCCTCAACGCCGCGGTCAAATGCGCCCAGCTCGGCCCGCGCGGCGCCGCCCTCAACGTCATCGCCCGGCAGCTGCGCGAGCTGACCGGTGAAACCGTCGCCGCTGCCGAAGCCGCCATGTCCGGGCTGCGCGAAGCCGCCGGCCTCGCCCAGTCCTTCGGCGCCGCCGCCAACGGCGACGCCGCCGGCCGCGTTGGTCAACTCGAGCAGGAAGCCACCGCCGCGCTGGTGCTGTTGCAGGGCGTCGATGCCGCGCTGGCTGAGGCTTTGGCCACGCTCAACCGCGATGGTCCCACGGTTATCGGGCTTCTGGGAACGGCCGCCGAGACCTTCGCCAGCCAGGCGTCGATTTCCGAAACCATGCGCGATCTCGAAATGCAGCTGGTGGCGGAATGCCCGCCGGTGGCTTCGGCAACTCCGACCGGCGTCGTCGCTGATGTGCTGGCCGCCCATCGCGCCCGCTACACCATGGATGCCGAGCGCAAGATACACACGAAGATGTTCGGTGCCGCGCTCACAGCCGCCCCTGCGGCGGTCAAGGACGACACGGAGGAAACCGATCTCGACGCGCTGTTCTTCTAGCCCACATAGGGCTTGAAGTGCTTGGAAAGCTTGAGCGTCTGCGCCTGATAGTTCGAGCCCAGCGCCGAGCCATAGAGCCGGTCGGGCCGCTCCGCCAGCCGCTCATAGATCAGGCGGCCGATGGTCTGGCCGTGCCCGAGCAGGAACGGCACTTCCCGGCTGCGCACTTCCAGCACGGCGCGACTGCCGGTCCCGCCCGCCGATGAATGGCCGAAGCCCGGATCGAAAAAGCCGGCATAATGCACCCGGAACTCGCCCACCAGCGGATCGAACGGCACCATCTCGGCGGCATGGGTGGGCGGCACATGCACCGCCTCGTCGCTGACCAGGATGTAGAATTCGTCCGGGTCGAGGATCAGTTCCTCCCGGCCGCGATTGGTCAGCGGGTCCCAGAAATCCAGCACGTCCAGCGCCGCCTTCTTGTCCACGTCGACCACGGCGGTGTGGCGCTTGGAACGGAAGCCGATAAGGCCATTGCGGTTGGCGCCCTTGAGGTCGATCGACAGCGCCACCCCTTCGCCGACCGGCACATTGTTGTCGAAGACCAGCGTATCGGAGGCGTGGAGCGCCTGGTGCTCGGCCACGGTCAGGCGGTGGTCGCCGGAGCGGAACCGCATCTGGCTGAGGCGCGAGCCGGTCCGCACCAGCACCGGGAAGGTTCGCGGGCTGACTTCGAGATAGAGGGGGCCCTTGTAGCCAACAGGCATCTGGTCGAAGCCGCGGGCGCGGTCCCCGATGACGCGCGTGAAGACGTCGAGGCGCCCGGTCGAGCTCTTGGGGTTGGCCGAGGCACTGACCGCGTCGGGCAGTTCGAGACTCTCCTGAAGGGGCACGAGATAGACGCAGCCCCGCTCCAGCACGGCGCCCTTAGTCAGATCGATCTCGTGCAGCTTCAGCGCCTCGATGCGTTCCGCCACCGAGTGGCTTGGGCCGGGCAGGAAGCTGGACCGCACGCGATAGGCGACGTCGCCCAGACGCAGGTCAAGACTGGCCGGCTGCACCTGGTCGATGTCGAACTCTCGCGCAGCCACGATCGAACCCTGCTTGTGCAGTGCCTCGATCAATCGCGCCGGGAACACCCCCTGCGGCCAGGCCTGTTGCTTGTCCATGCTGTCGCTGTCCCCGCCTCCCTGTTCCCTATCAATCCATGCAATTGACGCCAACAGGCAATTGGCCTTAGATCACAACCCAGTGGTGATTTGGCCGGTCGCTTGCAGCCACTTAAAACAAGTTGCTAAAGACCGTTTGGGAACCGGCCGCCTCTATGCGTGCCGGTTTTTTGTTTTTGAAGGCGTGATCAATGTCCAAGGCGAACAATCCCCTCAGCGATCCCACCAAGCGGTCACCGGCGACGCAACTGGTGCATGGCGGCACCAGGCGGTCCGAATTCAACGAGACCAGCGAGGCGCTGTTCCTCACCTCTGGCTACAGCTACCCGTCGTCCGACCATGCCGAGCGCCTGTTCAACAACCAGATACCCGGCGCGCATAACTACTCGCGCTTCGCCAACCCCACCGTGGACATGTTCCAGAACCGCATGGCGCTGCTTGAAGGCGCCGAGGCCGCCCGCGGCTTTGCCAGCGGCATGGCCGCCGTTACCAATGCGGTAATGAGCCAGGTGAAGGCCGGCGACCACATCGTCGCCAGCCGCGCCCTGTTCGGCGGTTGCCGCTTTGTGGTCGAGGATTTCATGCCGCGCTGGGGCGTCAGTTCCACGCTGGTCGATGGCCGCGATCCGGAGAATTTCGCCCGTGCCATGCAGCCCAACACCAAGGTGGTGTTCATCGAGACGCCGACCAATCCGACGCTGGAACTGGTTGACATCAAGGCAGTCGCCGACATCGCTCATGCGCACGGGGCGACGCTGATCGTCGATAACGTTTTTGCCACCGCGCTCTACCAGAAGCCGCTCGAACTGGGCGCCGATCTCGTCACCTATTCGGCCACCAAGCATATTGACGGGCAGGGCAGGGTGCTTGGCGGCGTCGTGCTCGGCAGCAGGAAGCTGATCGAGGGCGATGTCCATACCTTCCTGCGCCAGACCGGCGCCACGCTTAGCGCTTTCAACGCCTGGGTCCTGGTCAAGGGCCTTGAAACCCTGCCGCTCCGCGTCGAGCAGATGACCAATAGCGCGGCCGCCATCGCCGATGCGCTGGCGAGCCATCCTGATGTCGACAAGGTCATCTATCCGCATCACGCCAGCCATCCCCAATATGACCTCGCCAGACGACAGATGGCCCGCGGCTCTACCCTTTTGGCCTTCGAGGTCAAAGGCGGGCAGGAGGCCGCCTTCACGCTGTCGGATTCACTGGCGGTGATCCTCATCTCCAATAATCTGGGCGACGCGAAGTCGATCATCACCCACCCGCGCACCACAACCCACCAGCGACTGACCGAAGAGGTGCGCCTCGAAACGGGCGTCACACCCGGCCTGCTGCGGCTGTCGGTCGGGCTCGAGGCCAGCGATGATCTGATTGCTGACCTGATGTATGGGCTGGATCAAATCTAAAGGGTCGATCATGGTCTGGTTCTCGCTGCCCCACCCCCTCCCAGCCTCGCCCATCAAGGGGGAGGTGCCGTTCTGTGGGTTGGACTGCATCGAGCCACAAGCGTGGAGAGAAACCTCCCCCTCTGATGGGGGAGGTAGGAGGGGGTGGGGCCGCTTTCTCATAAGCTTGGCCCTGGCCCTGCTCGCCACCCCCGCCTTGGCCCAGTCGCTGCCCTACCACTCCGATCCCAGCGCCCGCGAAATCCTGCCCAGCCTGACGCCAGTTCCGGCCATCCGCTTCCTGACCACCGCCGATTTCCCGCCATTCAACTTCCGCGACGCCAGCGGCGAACTGATTGGCTTCAACGTCGACCTTGCCAAACGCATCTGCGCCGAAGCCAATGTGGCCTGCACCATCCAGGCCTGGCCCTGGGATCAGGCCGCAAGCGCTCTAGGCGACAGCCAGGGCGACGCGCTGATCGCCGGGCTTGCCATGACCGAAGAGAACGGAGCCCTGTTCGACTTCTCGTCGGTCTATCTGGCACTGCCCGGCCGCTTCGTCACCCGTGCACCCGATATCGGCCTGTTCGACGCCAATGCCCTGGCTGGCAAGACCGTCTCGGTGCGCGCCGGCAGCACGCATGAGGCCTTCCTCGCCCGCTATCTGCCTGATGTGATCATGACGCGTTTTGACAGTGAGATTGCGGCGTTGCAGGCCGTCGAGGACGGCACCGCGGATGCCTTTTTCGGCGACGCCATGCGCGCTTCGTTCTGGCTCAACGAAAACCTGACCTGCTGCGGCTTTGCCGGCGAGCCCTATTTCCGGCCCAACCTGTTCGGCGAGGGGCTGTCGATCGCCGTGCCTGCAGGCCACGACGCCGTGCGTCACGCCATCGACTGGGCACTCGTCAAGCTCAAGGACAACGGCGCGCTGGACGAACTCTACCTGCGCTGGTTCCCGGTGGGCTTCTACTGAGCGTCGGGCTGCGCCGCGTCTGTTTCCGTCAGTTCGCGGCGCCGCGCCACCATCTGGCGACCCGTCTCGGTCAATTGATAGACGCCGTTGCGCACGCGCTCGAACCAGCCATAGACATTGCCGAGCAGAATCTTGCCGGCATCGGGCGCAACCGGCCTGATGTCACGCGGGCGGAGGGGGCCGTCGAAAAGCGCGTCGGCGCAGATCAGCGCCTGCTGCCGATATGCCGTCATGATCGGCGTTCTGGTACTGCCGCCCAAAGCCGGGTCGCCGCGCCGCCGCTGGTGCTCACGCACCAGCCGCGACCTGCGCTTCGGATTGGTGCGCGGCATCGGTGACACGGAACTGACGATAATACTGACTTCGCCAGCATCGGACACGGCAAGCATGCCAATGCCGAGCCGCCGACAGAGATCGCGATAGCGCTTGTCGGCCTCGCGGCCCTTACCCTTGGAAATTTTCGCGGCGATCCAGACCTCATCGGCGATGGCAGCACGGTCAACGGCCTGCAGGATCAGTTCGAGATTGAAGCTCAGCTTCAATTCGCAGACCACGACGATCGAAGGGTCGGACACACAGAGCCCGACAAGGTCGCAACTGCCGATTTCGCCTTTGACCTCGTAGCCGGCGGCTTCGAGGAAGGCTTTGACCGGCTGGTACAGCGACGTTTCCATAAAGGCGTGGTGCTGGTTAGCTCGGCATCCGCCGGTGACGCGCCCGTGCCGCCACTTCGATCGCGGCGGTGGTCAGTCGGTCGAGGTCGAGCTTGTCGCGCAGCAGTTCGAGGAACCGCAATTCTTCCTGCTCGAGATGGAGATCGACAGACGTTATCTCCACAGCCACGGCATAGGCCGTGTCCTGCAGTTTCGTGGGTAGTGCAGCGATGGCATCATCGATCACCTGGTCGAGGCCGCCCGGCCCGTTGAGCTTGTCGGCGCAGGCATTGGCCACCGCTGTCAGGCGGTTCTTGTCGAACCCTTCGAAGACGGGCAGTCGCCCGATCAGGGTCTGGATCCGCACCAGTTCCTTTTCCGTCATGGCGCTGTCGGACGAGGCAGCGACGATCATCAGGTGGATCAGGGCGTCATGGGCGGCATTGGACATCAGGCGTTCCCGGGTCTGGTCTGTGATCGATAGCTAGGCGCGTCGCGCCCCCTTGGCAAGCGCCGGCCCCGAAAACGTTGACGTTGGCCCCATTGGATGCAACACACCCGCTCTCCACCTCCTGAAAGGCCAGACCTTGTCGCCCGCTCCGTTGCCCCCGCTCGATCCCGCGTTCTTCGACGCCGCCCAGACTGCCCGCGCCTGGCCGTTTGAGGAAGCCCGGAAACTGGTGAAGCGGCTGGAGAAATCGGGCAAGGGCGAGGCCCTGTTCGAGACCGGATACGGCCCATCGGGCCTGCCCCATATCGGTACCTTCGGCGAAGTGGCCCGCACCACCATGGTGCGCACGGCCTTCCGCCTGCTGACGCGCGACCAGATTCCGACGCGCCTGCTGTGCTTTTCCGACGATCTCGACGGTATGCGCAAGATACCGGATACGGTGCCGTCCAAGGAGGCCATGGAGCAGCATCTGCAGAGGCCGTTGACCTCGGTGCCCGATCCCTGGACCAACGAGTTCGACAGCTTTGGCGCGCACAACAATGCCATGCTGCGCCGGTTCCTCGACACCTTCGGCTTCGACTACGAATTCGCCAGCGCCACCGACTATTACAAGTCGGGCAAGTTCGATGCTGTGCTGATGCGCGCTGTCGAGCGCTATGACGACATCATGAACGTGATGCTTCCGACCCTGGGAGCCGAACGCCAGGCAACCTACAGCCCGTTCCTCCCGATCTCTCCGATATCGGGGCGGGTGCTCTATGTGCCGATGAAGGAAGTCGATGCCAAGAACGGCACCGTAACCTTCACCGATGAAGACGGCAGCGACACGACGCTTCCGGTCACCGGTGGCCATGTGAAGATGCAGTGGAAGCCCGACTTCGGCATGCGCTGGGCTGCCCTCGACGTCGATTTCGAGATGTTCGGCAAGGATCACCAGACCAACGCCCATGTCTATGACAAAATCTGCGAAATTCTCGGCGGCAAGGCGCCCGAGCACTATGTGTTCGAGCTGTTCCTCGACGCCGAGGGCCAGAAGATCTCCAAGTCCAAGGGCAATGGCCTCACTATCGACGAGTGGCTGACTTATGCCGGCACGGAAAGCCTGGGCCTCTACATGTTCCAGAAGCCCCGCACCGCCAAGCGCCTGCATTTCGACGTCATCCCGCGCGCTGTGGACGAGTATTACAGCTTCATCGCTGGCTACCAGGAGCAGGACGTCGCTGCCCGGCTGGAAAACCCGGTCTTCCATGTCCATTACGGTGCCGTGCCCAATCCGGTCGTGCCACTGAGCTTTGCGCTGCTGCTGAACCTGGTGGCTACGGCCAACGCCCAGGATACCAAGGTGATGTGGGGGTTCATCTCGCGCTATTTGCATGGCGCGACGCCGCATACCCATCCCGAAATCGACCGGCTGGCCGGCTACGCTGTGCGTTACTTCAACGACAAGGTGAAGCCGCTCAAGACCTACCGCGCGCCCACCGAACAGGAACGTGCGGCCCTGCAGGATCTGCACGACCAACTGGCGGCCTACGAGGGGTCCACCGACGGCAGCGCCCTGCAGGATCTGGTCTATGCCGTCGGCAATGCGCATAAGTTCGAGCCGCTGCGCGACTGGTTCAAGGCGATCTACCAGGTGCTGCTCGGTGACGACCAGGGCCCTCGCTTCGGCTCGTTCATCGCGCTGTTCGGCGTTGCCGAGACCCGCAAGCTGATTTCAGACGCGCTGGCCGGCAAAATGCTGGCCGCCACCTGAGGCCGAAAGTCGTGGCGGCGCGCCGAGGGCGTGCCACCTCTATGGAGTTTCAGCACACCGGAGATGGTATATCCAGCCATCCCGCGGCTTGCGTCGCGACGGCGGCAAGACGCGGCTCGCCATCGGGCAGGCGCATGCGGTGGTCGAGCACGGGAAATTCCCAATAGGTCAGGTTGCAGCGGCCCTCGGCAGCGAAAACGTCTGCAGTTATCCGGGCCGACGCGACCGGGTTGGACGAGTCCAGCCCGCCCTGGATGAGCAGGAATGGGCTATAGGTCTGCAGCATGATGTCGACCGTCCTGACATCGAGAATATCCGCCCAGAAACGGTAGGTGGAGCCTGCGAACAGTTCATTGCTGTCGGGGTTGGCACGGGCGGCGGCAAAGCCGGCGTCGATGGCCGGTTGACCCTCTGGTGGCACCGTACTCCGCACCATCTCGCCGAAGTCGGCACCGGTGGACGATGACAGCACGATGGTTGCGCGGGGATGATATTCGGCGGCGAGCTTGGCTACGGCGAGACCGCCCTCGGACCCGCCGAACAGCACCAGGTGTTCCGCCTCAAGGCCTGGACGATACCCTAAGTGATCCAGAACGGCGCGATAGTCGTCGACGCGTTGGGAAAGTGTGTAGCCCTGTACGAACTCTGCGGGACAGTCAGCATGGCCCTCCGTGATCAGCGCATGCGGCGTAATGCCGATCTTCTCCACGATCAATGCGGTGTAGGCGGGAAAGGCCTGACGCACGGTCGCCAAAGCGGGGTTCCTCGCACCGGGAGCGCAGCCCGAACCCTGGCTGAGCAAGAGCAGGCCTGCGGGCGGACCTGGTGGTCGGTCGAGTGTGTAGTGGATGACGCTCCCGTCCGGGCGCGCCAGGGTAAGGATTTCGCCCGCGGCGTGGGCGGGCAAGGCAAGTAAGCCGGCAACGACCAGCCCGATCAGGAACTTCATCTGGTAAGTCTCCACTTTGGGGAAGGCTTGGCCGACGGCAAGGAGTGGCAAATTAGTCGGCAGCGTCGGCCACTGCCGCATCGTGCTCCAGAATGTCCCCCGGCTGGCATTCGAGATAACGGCAGATGGCGTCGAGCGTGTCGAAGCGGATGCCCTTGACCTTGCCCTGCTTGAGCAGCGACAGATTGGCCTCGGTGATGCCGATATACTCGGCCAGGTCCTTGGATTTGACGTTGCGCCGCGCCAGCATGACGGCGAGGTTGACCTTGATCCCCATAGTCGTCACACGAACAGGCTGTTTTCTTCGGCGATGACGGCGGCCTTCTCCATGGCCCATGCCAGGGAGGCTACGGTTGCCGCGAACAGCGCCATGATCAGCGTGTCGCTGTCGATCGAAATAGCGAGCTGCCGCATGCCAGCCGGCGCGTTCCAGCTCAGCAACAATACCAGCAGGGTAAAGCCGATCGGCTTGGCGATGACGGCAAGCCCCATCCCGGTGGCAAAGTCCCGCAACCCGGCAATGCCGCGCGCGGCGAAGGGCCGACCCTGCGCGAAGTGTGTGAAACACACCCGCAACCGAAGCAGTCCCCAAGCCAGCGGCGCTATTGTCAGCACCGTGATGAAGGCCGCAGCGAAGCGGAGCAGCGGATCGAACACGGGCAGCACTTCGGGCGCAAAGCTCAGTTGCCGCAGCACATCCTCCCGCTCGATCAGCAACCAGTACAGTGTCACCGCCAATGGTAGCAGGGCCGCCAGTGTTCCGGCGGCGATAGCCAATATGCGGAACAGCAGGGCGGTACGGGCGGCGACGGGTATGCTGAAGCCGGTGATCTGGCTGGCGAGCAGCGGTTCGGCATTGGTATCGATCATCTGGGTTCTCCTTGATGCTTGATGCCTAGCGCCAAAATTATCGTTTGACAATAATAAAATACTGCAAAAGAATGTTTTGGCATCGTTGAACGACAAAGGACTTCACAAATGCGTCTCCTGCTTTCCTGCCTTGCCACCATCGCCCTGTCGCTCACGCCTGTCGCCACGCAGGCTGCCGCCAGCACGAGCAAGGGCCAGATCTCGGTCGCCCAGGTGCTCGAAATGGTCACCCTTGCCCAGACTGATCCGGCCGCCCGCACAAGCGTCATCGCCTATCTTGCCGGCGTCGGCGAAGCGACCGGGCTGATGATGTCGGAGGCCCAGCAACGGGGCGCCGAGCCAGTGCACTGCGTCGGTTCCTTCAATCTCGATGAGAATGTCGCGGTGGCAGCACTGTCGGCAGCGGCGCCGAACCAGTCGGAATGGACGGAAACTCCGGCGACGCCGATCATCATCGCCGACATGTTCAGCCGTGCTGGTTGTCGCTAGGCCGGCGCGTTGCCGGCCCGGCGCCGGCCATGAGGGCTCAGGATCCGTGGAAGACCGCCTCGATGTTGTAGCCGTCGGGATCCAGGACGAAGGCGGCGAGATAGTCTTCGTGGTAACGCGGCCGCAAACCGGGAGCGCCGTTGTCGCGTCCGCCATCGCCAAGGGCGGCCTGATAGAACGCGATGACCGCTTCGCGGTTCATGGCGGTGAAGGCGATGTGGACGCGAGGCTCGTGCAGGGTTCCCTGGGAGATCCAGAATGCGCCTCCCGGATCATCTCCCTTGTGAAGCTGGATCCGGCCAAATCCGATGGCATTCCCCAGATCCAGCCTCAGGCCCATCCCCAATGGCGCTAGAGCCGCGCTGTAGAACGCCTTGGAGCGTGCCAGATCCGTGACGTTGATACCTGTATGATTGATCATTTTCCCTCAGCCGCGCTGGTTGCCGCTAGCCCAGGACTTTGCGGAAATAGACGACGCGCTGGGTTTCGGTGAAGCCGAGCGCGTCGTGCAATTTCTGGCTGGGGATGTTGGCAATGCCGGTATCGGACGCCAACTCGCTGCAGCCCTGCTGTCGCGCCCAATTCTCGACGGCCTCAACCAGTTGCCGCGCTACACCGGTCCGGCGAAACGCCGGGTCGACATAGATGCCTTCGAGAAACGCCACCGGC
This sequence comes from Devosia sp., assembly GCA_036675975.1. Lineage (GTDB taxonomy): Bacteria > Pseudomonadota > Alphaproteobacteria > Rhizobiales > Devosiaceae > Devosia. The sequence continues at coordinate 18,744 of JAKFDU010000057.1, read as the reverse complement.
GAGCTCTCGGTGCCGTTGACATAATCGTGGCGCAGGCCGGCTTCGGAGAAGCCAACAGGTCGGCCATCGTCGGCCCGGGCGATGAAATTGATGGTGTCGCCCGGAGCGGCCAGCAATTGCGCAATGTCGGCGCTGTGTATGCCTGGATTGCCCTTCGGCCACAGCGCCTGCCGCATCGCCACCCAATCGGCGGCGTCCTGCGCGGTGGCGACAGCGATGCTGATCACTGGCTGGCCCAGATGATCCGCGCGATCCATTCGACATCCGCCAGCTCGACAATACGCGGCTCAAACGCCGGGTTGATCGAATGCAGTTCGATCTGCTTGCCGGTCTGGCGCGCCAGAATCTTGGCCATCACCTCGCCGTCGCGCGTCTTGACCACCACACGGTCGCCGCGCCGAACCTGCTCGGTGGGAGAGACGACGATGCGGTCCCCTTCGCGATAAAGCGGCTCCATCGAATCGCCCTGCACTTCGAGCGCATAAATGCCCCCTTCGCCGGGCGCGGGCAGGGCGATTTCGTCCCAGCCCTGACCTGCCGGAAAGCCGGCGCTGTCAAAGAAGCCACCCGTGCCTGCCTGCGCCAGGCCGAGCAGCGGCACGGTGCGGTGAGGCAGATTGTCGTTCATCTGCAGAAACGCCCCCGTACCTGTCAGGAACGAGTCGAAGCTCTCGCCCGTGGCCTCGAGAATTTTGGAAATGCTCTCGGTCGACGGCCAGCGCTCGCGGCCATCCTTGCTGACGCGTTTGGATACGTTGAAGGCCGTCGCATCGAGCCCGGCCAGCTTGGCCAGGGCCGAAACCGAATGACCATGCCGGCGCGCGAGGGCGTCGATCCCGTCCCAGATAGCCCTGTGTGACAGCATGGCAGTACTCGGCGAAGGAAAGATGTCTTATGCTTGGAATTAAGTCCTATTCTTACCGGGCCCGGCCCCTCTTGTAAAGGCCCGGGCCCGCTTGCAGCGTCGCGGCGCCCCCATTAGGTTCGCGCTCCATGAGCACCCCGGAATTCGTTTACAAGATCGCCACCGAAGCCGCTTTCGCGCCGTCCCGCAGCGGACCGAGCTTTGCCGGCATGCCCATCGATGCGGCCGATGGCTACATGCATTTTTCAACCGCCGCCCAACTGCCCGAGACGCTGCGCCTGCATTTTGCCGGCCAGAGCGGGCTGGTGCTGCTGGCCGTCCGCAGCGCCGATCTCGGCACCAACCTGGTCTGGGAGCCGTCGCGAGGTGGCGCCCTCTTTCCCCACCTTTATGGCGGACCACTGCCCATCTCCGCCATCGCCTGGGAGGCACCCTTGAGCGTGGCGGCGGATGGCTCCAGCGCTTTGCCCGAGGCCGTCAGATGATTCTCTCTGCTCTTTCGCCGCTGCTGCGTATTCCGGCGCTGTCCGGCCTGACCCGCGAAGCGCTGCTCAAGATGGACCCCGAAACGGCCCACGGCGCGACGATCACCGCGCTTCGCCTCGGTCTCGCTCCCGAGCAGAGCCACCCCGACGGCGCCGAACTGCGCACCACGCTGTGCGGGCTCGAACTCACCAACCCCATCGGCATGGCCGCCGGCTTCGACAAGAACGCCGAGGTGGCCCGACCGTTGGCCCTGATGGGCTTCGGCATGGTCGAGATCGGCACGGTCACCCCGCGCGCGCAGATCGGCAACCCCAAGCCTCGCCTGTTTCGCGTCGGCACGGCTGAAGGCGTCATCAACCGCATGGGCTTCAACAATGAGGGCCACGACGCGGCTTTCGCTCGCCTCAAGGGTCAGCGCATACCAGCGGCGCTGGGCGTCAACATTGGCGCCAACAAGGACAGCGAAGATTTTGTTGCCGACTACGTGCTGGGCGTGAAGCGCTTCGCCGATCTGGCCGATTACCTCACGGTCAACGTCTCCTCGCCCAACACACCAGGCCTGCGCAACCTGCAGGCCGACGAGGCCCTGCGCCGCCTGCTGGGCGAAGTGCTGGCCGCCCGGGCCAAGGCCAAAACTCGCGTACCGGTTTTCCTCAAGATTGCGCCCGATCTCGACGAGGCGGCGCTCGACTCCATCGCCTCGGTGGTCTTGGCGACCGATCTCGACGGCCTGATCGTCTCCAACACTACCGTCACCCGCGACGCGGTGGCGGGCCTCGAGAATGCCACTGAAACCGGCGGTCTGTCTGGCAAGCCGCTATTCGACCTCTCGACCCGACGTCTCGCACAGATGCGTCAACGCGTGGGTGAACTGCCGATCATTGGCGTCGGGGGTATCCACTCGCCGCAATCGGCGCTAGCCAAGATCGAAGCTGGGGCGAACGCCATCCAGCTCTATTCGGCAATGGTCTTCGGCGGGCTGGACCTGCTCGATCGTCTCAAGCGTGGCCTCGTTGCCGCGGTACGAGCCGAGGGCAAGACCAATGTCGGGCAGTTGGTGGGCACCAGGACCGCAGACTGGGCCGCGGGCAGGGCAACCGTCTCGCAGTAGACCTCATCTTGAGCCTGTCGAAGGACGAACTCGTGGCACCATGAGGGAGCTCGACCTCGCGGTTCGACAAGTTCACCATGAGGTCTCGGAAACTAGGCCTTCGCGGCCCCGATGGAGAACAGCGCTTCGAACTGGCCGTCTTCGATACGCGCCGCCGCGATCACCGCCTGGGTGCGGCTATCGACGTCCAGCTTCTGCAGGATCGCCGAGACGTGTGCCTTGACCGTCGCCTCGGAGATCGAGAGCTCGTAGGCGATCTGCTTGTTCATCAGCCCGTCGCTGAGCATCATCAGCACACGCACCTGCTGCGGGGTCAGCGTGGAAAGCCGGCGCATCAGCGCGGTATGGCTGTCATCGCCATCCAGCATCGTGCCTTCCGGCACGAAGACCTCGCCCGACAGCACAGTCTCAATGGCGCGGCGGATTTCTGTCGGCCCCACGGATTTGTGCAGATAGCCCGCGGCCCCCAACTCGAACGCCCGTCGGATCACCGTGTTGTCCTCGACGGCCGAAATGATCATGACCGGAATATCGGGATACTGCGCCCGCAGCAGCAGCAGCCCGGAAAAGCCCCGCACCCCCGGCATGTTGAGGTCGAGCAGCACCAGATCGCAGTCTCGGTCGGCGTCGAGTGCCCCGCTGAGACCGTTGAGATCGCCGGCTTCCTCGACCGTCACGGTCGCGTCGCCACCCGACAGGGTCTGCCGCAACGCCGCCCGGAACAACGGATGGTCGTCGACGATGATGATGCGGCGGCGGGTCATGGCGATGGCGGGCTCCTCTTGGGCGCTACAAGCGCTAGCGCGGATCGGCCGAGTTCACAATGCTACAAAATAGGGTCTTTCCGCCGGTGGCTCTCGCAAATTGCGGCAATACTTAACGGGTTCTTTACCATGTTTTCCCAAGAGTGACCGCTACACCTCGTGCTGAATTGCGAGGGGTCCGTCTTTTCATGACAGGGACAAATCATGGCCCGCGCGTATCAACCCACGGAAATGTCCGATCCGGCTGCAGAACCGCATGCCGGCGAATGGCAGGCCCTGCGCGGCGAACTGGTTGCCCTGCTCGATCAGGTGGAAGGACGCTACGCCCAGGAGGAAGCCGCCGAGCCGGCTTTGTCCGGTTTGGCCCGCCGCGTCCGCAATCTGCGCGATCAGGTGGTCGGCCCCGAGCCGGCGGTACGCCGCCGCGAAGCACTGCGCACCGTCAAGCGCGCGGTCGATCGCTTCAGCGAACGCGATGATCTGGGGCCGCTCCACGACGACCAGGACGAACTGACCAGCGCCATCGCCGAAATTCGCGGGCGCCAGATGTCGGCGCCGGCCGCCGCCCTTGGTCGCCGGCCCAGGGATATGCCCGAATTCCGTGAGCTGAGTTCGCTGGTCGGGGGGCTCTCCGGGCGCCTTGAACGCCTCGAGGGCGAGCTCAAGTCGCAGCGATCGGGCAATGGCAGCGTGCGCGAAGTCGCGGCACAAGTCGAACAACTCACCCATGTAGTCGAATTGCTGGCGGGCGCCGTCGGCGAGACCGGCCAGGTCAAGCGCCTTGAGGCCCAGATCGGCGCATTGGCAACCCTCATCGAAGGCGGCCCGCGGGTCGACCTCTCGGCCATCAACAATCGGCTCGATGACGTGTCGGCCACAGTCGGCAAGCTGGCCGAACTGCAGGCCCAGCAGATGGAGCGCGAGATTGCGCGCGAAGAGCGCAAGTCCGATCCCGCAGAGGCCGCGGCCGGTCTGGCTCCGGCCATGCACGCCATCGAAAAGAGCGTCCGCAACGTCTATGACCGCATCGACTCGATCGAAAAGAACGTTACCCTGTCATCGGGCGACTTCGAGCGGCTGACGTCCGAGATGGCCGCTTTCACCCAAGCCATGAAGGACCGCGAGGCGGCCCCCGGCAAGCTGGTCGCCAAAGTCGACGCCCTCGCCGCCCGCATCGGCAGCTTCGACGCCGCCAATGGCGACGTGGCCGGCCTCAAGCAGGACATCGCCTCGCTGCGCGACGCTGTGTTGGCCGGCATGGAGCCGCGCTTCCAGCGCATCGAAAGCCAGATCGAGGCGCTGTCGGACCGCATGTCGCCGGCCGTCGATTCCAGCCAGGTCGAGAACCAGCTCAAGCTGCTCATGGCGCGCATGGACGAGACCGGCGCCCAGCTCAATGGACTGGCCAAGCTCTATTCGACCCCGTCTGACCCGGCCGACCTCGAAGCCATGGCGACGCTCGTCGCCGAACGCACCAGTGACGCCGTGACCCGCAAGGCGCCGGCGCCGGTCGCCATGTTTGGCCCCGATAGCCTCAAGAGCATCGAAGACCGGCTGACCGGGCTGATCAAATCGGCGGGGAAGACCCCTGATTACGAGGCGCTGGCTGCCATGGTGGCCGAGCGCACCTCGGAGGCCGTGGCCAAGTCGGCTCCCCCTGCCGGCGGCATGAACGAAGAGGGCATGGTTGCGCTGGAAAAGCGCATGGCCGCCCTGTTCAACACCGCCGGCAAAGACACGGCCGAGCGCCTGACCCGGCTTGAAGCAGTGCTCAGCGGCCACGACCGCAGCGCCGCGCCGGCCCGCACACCTTCGGCAGCCCCTGCCGCTCCGGCGGCAGAGCTGGACGATGACCGCGCCAGGTTCGATGCCATCCTCACAGCGCTGTCCGGCCCGAAATCGGCGGCCAAAAGCGATTCTATGCCGGCCAATCCGGCCGATGAGGCCCCGCTAGTCGATCCCGGCTTCAAGGATGTCGGTCCCGTTCGTGCGGCGCTCGACGCCAAGGTCGCGGCGCGTCCACAGGTTTCGGTCAGCGAGCCAGCCCCCGCCGCCGGCCGCCCGGTCTTTGACCCGAGCAGTGCCGAACGTCCGCCGCGGCCGCAATCGAGCCTTGCCAAGGTCGAGAGCGATCCTTTCCTGCCACCGCCGATGACTGTGCCCCAGGTGGAAACACCGGTCAGCCAGAGCAACACCAGCACCTTCGTCGCTGCGGCTCGTCGTGCCCAGCGGGCGCGTCAGGAAGCATCGGCCCCCGCTGCCGCCTCCAGCAATTCTCTGATCAGCCGAGCCCTGGCGCGGGTCATGCCGGGCCCGGCCGCGACGCCGACCGGTGACGTTTCCCCCCAGCCCGAGATCAAGGCCGAGAAACCGGCTAAAGCTGCTAAGCCTGTCAAGGAAAAGAAGCCCCGCGCTTCGGAAGCGCCTGCCGTGGCGCCCACCTTCGGCACTGACGCCGAGGGGGACGCGCCCATCGAACGGCAGAGTTTCCTCACCCGCCATCGCCGCCCGCTGCTCCTGACCGCAGTTCTGGTGGCCGTGTCGATGCTGGCGTTGAACCTGGTCATGCAGCGCATGGGTGCGACGCGAGCTCCTGCCGCGCCAGCTGCCCAGACCAACACCGAACAGCCCTCCGCAACGCCATCCGCGACCGATGATGTCTCTCTGGTTCGCCCCGAGCCGCGCGTCATTGACATGATTGACGGCACGACGACGGCGTCGATCAATCCAAACCAGCCCATGAGCTTCACCCGGTCTGCTGAGGCCACGCCGCTTCCGCCAACGCTCACGGCGCTGTCTGGCAGCGGCGGCGCCGAGACCGCGCCGGCCGACGTACCGACTGAGATCGCGCCAGATGTCACCGGCAGTATTCCCGGTCCCAATGCCGCGATCACCGACACGTTCGAGCTGCCGCCAGAAGGCGTGGGTCCGCAGGAGCTGCGCCAGGCCGCCGCCGACGGTGACGCCCGCGCCCAGTTTGAGATCGGCGCCATCTATACCGAAGGGCGCGCCATCACCCAGGACTATGCCGAAGCCGCCAAGTGGTATGAGCGTGCCGCGGCGCAGGGTTTCGCTCCGGCCCAGTATCGCATCGGCAACCTCTATGAAGCCGGGCAGGGCGTCGACAAGGACTTCGAGATCGCCAAGCTCTGGTACCAGCGTGGTGCTGAAGCCGGTAACCGCATGGCGATGCATAACCTGGCCGCCCTCTATGCCGGCGGGCAGCTCGGCGATCAGGAGTTTGAATCGGCGGCCGAATGGTTCGCCCAGGCCGCCGCCCGCGGCATGACCGACAGCCAGTTCAACCTGGGCATGCTCTATGCCCGTGGCCTGGGCGTGGAACAGGATTTTGAACAATCCTACAAGTGGTTCTCGCTGGCCGCACGCAACGGCGACACCGATGCCGCCAAGGCCCGCGACGATATCGCCAAGTCGCTGACAGCCGAAGCCGTCAGCCGTGTTGGCGACGAGATCGGCCTCTGGAAAGCCGAGCCGATCGATCTAGCGGCCAACTTCGCCCCACTGGGCACCTGGTCGGCTGGCTTTGATCCGGGCGAGGTCATCACCACCAAGGATGTGGTGTCCAAGGTTCAGATGGTGCTGGGCAAGCTCGGCTTCGATGTCGGCGTACCCGACGGCCTGGCCGGCCCCAAGACGGCCGAAGCCATCAAGGCCTTCGAACGCGGCACGGGCATGAGCGAAAGCGGCGTCGTCAATCCCCGCCTGCTCGCCGTGTTGGGTAGCCAACCCGTCTGACGCAGTCAGGCCGTCTGACATAGAACTGTCGTTTGACACCGGCCGGTCTCGGTCCTAAGCCCACTTCGTGAGAGGTTCCCGCCACAAGACGGGAACCTTTGACCTATTGTTGACGTACCGTCCTGTAAGGTCGTGCGGCGTAGTCAATTCCAACGGATCAGGGTCTTGCAGATCTACCTGCCGATCGCCGAGCTGTCCGTGAACCTCTTCTTTCTCGTGGGGATCGGAGGGGCCGTCGGCTTCCTGTCGGGTCTGTTCGGGGTTGGTGGGGGCTTTTTGCTGACGCCGCTGCTGATCTTTTCAGGCGTTCCGGCCCCGGTTGCCGTGGCCTCAGTGACGGGCCAGGTCGTGGCGGCCTCGACCTCAGGCGCGCTGGCGCACTACCGGCGCGGTGCTATCGACCTGCACCTGGCGCTCTATCTGGTGCTATCGGGTGTGCTGGGCGCCTTCGGCGGCGTCGCTACCTTTGCGCTCCTGCGTGATGCCGGCCAGCTCGATTTCTTCATCTCCTTCGGCTTTCTCGTTCTGCTCGGCTCGGTCGGCGCGCTGATGCTGGTCGAATCCACCCGCGCCATCCTCAAGCAGCGCAAGGGCATCGTGGTGCGCGAGCGCTTGCCCAATCAGCACAACTGGATACACGGCCTGCCGATGCGCGTGCGGTTCAAGAAATCGCGCCTCTATATCAGCGTACTGCCGGTTCTGATCATCGGCTTGTTCATCGGCTTCGTCGGCTCGCTGCTCGGCATCGGTGGTGGGTTCATCATGGTGCCGGCGCTGGTCTATCTGCTGCGAGTGCCCGGCAATGTGGTCATCGGCACCTCGCTGGCCCAGGTGGTGGCGATGATGGCAGCCACGACCATCCTGCACGCGGTGCAGAGCCAGAGCGTCGATATCCTGCTGGCCTTCTGCCTGATGGTCGGCGGTACCGCTGGCGCGCAGTTCGGTGCGTCCGCCGGCAAATACCTGCGGGGCGAGCAGCTGCGTGGCCTGCTGGCGCTCTTGGTGCTGGCCGTGGCCATCCGTTTTGGCCTGTCGCTGGTGCTGGCCCCCTCGGACGTCTTCAGCATGGCGGTCATGGGGCTGACCCAATGAGCCGCCTGCTCCTTGCGCTGCTCTTCCTGCTGGGATTGGCCGCGCCAGCCAACGCCGAGCGGCTGGTTTCCCAGGTGTCCAACGACGCGGTGGAGATCACCTCGAGCTTCGCCGGCGAGCGGATGAACTTCTTCGGCACCATCATTCCCGATGCCGGGTCCGACCAGAAATTTGTCACCGGCCCGTTCCATGTCGTGGTGGTCGTCCTCGGCCCCACGCAGAACCGGGTCGCCCGGCAAAAGACCAATGTCCTGGGCATCTGGCTCAATACCGATCAGGTTGAATTCCGCAATTTTCCCAGCTTCTTCCATGTCCTGTCGAGCGCTCGGCTGACCGACATCACCGATGTCACCACGCTTACGACCAACCTCATCCTGCCGGAATCCCACACCTTGGCGGCCAATAGCGATGATTGGTGGAAGGGTGCGGTGTTCGGCCGTGAGCTGGTGCGGCTGATGACCGAGGAGGGACTGTTCGGTGTGCAGGAAAATGGCGTCAATTTCCCGGCCGAGAACTTCTATTCTGCCCGATTGACGCTGCCCAGCAATGCCCCGCCGGGACCCTACCTGGCCCTGACCTACGTCTTCAAGAATGGCGAGATCATCGCCCGCAAGTCCGAGGGCTTTTCGGTGCGCAAGATCGGCTTCGAGCGGTTTCTCGCCCTCTCCGCAGTGCAGCAGCCGCTGCTCTATGGCGTGATCTGCGTGATCCTGGCGCTGTTTACCGGCTGGCTGGGCGGCGTGCTGTTCCGGCGCTAGCCGCGCACCAGCCGCTTCGGACTTACCGGATATGTCCGGTCCTTGCCCAGCATCGTCACCTCCAGCGCCGGCCAGTGGAACAGGCCGACAAAGGCCGGGGACAGGATATTGATCGACCCCGTGGACGCGCCGTAGGCGGGCAGGATCATGAGGCGATTGTCGTGCACGAAGCAGGGCCGGCGGGTGGTGCGGCCTTCGATGTAGATATGGGCCGCCGGGTGCAGGTGGCCCGCGATGAGCCCCGCTGCGCCGCGTGTCGGCTCATGCGCGAGGCTTATCCCTGCCAGATCAAGTGCTGGTAGACAGGTGCCACCGATGGCGTGCGGGACCGGGTCGTGGTTGCCCGACAGCCAGATGCACTCGACCATTTCGGTCAGTGTATCGATCCGCATCCGATCCGCATTGCTGAGCAGGCTGCTGGCATCGGCACGGTGAAAGCTGTCACCCAAGGATACCAGACGCCGCGCCCCGGTGCGCCGCAGATCGGCCTCGAGCCGTGCCAGCGTCATGCCGGTATCGTAGGGCGGCAGCATCTGCCCGCGCCGGGCAAAGCTCGCCATCTTCTCGAAATGCAGATCGGCGACCAGCAGCGTGCGCTGGCTGTGCCAGAACAGGGCGCCCGAAGGCAGGGGTTCGAAATTCTGGCCGGCAAAGCGCAAGATCGGCGTCTCCGTGATCTCGGCTCTAGATAATGGGTAGTTCACGACTGCCCGAGGGCTTCCCGCATCAATTCATCTGCAGCATCAGCCATAGCCGATTCGCGCCCTTCCCCGAAAATCGGCTCCTTGCCGATATCGAGCATGACGGGCACGGCGAGGGGGGAAATCCGTGGCAATGCCTTGTGCACGATATGCCCCCGAATGCGCCGCAGCATGTCGCCCAGTCGCTCGATATCGAGTAGGCCCCGTGCTGCGTCGCGTCGGGTTGCCTGGATCAGGATGTGGTCGGGCTCGTGCTGGTAGAGCACGTCGTAGATGAGGTCCGAGCTCATGGTGATCTGCCGGCCGGATTTTTCCTTGCCGGGGTGCCGCCGCTCGATCAGCCCCGAAATGATGGCGCAGTTGCGGAAGGTGCGCTTCATCAGGGCCGATTCATCGAGCCAGGCTTCAAGGTCGTCGCCCAGCATGTCCTCGGAAAACAGCTCGTCGAGCGACAGGCGGTCGGTGCGGATCAGCGCCGACAGGTCGCCCAGGCCCCAGATCGCCAGCGCATATTCGGAGGCGACGAAGCCCAGCGGCCGGGCGCGGGCGCGTTCCAGCCGGCGGGTGAGCAGCATGCCCAGGGTCTGGTGCGCCAGTCGCCCTTCGAAGGGGTAGCAGACCATGAAATTATTGGCGCCGCGCGGAAAGGTCTCGACCAGCAGGCTATCGCGCCTGGGCAGCACGGAAATGTCGCGCTGCAGCCGCAGCCAGTCGCTGACCTGGTCGGGCAGCACCTTCCAGCTTTCGGGCGTGTCGAGCATCTTGCGGACACGCTCGGCCAGATAGGTCGAGAGCGGAAACTTGCCGCCCATATAGGACGGGATCTTGGGATTGGCCGACTGGGCGCGGCTCACGAATGCCTCATTGTCCTTCATGCCTTCGAAGGCGACGATTTCGCCGCCGAACATGAAGGTGTCGCCAGCCAGTAACGTGCCGAAGAAATACTCCTCCATCTCGCCCAGCACCCGCCCACCATAGCCGACGGGACTGTTGCTCTGGCCCTTCTTGAGGCCGCGCTGGCGGATGAGGCGCACCTTGACCATCGGCTCCTCGATGATGGTGCCGATATTGAGCCGATATTGCTGGGCCACCTGCGGATTGGCGATGCGCCACTTGCCGTCTTCAGTCCTTTTAAGCCGCGCATAGCGCTCATAGGCCTTGAGCGCATACCCGCCGGTGGCGACGAATTCCACCACGCGGTCGAACTGGCTGCGCTCGATGTCGCGATAGGGCCAGGCGCGCCGTATCTCGTCATAAAGTTCGTCGGGGGCGAACGGCGCCGCACAGGCCATGCCCAGAATGTGCTGCGCCAGCACGTCATAGCCGCCCGAGACGGGATCTTCGCTATCCTGGTGGCCCTCGGCCACCGCTTCCAGCGCCGCCTCGCATTCGAGCACTTCGAAGCGGTTGGATGGCACCAGCACCGCCTTGGAGGGCTCGTCGAGCCGGTGGTTGGCACGGCCGATGCGCTGCAGCATGCGCGACGACCCCTTGGGCGCGCCGACCTGCACCACAAGGTCGACATCACCCCAGTCGATGCCGAGATCCAGCGTCGAGGTGCAAACCACCGCCTTGAGCTGGCCTGAAACCATGGCGCTCTCGACCTTGCGCCGCTGTTCCACCGACAGCGAGCCGTGATGCAGGGCGATGGGCAGCATGTCGTCGTTGACAGCCCATAGGCCCTGGAACAGCATTTCGGCTTGGCTGCGTGTATTGACGAAGAGCAGCGTCGTCTTGTGGCGCTTGATGGTCTCGTAGAGATCATGGTGCGCATAATTGGCCGAGTGTCCGGCCCAGGGCAGCCGCTGCTCGGTTTCGAGGATTTCGAGTACCGGTGGCGCCCCGCCGGAGGCCGTCAGCAGATGCGTCGGCTGATTAGGCACCGGCTGGGCAATCCAGTCGAGCAGCAGATCCGGCCGCGCCACCGTGGCACTCAGTGCCGTGATGCGCAGGTCAGGCGCCAGTCGTGCAATGCGGGCGAGGGCGAGAGACAAGAGCTCGCCGCGTTTCGAGGTAACCAGCGCATGCAATTCGTCCAGCACGATGCGGCGCAGCGACCCAAAGAACAGCTCGGCATGTGGGTGGCTGATCAGCAGGCACAGCTGTTCGGGCGTGGTCAGAAGTATATTGGGTGGCTTGGCGCGCTGGCGCGCGCGCTTGGAGGCCGGCGTGTCACCGGTGCGCGTCTCGGCGGTCAGCTTGAGGCCCATCTCAAGAATTGGGGCATTGAGGTTGCGCTGCACGTCCACCGCCAGCGCCTTGAGCGGCGAGATGTAGAGCGTGTGGAGTCCATCGAACTGCCCCTCGGCCAGGTCGACCAGCGTCGGCAGGAAGCCGGCCAGCGTCTTGCCGGCGCCTGTCGGGGCGATCAACAGCGCCGAGGCACCTGCCTGCCAGCTCGCAAGCACATCCAGCTGGTGCTGACGCGGCGCCCAGCCTTTTCGCGTGAACCAGTCGGTGATGAGGGGCGGGAGCTCGGTGCGCAAACTGTCACCTCCTCCCAACCTCCCCCATCAAGGGGGAGGTGCTGTTCCGTGAGTGGGGCGATATTCTGCCAGAGTCACCGGCCCGGCACCTCCCCCTTGATGGGGGAGGTTGGGAGGGGGTGGGGGACGAACGCAAAACTGGCAAAGTCACACCTTCTGCAAATCACATTCGAGCCTATATGATCCCCCAGGACCACAACAGGGAGGCCAGCATGACCGATCAACCCCAGCCCGAGGCGCGACGTTCCCCGCTGGAGCGCTTCTTCGGCGGCCATCCGATCAGCGTGGTTCTCAAACTGGCCTTCATTTCGCTGCTGGTCGGCTTCGTCATGAGCATCTTCGGCGTTAATGTGCAGGGCGTGATCCGCGGCGCCATCGACGTGCTGCGCGAGACGCTGCGAGACGGAGCGGGTCTGTTCCGCAACCTTGGCGGCTACATCATCACAGGCGCAGCTTTGGTCGTACCGATCTGGCTCCTCATCCGGCTCGGCAAGGCGCGCTGATGGCTCCCGTTCGTCTGCATCTGACGCCGCCGCAAGCCATGTCGCGGCTGGTGCCGCATATTCTCGAGATGGAAAGCCAGGCGCACCACCGCGTCGCCGTCGGCCTGGCGGGTGGCCCGGGCACCGGCAAATCGACGCTAGCGGCCGAACTGGTGACCATGCTCAATGCCGTCCACCCCGGCAGTTCCGCCCTGGTGCCGATGGACGGTTTTCACATGAAGCATGCCAAGCTCGAAGCCATGGGGCAGACCGGCTACAAGGGCGCCCCGCATACATTCGAAGGCGCCGAATTCGTCAATTTCTTGCATCGCCTCAAGAGCGCGACGTCAGCCGTGAGCGGGCCGGGCTATTCCCGCAAGATCGAGGATACAGTCGATGACGCCTTCACCATTCAGCCTGAGGTGCGTGTGCTTGTTGTCGAGGGCAATTACCTGCTGCTGACCGATGGACCCTGGGCCGGGGTCAAGGCGCTGCTCGACTATTCTGTTTTCATCGATGTGCCGCGCGAGCTGGTCAAGGCGCGGCTGCTCAAGCGCCACGGCGAGGAGGGTCTCTTCACCGAGGAGCGCAACCGCGCCCATACTGAGCGCAACGACCTGCCCAATTATGACCTGGTGTCCCTGTCGCAGGATCGGGCCGACGTGGTGATATCAATGGACGTGGAGCGCTAGGCGTGCGCACGGCACTGCTTGTAGCTGCCATTCTCGCCGGAGCCGGAATCATCGCGGGTGCAGTGCTGCTCAAGCCGACCGGTTTCGAGCGCTGCGTCTCAATCATCGGCCGCGATATCGAGCGCCATGCCAGCCCCGGCGCGACCCTCGACCCGCGCGATGTCGAAGCCGAGGCCGCCCGGGCCTGTGCCGGCGCCTAGGGTTGAAGCTCCCTCAGCCGCCGCTCGATGAAACGGCGTTCCGCCTCCTGCACCGTCAGGTCCAGTGCCGCCGCGTAGGCGTGCTTTGCCTCGTCCAGGCGCCCCAGCCGCCGCAGCAGGTCGGCGCGGGCCGCGTGCCAGAGGCGATAGTCGGCAAGGTCCTCGGCAAGCTGCTCGACCAGCGCCAGCCCCGCCGCCGGGCCATCGCGCATGGCCACGGCCACGGCCCGGTTGAGCGCCACGATGGGGGACGGGTCCAGGCGCAACAGCATGTCGTAGAAGCCCACAATGCGCGGCCAGTCGCTGCCCGCGGGACCATGGGAGGCGGCTATGGCGGCCTGTACCGAATAGAGGCTGAAGCGGCCGGCCAATACCCGGCGCACCAGTGCCTGGCCCTCCGCGATCTGCGCTGCATTCCACAAACCGCGCTCCTGCTCCTCAAGCGGCACGATCTCACCGTCGCGCACCCGCGCGGCGCGACGCGCGTCTTGCAGCAGCATAAGCGCCAGCAGGCCCCTGACCTCCGGCTCCTCGATCAGCGTGGCCAGCAGTCGCGCTAGCCGGATCGCTTCGGCGCAGAGATCGGTGCGTAGGGCGCTGTCGCCCGATGACGCCAGGTAGCCCTCGTTGAAGACGAGATAGATCACCTGCAGCACCGTCTCGATGCGCTCGGGCAATTCCTCGGGCCCGGGCACGACATAGGGGATGCGGGCGTCGCGGATTTTGCCCTTGGCCCTTACGATGCGCTGGGCGATGGTGACGGGCTTGGCGAGATAGGCGGCGGCGATTGCTTCGGTGGTGAGACCGCAGACTTCCCGCAGGGTGAGCGCCACCTGTGCATCGGGCGCCAGCGCCGGGTGGCAGCAGGTGAAGATCAGCCGAAGCTGGTCATCGACAATGGCAGGCGCATCGTCCTCGTCCGGCTCGGCCGCCAGTTCGATCGCTTGCGCCAGCTGCTCGCTCGCCGCATTGAAGCGGGCCTCGCGTCGGATGCGGTCGATAGCCTTGAACCGCCCGGCCGAGACCAGCCAGGCGCGCGGATTTGCAGGTATGCCCTTGTGTGGCCAGCTATCGAGCGCCGCGAGCCAGGCGTCGTGCAGCGCTTCCTCGGCACGATCAAAGCCGCCCAGCAGGCGGATGAGCGTCGCCAGCACGCGCGGCGCCTCGACCCGGTAGACGGCCTCGATGGCGGCAGCGGCGTCGCTCACATGACCGGCCGCACTTCGACGCAGCCGATCCGCGCCAGCGGAATATTGGCGCCGATGCGCATGGCCTCGTTGAGGTCGGCCGCCTCGATCAGGATGAAGCCGGCAACCTGTTCCTTGAGCTCGGCAAAGGGGCCATCAGTGGCGCTCATCTTGCCCTGGCGCATGCGCACCGTGGTTGCCGTATCGGGCGACATCAGCGCCTCGGCGGCGACGAAATGGCCACGCCGCTGCAGCTCGCGATCATATTCGGCCGAGTCCCGCACGATCCGGTCCCATTCGCCGGGCGGCAGGGTGTCGATGACGGCGGCGTCGAAGCAGACGAGGCAGAGATAGCGCATGGAATGATCCTCCGGCTGTGGTTGTACCGGAAGCTGGTCGAATGGGGGGAGGGGGAATCGACAGTTCTCCTTTCCCTTGAGGAAGAAGGTGCCCCAAAGGGGCGGATGAGGGGTCTCTTCTTCGGCATTGAAGCATGGGATGGCGCAGCACCCCTCACCCGGTTTTCCGCCGGACGCGGAAAACCACCCTCTCCCTCGAGGGAGAGGGGCCCCAACTGTCGCACCGCGCTGTCCTCCTACCCCGCCCGCTTGGCCGGGCTGCGGCTCTGGTTTGCCAACCCGCTGATGGCGGCGCGCAGGGCGGCGGGCTTCACCGGCTTGGTGACCACCGCAATGCCGCGCTCCTCGGCCAGCGCCCGCACGGCCGGACTGCGATCCGCCGTCACCAGCGCCGCCGGCAGGTGCCCGCCCAGATTGTGGCGCAGCCACTCGATGGCATCGAGGCCCGATGTCTGGTCGAGGTGATAGTCCATCAGCACCAGGTCCGGATACCAGCCCTCCAGCAGCCGCTCGCGGTCGATCTGCTTGAGCGACAGGGCGCTGCGCACATCGCAGCCCCAGTGGCGCAATAGGCCTTCCATCGCCTCGATGATGGCACGTTCGTTGTCGACACAGAGCACCTTGAGGCCCAGGGTGCCGAAACTGGTTTCGGCCGGTGCCGCACTGCTCTCGGGTGTAGCGCGGATGGTGCGGGTGGCCGGCAGGAACAGCGAAAAGCGCGAGCCCCGTCCTTCCTTGCTGTCCAGTTCCAGCGTCAGCCCGAGCGCGGTCACCAGGCGCTGCACGATCGAGAGGCCCAGGCCCAGTCCCTGCGCCATGCGTGCCCCGCGTTCCAGGCGCGAAAACTCGGCGAACAGCAGCCGGTGCTGGTCCTTGTTGAAGCCGATGCCGGTATCGATCACGTCGAGCCGCATCCGGTTGCCGCGTCGGCGCAGCCCGACCAGTACCTTGCCGCCCGGCTGGGTATATTTGATGGCATTGCTGACCAGGTTCTGCACGATGCGGCCCACCAGCATGCGGTCGATCATGATGGTCGCGTCCGTCGCCACGATGCGCAGCGAAATGTTGCGCTCGCGCGCCATGGGTCCGAATTCCACCTCGATCTTCTTGAGCAGGTCCTGTCCAGCCACCGGCGCCGGGGCCGGTTTGAGGGCGCCGCTATCGATCCGCGAAATGTCGAGCAGCGCACCCATGATGTCCTCCACCGCCGTCAGCGAGGCCTCGATGGAGTTGGCGAGATCGGCCAGCCCCGTCGATTTGGCTCGCTCGATCAGCGTCGAGGTATAGAGCCGCGCCGCATTGAGTGGCTGCAACAGGTCGTGGCTGGCGGCGGCAAGAAACCGCGTCTTGTCGTGGTTGGCCGCGTCGGCCTTGGCGCGGGCGCTTTCGAGCTCGGCATTGACCCGGGTGAGGGCCGCCGTACGCTCCTCCACCCGTTCCTCCAGCGACTGATTCATACCCGCAAGTTCCCGCTCGGCGCGAACGCGCGCGGTGACATCGGAGAAGCTGATGACCAGTCCGCCATCCGGCAGGCGACTCGAGTGGAATTCCAGCGTCTGCCCGGCATTGCCCAGGCGCTGGGTGACCGTGGTCGGCGACGCGGTCAGCAGGTTGATGCGCTCGATGGCGAGGCGCGCCGCGTCGCCGCTGCCAAAGTCACCCCGGTCGCCGAGGAACAGTGCGATATCGAAAAGCGGTGTAGCCGGCTTGACCAGGTGATCGGGCAGCGCCAGCAGCGAATTATAGCGGCTGTTCGAGGTCACCAGACGCAAGGCGGCGTCGAACACCGCGATACCCTGCGGAATATGGTCGATCGCCTGCTTGAGGCTATTGGCAGCGTCGTGTCTGTGGGCCGACATCGGGTAGAGATCCTGGGCTTTTGGGAACTATCGGCCCCCCATCGCAACGGTGCAAGACCAACTCTCGGCCCATTGCATTTACCGGCGCGGTCATCAATTCTTGGTCACCGCGATCGCGGCCCGTCCTCATAGGACGAAAAACCAGGAAGAGGGTGGACCAACCATGTTCAAGGAATTCCGGGACTTTGCCATCAAGGGCAACATGATCGACCTCGCCATCGGCGTGATCATCGGCGCCGCCTTCGGCGCTATCGTCTCCTCCATCGTCGACGACATCTTCATGCCGCTGATTGGCCTCGTTATCGGCGGCATCGATTTCTCGAACCTGTTCGTCGTGCTGTCCAATCCCGAGGGCGTTGCCGTGCCGTCGGTTGCTGCGGCCAGGGACGCTGGTGTCGCCACGCTCAATGTCGGCCTCTTCATCAACGCGGTCGTCAAGTTCACCATCATTGCCTTCGTGTTGTTCCTGGTGGTCAAGGGCATCAACCGCATGAAGCGGCAGGCAGCCGCCGAGCCCGCCGCCACCACCCCGGCGCCCAGTAAGGAAGAAGTGCTGCTCACCGAAATTCGCGATGCCCTGCGGGCCAATCCCCGCTGATGGGGCGGCAATGGTCCCAAATCGCCCTAGCACTGCCGGATAGGACGAGGGTCCGTTGACAAAGTCATAATAGGTAAATAAGCCTAGTTCATAGGTAGTGCATGGGGATTATGTATTTGACAAACCCAGTCCCTTGACCCATAGTGGTTTCAAGGAGTTACCGCTATGTCCGTTCTTTCCAAGCCCTATTTCCACGATGAAGCCGCTGCTTTCGCCCATGTTGAAGCAACGCTCTGGGAAAATGGTCCTGTGTGCCCGCATTGCGGGGGTGTCGAGCGGATTTATGTCCTAAACAACGTCCGCTCCAAGCCTTCCAAGAAGAATCCGGAAGGCGTGATCCGCCACGGCCTCAAGAAGTGCGGTCAGTGCCGCATGCAGTTTACCGTCCGCATCGGCACCATTTTCGAGGAAAGCCATATCGAACTGCACAAGTGGTTGCAGGCCATTCACCTGATGGTTTCGAGCAAGAAGGGCGTCTCTGCCCACCAGCTCCACCGGACGCTTGAAGTGACCTACAAGACCGCTTGGTTCCTTGCCCACCGTATCCGTGAAGCCATGCGCGCTGGCGACCTTGCGCCCATGGGCGGCAACGGCAAGGTGGTTGAGGCTGACGAGACGTATTTCGGCAAGTCCGATGATCAGCCGACGCACCGCACCAGCGGCGAGCCCTTCAAGGCTAAGACCCGTCGCGGCCCTTCCGGCAAGCGTGCAGTGGTGGCTCTGGTGGAGCGTGGCGGCAACGTTCGTTCTTTCCACGTTGACCGTGCGGACGTTGCGACCGTGGGTAACATCGTTGCCGCCAACGTCAATCGGGAGACGATCCTGAACACCGACGAAAGCCGCCTCTACACCAAGATTGCGCGTGAGTTTCTTGGTCACGAGACGGTCAACCACAGCGCCGACGAATACGTTCGCGGCGAGGCTTACACCAACACCATCGAAGGCGTGTTCTCCATCTTCAAGCGCGGCATGAAGGGCATCTACCAGCATTGCTCCGAGAAGCATCTGCACCGCTACCTTGCGGAATTTGACTTCCGGTATAACAACCGCACTGCACTTGGCGTTGACGACCAGCATCGCGCTTTGACCGCATTGGTAGCGGTCAAAGGGAAGCGGCTGACCTACAAAACAACTGGTGGCGAAGCGTAAGCGCTAACCCAAAGTGCCCGGCGGGACATACCCCGCCTCGGGGAACGGCTCATCAGCGAGCCAGTAGCCATGCTCCTTTAGGCGGACAATCTTCTTCGGCTCCCGCCAGAGCATGGTGCTGAAAACCATTTGCGGGTCCTTGCCTTGGATTTTCAGCCCTGAATGCTCCACCAGTGAGAACAACTCTGTGCGTCCCAGG
>JAKFDU010000056.1:0-20741 GCA_036675975.1 Devosia sp. | reverse complement strand
TTGTCGCGTGCCGGCGCCGTGTTGGCTGCGAGATGGCCGATCCATTCGTCGGTCGACAGCACAGCGGCAAAGCGGGCCTGCAGCACGACCTTGGCGACGCGGTGAATCTCCTCCGCCGTGGCGTGGCCGGCCGTATTATCGTACGAGACGGCCCCCGTTGCATCGCTCAGGTTTTGGCACACAACAGCAGCGCGCTACGTGGATCTCTCAGAACTTGGCAATGACGTTCACAAAGGCCCCTTGGTCGTCGAAAGTCAGGTCGCGCATATCGTCCGAGAAGCGGCCGAAATTGTAGCCGACGCCGACTTTGAAATTGTCCCCCAGGTGACGGTAAACGGCACCGAGGGCCCCCAAATCGGTGGTCTGGGCTTCGGGCATATGCATCACGCGCCCCTCCAGCAACACGTCCCAGTCCTTGACGACATGGATGTCGGCTCGCACGATGCCCAGATGGGCCGACGAGACCTGCCAATCCTCCGCAAAGCCGCTGCCCGAACCGTCGTCGGTCCGGTTCTTCACCTCGCCATAGCGGAAGCCGTATTTGGCGCCGACCGTGAGCCAGGCCATCAGATCATAGTCCACGTCCACCGATAGGATGTGGCTACGCTGGGCCGGCGCGAACAGGTCGCCGGTCGCGCCGCTGACAAGCTGATTGTTGCCGGGCATGTCGTACAGCCAAGTATAGCGGAACAGGGCGTTGAGCCGGTCATTGTCGACCGGGCGATAGGCGTAGCCGATCGAGGCTTCCATATAGTCGGTGTCCTGGAACGCCGTGTCAGGAGACCGTGCGTCGGAGATAACGGCGTCAAAATTGGCAAGGAAGCGCCAATCCTCACTGGTTTTCCAGGAGAGGCCGCCGGCAAACAGGTAGGTGTTCTGATCGCGGGTATGGTCCGAGGAATCCTCGATGCGCACTTCGCTGCGCGCATTGGCCTTGATGCCCGCCTCGTCATCGACATAGCCGACCGCCAGGGACGGCGCGTAGCGGTCAAAGTCACTTCTTTGCAGGTTGGTCACCGGGTCGATGGTCTCGTCCCGCACCTGCCCGACCACAAGCCCGGCATCAATGCTCCAGAAGGAATCTGGGGTAAGCAGGATGCCGTAGGTCTGCGCCAGGGAGCGCTTCTCACCGAACATGTCATAGCTGGTTTCGGCATAGGCAGAGGCGATTTCGTCGAGGCGGCGCTTGAGGCCGACGACCAGGGTTCCGTTACTGTCATCAAGGAGCGCGAAGCTCTTGCTGACGTCGAAAGCACGCAAGGGGTCCAGCCGATAACCGGCATAGTAATGCTCATCGGGGTTCGGATCGAAAGTGATACCGGCCATTGCGCCGACGCCCTGGCTTCCGTACGAAACCTCGCCGGAGATTGCGATCGCGTCGGTCAGACCGAATTCGGCACCCACGCCGGCGCGATCATTGCGGCTGATATCGCCGCTTATGCCCAGCGTCGCCTGCCCGAAGGCATAGACCAGGCTATCCTCCTCCCATTGGTATTCGATACGCATTCCGGCATCGATCCGCGAGCCGTCATAGCCAGGTTTTCCCGCGCCAATGGCCCGGGGCGACATCAGTTCGGTATAGCTTATGCCAACCGAGGCATGCCAATAGTCGTCAAGCTGCCAGCCGACGCTGGCGTCTCCGTCCCGCTTGATCTGCCCCTCGCCGTCTCTGAAATCATCGTAGCTGAGGGCGAGTTCCGCCTGTTCATTGAACGCAACATCGGCGGACAGGCCCCATAGCCACTGATCGGTCGCAACCTGCTGGGACAGGCTCGAAAAGCCGGCCTCCTTGTTTTCGTGGTAGAAGCCGACAACGCCATCGAGCCCGCTATGACTGAGATCGCCGAGGCCCAACTGGCCTTCCACGCGCCAGGCGATTGCCGACCGGTTGGCGATGCCCGCCGTGCCCTGTTCACCCCAGGTCAGGCCGCCGTCACTCGAGCGCGACAGGCCGAAGCCCGGCCCTTCGGAACGGGCGATCTCGGCGCGGAGGAACGTGGTTTCGGAGGCGCGCAGTTCCACATCGGCGCCCAGTGCAGACTGATCGGCGGAGCCGGTGGCCTCGCTCATTCCGGTTACACCGAAACGCAGATGATCATTGAGCCAATGCTGGGCCCGCCCACCATAGACATAGCCATCCACATCATCGGCGGCAGGGACGAACTCATACTGGGCGACGAGGTAGACATTGCTGCCGCCAAAGGCGCCGTCGCGGACTGGTCCGGTGGTTCCAGTCTGCCAGGACAGTGGCGACTTGAGGATCACTATGCCCTGCAGGTAGTCGAAGCTATAGTCCTTGCCATATTGCAGGGTGCGGCGGCTGACGACGCGGCCGGTGACAGCATCGCGGAGTTCGACGGTGAGGGTTTCTGAGCCGACAGTGATATCCTGGCGCCGCATGAAATAGGCCGAGCCACCCGTCGCCAGGAATTCTTCGCGCTGCGGCAGGCTGTCGGGCAGAGCCGCATAAGCGGTGACTTCGGTGCGGCGCTCGCCGAATGCGGTCACCTCTTCGGACCGATATAGCGCGTTGGCGCCATAAAGTGCCCGCTCGGAGCGCAGGAATTCGGTGCCTGTAATGCTGGTATTGTAATTGCCCCACATCACATGGCTGTCGCCGCGCTCCACCCGCACGTAGAACTTGCCGCTGGTGGGCGCATCCTCGACCATGGCCGAGTCATCACCATAGACCGGATAATAGTCGTCCGGATCGAGGTGGCGCAGGAAGTCGCGCGGATTGCGCTTGCCGATATTGCCGAACAGCTCCTGCAATTCCTCCTCGTCGGTATCGGCGGTGGCCGTCAGCAGATATTCGCCCTTGATCTTGCCCTTGACGTAAAAGGCGAGGCGACCCTTGCTGTAAATGTCGTCATATTCTCCCGGCCGTACGGCTTCGATCATGGCGTCGCCGGTGCGCAGGCCGACGGTGACATCGGCCAGGGCCACGTAGAACCAGTCATTGTCGGGGATATTGATGTCGCGGCTGAACTGCAGCCCGTCCTTGCCGTGATTGCCGACCAGGGCAACATCGACCTGGTGATCTCCGGGTGGCAGGATGCGCTGTACGACAAAGGACCGATTGGCATCTACTGACACGGTCTCGCCCAAGGCCTGAACGGCATAACCGGTGGGAACGCTGTGCCCATAGACGGTGACGGCGCCGCCATTGATCGGAATATTGCGCAGAGCGGCACGGTCGCTGGAAAGATCGGCCGCCTGCCCCACCGGCATGACCGGCGACGGCACGGTCTCGTCGAACCGCCCCTCGGCATCGTAGACACGCAGCACATAGCTGACCGGCGCATCGGTCTGAGGCGTCCAGCTGGCTATGCCATTGATGACGACCGGCACCACGACTACCGATTGCTGGCCCAGCCAGTTCGTCTCACCAAAAATACGGATTTCGGAGCGGGCGACGTAGCCAGGATAGTTGGACGCCGTCTCGAAGGTCACCTGCCCGCCGCTGGTGCGGGCAATAACGTTCAGCATCGGCTTAGCCTCAAGGCCATCGAACTTGACCTGGATGTCCACCGCACTCAGCCCTAGATCAGTGCGGCGCTGAACATCGACCGGGCGCACAACCCCGCTCTTGTCAACGGTCTGCCCGTCCACGCTGATCATGAAGGGGATGCTGCCGGCATCGGCCAGCGTTTGAGCCTCGGTGTTTGCCCCGATCGGAAGCACGCCGGTCGCGCTGTTGTAAGCCGCCTTGCCCTCGTCCCCCTGCCCGGTCTGGCTATGCGCCGGGGCCACCAGCCAGGCACATGCCGTAAGGGCAGTGCTGGCCAGCAGCAGGGCGTGGCGCAGGCGCTTTCCGTTGGTCATGCTGATGCCCCTTGTCATAGCCCCGTCTCCACGCGCATTTCGATTTCCAGCCGGTACTCATCCGGCAAGCGCTCCCATCGCGCGCGGATCAGTTCGCTGACCTGCCGCAGCCGCTCCTGCGCCAGATCGGGGTCGGCCCCAGGGTCGATGTAGGAGAGGCGCAGCACCGACTGCTCCTCGGCCAAAAAGCCGATCAGTTGGTCAATGCCCTGCATCCATTGCGGCTGCAGTTCCGTGCTGCCCGCTTCAAAGGCCTGGTCCTGCAGATCCAGCCGCACCACCCGGCCGATGGCGACGCCGAAGTCGAGCGAGGTCATCTTGCCGGCGGTCAGCCGCACCACGCGGGGATTTTCGGTAGTGAGGCGATAGCCGCTCGGCAGAGTGCGGGTATCGAGCTTCATGATAAAGTTCGCGCCGATCCGCTGGTCGGGCAAAGCCGCGCAGGCCACGTGGAACCGGCCGTGGGCGTCGGTCGTCACCAGCCAGCCCTTGACCGTGGCGAGGCGCACGCCAGGCAGGCCCAGTTCTCCCTCGTCCTGATAGCCGTTGCGGTTCCCGTCATCGAAGACGCGGCCGATAATCTCGCTGCAGTCGAAGACTGGCTCGATCATTATTTCGACCTTCGCCGTCGCATCGGGTGCCAATGGATTGCCCGCGGCATCGGTGAGGCTGGCCCGATTGATGTGCTCACCCGGCCCCGCCGAACTCAGCGCCAGCATGCGCAGGCGGATTTCGACTGCACCGTTGGCCGGTACCGTGATGCCCTCAAAGATCACCCTGCGGCCATCGACCACCGGCGTTGCGGCGGCCCCGCCAATGCTGGCCGAGCCTTCCACGAAGCGGAATCCTGACGGCAACGTGTCGATGATCGTCAACCCGGTGGCGGTCGTGCCGGCGTGATTGGTGACGGTGATCGCGAAGGGCGCTTCCTCGCCGCGCCGGATCTGGCGCAGCAACGCAACCTTGGCCACCGAGAGATCGCCGGAAGCGGCTGCCGGCAGCGTGATTTCCGACCTTGACGTGCTGGAGGGGACATTGATGCCGTTGAAGGTTCCCTGTGCCCTTGCGGCGTTCTCGACGCCGTCGGCACGGCCAGCGGCATTGTCGATGTCGACCTGGTCAAGCATGTAGGTCGCCGTGAACGCCTGCGACTGGCCGGGCGCCAGGCCCACCGGCCCCGGCTGGAACGTGGACAGGCCATTGGCGGCCGGCCGCCCATTGAAGGTGGGACCGGCATCGAGCGGCCACACATTCGCAGCCGTCTGGCCACCCACATTGGTGATCAGGATCGTATAGGTGATCGTGTCGCCGATGCTGGCATTGCCGTCGCCGTCCAGATCGTTGAACACACCAGTCTTGACGACGCTCAAGCTGACCGGCGACGGCGGGATAGTCACCGTGTCGGGCGGGCTTTGCGTTGTTCCACCATTGGGATCGGTGCGGGGGGCGGTGGCGGTATTGACCGCCGAGCCAGCATCAACGTCGGCCTGCGTGGGCGCATAGGTTGCCGTGAAGGTGAAGATCGCGCCAGGTGCCAGCGTCTGTGGACCTTGGTCCACCGTCACCAGCGGATCGTTCACTGTGACGCCGGTCAGCGTTACAGCACCGGTATTGCGGGCGAGGAACGCATAGTCGATAGTCTCCCCGGCATCGAGCAGGTCGTCGCCATCAAGATCATTCAGCGTGCCGGATTTGATGATCGTCAGACCCGGCGTCTGGTCCGGTGGCACGGTGACCGTGTCGGGGGGGCTATTGGTGGTCCCGCCGCCCGGATCCGTACCGGTGCCGGTGGCCGTATTCACCACCGAGCCATTATCGATATCGGCCTGAACAGGCGTATAGGTTGCCGTGAAAGTAAAGCTGCCGCCGGGGGCCAGGGTCTGCGGGCCCTGATCCACCGTCACCAGCGGGTCGTTCACCGTGACATTGGTCTGCGTCACCGTCCCGGTGTTCCGCACGAGGAACGAATAGCTGATGGTTTCGCCCAGATCGAGCAGCCCGTCGCCGTCCAGGTCGTTCAGCGTGCCGGTCTTGACGATGGTCAGGCCAGGCGTCTGGTCAGGCGGCACTGTGACGGTATCGGGCGGGCTTTCCGTTGTGGTGCCGCCCGGATCCGTACCGGTGCCGGTGGCCGTATTGGTAACCGAACCATTGTCGATATCGGCCTGAACAGGCGCATAGGTCGCCGTGAAGGTGAAGGATGCGCCCGGTGCCAGTGTTTGTTGGCCCTGGTCGATGCTCACCATCGGATCGTTCACCATGACATTGGTCATCGTGACCGTGCCGATGTTGGTGACCAGGAAAGAGTAACTGATCGTCTCGCCCAGATCGAGCAGGCCGTCGCCGTCCAGGTCGTTCAGCGTGCCGGTCTTGTTGACGACGAGGCCGGGCGTTTGCTCGGGCGGCACCACGACAGTATCGGGCGGGCTGTCGATCGGCGGGCCGGATGGCGGCGTGCCGGTGCCGGTGGCGGTATTTGACACCTCCCCGGCATCGATGTCGGCCTGCACCGGCGAATAGCTGGCCGTGAAGGTGAAGCTTCCGCCCGGCGCCAGCGTTTGCGGGCCCTGATCGACCGTCACCAGCGGATCGGTCACGGTCACGCCGGTCAGCGTCACATTGCCCGTATTGGTGACGAGGAACGAATAGGAAATGGTTTCGCCCAGGTCGATAAGCCCGTCCCCATCAAGGTCGTTCAGCGCGCCGGTCTTGACGATCGTCATGGCCGGTTCCGGCGGCGCGTCGGTGTCGGTCGCGGTGTTGTTGCTGGTATCGGAATCGGGCGAGTCCGACGGATTGGTGACGGTCGCGGTATTGACGAGGTCACCTGTAAAACCGGGCGGCACGCTCATGGTGAGCGTATAGGTAACCGTGCCACCAACGGGCAGACTAGCCGTGGTGCTGATCCCACCTACGCCATTCACAGCGCCACACAAGCCGCCGCCGGCGCCCACGCAGATCCAGTTCGCCGTGGTGATACCAGCAGGCAGCGGATCATCGACCGCCGCCCCCTGCACACCGAACGGACCGCTATTGCTGACGACGATGGTGTAGGTTGTGTCGGTGCCGGGCGTATAGACAGTGGCGTTGTCGGTTTTGGTGATCGACAGGTCGCCAGCAAAGGTGAGCGACGTCGTCGCGCATTTGGCACCGTCATTGCCCCCTGCAGCGGGCGAGCTCGAAATCTGCGTAACGGCACCCGTGGCCAGATCGAAGCGATAGAAACCGCCACTATTGTTGCTGCCGAAAACACCATTCGACGCGCCAAACATGGCGCCGAAAATTCCCGCCACCGGTGGATTCGAGGACGCCCCGACCGGAGAGACGGCGCCCGTGGCAGGATTGATCGAAAGCAGCAAGCCGGTGGAATCCTGGCGCCCGTAAAGCAGGCCATTGTGCCAGGCGATGTCGGCCGTTAGGGGGGCCTGACTCAACGGAATGGCCGTAACCGCAAGTGTGCTCAGGTCTATCCGGAACAATGTCGAGGTGTTTGACCCAGAACTCAGGACATAATAGGAACCGTCCGGCGCAATCTCGCCATTGTTGTAGATATGCCCCGCCGTCAGCCCGGCGTTTATTCCCCCACCCGAAACAATGCCAAGGTTTGCGGCTTGCCCGTCGCTGCCAATGCGCAACAGCACCGTTTGAGTGCCATTGGTGCCCATGCCGTAGAGATAGCCATCGACCGGGTTGAATGCGATGGCGTTATAGGCAAATCCGGCAGTGGTTCCCAAGGGCGTAAACACGAAGGGATTGCTGGAGGTGTCGAACTGGTACAGGGTCGTCGGTGGCACGCCTGGATTTTGCGCCATATACATATTCGCATCACAAGCGAAGTTCGGCTGCGGCGGCGCCACCGCGTTCGTGTCGCTCGCCGTGTTGTTGCTCGCAACGGGATCGCTGACGCTCGCCGGTGCCGTGACCGTGGCGCTGTTGGTCAGTTGGACGCCCGGATATCCGGCGGGCACGGTCATGTTGAGCGTATAGGTGACCGAAGAGCCCGCGGGCAGGTCCGCGGTGGTGCTGATTGCCCCCGTACCACTCGCCGCACCGCAGATGGCGCCGCCCGTGGCGCTGCCGCAGGTCCAGTTCGCCGTCGCTATGCCGGCGGGCAGCGGATCGCTGATCGCGGTGCCTACCGCAGCTTCTGGACCGGCATTGCTGACGAGGATGGAATACGTGACGACTGACCCGCGCGTGAACGTCGTCGCGCCATCGTCCTTGGTGACCGAAAGATCGGCCTGCCAGGCGTAGAGGACAATGTCGTCCAGGAGGAAATCGTTACCGCCCACGGCGGTATTTGCGTTCTGGATTTGCAGCATCAGAGAGGTTGTGCTGGCGCTAGTGACGAACGTTACGGAACGGGTAACCCACCCGCCCACGACGAGGGCTGGCTGCGATGAGCTTTGAACAGTCGTCGACCCACCGGCATTCGTCGCAACGGTCTGGCTGAGGACGGGTGGCGAGATTCCATTCAAATCGCGAACCCGGTAGGAGAAAGTATAGGTCCTGTTCGGCGCAACCGGGATTGAGTTAATGTTGCGCCACACCGCCTGCCCGGGCGCATAGGTACAAGAAGCGCCACTTTGCGTATTGTGGTGGAGAAACGGCGTCGGCGAGATGCCTGTATTCAGGGTAATGAAGCCATTCAAACAAGCCGCCAGGAGCCATGGCGCATCGGCACTACTTTGCGCCGTCGGCATGTGGCTGTTGGTCGTGCCGAAATCCTCGTTGAAAATGACCTGCGCTTGAGCTTCGCTCACCCACGCCATCGGGGCGGCAAGCAGAGCGGCCGCGACAACCATGCGCGCTGCAGACTCTCGCCCCGGCATCTGCCTTGAGCCATGGGGGCTGCGCTGCATGCGCATGAAGATCGACAACGCCAGGACATTCTTGCAGGATATGGCGACACGACGCGCGACATCGCGCCAGGAAAATGGCTTGTGCATCAATGGCCCCTAAAATCCTGGAGCGGAGTCCGTCGGCGGGGGCCACCTGTCGTCTTATGCCTTCTGGCTGTCAGTCATCACGCCGGTCTTCAAACCGATCCAGCGTGCTGCATCAATGCTCTGGCGAAGCCGCTCCCGACACCGGATTTTCCAGTTGCATCAAGGGGAACATATTTCTGCGGGATCGTATTTCAGGATGTTCCGGTTTTTTCAGGAAGCTCTGGCCAGTCTCACAAAAAAGGCTGCATGGCAGAAATGATGTGGCAGGCTCGCCACACTTGGAACGCCCGGCCTGATACGCCCTGCCAGCGCTTCTGCAATTGCCATCTACCTGTTCAGCCGCACTTGTGCGGGGGTTCTGCCCCGATACCGCCGCATCGCCGAAGTTAGGTGGCTCTGGCTGGAAAACCCGCTGTAATGGGCGACTTCCTCAATTCTCATGTCTCCCTTGATGAGCAGAGTTTCGGCAAAGTCCAGGCGAAGGTTCAGCACATATTGATGCGGTGGCCGCCCGAAGGTTCGGGTAAAGCCTTGTATGAAATGACCGGGTGACAGACCGCACACCGCAGCAAGCTCCGCGACCGATAGTGGCCCGGCAAAATTGGCTTGCAGGTAGTCTTGCATCCGCCGGGCATTTTGCAGCGACAACCCGCCTGCCTTGACATCGAGAGGTCGCTTGCCGGCCTCTGTATAGTTGCGAAGCAGGTGGATTCCGAAAAGGGTTACGAGCGAGTCGATATAGAGCTCGTTCGGTGCCGTTCTTTGCGTCAGTTCCGCCTTCAGAAGTCGTGCCAGGTGCAGCGCTTCCAGGTCGACGGTGCCAAAGGGCAGCGTCCGTAGCTCCACCTTGCCGAGATCGGCCTCATGGGCCGCCAGTTCCAACAAGCTTTCCGGCTTGATCCCGACAACGACATTTTCGCGCCTTGCCGCCCAACTCATCCGGCTGTCCACCTCGGCAGGACTGACGACAATCATGCCCAGGGGCGCATCATAGTGATGAACCTTGTCGCTGCCGAACGCCGCCGCAATCTTTGGTGAAGGCGCGAGCATGACGCCAACGAAGTGGGCGCTCGAAACGAACTTTTGCGAACCGGGCGGACGACACGAATGAACCGCACCACCCCTCAATGTCATCATTCGCGGACCGGCCTGCTCGGGAATTCGACTCAGGATGTTGCGGCCTGCTTCCTCGTCGCCCCTGCCAGATCGGCGGCCCGCCTCGTCGTATTCACGCATTGGTTGCTCTGCCGATGTCTTCCGTGAGGCACGTTCGTCAATTTGACAATGATTCGCAACTTGTTGGATCGAACCAGGGTTAGCTGCGTTTTAACAGCGAACGAAAAATCCTGTGTTGCCTGTTTTTTGGGCATACGCATTGTAAGTAATTGCCGAAGCAAATATTATATTGAAAGGACATGATCGTACTCTTGCTGCTTCCTTTCACTGATCACGTCCAGTGAAGTGTTTTCATCGCTGACAATAGGATAGGTTTTCACCCTGTCATGGTGACCAGATACGACAAACGCCTCGAGGCGGAAGACTTGTGGCAGGTCTTTGAGATAGAGACCGGTCGTGTCGTCATGATCGCCGGACAACCTTATGACGGAATGGCCAAGCACGAGGCCGCCGAAATTGTCGCCCTTCTCGAAGGCGGCATTCTCACCGCCGACACCAACCAGGACAGCCCCTCGGCCGAAAAAGTCGGGCCGGACGACAGCATGAATCAGGAATCGTGCCCGGATATCGGACGCGACGCGACAGACGAGGGTTCAACTGGCAAGTCCTGATCGTGTCGGACATCCGCGCGGCCTTCACGCGCACATCGATAGCGAGAAGACCACGGGCGTCCGGTGCGGACCGAGCGTCTCCGCAAGCGGGGTCGTCAAACCAGCCTGGGGTACCTCATCTTCGATACGGGCATGATCGCCTCAACCTAGACGGACAGCCGCACGTCTTCTCTGATGTGCTCATGCGTCGACAAGGCTCCTTCAGGCCCATTTGTACGGTATTACGTTCGGCTCAAGAGGGAATTGACAAAGTCCGTCAGAGAACCACGAGCCCGCCGCGGGGGACTCGTGTCTGCCTTCTTCGGGCAGCTGCAAGTCCGAATCGGGCCATTGGCGGGCGATGAGTAAAATGATCCCACCAGCGAGCGAAAAAAATTTGAAGGACCATGTCACACGACGCGCACCCTCTCTCGTCTTGTTTCCGTCAGTAAGAGCAATGACATGGAGACAATCATGACCAAACCGATCAACCCCTTCGTCCGCATGGACCTCATTCAGCCGCTCATCGACTACAGCCACGCCATGCCCGATGTGGGCCTCGAGCGCACGCTGCTGCACCTCGTGAAGATCCGGGCTAGCCAGATTAACGGCTGCGCACCTTGCCTTGCCATGCACACGCAGGAAGCGCGGCAGGATGGCGACACCGAGATGCGGCTCCATCTGGTCGCTGCCTGGCGCGAAGCGCCGCATTTTACCGCGCGCGAGCGGGCCGCCCTGGCCTGGACCGAAGCACTGACCAAGCTCGACCTTGAGGCCAGCGAGGCTGCCTACGAGTTGGTCGCGGCAGAGTTCAACCAGGCTGAGCAGGTGGGCTTGATGCTGGCCATCGGCAACATCAACACCTGGAACCGCTTCAACGTCGGCTTCCGCGTTTCGCCGCCGCGCTCGGCCGAGATTAAGGTGGCAGCGTGAAGAGCGGCGGGCGAGCCGAGATGGCCGGCCGTACCGCCGAGAGCTTCGAGCCGCTCCGGCCCCGGCTCGCCCGCATCGCTTACCGCATGCTCGGTTCAGTGGCCGACGCCGAAGATGTGGTGCAGGAAGCGTTCCTGCGTTGGCACGGCGCCGAGCGTAGCGGCATCGACAATGCCGAAGCTTACCTGGTGCGCGTCACAACCCGGCTTTGCCTGGACGTGCTGAAGTCGGCCCGCCGCCGGCGCGAGACCTATGTCGGGCCGTGGTTGCCCGAACCCGTGGTCGAAGCCGAGGCCGACCTCTCTGACGACGTCACCCTGCCGCTGCTGCTCGCGCTCGAACGGCTCTCGCCGCTCGAACGTGCCGCCTTCCTGCTGCATGACGTCTTCGGTATGGATTTCGAGGAAGTGGCTGGCGCTATCGGGCGCGATCCGGCGGCGGCGCGCCAGCTCGCCAGCCGCGCTCGCCAGCACGTGCAACAGAACCGGCCGCGCTTCGCCGTCGACCAGCGTCGTGGGATGGAGATCGCTGAGGCCTTCTTTGCCGCAGCGCAGACCGGCGACATGGCGGCGCTGAAGTCGATGCTCGCAGCAGACATCGTCGTCACCGCCGACGGTGGCGGCAAGCGCCCCGCTGGTCCGGCGCCAGTGGTGGGGCTGGATGCCGTTCTGAGGCTATACGAGCGCCTCATCGCACTCTTCGAGACCAGCCCCTCGCGGCTCATCCGCTTCGCCCTGATCAACGGCCTGCCGGGCTACGTGACCCTGGAGGCGGACGGCAAGCTGCAGACAACTGCGCTCGAGATCATCGATGGGCGCGTCGCCCACATCTACGTCATGCGCAATCCAGATAAGCTGAGCCATGTGGTCGGGATAGTCCACTGAGTTCCCCACTGTTTCGCCGCCGTATCATGAGGTCCAGGCAAGACTGCTCTCATTTGATCGGTCGTTGCGTTGGGCGCTGCTCCAATGTGTGCGCCGGGCGGCGCCTCCGCCGCAGCCTCCAACTGGCACAAGAGCCAGTGGCTGCTCTGTGCGCCTCATTTCTGCGTTCAGGCGGACGTTGCGGTCCCGAAAGCTGACCTTCCCCTACGTTGCCAACAAAATCTCAAATGGGTGGGAAGCGGACGGGCCGGTTTTCAGACCAGGATGCGCGACAGCGGACATTTGTCCTGTAAAGACGGCGGCCGCTACAGCCACCGGCAGTTGCGGAGCGCTACACGGCGTTTGCTGTGCATGCCGCTACCCCGCCCGGCCTCCGCATCTCTGTAGCCGCAAGATAGTCGATCGCGCGCAGCTCGAGGCGTTAGCGCGCGACCAGTTCTGGGCGTCGAGCAAACGGTTGGGTCGAACTACTGCTCCTTTTTGAACAGGTCCATGAAGATCAACGAGCCCCAGATGCCGCCGCGTGCGTGCACCAATGCACCTCCCTCATTGAGCTTTCCCAGGTTGACGGGCGCGAACTTGAGTTGCCTGGCCAGGTCCGCCACTGGCGGGATCGCATCCTCGTCATCGCTCGACAGGAAGACCACCCGGTGGCCGCCGTCGACGACCGGATCGGCTGCCACTGTGGCTGCAAGTAGGTGGTTCCACCCCTTCACGAGCTTGGCACCGCTAAATGCCTGAGCGACAAAGGCAGAGGATAGCAGGCCGTTCATATCCTCAAGGGGAAGGTTACTATTCATCGCGTCGACCACCGTCTTGCCTTGCCAACTGGGCAGCGCTTTCGCGATGTCCGGGTGCCGCTCGAAACGAACAGCGAGAATGACGATGTCCGCCTTGACGGCTTCCGCGAGGGTTTGGGGAATGATGGTGGGCCCAATCGCCGCTGCATCGGACGCAAAGCTTTCCGGGTCGCGTGTCGTGGCAACGGCGACTTCGATGCCGTTGCGGGCAAATGCCCTGGCCAGCGCGTGGCCGATGCTGCCGAAGCCGATAATTGCGTAAGTCATAGATTTCTCCTTGGGGTGAAGCACGCCCGACGGTCCAGAAGCGACAGAGGGACGGGACCGGGCGCAGGTGCTAGAACTGCGCCAGGCCGCCATCCACGGCGACTTCGCTGCCGGTCATGAAGCTGCTGTCCGACGATGCGAGAAAGGCGGCCACCGCGCCGACTTCCGCCGGATCGCCCATGCGCTGGAGCGCCGTCATCGCGCCGTAGACCGCCAGGCCCTCCGCCCCCAACGCAGCCTTTGCCAGGTCGGTCGCTACCGCACCGGGCGTCAGCACGTTTACCCGGATGCCGCTTCCCTTGAGGTCTTCCGCCCAGGTCCGCGCCAGATTGCGGACGGCTGCCTTGCTCGCACCATAGGCGCTGAACGCTGGGGCGCCCGTCGTGCCGGCGCTCGATCCGGTCAGGATGATTGAACCGCCTGGGCCCATCAGCGGCAGCGCCTTCTGGACCGAGAAAATCGTCCCCTTCACATTGGTGTCGAAGGTGTCGTCGATGTGCGCGGCGGTGATCTGGCCCAGTGCAAGCTGGTTTCCCGTCCCGGCATTGGCGAACACGATGTCGAGGGTTCCTCGCTCGGCCTGCACCGCCGCATAGAGCCGATCGAGGCCTGCCTCGTCGGAGACCGATCCCTGCACCGCGCGGGCATTGGGCCCGAGCTCGGCCAACGCAGCGTCGAGAGCGTCCTGTCGGCGACCGAAAATGAAGACGAAGGCACCCTCCTCAATGAATCGCTTTGCAGCGGCGAGGCCGATGCCGGTTGCGCCACCGGTAATCACGGCGGTCTTGTCCTTCAGTCTGGTCAATTTGTGCATCCTTGTTTAGCGAACTTGGGTCTGGGGGGAGGTCGTCTTGAGAACCGAAACATAGGCTCGTCGTGATCGGCCACTCAGTGCCCAATCACGCACATCGGTGGTGCGAAAACGATCCGATGTAACAATGGGTCGTTGCAGCGAGTGCAGAAATAGGACTCAGTGCACGGTAATGAGCCTGGGAGGCCGCACCCTACGGCGCGGGAATGCACCATGATGGACTGGGACGACGTGCGCTATTTTCTTGCCGCGGCGCGCGGGGGCTCGGTGCGGGCTGCCGCCAAGCGCCTCGGCGTGAATCACGCGACCGTGCTGCGCCGCATCGCCCAGCTTGAGGACCGCCTCGGGACTCAGATGTTCGACAGACTGCCTTCCGGCTACCGACTGACGGAAGCGGGTGAGGAGGTCCTCGAATTCGCGGGCCAGATGGAAGCGTCGTCTCTGCAATTGGAAACGCGCGTCTTCGGGCGTGACCAGAGCGTGCGCGGGCTCCTGCGGGTAACGCTGCCGCCGCCCCTCGCTGCACATCTGCTCATGCCGGACCTGTCCGATTTCGTACGCCTGCATCCCGGCATCGAGATGGAAATCCTGTCGTCAGGCGCACTGGCAAACCTGACCAACCGGGAGGCCGACGTCGCGATCCGCGTTGTCTATGATCGCGAAACCCTGCCGCCCAATCTTTACGGACTCAAGGGACCACCGCTCTATGGCGGCTTCTATATGTCCGGCGCTCAACTCGCCGAATGGCGGGCGGGCGGGACGGATCCCAGGTGGATCGGCATCAGCGGCCAAGGTGTCCCGGACTGGACCCGCGCCGGAGAGCTTCGCACCACTGGGACTCCGTTCTGGACCACGGACTTCGCAGCGCAGATCGCAGCGGTGCGGCAAGGCATTGGCATCACGGCGATCCCGTGTTTCGTCGGAGACACCGACCCCCTATTGGAGAGGGTGCCGGACACCGACCTGCAGCTCTATGGCCCGGTTTGGCTTCTCACTCAGGGGGAGACGCGCAAGACCAAGCGCGTGCGGCTCTTCACCGAGTTCCTATACCGCCGGCTTGACGCTTACGCGCCGCTTCTCGCCGGGCAGCTCCTGTCGC
Organism: Devosia sp.; assembly: GCA_036675975.1. GTDB lineage: Bacteria > Pseudomonadota > Alphaproteobacteria > Rhizobiales > Devosiaceae > Devosia. Next base: position 5,407 of record JAKFDU010000056.1, on the reverse strand, counting down.
CCGACTGACGCCGGGCAGGGCATAGACGAAGGCCGCGGCCAATCTGGGATCATTTCACACCGGTGGCAGTGATGAGGTGGATGGCAGCTTTTCGGATTTCGCCTTCAGCGTGTAGCTGGCCGGGTCGGAGCTGACTATTGCATGCGCCCAGTTGAGATCACCTAAGGAATGATCCGATAGCTCGCACTGCCGGAGCTAGCCACGCAGGTGGTGCCATGAGCATGGTCGAGATTACGACGGCCGCGGACAAGGACAGACCAACCTTGAAGTAACCGCGCGAGGAGCCCCCACAGCAATCTGTCCGCCGAGGCCGCCGAGAGCGGAGCTGTGGACCCCTTACGGCGGGCAGAGACGATTGACCAACGCCTCTTCGAGTTATAGCGTTCAGGCATGAACATAATGCTCGTAGTTTCGACCGGCTCCACCACCGCCTCGCGGTGGTTGGTCACGTCATGAGCTAAGAGCCAGTTCAGACAGCGATGATCAACCCGCCGGATGTGAGCGGGTTTTTTTGTGCCTGCTGCGTCCCATGTCGAACAAGGACACCAGCATGCATTACCACCAGCAACGCATCGAAGCCGCTTTAGAGGTCGCGCGAAAATGCTTTAGCACGCGGTTCAGCGGCGCATCCCACCTGTTCGTGGCCGGATCCATCATGAGAGGCGAGGGAAACGAGTTTTCGGACATCGATCTGGTCGTTGTCTTTCCCAAGCTGCCGCGAGCATGGCGGGAGTCCTTCATCATGGACAGCTTTCCGATCGAGGCTTTCGTGCATGATGCAGAGACGTTGGCCTATTTCATCCAACAGGACATCAGAAGCGGCACGCCCATCATCGTGCATATGGTCGCAAATGGTGTGATCGTCGGTGACGACCTGGAGCGAGCTCGTGCCATGCAACAACAGGCGCGAAGTGCTCTCGAAAACGGGCCTAGCCCCCTGGGCGGGGAGCCGTACGACACGATGCGATACTTCTTAAGCGATCTAGCGGAAGACCTTCGTGCCGAACGGCCGACCAACGAGGTCGCGGCCGTCTCGGCACTAGCCTATCCGCGCCTGATCGATCTCATATTGCTCGGACGGCGCCAATGGACCGGCAAGGGCAAGTGGGGACCCCGCCTGTTGCGTCGTTTTGATCCTGGTCTCGCAGAGATTGCATCTAGCGCCTTTGCTGACGCTGTGCGGGGCAACAAAGCAGCGCTTCTGTCGCTCATTGATCAGGAATTGGCACGCCACGGTGGTTCATACTTCGACGGCTACCGCGTGGACGCGCCGCTGGATGCCCGTAAGCCTCTCGCTGGTGGAGCGACAATGAGGTGACCAGCCAGCAAATAGCTCCTAGCGGGCGGGTAGGTTACGATCGCCGCGGGTGGATTGCGGACTGGTGGCTCTTCGTGACGAGCATATATCATCAGTGGCTGAGGAACGGCCGCGTGGCACTTGCCATTTTCTCCGGCCATTTCTATCCGCCGGATCCACTGCGAGGCGTCCTGTCCCTCGTCTCCCGTACTCATCGATCGTGCGGTAGGATAGACTGTGTGCCTCGGAGTATCCTACTCGATATCCTAGGCGCTCCGCGAGCAGTAGCCACTCGACATCGAAAGCGTCTGCTGACCGATGGCCCAAGAGGGCGTCGAAAGCTCTTACCGGCAGCGGCGTGATCACCCGCGAGCCCTTCTCGGTCCAGTTCGGGTGGAGGGCAAGTCCCGGATAAACCGGTGGGCCCAAAGGCCCACCTGGCAGTGTCAGAACTGGAGCGAGAGCTCTGCCTTCAAAGCATGTTGCTGGACGCCGTCTCCAAAGCCGCCATCGTAGTTGAAACCCACGTTGAAACTGTCGGTGATCTTAAGGTCCAAGCCGGCTTCGATCGATGCGACACCCGCTTGCGCAGAACTGCCGCTAACGGTGAACTGCTGGCCACCGTCGAAGGCATGCGAAGCCGTCGGTGTGTTCAGACCCAGGGGCTGGCTCCAGCCGATGCCCGCACTGGCCTTGGCTTCGATGGCCCCGATCGTGAAACCGTGCTCGCCGCGGACACCGAGGGTAATGCTGGTCAGTGAGGAATAGGCAGTGCTGCCGGTTAAGCCGGAGACGCCGTTTTCGCTGTACTCTCCTGTCCACAGACTCGTATGCGCGAGGTTGGCAAAAGGCTCGATGATAAGTCCGCTATCGAAAACGAACTGATGGCCGACCTCGCCAAAGGCCTGCAGCGTCGCGCCTGACCTTGAGCCCTCGACACTCTCGGAGAAGCCGGGGATGCTTACGTCTCGGATCACCTCGGTCTGGTTCACGCCGGCGCTGGTGCCGAACTTGACCGTCGTGTTGTCGAACGAGCCACCGCCATAAATGCCACCCATGACGGACTGGACGTCAGCGATGCTTGCCCGTTCGGGGACAGAGACATGCGTGTTGCCGACTCCGCCCATCGCGCCAAAGACCCAACCGTCGTTGAATACCGTATCGGCGCCGAAAAAGAGATTGCCCGCACTAAAGGCCGCGGATGCTGCATTTCCGTCGCCCTGGATGGTTCCCACCGTGCCGCCTGCGGAACTCCAGGCGCTGGAAGCGTCACCGCCATTGGACGTGTCGCCAAGCCGTGCCAGGCCGGCCCGCGCCTGATCCCGCGCGATCTCCACAGCGGCCTGTGATGTGCGCAATGTGGCGTTCTGGCTAGTCGCGTAGATTTCGCCGGAGAGCTGGTCGAACGCGTGCCGAGCGTCAGCGGCGTCATAGGTCAGGACCCGGTCATACAAGGCGTTACCCACGCCCTGCGCTTCAATGGCGGTCGCGGTGGCCACCTGATTGGGGGTCGCGCCGACACTGGCAAAGCCGTTGGCATTGCGCGTCAGGATAAGCCGGGCATTGTTGTCGTCATAGGCCAGCGCCGCGCTGAGAAAGATGAGATTGTCGGCTACGCCATCGAAGGTGCCGACAATGCCGCCTTCCGCACGAAGGAATGTATATTCAGTTCCATCGGCATAATCGCCGCCGCTGGCAAGAACTTCTACGTTGCCGTCGAGGTATGCCGTCCCATCGACTTCAACCAAGCCGTTGTTGCCTTCGGCATCAACCGCCAGGCGGAAGAGGGCATTCTCGCGCAGCGTCAGATCATCCCAGATTCGCAGCGTATCGAAGCCGGAGGCGCCGATGGAGCCGAAAACCTCGGCGGAAGACACCGATCCCGCACCGGTCAGAAATCCATCAGCCCCGACCAAAACGTCTCCGATCGTGCCGTTGATTTCGAGTATGCCACCGCGAATTTCGGTCCCGCCGGTATAGTTGTTGTCGCTACTGTTGAGCACCAGCCGGCCGGTATCGGCCTTGACCAGGCGCCCGGCGCCGGAAATCTCATTGTTGATGGTGGCAGTATAACCGGCGCCAGCGCTGGAGCCGTCACCAACGCGGAATACGCGCTCACCGGCGCCGATCCTGAGATAGCCGCCGCCGAGCATGTAGCCGTCGGTGGCAAACTGCATCCCGGTAACTTCTGGCCCCGCAGGCTGCACGATCACCTGGCCCGACTGACCAGAGAAAACCACGAAACCTGGCGCTGGGTTGAGTGGCCCGTTGCTCGAACCATCGGCCGTCGTGAACGTATCGCCGCCGCCCCAGACGCCATCGCCGCCATCCACGCTTCCGTTGTTCCAGTTGGCCGCATTGCCCCCATCCCAGAACGTCACCCCGCCCGCCGCATTCGCGCTCGAGATAACGTCAATCCGGCCATTTCCGATCTGCAGCTCAAGATCGTCGGCGCTGACCCCATCGGGAAGATCTCCGAACTCTGCGTCCTGATTGAACAGTGTACCACCATAGGTGAGCAGGCGATAAAGCCCCGGCCCAAACCCGCCTGCATCGTGAATTTCGATATATCCGTCCAGCTCCACACTGCCGGTGACGTGGAACAGCGGTGCATTATCTGCAAGGCCGAAGCTCGCCGACAAAATGCCACCACTGCCCATGACCAGCCGGTCCATGGTCAAAGTCTGGCCCGAAACGCCGACCAACTTGCCACCACGGCTGAGGCCAACATAGCCGACGTGACCCGTGCCGCCCAACTGGCCGCCAGTGATCAAAGCCGTTGCGGATGAAAGATCCCCATTGATATCAAAGCGACCAGAGCTGGTGATGAGCGAGCCTGTATAGCCCGAGTTGTCGCCCGTGAGGTTAAGCGTACCCGCGCCCGAAAGGATAATGCGGGAGTTCTCGGTTCCGGTGATGGTCCCTCCAAAGGTGGTGTTGCCATCCTGGCTGGAGGTCAGGCGCCGGTTGGTGAGATCGAGGGTACCCGCGCCGAAAGAACTGCCGCCATCGACAATGCCGGCGACCTCTTGATCAGCCAGCAGGCGCAGGGTGCCGTTTCTTTCGATGTGGAAGACCGATCCCGCGGCAAGGGAATTTGCTGCGCCGCCTGTGAGGATGCCGCCCGAAACATAGGTTTGAGCAGAGTAGTCGGAACTTCCGGTGAGAATCAGTTCTCCACCGCGATAGACCAAAATTCCCCCGGCTAAGGCTGATCCTATATCGCCGCTCAGCGTCGCAACGCCATTGGCTCGAAGGGTATTTAGCCCGCCGCCCCCTGCGAGCACGACATTGTTAGCGATTGTCACGCCATCGCCCAGCTGCAGACTGCCACTGGTGCCGAGGCGCACGGTACCTGCGCTGAAGGCCTGGTCATTGAGAGCCTCAATGTAGGCCAGGCCGGTCGCGCCGATCAGGGTGTCTCCCGCATAGGTGTTCGCCGCCGCGAGCCTGAGTTGACCATAATCCAGCTTGAGTCCGCTGGAGCCACTGATCGTACCGTTGTAGGTCGTTGTGTCTACAGCCAGAAGTCCCCCTGTTCCATTGAGGACCAGATCGTTCGATAGCGTCATCGGTGTGCCGTATGACATCCAGAGCCGACCGTTGTTCTGCAACGTGATCGTTCCGGTCCCCAGTGCGGATGCATGATGCATCGAGACCGCGCCTTCATCGATGATCGTACCGCCGGAAAATGTGTTGTTGCCGCTGATGCTGAGTGTGCCGGCACCCTGTTTTACGATGCCAAAGGCCCCTGAAATCACCCCTGTCTGGTATGCGTTGCCGGCGGCTACCAGTGCATATTCCTCGGTGAGAATGATCGGTGCCGACCGGATTTCACCGCTGGAATAGGTGAGCGTCCCTGCCTTGGCTGGCGTGAGGACAAGAATGGCAGCAAAAGAAACGCCAATCATCAACGCAGCGCGATGGCGATTGCGACGGGTGCGCGAGGCTTGGCCAAAGGGGTAAATTGTCGGCATATGAAAAAGCTCCAGTCGCAGCCGGCAGGCAAAGCGTTGCCGGCGACGGATACGCAAAGGCGTCCGCGGGGTTAGGATCGTATTGGGATAAGGATGGGCGGCTTCGGCGGGATCGGGCCGAACACGTTCGTTG
>JAKFDU010000055.1:0-29080 GCA_036675975.1 Devosia sp. | reverse complement strand
TCTTTCGGCAGGGCGATGAGGACACTACAAATTAGTTAAAGTACCCTCGGAACCAAATGTGGGGGTGCCGCATTCATGCCCTCGATAGTTCCCTGGAGGGTTTCTCTATGCACAAATTCCTGATTATCGCCGTGACGGCACTTTCGCTGGCTGCATGTACCACTACTCAGCAGGGCGCCACTGTCGGCGCCATCGGCGGTGGTGTCATCGGTGCCGCCGCGGGCGGTACGGTGCTGAGCACGGCCGTAGGTGCCGGTGTCGGCGCGGTGGTCGGCGCGGCGGCGGGCAATGTGCTTGGCCGCGTATCGGGCACCGACAATATCTGCATCTACGAGCGCAACGACGGCAGCCGCTATCGCGACACCTGCCCGCGCGGCTAACACGAGTTGCAGCATTGCCCCATGCTGCATGCGCCCTTGGGCGCCACCGCCCTCGATCCGGAGTCCCTCCTGGATCGGGGGCTTCTCATTGACCAGTGAAATCGCCTTGAATTTCAGACAGACAGCCGACATATTTTTTCACGACGACACTGTCTTGCGCTATCTGATCGACCGGCAGAAGGCCGGGAACTTGGCTACGTCCTGATCTGTGAATCGTTTAGGCCGGGCGCGTCAACGCCCGTTTTCAACCCTTAGCCGCTCCGGCGGCGACCACGAAGAGGACTTTACTCTCATGGCTGTCATTACTGGCACCGTTAAATTCTTCAACACCACCAAGGGCTTTGGCTTCATCTCACCGGAAGGTGGCGGCAAGGATGCGTTCGTCCACATTTCTGCCGTTCAGCGCTCGGGCCTGCAGGGCCTCTACGAGAATGACAAGGTGACCTACGAGCTCGAAACCGGTCGCGACGGCAAGGAATCGGCCGTTAACATCACCCTGCTGAGCTGAGCGGGACGACCGGCGTTTGAAGGGCCCCACGGGGCCCTTTTTTGTTGGCCGCCGTTTTGGCGGCAGGCGCGACGGCCCTGGCGGAGGGCGTCGGAGGGTCGACTCCTGCGGGTCGGCCATGCCACTGTCGCCGGCGCGAAGACAGATGACGGAGCGGCCCATGCTGCGCGAATTCCTGCGCTACTGGAATCCGGTGGTCGAGCCGGTTCCCGGCCCACGCCAATCAGGCGCCTTGCCCTATACGGTCATCGACGGGCGCGTGGTGTTCCTGCTGGTGACGTCACGCCGAACCGGGCGCTGGATTTTTCCGAAGGGCTCGATCAGCACGGGCATGACGGCGTGGGACAGCGCGGCGAAAGAAGCCTTCGAGGAAGCCGGCGTGGTCGGCGAGATCGGCAGCGAGCCGGTTGGAACCTACCAGAATACGGACAAGGGACTGCTGGTTGATATCGACCTCTACCCGTTGAAGGTCAGCGAGCAATTCGACAACTGGGACGAGATGGACCAGCGGCTGCGGCACTGGGTGCTGCTGGCCGAAGCCAGACGCCTGCTGGCGGATCGGTCGCTGGTGCGTATTGCCGAGACGCTGCACCGTCAGCTGACGAGCCAGCGGGTCATGCAGTGAAGGCAAACAAGACCCGATAGGCCAAGGCAGCCAGCAGAGCCGAGGCGGGCAACGTGACAAGCCAGGCCGCGCCGATCTGGGCCAGCTTGAGACGGCGCACCAGATAGCGTCGTTCGTTCCGCCGCTCGCGCGCCAACGCCTGCTCGGGCTGATCATTGAGCATTGCGGCATCGACCAGGCTGGCGCGCACGGGCACGGCGGCGCCCGTCATGTTGCGGATGGCCAGGAATTCTCGCACGAAGCCAACCCCGAACACCGCCCCGACGGCGACGTGGGTGGACGATACGGGCAGTCCGAAAGCAGAGGCGGCCAGCACCGTCAGGGCGGCGGATGACGCGACGCAAAAGGCCCGTATCTCGTTGAGCTTGGTGATCTGCTCGCCGACCGTGTGAATGACGCGTGGGCCGAACAGTGCTATGCCCAGAGCGATACCCGCCGCGCCGAGAGCCAGCGCCCAGGAGGGTACCTGCAGACCGGCGCCGGGAACGAATTGCGCCTCGCGGATGATGACCACCAGCGGGCCGAGCGCATTGGCGACGTCGTTGGCGCCGTGGGCGAAGGACAGTAAAGCGGCGGCGACGATGAGCGGTGGGCGAAACAGCGTTGCGACCTGCTTCTTGCGGTTGCTCATGCCCAGCGACTGCACGCGTATCCAAGGCATGGCCACCAGCCAGCCCGCGGCCGCGGCGCCCACGCCGACCAGCAGCGTGGTCGTGAGGCCGGGTTGCCACAAATGCGACAGCGCCTTGGTGGCCAGATACATGGCAAAAATGCCGGACATGGCGGCGACCAGCACGGGCACCCAGATCCGCGCCGCTGCCACCTTGTCGGCACGGCGGGTGATGGCGCGGCGGATCGCGGCGTGGAGGCCCGCGGCAAAAGCGGCGCCCAGCACGGGGGACACAGTCCAGCTGATCGCGATGATGCCAACGACAGGCCAGCTCACGGCGCCGGTGCCGGCGGCCGCAACGGCAGCGCCGACAATGCCGCCAATGATGGCATGTGTCGTCGAGACCGGAGCGCCGACGAAGGTAGAGGCATTGATCCACAGCGCGGCCGCCAGCAGGGACGCGATCATCACCAGGACAAGGGACGAGGCGGTGAGGCCGGCGCTGGACATCAGCAGTTCGTTGGCGACGGTGTCGACAACGTCACCACTGGCGAGCAATGCCCCCGCAGCATCGAAGCTGGCGGCGATTGCAAGGGCGGCGCCCATGCTCAGCGCCTTGGCGCCGACCGCGGGGCCCATATTGTTGGCGACGTCATTGGCGCCGATGTTGAGTGCCATGTAGCCGGCGGCCACGCAGCCCAGGGTGAAGAGAAAGGGCAGCGGGCCGGGCGGCATTGCCAGGCCCGCAAAGACTGCGGTTCCCAGCAGGAAGATCAGCGCAATGCCCAGAGGCAGAATTGTCCGTGGCATTGGTGGCGCAGCGGTCCCGAAGTTGTCCTGCGACTATGGACTATGGTTCGCCTGACTTGTCGACCAAAATGCGGGGGCGTGCCGGCCGGGGCGTTCGCGGCAAGCGGACACCCCGGAGTGGCGGGTGACCGTCAGTTGCGTGACAGCTCGGCGCCCAGCGCGTCCAGCAGGCCCTGGGTGCCGCGCTTGCGCTGCTCCATATTGTCGAGCCCGTCGAGGAAACAACCGTGTTCGGTGACGGTCATGCGCGTGCCATCGTCGGCAGGAAACAGTTCGATGGCGGCGACCGACACCGAGATGCGCTTGCCGCCCATGGTCATGAAATAGGTATAGATGATGCGGTTGTCTTCGACGATGTCCTCGTAGCGGACGTCGAAGCCGAACTGGAATTCGCCCTCGCCGCTCTCCACCAGCTCGCGGCCGCCTTCGCGGAAGTCAAAGATCTTGGGCTCGGCGCCGCCTCCGAACCAGCGCCGCTTGATGGCCGGGTCGGCCCATGCCTGGAAAATGCGCGCGGCGCTGGCAGGATAGGTTCGCTCCAGCACAAAGGTACCGTGGGCGATCGAACGTTCAGTCATGCTGCTCTCCTGTAATTGTTAAGCTGAACGTTAAGTTATGGATCGCCGTGCGTCAATGCTTAAGGAGAATATTTAGTGATGGCTGGCGCTCTTGACACCTCGACGGCAATGCCCCTATCAATGCGCCCACAATTTAAGGAGAGGTCCCGTGCGGGCACTCATTCTCGTAGTAGGCAGGCGCATCGGCAACGTGGGATAAGATCCCGCGCGATAGCTGGTGCGCCGAAAACAGGTCCCGAACGGGGCCTTTTTTATTGCCCGGTTTTCGCCGCTACGAGACTGGGTTTCCAAAGTGACTGAGGAAGGACTAGACGATGGCCGAAAGAATGACCGGCGCGGAAATGGTGATCCAGGCCCTGACCGACCAGGGTGTGGAGCACGTCTTCGGTTATCCCGGCGGCGCGGCGCTGCCGATCTATGATGCGATGTTCCAGCAGGACGCCGTGCAGCACATCCTGGTGCGGCACGAGCAGGGCGCCACGCACATGGCCGAAGGCTATGCCCGTTCCACCGGCAAGCCGGGCGTGGTGCTCGTCACGTCAGGTCCCGGCGCGACCAACGCGGTTACCGGCCTCACCGATGCGCTGATGGATTCGATCCCCATGATCTGCATCACCGCGCAGGTGCCGACGACGCTGATCGGATCGGATGCATTCCAGGAATGCGACACGGTCGGCATCACCCGCAGCTGCACCAAATACAACTACCTGGTGAAGCGGGTGGAAGACCTGCCGCGCATCATGCACGAGGCCTTCCTCATCGCGACCACGGGCCGTCCAGGCCCTGTCGTCATCGACATTCCCAAGGACGTGCAGTTTGCGCTGGGCGACTATTACAAGCCCGACCTAGAGACGCTGCGCCACCAGAGCTATCGCCCGCAGATGGATGGCGATGCCGCCGCCATCGAAGCGGCGGTCGACCTGATGCTCAAGGCGGAGCGGCCGATCTTCTATACCGGCGGCGGCGTGATCAATGCCGGCCCGGAGGCATCGGAACACCTGCGCGAACTGGCTGAGCTTACCGGTTTTCCGGTGACCTCGACCCTGATGGGTCTGGGTGCCTTCCCGGCCTCCAACCCGCAATGGATGGGCATGCTCGGCATGCACGGGACCTACGAAGCCAACCTTGCCATGCATGACTGCGACGTCATGATCAATATCGGCGCGCGCTTCGATGATCGTATCACCGGCCGGATCGATGCGTTCTCGCCCAATAGCCGCAAGATCCATGTCGACATCGACCCCAGCTCGATCAACAAGGTTGTGCGCGTCGACGTCCCGATCATCGGCGATTGCGAGCGGGTGCTGGCCGAGATGGTCCGCGTCTGGCGTTCGAAGACCAACCAGCCGCGCACCGAGGCCATCGCGCCGTGGTGGAAGCAGATCGAGAAGTGGCGGGCGGTGGATTCGCTCGGCTTCAAGAATTCGGACACCGTCATCAAGCCGCAATATGCGATCCAGCGGCTGTATGAAGCGACCAAGAAGCAGGGCAAGGAGGTGTTCATCACCACCGAGGTCGGCCAGCACCAGATGTGGGCCGCCCAGCATTTCCACTTCGACAAGCCCAACCACTGGATGACATCAGGCGGTCTTGGCACCATGGGTTATGGCCTGCCGGCTGCGGTCGGCGTGCAGGTGGCCCATCCCGATGCGCTGGTGATCGACATTGCCGGGGAAGCCAGCGTGCAGATGACGATGCAGGAAATGTCGACGGCGGTGCAGTACCGCCTGCCGATCAAGATCTTCATTCTCAACAACGAGCGCATGGGCATGGTCCGCCAGTGGCAGGACCTGCTGCATGGCTCGCGCTATGCCCATTCCTATTCGGAGTCGCTGCCCGATTTCGTCAAGCTGGCAGAGGCTTACGGCGGCAAGGGGATTCGATGCTCCAATCCGGCCGAGCTGGATGCCGCCATTGCCGAGATGCTCGACTATGACGGCCCGGTACTGTTCGACGTGCTGGTCGAGAAGGACGAGAACTGCCTGCCGATGATCCCGTCGGGCAAGCCGCATAATGAGATCATCCTGCCCGATACCGCCAATATCGGTGACATCATCGACGAAAAAGGCCGCCAGCTGGTCTAGGCGCAGGGGAGTACAACATCATGAACGCACATCTCCAGCCTACGGGCTCTGCCTATTTCCTGACGCAGGAAACCCAGCAAATCGAGCGGCATACCCTGTCGGTGCTGGTCGACAACGAGCCGGGTATTCTCGCCCGCGTCGTCGGCCTGTTCTCGGCGCGCGGCTACAATATCGAAAGCCTGACCGTCAGCGAGACGGAACACGGGCGGCGACTTAGTCGCATCACGGTGGTGGTGACGGCCACCCCCAAGACGCTGACGCAGATCAAGCTGCAACTCGAGCGTCTGGTGCCGGTGCACAAGGTGCATGACCTGACCGCCGAAGGGGCTTCGCTGGAGCGAGAGCTGGCGCTGATCAAGGTGGCGGGTTCGGGCGATCATCGTGCCGAGACGCTGCGACTGGCCGATGCCTTCCGCGCCCAGATCGTCGATGCGTCGGTCGAGAGCTTCGTATTCGAGGTGACCGGCAAGCCTGCCAAGATCGACAGCTTCATCGCGCTGATGCAGCCGCTGGGGCTCGTGGAAGTCGTGCGCACGGGCTTAGCAGCGATTTCGCGCGGTCCGCAGGGCATGTGATCGGGCCGCTTGATCGCAGCTATCACAAGGTTCGATTGGGCGGCTCGCCCAGTCTGGTATAGAGCAGGGACAGCGTTCCGCGAGTCCCTGCCATGACCCTCCTCTCCGTCAATCTCAACGCCGTCGCCCAGCTCCGGAACCGGCGCAATCTGCCCTGGCCGAGCGTGGTGGGTCTCGCGCGGGTGGTGCTCGATGCTGGTGCCAGTGGCGTGACGGTGCATCCGCGACCCGATGAGCGGCATATCCGGCGGACCGACGTGTTCGAGTTGGCCGAAATGCTGGCGGCGGAATATCCGGCGGCGGAATTCAATATCGAGGGCTATCCGAGCGAGGATTTCTTCGTTCTCATCGAGGCGGTTAATCCGCAGCAGGTGACGCTGGTGCCTGACGACCCGGCCCAGGCAACGTCGGACCATGGCTGGGACTTTCGCGGCAAGGGCAATTTCCTGACCTCGGTGGTGCAGCGGCTCAAGGCGCCCAATCGGCGTATCTCGCTGTTCTGCGATCCTGATGCGGGTGTCGACGGCGTCGCTGCCGCCAAGGCGACGGGCGCCGATCGTATCGAGCTTTATACCGGCCCCTTTGGTGGCTGCTACCACGACCCCGATCGCGCGGTGCGGGAACTGGCGGCTCTGGCGCACACGGCGCAGGCTGCTCACGCGGCCGGCCTGGGGGTGAATGCCGGGCATGACCTGACGCTTGCCAATTTGCCAGCGTTTCACTCGGCCGTCCCCTATGTCGATGAAGTCTCGATCGGACATGGCATTACTGCCGACGCGCTGCTGATGGGCTTTGCCGAGGCGGTGCGGCAATATCGGGCGGTGCTCGGCAGCTAGGCCTGACGCGATCCGAAGGCACGCAGGAAGGTGGCGACGCCGGTCGACGCCGCCTGGCGGAGTGCCTCCTCGGACGGCCTTGCGCAGGTGCTGTCGTTGGGCAGGTCGGAGTTGATCAGCGCAAAGAAATGGCGCGCGGCGATGCTGGCATCGGGCAGATCGAGATAGCCATCCTGCGCCAGCTTGGCGAAGCGTCCGGCGATCAGCGGCCAGTCCCGGCCCGGTCCGTATTCGGCCCAGGCTGCGAAGAGGGTGGGGTGGTTCTGCGCTTCGCGCTTGAGCAGGGCCGCCAGCGCACGGCCATCGATGTCGCACATGCAGCGCCCCATCAGGCCCACGGCGAAATCAACCAGTGCGGATTGGATATCGTCCGGCTTGTCGGGGAAGGTGGCCAGCACAGCCATGAGTGACGCACTGGACCGGGCGGTCACATCCTCGATGACAGCGATCAGGAGTTGATCACGGTCGCCGAGCTGGTTGTAGACCGTCTGCCGCGAGACGCCGGCCTCGACAGCAATGCTGTCAATGCTGAGGGCAGCGAAGCCGTCGCGCACAATGGCGCGCTTGGCTGCGTCGAGAATCGCCATGCGCTTGGTTGGCGCCTTGGGAAAAGCGGGTCGTGCGGGTGCTAGATCGATGACACTCATTGACGCAAACATACACGCATCGGAAGAATTTTACAACTCTGTCCATTTTTCTGGACGATCGCGCTTGACTGATTTTACAACACTGTCCAATATCCGGTCATCGGCTGCCTGATCCTCCCCGTTTTCGCGCCGATCTAGATTTCACCCAGATGCGACTCGGCGCCTTCGCGCGGGTCGAAGAGGTATTGCCAAATGAACTCCAAGATCCTGCGCGCTGCGCTGGTGCTCGGCTTGCTGTCGGCCATCGGTCCATTCGCCATCGATATGTATTTGCCCGCCTTGCCGGCCATCGGGCTCGACCTGGGAGCCGACACTGCCGGCGTCCAGGCAAGCCTGATGGCCTTCATGGCGGCCATTGCCGTCTGCCAGCTGTTCTACGGACCGATCAGCGACATGGTCGGCCGCAAGCCGCCACTCTATTTCGGCATGGCGCTGTTCGTGGCCGGCGCCGTCGGCTCGGCCATGGCGCCGAGCATCGAGTGGCTGATCGCCGCGCGGTTCCTCCAGGGCGTCGGTGCCTGCGCCGCCATGGCCCTGCCGCGCGCCATCGTGCGGGACGGCTATACCGGTGCGGATGCCGCCCAGCTGCAGAGCCTTTTGATGCTGGTCTTCTCGGTCTCGCCGATCCTGGCTCCGCTTGGCGGCAGTCTGATCGTGCAGTTCGGCGACTGGCGCATGATCTTCTACGTGGTGGCCGGCATCGGCGTGCTTGGTGCACTGCTGGTCCTGTTCTTCCTCAAGGAGACCCGGCCGCCCGAAGCGCGGCTCGAAAGCAGCATCGGCTCGGCCCTGCGCGGTTATGGTGTGCTGCTGCGTGACCGCAATTTCCTCGGCCTGTCGATGATCGGGGCCTTCGGCATGGCGAGTTTCATGGCGTATCTCGCCAATTCGTCCTTCATCCTCATCGACCACTACGGCCTCAATCCAACGCTCTATAGCGTCATGTTCTCGATCAACGCCGTGTCCTTCATTGGGGTGTCGCAACTGACGGGTGTGTTGACCCGCCGCTTCGGACTCAACGCGGTGGTGCGGACAGCCGTCAACGGCTTCATCATCACCATGCTTGCCTTGCTCGTCGTCTGGCTGCTGGGCGTCGACCGGCTCGAGGTTCTCGCTGTGCTGCTGTTCATCGGCTACGGCTTCCTCGGGCTCGTGATCCCGACCACGGCCGTACTGGCGCTGGAAGAGCATGGCCAGATTGCCGGCACGGCGTCGGCCATGATGGGGACGCTGCAACTGGTAACGGCGGCGGTGGTGATGGGCGTGGTCGGCAGCTTCTTTGACGGCACCGCGCGACCCATGGTCATCGGCATTGCCGCCTGTGCCGTGGTGGCCTTCGCTCTGACGCGCCTGACCATCAAGCGGGCACCGCTGGCGGTGCCGGCGGCCGCGGAATGAATGAAAGAGGCGCTGGATCACCAGCGCCTCTTCGCTCTTTAGTCGGTGAAGTTGAAGTCGCTGAGTTCGCAGACATTGTTGTCGTTGGACACGACCTCGTCGCCGTCCTCGAACACGGCCAGGAAATCGTATTTGCAGTAGCCGCTGCCGTCGTCGATGTTGATCACGACGCTACTGCCTGATGGCAGGATATCGCGACCCAGGATATCCTCTTCCCAGGAGCGGCTGCCAGTGTTGGACGCGTAAAACTCGATGATGTCGTAGGACGATTTGTTGTTGATCCGGACGCGGCGGTCGAGCGCCGCGGCGTCTGCAACGCCAATCGCTAGTATGGCCAGTGCAAGCACGGCCGAAAACGCTTTCATGATAGTCCCTCTGCTTGAAAGTGCCCCACCGCAGAACTAATCCGCTCAACGAGGACTTCGCAACTGGAATCGCAGAGTTGGCTAACGCAGCGAAAAAGAAATGGGCGCCGGCATTGCCGGCGCCCATTCTTCATCGAGACTAAGCGGATTAGTTGGTGAAGTTGAACTCGTCGAGCTCGCAGACATTGTTGTCCGACGATACGAGCTCGTCGCCGTCGTCGAACACGGCGAGGAAGTCGTACTTGCAGTAGCCCGAACCGTCATCGATGTTGATCACGACGCTGTCGCCTGCGGCCAGGACGTCGCTGCCCAGAATGTCTTCCTGCCAATCGGCGGTGCCGGTATTGGAGGCGTAGAACTCGACGATGACAAAGGACGTCTGGTTGTTGATCGTGACCTTGCGCTCCATAGCCATGGCGGCGCTGTTGGTCAGGGCGAACAGGGCGGTGGCGAGCGTCAGGGCGGCGGCGGACTGGAAACGCATGCGATTCTCTGATTTGAGCGGGTAATTCCGCTGCGTCACTTGCTTATGCCGTCTAATAAAATGCAAGCGAGCGGCGACCAGTTTGCCATTTTCGGGGCAGGAAACAGCGGACGTCGTTAATCGAGATGCGGCCCGATCCTTGCGGATTGGTCGCGATTCCTGAACGGTCTGTCTTGAGGTGCCCCGCGATTGGCCGCTACCCGTAGCACCAAGCTCAGATCGGCTGGAAATGCCTTGTCCGGCAAATACTTACATCACTGTGCCTTAGGCAGGTGGCTGTCTCCGCGCCACACCAACGTGCCTCCTTGCTACTGTTCGGATTGGTCACTTATATCGCCTCAGTTACGATTTGTTACTAACGAGGCTCGCATGTCCAAACTCAAGATCGCCGTCATTATCTCGTCCACCCGCCCGACCCGCTTTGGCGAGCTGCCGGCGCAGTGGATTGCCGCCAAGGTCAACGAGCGCCCCGAGCTCGAGGCCGAAATCCTCGACCTCCGCGACTTCGACCTGCCGTTCTTCGATGAAGCCGCGTCCAACGCATGGATGCCGTCGGCAAACCAGAACGCGGTCAAGTGGCAGAACAAGATCAGCGAATTCGACGGCTATGTCTTTGTCGTTGCTGAATATAACCGCTCCATTACCGGCGCACTCAAGAACGCTATCGACCAGGCCTATGTGAACTGGAACAAGAAGGCGTTTGGTGCGGTCGGATACGGCACCGTCGGCGGCGCCCGCGCCGTCGAGCACCTGCGCGGCATCGGTGTGGAATTGCAGATGGTTTCGACCCGTTCGGCCGTCCACATTGGCGGCGCTGACTTCATGGCGGTCCACCCTGGCTTTGGCGGCACCAAGTCGCTGACCGAGATCGAAGGCTCGATCGGTAACTCGGCCAAGGACATGCTGGACCAGCTCACCTGGTGGGCCGCAGCTGCGAAATCGGCACGTGAAGAAGACGCCGTTGCCGCCAAGGCAGCCGAATAAGCTTACGAAGACCTCCAAATCTTCGTTTACCGGCAGGGGTCGCTCCACAAGGGCGGCCCCTGCTGTTTGAACCCTTGTGGTGGCTTTGTGTTGTGTGTGACTGTGGGCGGGTGTATAGCGGCGCCCGCCTTTGACCAAAAAGAGCACAGGGTTCATGACGCAGACGAAACCGGCCAGCGAGCCTATCGCAGGCGTCGATGCGAGCGACCACACCAGCCAATCACATGCCAATAAGGACCTGCCCCTGCTGATTTTGGGGGCAATCGGCGTGGTTTATGGCGATATCGGTACCAGCCCCATCTATGCGTTCCGCGAAGCCATGCATGTGCGGCCGGGGGCTGCCTCGAGCGCCAGCGAGATTCTCGGGCTGTTGTCCTTGATCGTCTGGGCGCTGACCCTGACGGTTTCGCTCAAATACGTATTCTTCGTGACGCGCGCGGACAACAATGGCGAAGGCGGCACGCTGTCGCTGGTGGCATTGGCGCGCAAGACCTTCACCAATCCGCCGGTCTGGATCACCATGCTGGGCGTGCTGGGGGCGGCGCTATTTTATGGCGACGCCATCATAACGCCTGCCATTTCGGTGCTGTCGGCAGTTGAAGGTCTCGAACTGGTGGCGCCGGATCTGACCCGCTGGGTGGTGCCGATCACCCTGGTCATCATCCTCGGTGTATTCTTCGTCCAGCGTTTCGGTACGGCCAAGGTTTCCACCGTGTTTGGACCGGTGACCGCGATCTGGTTCTTGACCCTGGGCATATCGGGCCTTGTCCACATCGTCGCCTATCCGTCGGTGCTGTGGGCGCTCAACCCGATCCTGGGCGTACAGTTTCTGGCGACCCATTTTGGCATTGCCTTCGTCGTGATCGGCGCGATCTTCCTGGCGGTAACCGGTGCCGAGGCCCTCTATGTGGACCTTGGGCATTTCGGTCGGCGACCGATCGTGCTGGCCTGGTTCGGCCTGGTATTTCCGTGCCTGCTGCTCAACTATTTTGGGCAGGGCGCCTTTGTACTCGAGGTGGGCGTCGAGAATGTCGAGAGCCCGTTCTTTGAAATGCAGCCCGAATGGGCATTGCTCCCCTTTGTCGGGCTGGCGACGTTGGCGACCATCATTGCCAGCCAGGCCGTCATCACCGGCACCTTCAGCCTGACGCAGCAGGCCATCGCCCTCAACATGCTGCCGCGCATGGTGGTCACCCACACATCCGAGACGCAGAGTGGCCAGATCTACATGCCGCAGATCAACACCTTCCTGATGGTGGGCGTGCTGCTGCTGGTGCTGCTGTTCCGCAGCTCGAGCGCGCTGTCGGCGGCCTATGGCATTGCCGTATCCGGCGTGATGATCGTGACGCTGTCGCTGTTGCTGGTGGTGATGTGGCGTAACTGGCGGTGGCCGCCGGTGGCGGTCGTCGGCTTCGGCATCCTGTTCGCGGTCATCGATGGCGGATTCTTTACTGCCAATGCGTCCAAGCTGTTCCAGGGCGGCTGGGTGCCGGTCGCGGTTGCCGTAGGTGTGGCGATCCTGATGTGGACCTGGATAACCGGCCGCCGCCGCCTGGCCGAGAAGACCCGCCGCGACGAAGTCCCGTTGCAGTTCCTGGTCGACAACCTGTCCAAGAAGAAGCCGACCCTGGTGCCCGGCACCGCGGTGTTTCTCACCAGCGACATCGAAGGCGCGCCAACGGCGCTGCTGCATAGCCTCAAGCACTACAAGGTGCTGCACGAGCAGAATGTGATCCTGACCGTCCGCACTTCGGCGTCGCCGCGCGTGCCAGATGACGAGAAGGTCACCATCGACGCCTATAACGAGCTGTTCAGCCGGGTCGTGGTTACGTTCGGCTATATGGAAAGCCCCAACATTCCCAAGGCGCTGGCACTGGGCCGCAAGCTGGGGTGGAAGTTCGACATCATGTCGACATCGTTCTTCCTGTCGCGCCGGTCCCTGAAGCCGGGTCCCAAGCCCGGCAACCCCCTGCGTTTCTGGCAGGATCGGATGTTTACGCGACTGGCAAAGAACGCCAGCGACGCGACGGAGTACTTCCACATTCCAACGGGTCGGGTGGTGGAGATCGGAACGCAGGTGGTGCTGTAGTTACTTCACCATGTCCGGGCAGACATAGGGCGCGGCGGCGGTGACGAAGCGCTGCTCCTGCACCTCGCTGCCGAGCTTGAGGTTCAGCACCAGTTCTGTGGCGCTGACGCTGGCGATATCGGCATTGATGGTCATGCCGTCCTCGTCCCAGCTGATAGCGCTGTCGGAAACCTGCTGCCATTTGGAGAGCCGATAGGTCTCCCAGCAACTGT
This sequence comes from Devosia sp., assembly GCA_036675975.1. Lineage (GTDB taxonomy): Bacteria > Pseudomonadota > Alphaproteobacteria > Rhizobiales > Devosiaceae > Devosia. The sequence goes on along the minus strand of JAKFDU010000055.1, from coordinate 15,895 downwards.
CGCTGACCAGCGTGCCGTCACCCAGAAATATCTGCATGGGACCGGGCTGGGATGCTTCGGCGTCGGCGCGGATCCAGACCTTGTTGAGGAGCGGATTTTCGCGACCGCCCGCATCGTCAGCCGCGTCTTCGGTGGTCTCAACGTCCTGCGCACTTGCGGGCAGGGCGCCGAACGTGCCGACGCCCCAGACGCTCATGAGGGCGAGAATGGCGGCCTTGGTATCCATCGAACTGCTCCCTGTTCACCGCTGATCTGGTGACGATCCCGGCGATGAACAAGAGTGGCGGTTCAATCGCGGCAAATTTGCGTTGCCGCGAAGGTACTTTGGCGGAAAGTCAGGACGTGGCGAAACCGCGTTGGCGCAGGCTGCGGTCGCGCTCGCGGACGCGGTTGAGCGGCCGGGGCCACAGATCATAATCATGCACGCCCAGCTCGTGGCGGGCATGCAACGGCCAGTTGGGATCGTCGAGGGCGCCGCGGGCCAGGGCGATGAAGTCGGCTTCACCATTGGCGACGATCTCCTCGGCGCGCTTGACGTCGCCCAGCAGGCCCACGGCCATGGTCGGCAGGCCGCCCTCGTTGCGCAGGGCGCTGGCGAGATGAACCTGGTAGGCGGCCCCAACCGGAATGACGGCACCTTCAAAGCCGCCGCTGGACGCGTCCATGGCGTCGACGCCGCGGGCCTTGAGTTCACGGGTCAGGACAATGCTGTCTTCGACCTGCCAGCCGTCGGGGTGCCAGTCGCTGACCGAGAGACGGGCCAGCAGCGGTTTCTCGGCCGGCCAGACGGCGCGAACGGCTTCGGCGACTTCCAGCACCAGCCGCATGCGGTTCTCGCGGCTGCCGCCGTAGCGATCGGTGCGCTGGTTGGCGAGCGGCGACAGGAACTGATTGAGCAGGTAGCCGTGGGCGGCGTGGATTTCGACGGTGTCGAAGCCAGCCCGGTCGGCGCGCCTGGCCGCTGCGACGAACGAATCGATGACGTGACGTATGCCGGCTTCGTCGAGCGCTTCGGGCTTGGTGAAATCCTTGCCTTCGGCGTGGATCAGCGCACTTGGGGCGACCGGCGTCCAGCTTTCGAAGTGGAACTTGACCTTTTCCTCTTCCGTTTCGTCGAAACCGTTACGCCAGTGTACGGGTGTAGAGGCCTTGCGGCCGGCATGGGCGAGCTGGATACCGGCGGCCGTCCCCTGGCCATGCAGGAAATCGACGATGCGGGCCAGCGGCGCGATGTGTTCGTCCTTCCAAATGCCCAGGTCGGCATAGCTGATGCGCCCTTCAGGCGTCACGGCCGATGCCTCAAGGATGACCAGACCGAAGCCGCCAAGGGCAAATCGGCCCAGATGCACCAGGTGCCAGTCGTTGGCGAAGCCGTCCTGCGAGGAATACTGGCACATGGGCGCAACAACGGTACGATTGCGCAAAGTGAGGCCACGCAGTGTGGCGGGCGAAAATAGCTTGGACATAAAAGGCTCTTGGTTGGTCTGGCGGAAATGGCGCTGCATAAATGCATCCTTCCCTGATCATCGGCAAGCGGCGATGAAAGAACACACTGTTGCGCATCCGCATATCCGGCAGCGTCTCGCGCGCGGCCTTTTCCATCTTCACGGCGCAGGCTAGGGTCCGCGCGGATGGGGAGACCAACATGAAAATCACGCTCGACCTCGATGCGCTGGTTGCCGAGGGCAAGCTGACTGCTGCGGAAGCCGCGCGGCTCAAGGGTTTTGCCGCCGCCGATACCGGCGAGCTGGGCAGCAATGTGCTGTTTGCGCTGGGCGCCGCGGCAGTGGCCACGGGCGTTGGCGTGCTGGTGCCGACCATCGAGACGGCGGTGGCGCTGGGCGCGGTGCTGTTCGGGGTCGGCTTCTGGCTTCGTGTTACGCGCGTTGCCCGCTGGAACGTGTTCGCGCAGATCATCATGGTGATCGGTGCGCTGGCGCTTCTGGGTGGGTTGGGAGGCCTGTTCGGCGAACATCTCTGGGTCCGGGTGGCCCTGACGGCGGCGACTGTCGTGGCCGCGGTGCTGGCGACATCGGGCCTCCTGGCGGCGTTGGCGGTTCTCGCTTTCGCAGCCACGATTACGCTGGATGTCGGAGTGTGGGCGCCGACCCACTATCTCTCGGTCGCCATTCTGGCGCTGTCGGCGCTGGTGCTGGGACTGTATCTGCTGTCGCTGCGGCTCACGACCGCCCATGAGCGTCTCGCGATCATCGGAATGCGTACGGCGATCCTGCTGGTCAATGGCGCCTTCTTCATCGGCTCCATCTTCGGCGATGACGTGCTCGGCCTGCCTGGCGTCTATTTCTCTGTTGCCTGGGCGCTTGCCCTGTTGGCCTTTGGCGCGTGGGCGGTATTCGCCAACCGCCGCTGGGTGGTCAACGCGGTGGCGGTATTCGGCGCGATACACTTCTTTACGCAATGGTTCATGGTGCTTGGCGCCCAGCCTTTCTCGATCCTCGGTGGTGGCCTGTTGCTGATCGGGTTCGGGTTGGGGCTGGCGCGATTCAATCGCTGGGTCGTCGCCCGCAAGGCGCCGGCTGGCGCGGGCAATCCGTTGCCGCAAGCCGACAGCTGGAAGGAATAGGGCATGGCCATCACGCGCAACCGCTTCCGCGAACTGGTCGGCCTCGAGGAGCCGGTGGTCGAGCTGATATCGAGCAAGGTCGAGCCGGCGGATGGTTATGTCGTCGAGCATCTGCGCCTGCGGCTCGGAGGCACCGACGTCCGTGGCATCCTCACCCGCCCGGCGGACGACACACGCCGGTTGCCGGCCATTCTTTACGGGCATTCCCACGGCGGCGGTTATGGCATCGGCGCCAGCGAGTTGCTGGAGGGGCGCGATTACCTGCTCGATCCGCTGGGCCCCGCTTTCGCGCGCGCCGGCTATGTTAGCCTGTGCATCGACATGCCGGTGTTCGGCGAGCGCGCTACCGTCAGCGAAGGCTTTGCGGCCAAGGCGCTGCTGTGGCATGGCAAGTCGCTGTTCGGTCAGATGCTGTCGGACCATTCTGCTGCGCTGACCTATCTCGCCAGCCGCGGCGATGTCGATGCGGCCCGTATCGGCGCCTTCGGCATCTCGATGGGCTGCGTGCTCAGCTATTGGCTGGCGGCGCTGGACGAGCGGATCGCAGCGGTGGCGCATCTCTGCTGCTTTGCCGATTTCCGGACCATGATCGAGCTCGGCGCCCATGACGGCCACGGCATCTATCTGACGGTGCCGGGCCTGTTGCGCGAAGGCGATGGCGGCAGCATCGCCGCGCTGATCGCGCCGCGTCCGCAACTGGTCTGCATCGGCGAGGCCGACAGCCTCACCCCGCCGCTGGCGGTAGAGCGTGCCTGGGCGGAACTTGAACCGGCCTATGCTGATGTCCGCGATCGGCTGGAACTGGTCAGTGAGCCGGGCGTGGGGCACCAGGAGACACCGGCGATGCGGGAGGCAACATTGGCGTTCTTTGCCACCCATCTCGCGCCGCCAATGGGTTAGGTCCAGCCGGCTGTTGCTCCTGCGGGGAATCCGCTCGCTGGCGCAAATAGGGCTTGCCTCGAACCGTACCGTACGGTACGCCTGCGCTTGAATACAGTCGGGGATAAGCCGTGCCAGTGACCATCAAGGTCAACGAAGAGACGTTCACTCCGCGCCAGCAGGCTGTGCTGACGGCGGCGCTGGACCTGCTCGTCGAGAATGGCGATGGCCTGACCATGACGGCCGTGGCGCGCCGTGCCTCGTGCTCCAAGGAAACGCTCTACAAGTGGTTTGGTGACCGCGACGGACTGCTCACCGCCACCGTGCAGTGGCAAGCCGCCAAGGTGCGCATGCCGGTGGTCGATCGTTCCCATCTCAATGCCAAGGCGCTGCGGTCAAGTATCGAGCAGTTTGCCCGCGACCTGCTGACAGTCATTACCGGCGAAGTGTCAATCACCCTCAACCGCACTGCGGTAACGCATGCGGCGCAGGAGAAGGACAGTCTGGGCATTATCGTGCTGGAGAATGGGCCGCTGGCCATTCGCCGCCGCCTCAAACCCATCCTCGAAGCGGGACGCGATGCGCGCCTGCTGCGCTTCGAGTCGAGCGAGGACGCCTACCGCACCTTTTTCGGCCTCGTCGTCCGTGACGTACAGATTCGGCTGCTGCTCGGCGACAAGTCGCTGACCCAGTCCAATGTCGAGGCCAACATCGAAGCCGATGTGAAATCGGCGACCGACCAGTTCTTCGCCCTTTATGGGGCGAAAGCCAACCCATAACACCGTATTTCAAGGGAGAAACCCATGCGCGTTTATTACGATCGGGATGCCGATCTCAACATCATCAAATCCAAAAAGGTCGCCATCGTCGGCTACGGCTCGCAGGGCCATGCCCATACGCTGAACCTGCGCGACTCGGGTGTCACCAATGTCGTGGTGGCCCTGCGTCCCGGCTCCGCTTCGGCCAAGAAGGCCGAGGGCGAAGGCCTCAAGGTGATGTCGGTTGCCGACGCGGCCGCATGGGCCGACGTCATCATGATGCTGACGCCCGACGAGCTGCAGGCCGACATCTACAAGCAGCATATCGAGCCCAATATCCGTGACGGCGCCGCACTGGCTTTCGCCCATGGCCTCAACGTGCATTTCAACCTGATCGAGCCCAAGTCGACCGTCGACGTGATCATGATCGCGCCCAAGGGCCCAGGCCACACCGTGCGCGGCGAATACCAGAAGGGTGGCGGCGTGCCGTGCCTGATCGCCGTGCACCAGGACGCGTCGGGCAACGCCCATGACATCGCGCTGGCCTATGCGTCGGGCGTTGGCGGCGGCCGTTCGGGCGTCATCGAGACCAACTTCCGCGAAGAGTGCGAAACCGACCTGTTCGGCGAACAGGCCGTGCTCTGCGGTGGTCTGGTCGAGCTGATCCGCGCCGGTTTCGAAACGCTGGTGGAAGCCGGCTACGCTCCGGAAATGGCCTATTTCGAGTGCCTGCATGAAGTGAAGCTGATCGTCGACCTGATCTACCAGGGCGGCATCGCCAACATGAACTACTCGATCTCCAACACCGCCGAGTGGGGTGAATATGTCACCGGCCCGCGCATCATCACCTCGGAAACCAAGGCCGAGATGAAGCGCGTGCTGCACGACATTCAGTCGGGCAAGTTCACCTCAGAGTGGATGCAGGAAATCAAGGCCGGCGGCTCGCGCTTCAAGGCGACCCGTCGCCTACATGACGAGCACCAGATCGAGGCCGTTGGCGCCAAGCTGCGCGACATGATGCCCTGGATCAAGGCCGGCGCGCTGGTCGACAAGGCAAAGAACTAACAAGGACTGCAGCGGCCGGGGCCAAAACCCCGGCCGCGGTGTTTTTGGCCATGCGTATCCTCCCGATCACCGATATCGATATCCGGCTCGTGCCCGGTGCGTGGCCGTTGAGTCCCGAGCAGCGGGCGGCCGCTGGAGCGTATTGGCAGGACGCGATCGCGGCCAATCCGCACCTGTGGAACGGGCGCATCCTTGGCCTTTCGGCTCCAGGTGGCGGCTTGCCTGATATCGAAGCCGGCGTGTTTCGCGCCGAGGCGCGCGAGGACGCCTATTCCGCCTTTATGCACTGGCGCCACCAGGGCTTCCCTAACATCGGCATGTGCCATGGTTTTGGCTGGGCCCTGATCGTGGGCAGTGACGGCGTCATCATCTATGGCGTGATGGGCGGTCATACGGCCAATGCCGGCCGCGTCTATCCGCCCGGTGGCTCACTGGAACCGCGTGACGTGCTGCCCGACGGCCGGGTTGACGTGCTCCGCTGCATCGACCTTGAGCTGGAAGAGGAGACCGGGCTCCGCGCGGCAGATGCGGCGGCCGGCGCGTCCGTCGCCGTGTTCGACGGACCACGCCTGTCGTTCGGCCGGATCTTCCGCTTTCCAGACAGCGCCAGCGTGCTTGCCACGCGCATTCGCGCCAATCTCGAGGGTCAGGTTCACCGCGAACTGGACGATATTGTCGTCATCGGTTCCCGGTTGGAAGCCGAAGCCGCCGGCGCTGTTCCCTACGCGGTCGCCGTTGCCGAGGCCTTCTTCGCCGGCCGGCTAGGCTAACCCTCCCCCCCGCTGGTGTCTTTCCAGCGACGGGTAACCCGGTTACAGTTTCCGCAGCGTCTCGGTCTCGGGCTTTACTCAAGGGTAGGGTGACTATGACTATGAAGCGGTTCTGTCTCTACCTGATCAAGCCGTCGCACTATGACGACGATGGCTATGTCATCCAGTGGCGCCTGTCGCCCATCCCCTCCAATTCCCTCGCCTCCGTCCATGGGCTGACGCGCGATATCATCGATCGTCAGGCTGTCGGGCCCGAATGGGCGTTCGATGTCGTTACCATCGATGAGACCAATACGGTCATCGACCCCGAGGCGGTCTCCCGGCAGATCAGGGAGGCCGATGCGGGCCTCGTAATGCTTGTCGGGGTGCAATCGAACCAGTTCCCCCGCGCCCTCGATATTGCCCGTCCACTGCTGGCCGATGGCGTACAGGTGGCCATTGGCGGGTTCCATGTCTCGGGCGTCATCTCCATGCTCGGGGGCGAAGATGCCGACTTCAAGCTGGCGCAGCAGATGGGCATTTCGCTCTTTGCCGGGGAGTCGGAAGGCAGGCTCGAAGAGGTGCTAGCCGATGCCGCTGCGGGACGGCTCAAGCCACTCTACAATTTCATGAATGACCTGCCCGGCATCGAGGATACACCCGTGCCGTTCATTCCGGCGGGCCATGTGGCGAGAACGGCCTATAACCTCACGAGCTTCGACGCCGGGCGCGGCTGCCCCTACCAATGTTCGTTCTGCACCATCATCAACGTGCAGGGCCGCAAGTCGCGCCGCCGGTCACCTGATGATATCGAGAAGATCATCCGGCTCAACCTCAGCCAGGGCGTGCATCGCTATTTCATCACCGACGACAACTTCGCCCGCAATAAGGACTGGGAGCCCATCCTCGACCGACTGATCCAGATGCGGGAAGGCGAGGGGCTCACGTTCAATTTCATCATCCAGGTCGATACGCTCTGCCACCGTATTCCCGGTTTCATCGAGAAATGTGCGCGGGCCGGGGTGACGCGGGTCTTCATCGGGCTCGAAAACGTCAATCCGGCCAACCTCAAGGATGCCAAGAAGCGGCAGAACAAGATCACCGAATACCGCACCATGCTGTTGGCCTGGAAGCAGTGGCACGTGATCACCTATGCCGGCTATATCCTCGGCTTCCCCACCGATACGCCCGAGCGCATCATGCACGATATCGATGTGGTCAAGCAGGAGCTGCCCGTCGATATCCTCGAATTCTTCTTCCTCACGCCGCTGCCCGGTTCGGAGGATCACCAGAAGCTGCATCGCGCCGGCATCGCGATGGACCCCGACCTCAACAAATACGATCTCAATCACGCCACGACTGCCCACCCGCTAATGAGCAAGGCCCAATTCGAGAAGGCCTATGCCGACGCGTGGAGCCGGTATTATTCGATCGATCATGTCGAAACGATCATGCGTCGTGCCGCCGCGTCTGGCATTTCGACCTCGCAGGTGCTGCTGCTTTCCACCTGGTTCATGGGCGCGCTCAAGATTGAGCGCGTGCATCCGCTCGAGGTGGGCTGGATCCGTCTCAAGTCCCGCCGCAACCGGCGCCACGGCATGAAGATCGAACCGGCCGTGCTGTTCTATCCGAAGTATTATGCCGAACTGGCCTGGAAACTCAGCCGCTGGGCCTGGCTCTATTTCCGGTTCGGGCTGCGGCAGCTCAAGGTCGAGCGCGATCCAAACCGGCGTGCCTATACCGACCAGGCGATGACACCCGTCACCGATCACGACGAGACCGATTTCGAGCTGTTCAAGACCGATGATGCGCAGGCCTGGCTGAACCAGGAAAAGCGCATCGCCCGCGCCCAGCAGGGCATCGGCGAGCCGGCTGATCCGGTGTGATCAGCAGTTCTGGATGAAGCCGGGTGGCTTCTGCCTGCCCCCAACTTGGTCTAGAACCTGACGGGGTCGATCCCATTCGAGTCGTGGAGGGTATGATGAACCTGCCGGAATTCCCGGTCGAGGGCGGTTGCCAATGCGGCGCGGTGCGCTACCGGCTCAAGGAGAGTCCGCTGGCGGTCTACAACTGCCACTGCAAGGACTGCCAGCGCTTCTCGGGCGCAGGATGGTCGATGTCCATGATCGTGCGGGACGGCGATTTCGAGCTGCTGTCCGGCGAGGTGGCGCAGTATCGCCGCACCGCCGAGAGCGGCAATGTCATCGTCATGAACTTCTGCGCCAATTGTCACGGCTGGCTGTGGAATAATCCACCCGCGCCGGGCATCAAGGTGGTGCGCGCTGGAACGCTCGACGACATGGACTGGGCGGCCCCGGTGGGCAACATCTGGACCGATAGCAAGGCGGCCTGGGTGGAGATCGATCCGGCCCTCACCAATTTCCCGCGTGGCGCCGTGGACCGACAACCGCTCTACGATGCCTGGACCCGCTTTACCCACAAGGACACCTAACATGGCCGCCGCTGAAGACATCGCCCTCGTCAAAAAGCAGGAGCAGGACCTGATCCTTGCCGAATTCGACGAGTCCGTGGCCTTCAAGCTGGGTAGCGCCGTTCGCGACCGTGCACTGGCCGAAGGCCTGTCGCTGGTTGTCGATATCCGCAGCTGGGACCGGCAGATGTTCTTCGCCGCCACGTCAGGCACCTCAGCCGACAATGCCGAATGGGTGCGTCGCAAGATCAATACCGTTCGCCGCTTCCAGCGCCCGAGCTATCGCATGGTGCTGGAGCGGGGCGAGGCGCCGTTCTCGCCACAGGCGGGCGCGGACCCGGCCGATTTCGTCATCGCTGGCGGCGGGTTTCCGATCCGGGTGAAGGGCGCAGGCATTGTGGGGTGTCTCACCATTTCCGGCCTGCCAGGGCGCGACGACCACGGCATTGCCGTTGCGGCGCTTTGCGACCACCTCGGCGTCGATCGCGCGGCCTATGCACTGCCCAAGGAGTAGGCTGCCATGAAGCTTAACTATCTGCTGCTGGACGTTTTTACCCGTGAGCGGCTTAAGGGCAATCAGCTTGCGGTGGTCTGCAAGGCGGATGGTCTGCTCGACGGCGAGATGCAGGCCATAGCGCGCGAGTTCAACCTCAGCGAGACGGTGTTCATCCTCAAGCCGCATGTCGAGCGCAACACCGCCTCGATCCGGATATTCACGCCGGAGGTGGAACTGCCATTTGCCGGGCACCCCACCGTGGGCGCGTCGGTCGTGCTCGGACTGCAGAACAAGGTGACGGCCGTTCGGCTCGAGGAGAAGATCGGGCTGATTACCGCGCTGTTCGAGAAGACCGACAAGCGTTCGGGGGAAGCGCGTTTCGCGCTGCCGCGTTTGCCGACGCGCGTTGCCGCGCTTGATGACCGCGCGGCGATCGCGCTGGCGCTTGGCATCGAGCGGGACGAGATCGGTTGTGGCGTCTATCACCCGGCGGTCTACAGCGCCGGCGTGGAATTTCATCTGGTGCCGGTACGCGACGCCGGTGTCCTGGCGCGGGTCGCGCTCAATATGGGGCAGTGGGCGCATACATTCCCGCATGGTCACCACTCGGTCTATATTTTCACCGAGACGCCGAACGAGCCGGACAACGATCTCGCCGCACGGATGTTTTCGCCAGGCATGGGGCTGGCCGAGGACCCGGGCACAGGGGCTGCTGCCGCGGCACTGATCGGCATGCTGTCGGAACATGCCGATATCGGCACCGGCCAGGTGGACTACGTGCTGCGCCAGGGGCACGAGATGGGGCGGCCCTGCCGCATCACCATCCAGCTCCGCAAGGACAATGACGTGCTGATCCATGGCGGCATCGGCGGCCATGCGGTGATCGTGGGCGAGGGCGTCCTCGACCTCGAGGACTGAGGCTTGTTCAGTTCGCGAATCTGCTAGGGTTTGGATGCAACTGCGTTGAGGGCGGCGGCATGGATATTCTGATCAATCTCCTGTTCTGGGTGCATCTGATGGCATTGGTGGGCGGCGGGGCCAGTTCGGTCGCCATGCCTATCATTGGCAGCAAGCTGGCCACATCGGATGGCTCCACACGGCAGACGCTGTTCGAGATTGCCGGTCGCATCTCGATGGCGGGCCGGGGCTCGCTGGGCGGGCTCATCGTCACGGGCATTCTGCTGTTCTGGCTCAAGTGGGATTTCTCGGCGCTCAACATGGTGTGGTTCGGCATCAAGATGGCGCTGGTGCTGGTACTGTTGGGCGCGGTGGTCGTTGGCGGCATCAATTTCAAGAAGGCACGGGGCGGGGATCCCGCAGGCGCGCGGACGGCCGCGTTGGCCGGGCGGATCGCCGGCCTGGCCCTTGCCGGCGTGGTCCTCGCAGCGGTGTTTGCCTTTAACTAGACGCAAGTCATAAAGCAAAAAATCAACCTCGACGGCCTGTCGGGCTTGCGCAGCGCGCTGGATTCGCGCATTCTTAAGACAAATCGAGACCACAGCCATGCAGCGCAATCGCGCCAGAGCCATTGCTATCAGCCAGCGTCAGGCCCTTCAGGCCCGGCTGACGATTGCGGCCGCGATGCTGCTGCTGCCCGCTGCGCTCCTTCTCCTTCTTATCAGCCCCTGATCACCGGCAGCTCGAACGAGCGGGTCGTCAGGGGATAGTGCCATAAGCCGAACAGCAAATGTCCGGCCTGCAGAGCTTTGACTCTCGGCCGCCCGATAGGAACACGAGACATGTCCGCCGCATCAGACACCAATAAAGACCGCGTTTTCATCTTCGACACCACTCTGCGCGACGGCGAGCAATCGCCCGGCGCCACCATGACGTTGGAAGAAAAGCTCCAGGTCGCCGAAACGCTCGACGATATGGGCGTCGACATCATCGAAGCCGGTTTCCCCATTGCCTCCAATGGCGACTTCGAAGCCGTGGTGGCCGTGGCCAAGCAGGTCAAGCGCTCAACCGTCGCCGGCCTGGCCCGCGCCATATCAGCCGATATTGATCGGGCAGGCGAAGCCGTACGCCATGCCCGCCGCGGCCGTATTCACACCTTCGTCTCCACCTCGCCAATCCATCTGGCCCACCAGATGAAAAAGACCGAGGACGAGGTCATCGACATCATCGCCCGCACCGTGGCCCAGGCCCGCAACCTGATCGACGATGTCGAATGGTCGGCAATGGACGCGACCCGCACGCCGCTGGAGTTTCTCAAGCGCTGCGTCGAGACCGCCATCAAGGCCGGCGCCACGACGATCAACCTGCCCGATACGGTCGGCTATGCCGTGCCGGACGAGCACGAGAAGATGTTCCGCGACATCATCACCATGGTGCCGGGCGCCGACAAGGCGATCTTCTCGGCCCATTGCCACGACGACCTGGGCCTCGCTGTAGCCAATTCGCTGGCGGCCGTCCGCGGCGGCGCGCGCCAGGTGGAATGCACCATCAATGGCCTGGGCGAGCGAGCCGGCAATGCCGCGCTCGAAGAGATCGTCATGGCGCTGCGCACCCGCGGCGATGCCATGCCCTATCACACCGAAATCGAAACCACCCATCTGGCCCGCGCCAGCAAGGTGGTCTCGGCCGCTGCCAATTTCCCGGTGCAGTACAACAAGGCCATCGTAGGCAAGAATGCTTTCGCCCATGAGAGCGGCATCCATCAGGACGGCATGCTCAAGAATGCCGAAACCTATGAAATCATGACCCCCGCCAGCGTCGGTATCAAGGCAACGACCCTGGTCATGGGCAAACATTCGGGCCGGGCCGCCTTCAAGGACAAGCTGCGCGAGCTGGGCTACGAGCTGGGCGACAACGCCTTCCAGGAAGCCTTCGTGCGCTTCAAGGACCTCGCTGACCGCAAGAAGCACGTCTACGACGCCGACATCATTGCCCTGGTCGATGACGAGGTCGGCTCGGTGGGCGATCGCATCAAGCTGGTGGACATGGAAGTGGTGTCCAAGACCGGCGGCATTCACAAATGCACCATGACCCTCTCCATCGATGGTGAGGAGTCCTCGGTGACCTATGAAGGTACCGGTTCGGTCGACGCGATCTTCAACGCCATCAAGCAGGGCGTGGGCCAACAGCCCCATCTGGTGCTCTACGCGGTGGATGGCGTGACCGGCGGCACCGACGCCCAGGCCAGCGCCCATGTGCGCCTCGAAATGAATGGCCGCATCGTCTCTGGCAATGCCGCGGAGCCGGATACGCTGGTGGCCTCGGCCCGCGCCTACCTCAATGCCTATAATCGCCTGCTGATCGAGCGCGGTGCTTCGGCACAAGGCGCGATGGCTGGCTAGACATCGCAATTCCCCGTGCCCCGGCCCATGGTGGCCGGGGCAGGGAGGAATGTATGGGCTATGAGCTGATCGAAGTGGCCGATCCCGCCGATTGGATGGCGTATCACGCCATCCGGCGCCAGGAACTATTCGAGGCCAAGGGCCGCCACGGCATCTACGATCCCAACTATCCGGGCGGGCGCCTGCCGAACATGCATCCCTATCTGCTCAAGCTCGACGGCAAACCCCTGGGTACGACCCGCCTCGACATCCGTGACGATGGTACCGCCGTATTCCGGCTGGTTGCCATTACCGCCAACGAGCAAGGCAGGGGGCATGGCCGTGTTCTTGGACAAATGGTCGAGGAACGGGCCCGCGCTTTCGGCGCCACGAAGCTGCTCGTCAATGCCGCTGACACCGCCGTCGGCTTTTACAAGGCCACCGGTTGGCGCGAACACGTCTGGGATGCCAGTGAGCTGGTCGGCATCGCGAGCACCTGCGTACAGATGCGCAAAGATCTTTAGGCTGGCTTGGCGGCCAACAGGATCGGGTCGACTTCGATCAGTTCCAGCGAGCGCACCATCGCCATCGTTCCCGACTTGTATTTAAGGAAGTGCGGCGAGGCGATGTGGGCCTCGTAGGCAGCGCGCGACGCATAGACCTCGAGCAGCTGCACCAGGTGCGGTGCGTCCTTGCGCGACGTGGCATGCAACATGATCACGCCAGGCTCGATCCAGACGGATGTCTCGATCTCCTCCTTGAGAAAATCGAGATAGCTCTGCAACTGGCCCGGGTCGATCTCGATCTGGGCGATACGTACAATCTGCTGGTCCACAGCGGCGCTCCATGAAATTCGCCGCACGCGGCAGGGCAGGTCAGGCCAACTCCGCCAAAACCTCGCCCAGGGACTGATCGAGCAGAGCCCGGTCGGCCTCGGTGCCGGCGCTGATGCGGATGCAGCGGTTGAGACCTGTTACGGCGGGCTTGCGCACGAACACGCCCCGGCGGGCTAGTCCGTCGAGAATTGCCTGCGCATGCGGCCCGTCTCGGCCGCAATCGATGGCCACGAAATTGGTGGCGGTCGGCAGCGGTATCAACCCGTGGCGACGCGCAATCGCTGCGGTGTCCTCGAGCGATTGCCGCACGGCGACGAGCGATTGCTGCAGGTAGGCGTTGTCGGCGAGTGCCGCGATCCCGGCTGCCTGCGCCACATTGCTGATGCCGAAATGGTTGCGGATGCGGTTGAAGGCCGAAATGCTGCTGGCTTCGCCGAAGACGTAGCCGACGCGGGCGCCGGCCAGGCTATAGGCCTTGGAAAAGGTGCGCATGCGCAGAAGGTTAGGCCTGGTCATATCCAGCGCGGGCAGGGTGCCCGGCGGCGCGAACTCGCCATAGGCCTCGTCGAGGATGATCATCGTGGTTTCCGGCACGGCGGCGATGAACCGCTCCACCGAGGCGGCGTCCCACCAGCTGCCCATCGGATTGTCGGGATTAGCGAGATAGACCATGGCCGCGTTGGTCTCGCGGGCGGCGCGCGCCAGGGCGTCGACGTCCTCGCGATCTCCGATATAGGGGACGGTGTGCATATGCGCGCCGTAGCCTGATATGTGGTAGTTGAAGGTCGGGTAGCCGCCCAGCGAGGTCACCACGGTGCTGCCGGGGGCCGCATAGAGGCGCACGGCCATGCCCAGGATGGCGTCGACCCCTTCGCCGGGCATCACATTGGCAAAATCGACGCCGAGATGATTGGCGATGGCGGCGCGCAGGTCGTGATTTTCGGGGTCACCATAGTGCCAGCTCTCCGCCGCGGCCGCGCGCATGGCGGCCAGAACGGATGGAGCGGGACCGAATGGGCTTTCATTGGCGCCGATACGCGCCCGCAATGGTACGCCGCTGCGGCGCATGATGGCCTCGGGACCGACGAAGGGCACGGCTTCGTCGAGGGTGGCGGCGATGGGCGATAGGGCTGGACGGGACACGGGCTCACGACTCGCTGTTCGGCAGGCCGCCATCCTAATGTCGTCTCAGGTCCGCCTGCCAGTGGTGATGCAGTCGAGCCTTTGCCGACGCTGCTCGCCCCAATCGGCATAGTGCAAAACAACAACCAGACCGAGACACCGCAGTCTCAACGGAGTTCCAGCCGCGTTTTGCACAGGCCGTCCGGCCGCTCCGCCGCGGAAACCGGGGCTTTCCGGTTAGTCGCGCAATCGGCCGCTTTTGAATCAAAAGCCGTGCAAGCTGGCAAGATCGCGGAAGGCATGCGCGCGCACCCTCTGGCTCGCGTCACTCCCTGGCGCTCCCCAGATGATTCTTTTCAAGGAGCTTCGCCCATGCCGCCTACCTATGTTCTCGCCCGGGACCACCTGCAGCGGGCTGCGACGATCCTGCAAGGCGTGGACAGCCGCTCGCGCCAACTGCGGTATATCATCGAGCGGACCATCAGCCTGATGGACGAAACGCGGCAGGAGCCGCGATCGAAAGCCACCAATGTCCTGGATTTTGCAGCCTTCCGCGAGAGCCGTGTCGGCTTCGACTGACGTTGTTCCGATGCTGGCGGCAGGAAGCCGCCGGCGTCGGCCCTCTCTCGGCGGTCAGCCTCCCGCTTGAGTTTCCGGGCTGGGATTGGCCGGGTCGGGGGTGACGGTAATGCCGGATTTGTCGGCGCTGCTGCCCGTGAGTTCACGATTGAGCGCGATTTTGGCCTCTTCGGTAAGGCTGTAGAGCGTTTCGAGATAGTCCGGGGTCGCAACCCAGGCGCGCAGTTGCATGTTGACCGCAGCGCCGGAGAAACTGTCCACATGCATGGTGGGCGCCGGATCGGCCAGTACGCGCTTGTCGCTGCCGGCAATGCGCAGCAGGATCTTGCGGGACTTGGCGATGTCGATGCTGTCGGGCACGCTGACATTGACGTCGATGCGCCGGCGCGGCTCGCGGCTGTGATTGGTGATCGCGGAAGCCCAGAGCTTCTGGTTAGGCGTGAAGATATAGAGCCCGCTCGATGAGCGCAGGCGGGTGCCGAACAGCCCGATTTCAACCACCACGCCGGCGACTCCATCGCCCTGAATGAATTCGCCGATGGCGATCGGCCGCAGCCAGATCAGCATGATGCCGGCCGCGATATTGGACAGTGTGCCCTGCAACGCCAGGGCGACCGCCAGGCCGGCCGCGCCAAGCACGGTCAGGATCGAGGCATTGGAGACGCCCAGCAGGTTCAGGGCGGTCACCGCCGCCAGGATGATGATGCCGTAGCGGGCCACTTGCGAGAGCAAAGGCGCGAAGTTCCGATCAATGCCATAGGCCAGCGGCAACAGCCGCCTGATGGCGCTGGCCGCCAGCCGCGCCAGGTACCAACCGGTGATCAAAATGGCGGTCGCCGCGAGCAGGGTAAGTGCATTGGCATCCAGCCAGGCAAGGGAGATGGTCAGGAAATTGGGAATCGTCATGCTCGCCTTGTTGTTAGCGCCGGCTACGGCTGCGACACTGTAGCAAACCCGTCATGTGAGGAAAGTGGACCTAGGCGCTGGACAGTGCAGAATCCCTTTGATAGAGAGGCGCCACTTTGGAAGCTCCGGCAAGGGGCGAGTAGCTCAGCTGGTAGAGCAGACGACTCTTAATCGTCGGGTCCACGGTTCGAATCCGTGCTCGCCCACCAAAG
>JAKFDU010000054.1:0-2741 GCA_036675975.1 Devosia sp. | reverse complement strand
GGCTACCGCCTGGCGCTGCAATACATCAGCCACAGCCTCAAAGGGTGAATGCATCCATGTCACAGCTCAAACCAAGCATCCTCGCCGGTCTGATCGGCGCCGGCATCCAAGGTTCGCGCACACCAGCCTTGCACGAGCGCGAGGGGGACGCCCAGGGCATGCGCTACCTGTACCGCCTGATCGACCTGGACCAGCTCAAACTGGACAGCAGCGCCCTGCCCGAACTGCTCATCGCCGCCGAACGCATGGGCTTTACCGGCCTGAACATTACCTTTCCGTGCAAACAGATGATCCTGCCGCTGCTCGACGAACTATCCGATGAAGCCCGCGGCATCGGCGCAGTGAACACCGTGGTGCTGAAGGACGGCAAGCGTGTGGGCCATAACACCGATTGCCTGGGCTTCGCCGAGGGTTTTCGCCGCGGTCTGCCAAATGTCCGCCGCGAGTCGGTGGTGCAGATGGGCGCCGGCGGTGCCGGCGCAGCCGTAGCCCACGCCCTGCTGAGCGAGGGCGTGCAGCAACTGACCATCTTCGATGTCGAACGCGACCGCGCCCAGGCCCTCGCGGATAACCTGAACAGCCATTTCGGCGCTACCTGTGCCCTGGTGGGCGAGGACCTGCCGGCGGCCATGACAGTCGCCGACGGCCTGGTCAACACCACACCGATGGGCATGGCCAAGTTGCCGGGCACCCCGGTGCCCAAGGCCCTGCTGCGGCAAAGCCTGTGGGTGGCGGAAATCGTCTACTTCCCACTGCAGACCGAGTTGTTGCGCGATGCCCGGGAGCTGGGTTGTCAAACCCTGGACGGCGGCACCATGGCGGTGTTCCAGGCAGTCAAGGCCTTCGAGCTGTTCAGCAACGTGGCGCCAGATGCCCAGCGCATGCTCGAACACTTCGCCAGCTTTTGACTCCGCCGCATAATGAAAAGGGCCCATCGGCCCTTTTCCTGTTCACTGGCTACTGCGGCGCGATGCACCGCCGCCCCCGCCCCGTTACGCCTGCATATAACGCAGCACCGACTCGCAGATCACCTGCTTGTGCCGCCGCTTGACCCGGTCGGCCGATAGGTCGATCTGGAAGAGGGTGCCGAAGGTATGGCGGTTCGAGACCCGATAGAAGCAGAACGAGCTGATCAGCATGTGGATATCCAATGGGTCGAGACCACTGCGGAAAACACCCTGCGCCTCGCCGCGCACCAGGATATCGCCGATGGCCTGCAGCACCGAGTTGTTCAACGTCGGGATCAGCTCGGACTGCATGACGTGCTGGCCATAATGGATGTTCTCGATGCTGACGATGCGTACGAAGTCCACGTTGCGGTCGTGGTGGTCGAAGGTGAACTCGACCAGGCGATTGATGGCATCGATCGGTTGCAGTTCATCGAGGTGCAGTTCGTTTTCGGTGTTGCGGATATCGCCGTAGAGCTTCTCCAGCACGGCCTGATAGAGCAGGTCCTTGCTCGCGAAGTAGTAGTAGATCATGCGCTTGGAGGTTTGCGTGCGCTCGGCGATGGCATCCACCCGGGCGCCGGACAGTCCGAACTGGACGAATTCGGCAATGGCCGCCTGGAGAATGCTTTCGCGGGTCTTTTCCGGATTGTTCTTACGCCCCTTGCGCGGCGCCTCGACCATCTCCTCGACGAGGGATGCGGCAGAATTGCTCATATTGGCTCACAGGCATTATTGGAATGCGCAGATTATCGTCCGCGCACCCGACTGAAGGAAGAAGTAGCGGCCATCCCGTTGCAGACCCTGGCCTAGAACTGGCTACGCCTGCTCGCCCCGCTGCGCGCCTTGGCCATGGCCGCCAGGCGTACCGCCACGTTGGCCGCACCGTAACCGAGGTAACCATTCTTGCGCTGGATGATTTCGAAGAAGAAGCGCTCCTCGAAGGCCTCGGTATACACGTGGAAGAATTCGCCGCCCTGGGCATCACGGTCGTACAGCACGTTGTAGTAGGCCAGTTCGCTGAGGAACTCATCGTCGAAGTCGAAACGCGCGGCCAGGTCGTCATAGTAGTTGAGCGGGATATCCAGCAGTGGTACGCCCGCCTCCTTGGCCCGCGCCACCTCGCGAAAGATGTCCGCGCAGGAGAAGGCGATATGATGCACGCCCGAGCCGCGGTAACTGGACAGCGCGTGGGCGATGGCGGTGTTGCGGTTTTCCGAGATGTTCAACGGCAGGCGCACCGAACTGCAGCGGCTGCGCAGGGCACGGCTCTTCACCAGGCCGTAGGGGTCGGGCAGCACCACCTCGTCGTCGGCCTCGAAGTCCAGCACGCTTTTGTAGAACAGCACCCAGCTGTCCAGGCCATCGGCGGGCAAGGCCAGGGCCATGTGGTCGATGCGCTGCAAACCACCCGTCTCGTCCGCGCCCGGGTCGAGGCGGAAGTCGTTGTCGTAGATGGTCTGGCCGGCGCCGGCCCGCTCGACCAGGTAGATCAGGCTGCCATCCGGCGCGCGAACTGCCGGGATCTCCCGTTCGTTGGGACCGACCAGGCCGCGGTAGGGCTGGCCACGGTAATCGCAGGCGCGTTGCAACGCGCCTGCGCCATCCTTGACCCGCAGGGCGGTAGCGCATAGCGAGGGGCCATGGGCCTCGAAGAAGTTGTGGGCGAAGGAGTAAGGCTCGGCGTTGAGCACGATATTGATGTCGCCCTGGCGCAGCAGGCTGACGTCCTTCGAGCGATGCTGGCCGGCGCGGGCGAAGCCCAGGCGCTCGAGCCAGTTCGACAGCTTGGCG
>JAKFDU010000053.1:0-1740 GCA_036675975.1 Devosia sp. | reverse complement strand
TCGATCCAGCGCACCTTGCACGGCAGGCTGGCGAGCAGCGGCACCAGGGCGCGGCCGACGTGGCCGGCGCCGAACACGGCGATCTGCGCCTGCGGCTGGCCCATCGGCTCGAACAGCAGCACGGTGACGCCGCCGCAGCACTGGCCGAGGCTGGCGCCCAGGTTGAAACGCTCCAAGCGGGTGTCTTGGCTGCGTTGTTCAAGCATCTCGCGGGCCAGTTCCATCGCCTTGTATTCCAGGTGACCGCCGCCGATGGTTTCGAAGATGCGCTCGGCGGTGACCACCATCTTCGAACCGGCATTGCGTGGGGTCGAGCCGCGCTCTTCGATGATGGTCACCAGCACGCAAGGCTGGCCTTGCTGCTGCAGGTCGGCGAGGGCGCTGATCCAGCTCATTTGCTCAGCCTCCAGGTATGCAAAGGTTTGGCCGGGCGCGACAGGCGCCAGTCGTCCTTGGGCGGACGAGCGGGGGCGAGCTGCGGCGCCGATGTATCCAGTATGTGTTCGGAGTGCGTTGTCATTGTTGTGCACCGTTGTGCTTTTGTAGGAGCGGGCCATGCCCGCGATGCGGGTTCGCGGGCATGGCCCGCTCCTACGGTTCTAGGTCGGTTCGACCTCAATGTAGGGTGGATGACGCTTTATCCATCCACCATGGCGGTGGAAAACGCTTCGCGGTTTTCCACCTACGTTCAGGCCGGTTCGACCTCGGCGGCAGGGGCCTGAACGGTCTGCTGCAATTTCTTCATCTGCTCCACGCCCCAGAGCACGCGCTCGGGGGTGGCCGGGGCGTCAATCGCCGGTTGCACCCGGTAGTCGGCGAGGCTGGCCACCGCGTCCTTGATCGCACACCACACGGCGATGCCGAGCATGAACGGCGGCTCGCCCACGGCCTTGGAGTGGAACACCGTGTCTTCCGGGTTCTTGCGGTTCTCCACCAGCTTGACCCGCAGGTCCAGCGGCATATCCGCGATCGCCGGGATCTTGTAGCTGGCCGGACCGTTGGTCATCAGCTTGCCCTTGGCGTTCCACACCAGCTCTTCCATGGTCAGCCAGCCCATGCCCTGGACGAAGGCCCCTTCCACCTGGCCGATGTCGATGGCCGGGTTCAGCGAGGCGCCGACGTCGTGGAGGATGTCGGTGCGCAGCATCTTGTACTCGCCGGTCAGGGTATCGACTATCACCTCGGCGCAGGCGGCGCCGTAGGCGAAGTAGTAGAAGGGCCGGCCGGCGGCCTTGTCGCGATCGTAGTAGATCTTCGGCGTGCGGTAGAAGCCGGTGGACGACAGCGACACCTGGGCGAAATAGGCCTTCTGGATCAGCTCCTCGAAGGACAGGAACAACCCGCGCACGCGCACCTGGCCGTTGCGGAACTCGACGTCCTCCGCGGTCACCTTGTACTCGCGCACCAGGAAGTCGACCAGGCGCTGCTTGATGATTTCCGCGGCGTTCTGCGCGGCCTTGCCGTTCAGGTCGGCACCGCTTGATGCGGCGGTCGGCGAGGTGTTCGGCACCTTGTCGGTGTTGGTCGCGGTGATCTGGATGCGCGAGATATCCACCTGGAACACCTCGGCGACCACCTGGGCGACCTTGGTGTTGAGGCCCTGGCCCATCTCGGTGCCGCCGTGGTTGAGGTGGATGCTGCCGTCGGTGTAGATGTGGATCAGCGCGCCGGCCTGGTTGAGGAAGGTGGCGGTGAAGCTGATGCCGAATTTAACCGGGGTCAGTGCCAGACCTTTCTTCA
>JAKFDU010000052.1:0-53462 GCA_036675975.1 Devosia sp. | reverse complement strand
GTGGGTACGATGACCGACATGCCATAGGGGTTCGAATATTCCCAGATCGACCAGGGGAAGCCATGTTTTTCGGCCTCCTGGCGCACCGCAGCCAGATAGCGCAACCGGTCCTGGTTGAATGCGCCCATGCGGCCGTCGGACGTCATCAGTATGGCGCCGAACTCTCCCATGAACAGACGCGTCGGCTCAATGTCGTGGCTTTTCGCCCAGGCAACGGCCTCGCCGATGCGGGCTTCGAGTTGCGGCTGCCCCCAATTCTCCGCGAAATACTGCGCCACCACGCCTTGCAGTTCGATGATGCTGCGGGCCTGACGACCCATGTCGATCCCGGCCGCGTCCATATGGGCACGCAGGCCCGCGATGGCCAGTTCCGGGCTCCCCTCCGAAGCCGGCCACGGCAGGCCGGAGGCGAAGCTTTCCGGGTCGTCGTGTCGCTGATGGGTGAAGCTGTGCGGCTCATACATGTGGAAGCTATAGAGCAGGTTAGGATCATCAAACGATGGGTCGAGGTCGGTGAGCCCGGTAATGCTGCCGCCGCATGCGCCGGTGGCAACCACTGTCAGCGCCGCACTAACCGCCCTTATATCGGCGACGGTATCGGCCATGATGGTCTGCCAGTCTTCGGTTCCGCTGGCATCGCATGGATAGTAGGCAGGCTCATTGAAGGGCTCGATCGCCACATCCTCTATGCCGACCGCAACGAGCATGTTTGCTACGTCGACCACCATTTCCCGGTAGGCCACCACCCCGGCGCTGTCGGCGCCGTCATAGATCATATCCATGCCATATCGCGGCACCTGGCTGACGCCGTGCAGGTTGAAGACCACCTTGAGCCCGGCTGACGTCACCGTGCGAACCGCTGCCTCGAGCACGCCCAACGCCTCCTTACGCTGGGGTCCCTCGCTTGCCAGCAGGGGACCGGGATCCACGCTGAGGCGGATGAAATCGAAACCCATGGCTTGAATGCGCTCGAACTGGCCGCCCCCCGGCCAGTCACTGAGTGGCCGGGCTCCCGATAGCCATTCGTTTTGGTCGCGGTAGGGAGGCCAACGATAGGTCCCGTCGGCATCGAGCGGTGCCCAGTTCAACCACTCATGCACCCCTACGCCGCGCTTCAGTTCGATCGGCGCCGCAGCGGCCGCGCTCATCAAAGCAAGGCAAGCGACGAAGACCGAGACAAGACGCTTCATGGCGGCACTCCGAAAAGACTTTGGCGATGTTAACCCACAGCGCCGAAAACACAGCGCAGCAGGCGCAGCATTCTCCCCTTGTAGTGTATGAGGATTGAAAGAACTGGGCTTTCGATGAAGCTATCCTGGTACGTCAACCGCCTGCGCAACATGGAACCCGCCGAGATCGTCCATCGGCTGGCTGAGAAAGGGCGAAAGCTCGTCTCCAGACGCCGCCATCAGGGCTGGTCTGCCGACGCCAACGTGAATCTGCATCCGGTATTTCCCGGTCTGGCGAAGCGAGTGCTTGCCGCGACGCCAGCCCAGCGCCAGGCCATAGTCACTGCAAAAGCGGACCTGCTGGCGGGGCGCTACGCGGCGCTGGGATGCCAATGGCCGTCGCGCGGCGCCGGCTCGCTGTTTCCACCCGACCTATGGCGCCTTGATCCGGTCACGCAGGCCCTATGGCCCAACCACAAAACTTATGCCTTCGACATCGACTTCCGCCATGACGGCTCCCGCGGCGACATCAAATACGTCTGGGAAATCAATCGACTGCAGTTCCTGCCCGCATTGGCTGCCCATCACCTGCTTGAGGGTGATCAGGCCAGCTTGGGCGCGATCGAGGCGGCCCTCGGCAGCTGGCACGAGGCCAACCCACCTTTTGGGGGTGTCAGCTGGGCATCGGGCATCGAGGTGGCACTGCGCGCCATCAGCGTCATACTGGTCCTGGATATGGTGGGTGATCGGCTCTCCGAGACCTCGCGAGCCCAGGCCGGACAGATCCTTTCGGCCAGCGCCTTCTGGCTGCCGCGCTTTCCCTCGCGCTTTTCGTCGGCCAACAATCACCTCGTCGCCGAGCTGGCAGGGGAGTATTTGATCGGGCGAGCCCTCGGGCACAACGCCGACCGGTCGTGGCGGCAAGTGCTTGCCGAACTGGACAAGCAAATCCTGCCCGATGGCAGCGGTGCCGAGCAGACACCCACCTATGCCGCGTTCACCGCCGAACTGGTCCTGCTGTCGGCCCTGGCCGCACGCGAGACGGGTACGCCCTTGCCGCAGCCGGCAACTGCGCGGCTGGCCGAGTTCGCCAGTTTCATCGCCTGGCTCGGGCAAAATGCCGGATTCGGCGACAATGACGAAGGCAGGGTCGTCACCCTGGCCCGCGAGCAGGACTATCCATTGTCGGTCGCGTCGGCGATTGCCGGTTTTCTGGGAACGCCAAGCCGGGTAGAACCTGCCGATGACTTCCGCAGCCTGGTGTTCGGCATCCCGCCCGCTGCCCTGCCGCCGCCCGTCGGCCTTCGTTGCTTTGCGCCAGGCGGCCTGTCGGTCTGGCGGGGAGAGATCGGCAGCCACAACGTCGCGCTACGCTTCGACCATGGTCCACTGGGCTACCTGTCTATCGCGGCCCATGGGCACGCCGACGCGCTTTCGATCACGCTCGATATCGATGGGCAGCCAGTGCTGGTCGATCCCGGCACCTATCTTTATGGATCGGGCGGCGCCTGGCGGACTTGGTTCCGATCCACCCCCGCTCACAACACCCTCAACCTGGAGGGACAGAGCCAGAGCACCATGTCGGGCGCCTTCAACTGGTCGCACAAGGCAAACGCCCGCCTCGTTGAAGAGGGCCAAGCAACGGCGGGCTGGAGCCTAACCGGCGAGCATGACGGCTACGAGCGCCGCTTCGGCGCACGCCATCGGCGGCAGGTTCGGCAGGACGGTCCGTCCATCCTCATCCATGACAGCCTGCTCGGCACCGCCCAGAATGCCGAGATCGTCTTCCAGCTGGCCATCGGGCTGGACGCGATGTGCGATGGCAACGTGGTGACCGCAAGCCGCAATGGCGTGCCGCTGCTCCGCATCGAACTGCCCGACGATAGGGTGACAATCGCGTCCGGCGGGGAGGTCACGGGGGCAGGCGGATGGGTATCGCCGCACTTCGGCACCAAAGTCCCAGCGCCCCGAATTGCCTGGCAAGGCAGGGTCGACGCGGCAGGCGTCCGCTCGCTCCTGACGGTCCTTAACTAAGCTTTAGCAATTAAGGGGTCTTGGCCCCTCCGATCTGGCATTTTGATCGCACCGCGGATGGCCCTTCGATGCCGCTTGCCCACTCTTCCAATGCCACCAGGGAGCAGATGCAATGATCGCTGAATTCGTCGACAAGGTCATGGACAAACTGACCTTCGAAAACCTGTCAACGGCCGGTCTGCTGCTGCTGACTGCGCTGGTCAGCGCATTGATCGCCTATTGGCGGACGGTGGAGAAGAAGTCCTTCGTCGATTTCTTCGAGTTTGCGCTGCCCAAGGAAGTGATCCTGCATCCATCGGCCCGCGCCGACGCGCTGTTCTGGATCACCAAGCGGCTGATCATGCCGTTCCTGCTCATCCCATCCGGCGTGATCTTCGTGTCAGCCGTGGCCTTTGCCACCAATCAGGGCCTGGGCGCGCTGTTCAACATTCACGCCCCGCTCCTGGGCGGACCCGCCGGGCCGGTCGTGGTGATCATCTTCACCATCACCATGCTGCTGGCATACGACATCTCATACTATCTCTACCACGCCGCCCAGCACCACTTTCCGGTGCTGTGGGAACTGCACAAGGTGCATCATTCGGCCGAGGTCATGGTTGGCATCACCAAGGATCGGGTGCATCCGCTGGACGATCTGCTCAACCGCATCTGGGACGGCGTCATCCCCGGCATTGCCTTTGGCATCTGGACGCTGGTGGCGCTCGATCCCGTCGAGGTGACGGTCTTCGGCATCAATGTCTATGTCATCCGCAACATCCTGATGATGGACTTTGTCCGTCACACCCACCTCAAGATCTCGTTCGGCCCGCTCAACAACGTGGTGCTCTGTCCCCATTGGCACCAGCTGCACCACAGCCTCGATCCACGGCACTATGACAAGAATTTCGGGCTGCTGTTCTCGTTCTGGGACCGCATGTTCGGCACCCTCGCCGTCCCCAGCCCGGACGAAGACTTCAAGTTTGGGCTGATGGATCGCGATGCCCACGAATACCAGTCGCTGTTCGGCCTCTACATCCTGCCGCTCAAGAAAATGGGCCACGTGATCGCCCAGGGGTTCCGGCGCTGGCGGAAGGGCAAAGCAGTCGAAGGCGGCCAACCGTGAACATACATGCGCCTGACGCGACCATTCGCGCCGACCGGCTGGAAATCGTCACCGACGCCGTGCGCCTCGCCGATATCGGCCCGGCCTGGGATGAGTTGTGGACCCGCACGGACGGCCTCGTATTCCAGAGCCATGGCTGGATCTCGGCCTGGTGGCAGACGGCGCCTGATCGTGACAGCAGGCAATTGCGCATTGGCCTGGTCTGGAACGGCGACCGCCTTGACGCCGTCATGCCGCTTTGCGTGCACAAGCGGCGCGGCCTGCGCTTTCTGGAGTGGGCCGCCAACAGCTACAGCGACTACGAAGACATCATCGCCGCGCGCAACTGCCCACAGGCGACCCTGAAGCGCCTATGGGTAGAACTGACAGCGCGTGGCGGCTTCGACATTGCCCTGCTTAACCGCTTGCGACCCGACGCGCGCGTTCGCGGCCTGGCGGCAGGACGGGCTCGGCCAACCCTGATGCCGAACCATCGCAGCGAAGTCAGCCACCGGGTGACCGGCACCTGGACCACGGGCGCCGCCTGGTTCGATAGCCAGTCCAAGAAAGCCCGCCAGAACTACCGCCGCGGACAAAGCGCCATGGCCGAGTTCGGCGTGCCGCAGTTTCGCCTCCTGGCGGCGGACGAACCGCTCGGCCCGGTACTGGCCCGCCTTTCGGCGCTGAAGCGCAAGTGGCTGGATGCGCGCGGCCACACCTCCGCCCTGTTCGAGGAAGGCGAGGTCGCCTTATCTGCGCTGGTGGACGCCATGGCGCGCGCCGGCGTGCTGCGCATCTTCGTTCTGGAAATAGACGGGTTGATTGTCGCCATCTCGATCAATTTCGAGCAGCACGGCACCCTGATGGCCTTCGTCACCAGCTATGACCCGGCCTTCGAGCGCGCCTCGCCCGGCACGTTGCTGATGAGCGACTACATCATGTGGGCGTTCGACCGTGGCCTGCACACGGTCGACTTCCTCTGCGGTGCCGAAGCCTTCAAGCAGCGCTTCGGCACCGACGCAGTAACGTTGGGGACCCTGACGGCGGCGGGCTCGCTGCGCGGCCGGGCCGTTCTCGCACTGGACAACGCGCGGCACGCGCTGGCGCAATGGCGAAAGCCGGCGCCCACTCTCATACCCGTCCACGATCAGGCGCGATAACCAACGTCGATAATTGCCTTGCCGCTGGCAAAGCGCGAGACGCAGGCGCACATCCGGGCGCCCTCGTGCTTTTGTTCGGCACTGAAGAACACATCGCGGTGGTCGATCGGGCCTTCATGCTCGATGATATCGACGGCGCAGAGCCCGCATTCGCCGCGCTGGCAATCGTAGATCATGTCTACCCCTGCCCCGAGCAAAGCCTCCAGCAGGGTCTGGTCCGGACGGACGGCCACGGAACGGCCGAGCCCCTGCACCTCGACGCTGAAGGGTCCCTCGGCAAAGAGCCCGCTATCCCCGAAGACTTCGTAGCGCAGCCGACCGAGCGGACGCCCGGCTTCGGCCCAGGCAGCCTTGACCGCATTGAGCATGTCGATGGGCCCGCAAACATAGAGTTCCCCGTCAGCCGGAAGAGCCGCGATCTCGGCGGCGACATCGATACGTCCGCCGGTATCGCCTGCATGGACGGCCACCGAATTCCCCAATGCCGCCTCGAGTGTATCGGCAAAAGCCATCACCGAGCGGCTACGGCCGCCATAGACCAGCCGGAATGGAGTGCCGCGGCGCTGCAGCGCCAGCGCCATGCCATAGATGGGGGTAATGCCAATGCCGCCGGCGATCAGCAGATAGTAAGGCGCGCGCCAGGCCAGCTCGAAGCGGTTTTCCGGGACGCTGAGTTCGATCCCGTCGCCGGTGCCGAGGCTCCACATGAAGCGCGAGCCGCCACGGCTATGGTCATGATGCTTGACGGCGACGCTGATATGGCCCGTTGGCGCCGGCAGGCAACTATAGGTGCGGATGGCTTGCCCCTCGCCCAGGCTGACCTTGAAATTGCTGTGCGAACCCGGATCGAAGCGCGGCAATGCGCCCTGGACGGCAAACTCGAGCAGCCTGACATCGTCCGCAATCGATTCCGCGCGGGTTACAACGCCCCAGCGCCATTCCTGCCTGTTGCGCATGACGTTCCTCCTAGTCGCCGACCAGCGCCAGCGCCGGTACGCGGCGCCACAGGCTTCGGTCCGCCGCGATGACATATTCGAGGTTCTGCCGGGCCAGCCGCGCATGCTCGCGCGCCAATGCCTCCGCTCGTCCGCCCTCGCGCAGCTCAATCGCATTGACGATGGCCTTGTGCTGCGCCTGCCCCACCAGCAGTGACTGCCGGAAAGCGGGCACATCGGCCTGCTTGTCGAGAAAGGCGCTGGGCGAAGCGAAGGGCAGGCGCGTCACCCGCCCGATTTCGCGCCTTATGGTCTCACTGCCGGACAGGCCGGCCAGCGCTTCGTGAAAAGCAGCATTGAGCTCGACATAGCGCTCGAATTCCATGTCCTCGGGTCGGTCGCGCACGGTGTCATCGAGCGCACGCACCAGTTCCTTGATACTCTTCATCCTGGCCGGTTGCGCGCCGCGTTCCGCCGCCAGTCGCGCCGCCGTGCCTTCGAGCACCCCACGCAGTTCGATAGCGTCTATGACTTCCTCGCGGGTGAAGCCTCGCACCGCAAAGCCGCCCGAAGGAATGAGCTCGAGCAGCCCCTCCTGCTCGAGCCGCGCCAGTGCGGCGCGGATCGGCGTGCGGGAAATCCCCAGCCGTTCGGCGATAGAGACTTCGGAGAGGCGCTCCCCCGGCCGGGCATGCCCACCCAGGATCAGGTCGCGCACGCCCATCAGTGCCTTGAGCGATTGCGGCTGCTGCCGGGTCTGGAGAGAAGCGGCCATGACCTATTCCGCCGCGACACGATGCTGCTGCTCGTCCGCGACCATCGCGTCGATCAGCTTGCGCGCCCACATCGAGCCGGCGTCGATATTGAGATTATAGATGACGTGGTCCGGATTGTTGTCGATGGCAATCTGCTGGGCTTCCAGAATCCGCTCGTCCTCGCGAAAAATCCCCGCCACACCTTCGCGCAGCTCATGGGTGCGGCGCTGTTCGGAAGTCTTGTAGTTGCGGGCGAAAGCCCAGAAATAGTGGCAGGTCTTGTCGGTCTCGGGCGTGATCGTGTTGAGCACGAAGCCGTTGACGCCCTGGCTGCGGTCGCCCTCGGGTGCGCCGGTCCCCGCGGGGGCCACGCCCACATCGATGGCGATGGTGGCCGGCGCCTCGAAATTGATGATCTGCCAGCGATCGACATTGCCCGGCTTGCCCAATTGCCCGCGCCAGAAGGGTGGCGCGTCGATATCCTTCATCCAGCGGGTAATGGTCGCGGTCTTGTCCGAATGGGTGGCGGTGAACGGCGCCTCGGCCACCGCGCGATTGCCGATGGACGAGCCGTGCACATAGGTCTCGTGCGTCAGGTCCATCAGGTTGTCGATCACCAGCCGGTAGTCGCATTTAACGTGAATCACCTTGCCATCGGCGGCCCAGGCCGGATCGTCGTTCCAATGCAGGTCCGGCACCTTGGCGGGGTCCGCCAACGCCGGATCGCCCATCCACAACCAGATGAAACGGTGCTTTTCGATCAGCGGATAGGACACCACGCAGGCCGACGGATTGATGGTGTCCTGCGACGGCATGTATACACAACGGCCGGTATCGTCGAATTCCAGCCCATGGTAGCCGCAGATGACATTGTCGCCATAGAGTTCGCCCATGGAGAGCGGCAGCAGTCTGTGCCAGCAGGCATCGGCCAGCGCCACCGGCGTTCCATCCTGCTTTCGGTACATAACCACAGGTTTTCCGCAGATCTTGCGCGGCAACAACTCCCGCTTCACCTCGGTGTCCCACGCGGCGGCATACCATGCGTTCATCGGAAACGTCTGAGTGGTCATCACCGGGCTCCTCCCCATGCGATCGATCTCATCGTAGCATGAGATACCAATTGTATACATTTTTCAAGATCAGGCCGCGGCCGGCTTGAGGGTCAGTTTACGGCATCGGGCCATCTGATAGGTGGTCCAGCGCGACGCTTTCAGTGGGCAAGCGCCGCTGGACACCGCATTCGCGCCCGGCCCCACCTCGCGCGAATGTGACGGGTCCCGGCCGTCGGCCGGGACCCTGTGCGTTCAGTTTGTCTCGGCAGCAATTGCGGCCTTGGCGGCCTCATAGAGCGCCGGGCCGTCGAACCCCAACGCCGCCATTTCCTCAAACCAGCCATCCACCGTCGGCTGTGCTGCAGCCTGCCAGCGAGCCGTTTCGGTCTCGTCGAGTTGCACGATATTGTTGCCGGCGGACACCGCAATCTTGAGCCCGTTGGCGTCGCCCGAGTCCATGACGGCACCAAACTGACGGGAGATCTCAAGGCCGGAATTGGCGTCGATGATCGCCTTCAGATCGTCGGGCAGATTGTTGTAGCTGTCCTGGTTCATGATGAAGCCGAAGGTCTGGGTGTAGAGCCCATACTGGCTGGTAAAGCCGGTATGGTTCTTGACCAGTTCGGAGACGCGCAGCGATGGGGTCACTTCCCATGGGATGGTCGTGGCGTCGATCACACCCTTGGACAGTGCCTCGGTCACCTGCGGCACAGGCATGCCCACCGGTTCGGCGCCGAGCTGGGCCAGCATGCTCGAAATGATGCGCGAACCGCCGCGCACCTTCATCCCCTTGAGATCTTCGAGGCTGTTGATCGGGTTCTTGGAGTGGAACAGTCCGGGGCCATGGGTATGCAGCGCGATGACGTGCACACCGGCGAATTCGTCGGCAGAATTGGCCATCACGTAATTGTAGAAAGCCGCCGAGGAATCGGCGGCATTGGTGACCATGAAGGGCAGCTCGAACACTTCCGACTTGGGGAAGCGGCCGGGCGTATAGCCGAGCACGGTCCAGATAATGTCCACCACGCCGTCCTTGGCCTGATCGAACAGCTCCGGAGGTGCGCCGCCCAGTTGCATGGCGGGGTAGAGTTCGAACTTGATGCGACCACCGGACTCTTCGGCGACCTTGGCCGCCCAGGGCTCGATAGCCTGTGCGGGAATGGTCGCCTGTGCGGGCAGCATCTGGTGGATGCGCAGTGTTACGTCCTGGGCGAATGCTGTTGTCGACATTGCAAGCGCAGCCAAGGCGCCGGCGATAATACCTATGGTCTTCATTTTGGTTTTCCTCCCTAACCGGGCCGAAAGGCCCTCTTTCGTCCTGCCCTGCCGTGGCCCTCTCCTCAGTGGGTCCGGCAGGATTGAAGTCCTAGTAGAGCATCCACACCAACCACAGGGTGATCGGCGGGAACGCTACTAGGATAGCGGTGCGGACGATATCGCTGGCCACAAAGGGCAGCACGCCGCGATAAGTCTCCGAGAGCCTGGTGCCAGGCGACATGGAGTGGATAATGAACAGATTCATGCCCACCGGGGGCGTGATCAACCCCACCTCGACCACGATCAGCACGATGATGCCGAACCAGATGCCGAACTCGTCCGGCGTCAGACCGAAATCAAGAACCATCATCATGGGATAGATGATCGGTACGGTGAGCAGGATCATCGACAGCGAGTCCATGACGCAGCCCATGACCAGATAGAAGATCAGCACGAGGATCATGACGAGCCACGGGTTGAAACCCTGGTCGCCCACCCAGGCAGCCATGACCTGCGGAACCTGCGACAGGGCCAGGAAGCTGTTGAGGGCGGCCGCCCCAAGCACGATCAGGAAGATCATTCCCGTTGACGTGGCGGTGGCCAGGCAAGCCTGAATGATCGCCTTGCGGTCGAGGCTTCGCGCCGAAAGAGCGATTATGAACGTGCCTGCCGCGCCGATTGCGGCGGCCTCGGTGGGCGTGAAGATACCGGCATAGATGCCACCGATGACAACCGTGAAGATCGCCAGCACCGGCCAGGTCTTGGCCAGTTCGCGGAAGCGCTGCCCGTAAGGCATGCGCTCGCGCACGCCACCGGCATCCGGCCGCACGCGCACATAGATGGCAATGACGATGACATAGCCGATGGCCGCCAGAATGCCCGGCACGAAGGCGCCCATGAACAGCTTGGCGATGTTCTGCTCGGTCAGGACCGCAAAGATCACGAGAATGATCGAGGGCGGAATGAGAATGCCCAGCGTTCCCCCGGCCGCGACGGTTCCGGTCGCCAGCGCGCCGGAATAGCCGTACTTCTTGAGTTCCGGCAATGCCACCTGGCCCATGGTGGCCGCGGTCGCCAGCGAGGAGCCGCAAATGGCCCCAAAGCCCGCGCTGGCGCCGATCGCCGCCATGGCGACCCCGCCCTTCTTGTGACCCAGCCAGGCCGCGGCGGCATTGAACAGGCCTGCCGAGAGGCCGCCAAGCGTAGCGAACTGCCCCATCAGCAGGAACAGGGGCACCACCGACAGCGAGTAGGACGCAAAGGTGGAATAGGTGAGATTTTTGAACTGCCCCATGACGGGGTTGAAGCTGCCCGTAACCAGCCAGGTGCCGGCAATGCCAACCCCGAACATGGCAACGCCGATCGGTATGCGCAGGAAGATCAGGACAAGGACGAGAGGTATGCCAACCAGGCCAAGCGTAAGGTCGCTCATATTTCCGCACCCGCCCGCTTGGGCTCCGCTTCGCCGGCTATTGCGAAACTGATCGACCGACCAAAGACATAGGCTGCCACCAGCACCAGCGCCACAGCCCCCACGAGACCCAGCGCATAGGCCCAACCCAATGGAAACCGCAAAAGCAACGTGGTCTCGCGATAGGCGAATTTGTCCATCATGCCGTAATAGAGACGCCAAGCAAGGAAGCTCGAAAGCGCCAGCATGAGCAGATCGCTCACCACCAGCAGCCACCCATTGGCGCGGACGCCGAAACTGTCGGTGACAAGAGACACCAGGGCGTGCCCGCGCTCAAGGTGAACCCAGGGCATGAATGCGAACACGGCGAAGCCCATGCCGACCGAGACCAGTTCATAGTCTCCAGTAATTGGCCGCAACCCCAGCCAGATCAGCGCCCGGCCCACTACGCTGGCCACGACCATGGCCACGATCACCATTAGCGCTACACCGCCAAGCACGGCGAGGCCTCTGGCTAACCCGATGGTCATTCGCCCCAGCACGGATTCATCTCTGAACATGCACCCTCCCCTTCGGCGTCGATTAGAGGCTTTGCCGGCTCCGATGTAAAATGAGAAATGTCCTGGTTTTTATAACCTGAAGATTATCATAAGCCGCATTCATTACGGCATTTGTGCCGAAAGGCGCGCGTTGTCATAACCAATCAAGCAATTGCCTGGCGAGCGAGGAAGCGCCCGGCTCGCCTGCCCCTCCGGCGGCCGCCTCTTAACGCTGCTGCCGTTCCGATCGGCTATTATGTTATTCTAGATAACTAAATTGCCAAGTTGGTGCAAGCTGGCCTTGCCTTCCGCCTCAGTCCGGCTAGGAAATTACGTTTCGACGCGCAGCGAGCCGCCAATGTCTGACAATCCTGAACCGTTGACCAGCGCTGACAGCCTCAGGGCCGAAGCGACGACGGGCATCATCGGCTACCGCCTGCGCCGCGCGCAGCTCAACGTGTTCCAGAAATTCCTGACCGTCTTCGACGATCTCAAGCTGCGGCCCGCCGAGTATTCGGTGCTGGTCCTCGTCGCCGACAATCCTGGCCGCAAGCAGACCGAGATCGCCGAGGTGCTCGGTATCAAGCGGGCCAACTTCGTCACCCTGGTCCATGGCTTGGAGGAGCGGGGCCTGGTCGAGCGCCACCCATCACCACAGGACAAGCGCGCCAATGCCCTCCACCTGACCACGAGCGGCCAGAGCTTTCTCGCTCATGCGCGCGGCGTGCACAATGCGATGGAGGACGAATTGGTCGCCCGACTGGGCGGTACGCAGGCCCGCGACAGGTTGCTGGCGCTGCTGGATCGCCTGACCTGATCTAGCGGAACACCGGCGGGCGCTTTTCGAGGAAGGCGCGCAGGCCCTCCTCGGCGTCCGGACCGGTCTGGCTCAGCGCGGCTGTGAGGCTCTCCGCATAGAGACCTGCCTCCGGCGGCATCGAGCCGATCTGGGCAATGGCCTGGATGATGAAGCCATTGATGGTGGGCGAGTTTTTCGCAATGCGCTCGGCCAACTCGAACGCCTTGTCCAATGCCTGCCCCTCGGGCACGACGTGATGCGCCAGGCCCAGCCGCTCGCCCTCAATGCCCGAATACTGGCGCCCGGTCAGCATCATTTCGGTCAGCCGGTCGGGCCCGATCAACTTCGATATCCGCACCGAACCGCCGCCCCCGACAAAGATGCCGCGCATACCCTCCGGCATCTGAAAGCGCACCGTCTCCTCGGCCACCCGCACATGGCAGGCAGCCGCAAATTCCAGACCCCCGCCCATCACCGCGCCGCTCATAGCCGCGACAACAGGGATGGGCGAACTGGCGATCTGCGCCATGACACGGTGCCAGTTGCGCGAATGCGCCATCACCTCGAGCGGCTGGCGCGTCACATGCTGGGAGAGATCGAGCCCTGACGAGAAATGTCCGCCAGCCCCGCTGACCACGATGGCGCGCGTACCCGATGGCACCGCCGCAAAGAAGGCGTCAAACCCAGCGACCAGTTCGTCATTGAGCGCATTGCGCTTTTCCGGCCGATTGAGCGTCAGATGCACGATGGTGCCCCTGGTGGTCACCGTCAGCACGTCAGCCATGTTGTTTCCCTCCAATACAATAGTCACGAGGCGCTCAAAAGCTGGCGGACCTCTTCGGGCAGCGGGGCAGAGCGAATGCCGCCCGCCTCGTCGCGCACGACCCATACGCGTTTCTCATGAGCCTCGATGGCGACCTCGTCGCCCCGCAGAACGGTGTGTTTGACCGAAAAGCTGGAGCGGCCCAGCTCGGTGATTTCCGAGCGGATGTCGACCACGTCGCCAAAGCGCGATGGCTTGATGAAGCGGGCGCCGGTATCGACCATGGGAATGCCGGCAATGCCGAAATGCTCCAGCCAGTTGCGCTTGTGCATGGCAAAGGCAGCCGAGAGCAGGGCCGCCGTCGCATTGTCGAAAAAGCGGAAATAGTTGGGGTAATAGACGATGCCGGCCGGATCGCAATCGCCGAACTGGATCTCGACCTGGGTGGTCCGGGTGAACATGGCGGCTCCTATTTCGCCTGCATGCGCAGGGCGCCGTCGAGGCGTACCACTTCGCCATTGAGATAGTCGTTCTCGACCATGGAACGCACCAGTGCCGCAAATTCTTCCGGCTTGCCCAGGCGGGGCGGATTGGGAATGGCACTGGCCAGGCCATCCTGCACCTCCTGCGGCAGCTCCGCCAGCAAGGGAGTCAGGAAGAGGCCCGGCGCGATGGCCAACACGCGAATGCCGAAGCGGGCGAACTCCCGAGCGGCGGGCAAGGTAAGCGAAACGATGCCTCCCTTGGAAGCGGCGTAGGCAGCCTGGCCGGTCTGGCCCTCGAACGCTGCCACCGAGGCGGTGGAGATAATGACGCCGCGCTGGCCATTGGCGTCCGGCTCGGCCTGGGTCATGGCATGGGCGCAAAGGCGCATCATGTTGAAACTGCCGACAAGATTGACGCTGATGACCTTCTGGAAGGCATCAAGCGGCATCGGCCCGTCACGTCCGACAATGCGGGCGGCGGTGCCGATGCCCGCGCAATTGACCAGCACCGATGGTGTGCCCAGCGCGACGACGGCGGCGCTGACCGCGCCCTCGGCGCTGGCGGCATCGGCGACATCGACCGGGAAGAATTTCCCGCCCAACTCCTGGGCGATGGCTTCGCCCTGCTCGGCATTGCGATCGAAAATTGCGACCAAGGCACCAGCGCCAGCCAGCGCGCGCGCGGTGGCGGCGCCGAGCCCCGAAGCGGCGCCGGTGATAAAGGCCGTCCTGCCCGAAATATCCACTACGCCGCCTCCGGGTTTTCGATGAGCAGGGCAATGCCCTGGCCGCCACCAATGCAGGCAGAGGCAATGCCGTAGCGGATGCCCGAACGCTTGAGCTCATTGGCCAGGGTCAGGCATAGACGGATTCCGGTGACGCCCAGGGGATGGCCGATAGCGATGGCGCCGCCGTTGACGTTGAGCTTGTCCTCGTCGAGACCCAGTTCGTCGACACAGGCGAGAATCTGCGCGCCAAACGCCTCGTTGATCTCGATACGACCGATCTGGTCCAGCGTCATGCCCGCCGCTTCCAATACTGCACGAATGGCGGGAGCGGGGCCGATACCCATGATCTGCGGCGGCACGCCGATCGCGGCACTGGCAAGAATACGGGCGAGCGGGATGTGGCCATTGGCCCTGGCATAGGCCGAAGACGCCACCAGCACGGCCCCTGCTCCATCAACGATCGCAGAGCTGTTGCCCCCGGTCTGCACGCCGCCAAAGGCGGGACGAAGCTTGGCCAGCACCTCATAGGACGATGGGCGGATGTGGCTGTCGGTATCGACGCTGTCGACGCCGCGCGGCAATCGGATACCACGCTTGTCGATGCCCTCAACCTCAAAGCTCTCGCTGATAACGGGCACGATCTCCTCGGCCAGGATGCCGGCATCGCGGGCCGCGATAGCGCGGTTGAAACTGCGCTCGGCGAAGCGATCGACGCGCTCGCGGGAAATGCCATATTGCTTGGCTAGGTTCTCTGCCGTGTCGCCCATGTTGACACAACCGGCCGGGTCGTAGAGCGCCTCCCACAGGAAGTCCTTGAACTCGACCTTGCCCATGGTGAAGCCGTTTCTGTGCGTATAGGCAGCGATGGGATTGCGGCTCATCGATTCACAACCAGCGCCCAGCGCCAGGTCGACGCGCCCCAACGACACGGAATCGGCCGCCTGTGAAATGACCTCGATACCGGTGCCGCAGATGCGCTGCACCAGATGCGCCGGCGCTTCGATTGGCGCGCCGGCGTAAAGCCCGATATGGCGCGGCGTGACATAGGCGTCGAACGACGCCTGCGCCATGGAGCCCGCGATGGTATGGCCGATATCGGCGGCTTTGACCCCAGTGCGCTCGATGGCAGCGCGCGCCGCCTTGATGCCCAGGTCGATGGGCGAGATTTCGGCTAGGGCACCGCGATAGTCGATAAACGGCGTGCGTGCGCCGCCCAGCAGCCAGGCGTCATCAAAGGTTAGGCGGAGGCCTTTGCTCATGTCAGGCGCCTTTGCGGTTGAGGATGAAGATATCGGGGCCGGGCGCGTCGCTATGGAGCGCGGCCACCAGGTCGGCACGATGCGTGCGCACCGCGCGCTGGTTGATCGAGCCCTTGTCGGTGATCTCGCCTTTGTCGATGTCGGGCGCCGCCGCCATGAGCAGGGCGCGGGCAACATGATTGGAGCTACCCGTCGATTTCTCTGCGAGTGCAGCAAGATTTCCGGCAAATTTCTCGCGGACTGCCGGGTGATCGACGATGGCCTGGGCTTCGCTGCCCGGCGGCAGGCCGGCCAGGCGGGCGCAGGCATCGAGGTCCGGGATGATCATCGCGCCGATGAAGTTGTGATCGAGGCCGGTCAGCACGACGTCGCGGATCAGGGGCGCGCAGGCGCCGATGACCGAGGCGCGCACCGCCGAGAAATTGACCCAGGTGCCGGTCGAGAGCTTGAAGTCCTCGGTAACGCGGCCATCAAAGACCAGGCCCTTGGACAGATCGTCGGGATCGGCGTAGCGGACGGCGTCACCGATTTTGTAGAAGCCCTCTTCGTCAAAGGCCTCGGCGGTCTTTTCGGGGTCGCGCCAGTATCCGGGGGTAACGTTCGGCCCCTTGAGGCGCAATTCGGTCTTGTCGCCATTGGGCACGAGCTTGACCGTCATGCCGGCCGCGGGCAGGCCGATATGGCCGGCCGCTTCGACCGGCCAGGTGGTGGTGAAGGCAAAGGGCGCCGTCTCGGTCGAGCCATAGCCGGTGATGATCAGGATGCGTTCGCCGGTTTCGGCACGAGCAGCCCGGTCGAGCCCATCGAAGACATGCTGCGACAGCCCTGCCCCGGCATATTGCAGCAGCTTCAGTCGCGCGAACAGGTTGCGCCGCGCTTCGGGGTGATCATCGAAGGCCGCGACGAGGAATTCATAAGCCTTGGGCACATTGGTGAAGAAGGTGGGCTGCACATGGCGCAGGTTTTCCAGCGTGCGGCCGATGCGCGCCGGGGTGGGCTGGCCATCGTCGATATAGAAGCTGCCGCCATTATAGATGGCGATACCGGTATTGTGGCTGCCGCCGGCCACGTGGTTCCACGGCATCCAGTCCAGCAGCACCGGCGGCTCATCTTCCAGGAAGGCCAGGGCGGTGCGGATCATCTGCTGGTTACAGGCCATCATGCGGTTGGTGGTGATCACGCCTTTGGGAAGGCCGGTGGAACCTGAGGTGAACAGCACCTTGGCGACGGTATCGGCGGTGATGGCATCATGCGCGGCGGCGACCGCAGCGGTCACCGGCGTCGTGAGCAGATCGTCAAACAGCCGAACCGGACGCCCCGCGGGTGGACTGCTGCGAACGATCAGGGGAATGTCGGCAGCAAAGGTCGCTTCGATTGCCGGAGCAAACCGGGCACCATCGCTGGCATAGATCATGCCAGGCGTCAGCAGTCCGGCGATATGCTTGAGCTTGCCATAATCGGTCGAAACCAGCGAATAGGCCGGCGATATCGGCGCATAGGGAATGCCGACCCAGATAGCGGCCATGCCGAGCAGGAAATGCTCGATCTCGTTGCCGGAGATGATCATGAGCGGGCGCTCGGGCGAGAGGCCGGCATCAAGCAGCGCCTGGCCGATCGGCCGGATACGCTCGAGCACTTCCGCGAAGGTCAACTTGCGCCAGCCCTCGCCTTCCCGATCGGCGATCAGCATGGTGTCGGGTGTCTTGGCAGCCCACGTCTCCAACGCATCGACGATGGCGCGCGGGTAGTCGCCCAATGGCTCAATGGAGCGCAGGATGGTGGTGCCATCAGCGCGATGGTCAGCCACGGCCGCCATGTTGCCCAGCCGCACCTGGCGTATGGGGGTGCCCAGATGGTTCATGTATTCCTCCCTCGCATATAGTTATGCAACATAACTATGTTGTGTGCAAGGGGCGTAGGCGCGATCGCCAGCTCCGGCCGCTTATCGCGTCCTGAGCGGAATGCAGAGGGGCCGACCGTAGGCGGGGTCGGTGATAATCATCGCGTCGACATCGAACACCCGGGCGATAAGGCCCTCTGTCATGAGCTCCTCCGGCCTGCCGCTGGCCGCCACGGCGCCGTCGCGCAGAAACACCAGCTGGTCCGCGTAGCGCGCCGCAAGATTGAGATCATGCAGGACCAGAACAATGGTGCGTCCGAACTGGGAATTGAGCTGCCGCACCAGATCGAGGCAGTCGAGTTGGTGCGACATATCGAGATGGTTCACCGGTTCGTCGAGGCAAACAACCTCGGTTTCCTGCGCCAGGACCATCGCGATCCATACGCGCTGCAGCTGCCCGCCTGAAAGCGAACCGAGATGGCGTTCGCGCAGGTGGGCGACGCTGGTTCCCGCCATCGCCGTTTCCAGCGCCCGCGTGTCATCGGGGCTCCAGGGCTGCAGCATGGATTGATGCGGATAGCGGCCGAGGCGCACCAGCTCCTCCACGGTCATGTCTTCCGGTGCCGAAGGGCTCTGGGCCAAAAGACCGATCTGGCGGGCCAGCATGCGCTCACCCAGCTTCGATATATCGGTGGTTTCGAGCAGGATGCGACCGGCGCTCGGCTTGTGCAGGCGGCGGATCGCGCGCAGCAGGGTGGACTTGCCGCAGCCATTGGGCCCGGCCAGCACGGTGATCTTGCCGCGGGGAATGGTCAGGGACAGCGTATCGAGAATGGTCGTGTTGCCATAGCCCAGGGTCAGGGTGTCGATGGCAAGGGCCGTTCTATCCGTCATGGCGTTGCCTGCTCATCAAAAGGAAAAGGAAATAGGGGGCGCCGATGACCGCTGTCACCGTTCCGGCGGGGACTTCGACCGGGCTGAACAGCACGCGTACGATCAGATCGGCGCCGATAAGCATGATGGCGCCGAGCAGGAAACTGCCGACAAGTCCGGCATAGATATTACGACCAGCCACCAGGCGCGCCAGGTGCGGCGCCATCAGTCCGATAAAGCCAACGCCGCCGACAAAGGCGACCGACACCGCTGTTAGCCCGGCCGCCAGGGCGAAGATCAACACCCGGAATACCGGCAGGTTGAGCCCTATGCTGCGTGCCGAGACCTCATCGAGTTCCGCCGGCGGCATCTTGCGGGCCGCCAGCACCGCCAGCACCAGCAAGGGTAGCAGCATCAGCAGCGTGATATGGATCTCGCTCCAGTTGATCTCGTTCACCGCCCCGGCGATCCAGCGTGCCGCCTGGCTGGTGCGATAGATCGGCCCGATCAGCATCATGACCATGACCAGCGCCTTGAACACCGCGGCGATGGCTATGCCGAACAGCAGGAGGCGGACGGCCGATGCCGATTGTTGTCCGCTCAGCATGAAGACCAGCGCGATACCCAGGACGGCGCCAACCATCGCCGCCAGTGGCTGGTAGGCGATGGAGGTCACCAGCGCGTTGGACTCGTTCGACAGCGCCGCGAGGAAAATGACGACGCCCAAAGCCGCGCCATCGATGACGCCCAGCACACCCGGCGAGGCCAGCGCATTGCGGGTGATCTTCTGCAGCAGGAACCCGGCCACCGCCATGCCGCCACCGGCCAACGCCGCGATCACCACCCGCGGCAGGCGCAATTGCAGCACGATGAGCTTCTGCGTCTTCTCGCCTGCTCCCATGATGACCGAGGCCACTTGTTCGAGCGGAATCCAGCTCGAGCCAAAGGCCACCCCGCTCAATGCCAGCACCACGCCGATGCAGGCGAGTATGGCCAATGCGAGGGGCGCGCGGGCGCCGGAAAGCGTCGAGGTCAGTCCGCTCATGCGGCCCTCCTGCGCAGCAGGACCACCAGCACGATGCCTCCAAGCACGGCGGTAATCGCCCCGACCGGTGCTTCGAGCGGAAAGATCACAAAACGTGCGGCAACGTCGGCGAGCGTGGCATAGATTGCGCCGATCAGCGCCGCTGCAACAATCTGCCTTCCATGCCGCAACCCGACCAACCGACGCGCCGCATGGGGCACCACCAGCCCCACAAAGCTCACCGGCCCCGCCATAGCCACGGACGCACCCGTGAGCAGCGAGATGGACACAAAGCAACCGACCCGCACCAGTGTAACGGGCACACCGAGCCCCGACGCGGTTTCGTCATCGGCTTGCATGGCATCCAGCGGCCGGGCCAGCAGCAGGGCCAGCGCCGCCCCGAAAACGATGAAGGGCCCACCGCTGATCGCCAGCGTCATTGGCCGGTCGACGAACGACCCGGCGAGCCAGAACAGCAGGTTCTGCAGCTGAGCTTCGTTGTTGGTGAGAATGATCTGGACAATCGATTGCCCAAGCCCCGCGATGGTGACGCCGATCAGCACGATGCGGATCGGCGACAGCCCACCCGCCCCCGCCGCAACGGCAAAGACCACAAGGCTGGTGACCAAAGCCCCCAAGGCCGCCGTCAGCGACAGGCCGATTAACGACCCCACGCCAAACACAGCACTTGCCACCACCACGGCCAACGAAGCCCCGGCATTGAGCCCCAGCGTATCGGGCGAGGCGATGCGGTTGCGCGCCAGCGTTTGCACCTGCACCCCGGCAATGGCGAGGCCCGCGCCAACCAGCGGCGCGATGACCGCCCGCGGCAGCCGCAAGCTGGCGATAACGGTCGCTGCCTCCGAGCCATCGAAGGCGAACAGCGCCGCCGCGGCCTGCTGCAGGCTGTAGATGCGATAACCAACCATCACGCTGAGCACCATGGCGGCCAGCAGCGTGACGAGCAGGCAGCCATAGACCAGGCCCAGCGACGTGAAACGCGGAAGGGGCGTGGCGCTGGACGAAACGTTGTGCAGAACGGTGGCTTGCAAAGCTGATCTTCAAAGTCAGGTTGACATCTCGTGCTTTCGAAGATCATTTTATGACCTTCACTGTCAAGTTCGAGAATAGTTATGAAGCTTCTTCGCCGCACGGTTCTGGGCGGTATCGCACTGGCCGCACTGCTCGCCATGCAGCCCGCCATGGCTCGGGAAATCACCCACGCCATGGGCGTCACCGAGGTGCCCGATAGTCCGCAGCGCATCGTTGTCCTCACCAATGAGGGCACTGAAGCCCTGCTTGCTGCGGGCATCACCCCGGTCGGCGCCGTCCGCTCCTGGCTGGGCGATCCCTGGTATGCGCACATCGCCGGCGAAATGGTGGATGTGACCGTGGTTGGCGAAGAATCAGCGGTCAATCTCGAAGCCATTGCGGCCCTCGAACCCGATCTGATCATCGGCAACAAGACGCGCCAGGAGAAAATCTACGAGCAGCTGTCCGCCATTGCCCCCACCGTGATGTCCGAGCGCCTGCGCGGCGATTGGAAGATCAATATGGCGCTCTATACCGATGCCGCCGGCAAGGGCGCCGAAGGCCTCGCCGCCCTGGCGGCCTTCGACGCACGCGTCGACAAGATCGCCGAAGCGGCGGGGCCGGCCCTCAAGGAGCGCATCTCGCTTGGCCGCTTCATGGCCGCGCTCACCCGCATCTACTACAAGGACACCTTCGCTGGCCTGATCCTCGGCGAAATCGGCTTTGCGCGACCCGCCGTGCAGGACAAGGACGAGTTTGCCGACGATGTCGGCAAGGAACGCATCCCCGACTTGGACGGTGATCGCCTGTTCTACTTCGTCTACGAGACCGGCGATGGCGCAGCCGCCGCCCAGGCCAATGACTGGACCAGCGACCCGCTGTGGCAGAACCTGCCGGTGGTAAAAGCCGGCAAGGCCTATGCCGTGGACGACGCCATCTGGAACACCGCCGGCGGCATCATTGCGGCCAACCTTCTGCTCGATGATCTCGAGGAGATCTACGAGCTGCCCTCGACGCGCTGACCATTTTGGGGGTCGCCGCGGCGGCCCCTTCCCTTCCTGGAACATCACCATGATCGATAAATTGCTTGCCACGGCGCTGCTTGCGCTTGCCCTCATTGTCCCCGCGCAGGCCCGCGAAATCACCCACGCCATGGGCGTGACCGACGTGCCCGAGGCGCCAGTGCGGATCGCCATCCTGACCAATGAGGGCACCGAGGCCCTGCTGCATCTTGGCGTCGTGCCGGTCGGCGCGGCGCAGTCCTGGGAAGGCAACCCCTTCTATCCGCACCTCGCGGACAAGCTGGTCGATACGGTGTCGCTCGGCACCGAAACCGCCATCAATCTCGAAGTGCTGGCCGCGCTCGAACCCGACCTGATCATCGGCACCATGGTCCGGCAGGAAAAGATCTACGAGCAGCTCTCCGCCATCGCCCCGACCGTCATGTCGACCACCATCGGCTCCGCATGGCTCGACAACTACCAGTTCTACGGCGACGTCATCGGGCGTGGCGACGAGGCCAAGGCCAATGTCGCGGCGCTCGAGGTGCGGGCCGCCGAACTCGGCACCGCCATTGGCGACGCGATTAACGAGGAAATCTCGCTGGTCCGCTTCGCGCCCGGCCGCACCCGCATCTATTCCGACCACTCTTTCCCCGGCGTGGTCCTCGATCTCGTCGGCTTTGCGCGCCCCGCCTTGCAGCGCAGCACGGAAACCTTCGTGCAGATCGGCAAGGAGCGCATTCCCGAAATGGGCGGCGATCGCATCTTCTATTTCGCCCCCGATGACGACAGCGCCGAATCCCTGGCCAATCTCGACGAATGGCTGAACGACCCACTGTTCCTGCAGCTGGAGGCAGCCAAGGCCGGCAAGGTTGCCCGCGTCGGCGAACTCGCCTGGAATCTGGGGGGCGG
This sequence comes from Devosia sp., assembly GCA_036675975.1. Taxonomy (GTDB): domain Bacteria; phylum Pseudomonadota; class Alphaproteobacteria; order Rhizobiales; family Devosiaceae; genus Devosia. Next base: position 31,353 of record JAKFDU010000052.1, on the reverse strand, counting down.
CATCTACAGCGCCTACATGATGCTCGACGACCTGGCCGAGATCTACGGCGTTACCCTGTCGAAGACCAATTAGCGCCGGCATGCACTTCTGTACCGATCACGCCATTGCCTGTGGCGAGCCCCTGCCCGGCACCGGCGCCTTGGCGGAGCGGCATCTGTTCATCCGCTGGCCCAAGGGCAATTGGCGACGCCCGCGTTTCGAAACCGTGGGCGTGTCTGACGACCTGCGCGCAGAAATGAAAGCGTCGACCGGCCATGGCCGCTATGTCGGCTTTGTCGATACCGGCGAGGGCCAGGCTCTGGAGTTCCTGTCCTTCCCCGATGCCACCAGCATCATCCCGCGCGATCAGGCACATGGCACCGAACTGGTCGCCAGGTGGCGGGAGGGTCTGCCGCTCGGCGGCGAGCCGCTGCCGCGCCGCGTGATCCTGTGCTGCACCGACGCCAAGACGGACGCCTGCTGCGCCCGTTACGGCTTCCCGGTATTCAGGGCCCTGGCGGCCGCCGCACCCGCCTTCGATCTCGACGTGCTGCAATGCACCCATATCGGCGGTTGTCACTTCGCGCCGTCTGTTATCGTCATGCCGGAGCGGCAGCGCTATGGCCGGTTGACGCCGGCGGCGGTGCCCGAATTTCTGGCCATGGTCGCCCGCAACGACATCTACCTGCCGGGCTACAAGGGCAACCCAAAGCTCAACGAACTCGAACAAGCCGCCGAAGCCGCCGCGCGCCATTGGGCCGTTGAGCGCGGCCCCATCGACCAGATCGATGTTGCGGCGGTGGAAATGCTTGACGCCGACACCGCCACGATCGAGGTCCGTCTCAACGCCGAGCCGCTCACCATCAATGCCCAGCGCCAGATGTTCCCGGTCTATGGCAATTGCCGCGACATGGAGAGCGAAGCACCCATCAAGGCGCGGTGGGTCGCCTGGGTAAGCCCCTAGCGCCGTGGCCCTGGATAAATACTGACCCGCGGTATTGCCGAAAGATCCCGCACCATCGCGGAGTGACCATCCAGCGTCAGTCCGGTCGACCAATCAAGTTCGTGTTCAGGCTCTTGGGGCGCCGACAAGGACAACCGTGTCGCCTGTGGGTCCAGCGTCAGCCGGCAAGCTGCGGCATACTCGATGAAAGCATCCAGATTACCGGTCTCACCGACGATAACGGCCCAGCCCTGCTGATGCCCATGGCACCGATATTCGAGACCCGCGCCCGGCCCGGTCGTGATGGCCTCCAGCGGGCCTGTCGCCTTGTAGGCGACCAGCGCTTCGCCCGACTGCAGGATGAGCGTATCACCCTTGAGGTGATGCACGATGCCGCTGCGGGCGGCATAGATGTGGGTGAACTTCAGCCGGGCATCCGCTTCCAGCCGATAGAGCAGCATGGCCACATTGCCGGCCTGCCCGACACGCGGCAGGTTGCCATTCCCCGCCCAGTAGGACGGGCGCTGCTGACCCCACGGATCGTCCTCGCCCGGGTGGTTTATCCAACTGCGGGCCATGGGATGAACCGCAAAGCGCAGGTCCAGCACATGCTGCTGGTGACCATAGCCACCGGGCTTGGCGCCGCTATTGGTAGAGAGTTGCACGTGGCGGGTCTTGTACAGCGTCAGCAGGCTGGCGGGCCCGTGTCCCTGCAGGTAGGTCGCCGATACCACGTCCTCGGCCTTGGGTTCCACATAATGGTCCAAGGCCGCCGGAGGCTCATAGCTGCCCGCGGCGAACAATGGCAGGGACGCGACACCGGTATTCAGCCAGCCCTTGCCGAAGGCAACCGTAGCAAAGGGCGCCAGTTCGGTCAGGGGGCCGGCGCGCAATTCCTTGTCATAGGCGCGGCCCATCGAGCCGGCCGGTACCCCGTTCAGGCTATGCAGGGCAACCATTGTAAAGATGCGGTCGCACAGCGCCCGCGCTCGCTGCGCCAGAGGTTCCGGCGCCAGCTCGACCAAAGCGAGCAACCCGATAAAATCGACCGGGTAATAGGCCGACGAATTCCACTCCGCCAGCCCTTCTTCCTCCACCGCATCAAACCAGCGCGCCAACCGCTGGGTGGCGAGCTCCGCCTGTTCCCGGCCGGACCGCCCCGAGGCGGTGAATAGCCGATCCGGCCAGACCAGGCCGGCCAGCAATTGCGAGACATGGAAGCACAGGGCGTGGTTCTCGCTCCAGAACCACATGACGTCATTGCCCTTCTCGTCCACCCAATAGCGAAAATCGAGCAAGGCACTTTCCACGCGCAGGCGCAGGTCATCAGGCAGGTCTGCGGCGTGGCGCCGATAGGCCCAGAGCAGCGGCACCGATACGAAATCAGCGCAATCCCGCCTCTCCTCGATGGCCAGGAGAGTTTCCTCAAGGATGGGCCGCAGGCGCGGGTCGTCGGAGCGGCCGGTTTCCAGCAAGGCAACGGCGGTGCCCATGCGCATTTCGCCATGCCGAGCTGCATGATCGAGCGCCGTCCGCTTGCGCGCGGCCAGATCCCCCTCCAACGGCCGGGGCACGATGTCATGCAGTACGGCACAGCCTATGCTGCGCTCCACCCGCGACTCCCCGGCAATGAAGGTCACCGGGAGAGTGTGGTAGCCGTCGGGCAGTTCGTGCCCTTGGCATAGCAGCAGCTCGGTCGTGCCGGCCCTGAGCGTGAGCTGGCGATCCAGCAGCACCGCATGGGTGTGCGAGGTCGAGGTGACCTGCACATGCACATCGACATCGATGCTGGAGGGCGTATCGAACAGCAGTGTCACCTGGCCGTCCCCGTTTACGACATCGCCCTTGCACCGCACCTGGCTGGCAAGCGTCTTGAGCGCATCGACCTGCTGGCCCATGCGCACGCCGGGCAAGGATACAGCGAGCGCGACGTCGTCCAGCAGCACCAGTTCGAAGAACCACTGCACGTCCCGTTCCGCCATATCCTCGGTGAGGACGACGATCTCACTGCCGCCGGCTTTGAGCGGCAGGTGCACAACCGTCTGCTCAGTGCTGTTGCGGGTGAAAGGTTCGAACCGCCCGGCGAGCTCGCCATCGACCCAGATATGAACCCCGCCTCTGGTCGATAGCCGGAAGGAGCAATAGCGGTCCTCCGGCGCGGCAATCCAAGTGCGGCACCAGCGCGCCAGCCGCGTAGGGCGATGACGGAACTGGCTGAATTCCACCCGCCTGTTGCTGCCGGGAAGATAGAGGCTCTCCACCGGCCAATCGGTCTTGAGGTTGACTGTGCGCGTAGCCACGTCGCGCCAGGTGGCTACCCGGCAGGGCAGATCGCCTACATCGACGAAGCCGTTGACGTATCGATAGTTCTGCGGGTCCCGGGCGAGCGCCGCCTCGCCAGGAAAGTAGGTTTCCTCCTGCGTCGACAGCTCCCAGGCATTGAGGCTGTCGCCTCGGGCCAGCGTCAGCAAAGGTGCGGACACGACCGGCTCCGGCGATGCAGTTCCCATTACGCCACGGCCCCGACCAGCGACAACTCCTCGGCAAAATGGCAGCGCACCTGTCGCCCACCGGCGACGTCGCGCAAGGCCGGCACCTCGGCACTGCAGCGAGGCTGCGCATAGGGGCAGCGCGGATGGAAGCTGCACCCGGAAGGCGGGTTGGCCGCGTTGGCGATCTCCCCCTTGAGCGGCACGCGCTTGCGCGTCCGGTTGCCCCGCGGATCGGGCTGCGGCACCGCGGCCATCAAGGCCTCGGTATAGGGGTGGAGCGGCCGGGAAAACAGCGCCTCGGTCGGCGCCACTTCCATCAGGCGACCCAAATACATCACCCCCACGCGGTCGGCGATATGCTCGACCATGCCCAGATCGTGGGTGATGAACAGATAGGTCAGGCCGAACTGCTCCTGCAGGTCCTGCAGCAGGTTGATGTTCTGCGCCGCCACCGACACGTCCAGCGCCGACACTGCCTCGTCGGCGGCGATAAAGCTCGGATTGAGCGCCAGCGCCCGCGCAATGCCGATGCGCTGGCGTTGCCCGCCCGAAAAGGCGTGCGGATAGCGGTTGATGAATTCGGGGCGCAGGCCGACCACCTTGAGCAGCTCCGCCACCCGGTCCTCGATCTCGCCGCGATTGCCATTGCCGTGGATCACCATGGGCTCGCCCACCAGCTCCAGCAGCGTCATGCGCGGATTGAGCGAGGAATAGGGATCCTGGAAAATCATCTGCATCTCGGCGCGCAGCGGCCGCATCTCGCGGTCGGAGAGATCAGAGAGGTCGACGATTTCGTTGCTGGCCCGACGGAACAGGATCTGCCCGGCGGTCAGGTCATAGGCACGCAGCATCAGGCGGGCAACGGTGGATTTACCCGAGCCGCTCTCGCCCACTAGGCCGAGCGTTTCGCCCTTCCTTATGTCGAGCGACACATCGTCGATCGCCTTGACGTCGCCGACATGCTTCTTGAGCCAGCCAACCTGGATCGGAAAGTACTTCTTGAGCCCGCGAACCGAGAACAGGACGTCATCGGGCATGCTGGATTGGTCAAGCCTGGGAAGCTCAGACATGGGCGGCCTCCGCGGCAACGAACTTATCGGCAAAATGGCAGCGCGACATCTGCGCGCCGAAGATCTTCTCTGGCGGCACTTCGACATCGCAGATGCCGGCAACTGCATGGGTACAGCGCGGATTGAACGCACAGCCGGGCGGCACGCTGAAGGGATCGGGCACCATGCCCGGAATGGTCGGCAGGCGCCGGCCCTGGTCCACTCCGAGACGCGGAATGGAGCGCAGCAAGGCCTGGGTATAGGGGTGCTTGGCCGCGTAGAAGATATCATCGACCGAAGCGGTTTCGACAATCTTGCCCAGATACATCACCGAAACGCGGTCCGCTATGTCGGCAACCACGCCGAAATTGTGGGTGATGAAGATGATGGCCATGCCCATTTCGGATTGCAGTTCCTTGAGCAGCTCAAGGATCTGCGCTTCGGTGGTCACATCGAGCGCCGTCGTCGGTTCGTCGGCGATCAAAAGGCTTGGATTGCAGGAAATGGCGAGCGCGATCATGGCGCGCTGGCGCATGCCGCCCGACAGCTGGTGGGGAAAGGCGTCGACCAATTCGGTCGGGCGCGGCATTTGCACCTTGGCCAGCAGTTCGATGGCGCGGTCCCGGGCCGCCTGCCGGCTCAGCCCCATATGCAGTTGCACCGTACGCATGATCTGCATGCCGATCGTGTGGACCGGCGACAGGGCCGTCATCGGCTCCTGGAAGATCATGCCGATATGCTGACCCCGCACCTGGCGGATGGCCCGGCTGTTGCGATCGAGCGCGGACAGCTCATAGTCCTCGCCACTGCGCGGCCGCAGCCTGATGCTGCCCTCGGCGGCCACCGCACGCTTGGGCAGGAGCCGCATGATGGCCCGGGCGGTGATGGACTTGCCCGAACCGCTCTCGCCCACAATGCCGAGCACTTCGCCCTTGTTCACATGGTAGGAGACGCCGTTGACGGCTTTCACCAGCCCCTCGCGCAGCGGGAAATGCACGTGGACATTGTCGAGTTCGAGCAGCCGCTCGGGTGGCATGGTCGGTTTGGTCATGGTGTCACTGCCCATAGGGGTCAGCCGCGTCGCGCAGGCCGTCGCCGAGGAAGTTAAAGGCCAGCACGGTCAGGACGACGGCGCCGCCCGGCGCCAGCAGCCAGGGCGCCAGGGAGATCGAGCGCAGGTTCTGTGCATCCTGCAGCAGCACGCCCCAGCTGACGACCGGCGGGCGCAGGCCCAGCCCGAGGAAGCTGAGCGCGGTTTCGCCCAGGATCATTTCCGGCACGGCAAGCGTGAGCGCGGCGATGATGTAAGAGGTCATCGATGGCAGCATGTGCTTGGTGATGATGCGATATTCGCTGGCGCCAGAGAGGCGGGCGGCCAGCACATAGTCTTCATTGCGCAGGGCCAGGAACTGACCGCGCACCACGCGGGCGAGGTAGGTCCAGCCGATCAGGGCCAGGATGAAGGTAATCAGCACATAGACAAACAGCGGATCCCAGGCCACCGGCAAAGCGGCGGCAAGCCCCATCCAGAGCGGAATGGTCGGAATGGAGCGTATGAGTTCCATCAGGCGCTGGATGCTCCCGTCGATCCAGCCGCCGAAATAGCCTGAGATCGAACCCAGGGTCAGGCCCAGCACAAAGGCGAAGGCGACGCCGACCAGACCCGCCGAAAGCGACACCCGCGCACCATGGATGAGGCGCGAGAACACATCGCGGCCCAGGTCGTCAGTGCCCAGAAGGTTGATCTGATCGCGGCGGCCACCGTCGACATCGAACAGGTGAATGTCGGTGTCGAACAGGCCGAAGAAGGAATATTCGCTGCCCGACGTGAAGAAGCGGATCGGCAGCGGCTTGCTGGTGTCGGGCTCATAGGTGACGCGGGTCGTTTCCGCATCGCGCTTGCGCTCGATCGCATAGACGAAGGGCCCCACGAACTGGCCTTCGTGGACCAGGCCGACGCCGGTGGGCGGCGCCATGGTGCGCAGGCGCTCGACCTCGAACGGATCATAGGGCGCCACGAACTCGGCAAACACGGCACAAAGCGCCAGGATTACCAGGAACCATAGCGAGATGACCGCCAGCACATGCTTGGAAAAGCGGCGCCAGATCAGCCGCCACGGCTTGGCGCTGTAGAGATCTTCCTTCTTGGCGTTGACCGGCTCTGCGGCAAGAATTTGCTCTGTCATGGGCCGCACCTCACGCGTAGCGAATGCGCGGGTCGAACCACGCCAGGAGAATATCGGAGACCAGCGTACCGATGACGGTGAAGGCGCTGAGGATGAGGATGAAGCTGCCGGCCAGATACATGTCCTGCATCTTGAGGGCCTGCAGCAGCAGGGGCCCGGTGGTGGGAAGGTTGAGCACAATGGCCGTGATGACGTCGCCCGAAAACAGCGCCGGGAGCGCCCAGCCAACCGTCGAGATGAACGGGTTGAGGGCAACGCGCACCGGATAGCCCCAGACCACCTGGCGCTCGGACAGGCCCTGCGCATAGGCGGTTTCGACATAGGGCTTGCCCAGTTCGTCCAGCATATTGGCGCGCATGACGCGGATGAGCCCAGCCGCGCCACCGGTGCCCAACACGACCAGCGGTATCCACAGATGCTGCAGGAGGTCGACGACCTTGCCCCAGCTCCAGGGCGCGTTCTGATACTGGGTCGAGAACAGCCCGCCGACATCAAGCTGCATGTAAACGAAGGCGATCCACATCAGGATCAGCGCCAGCAGGAAATCCGGCGTGCCCTTGCCCAGGAAGCCGAACACCGTGAACACGTAGTCCAGCACCGAATACTGGCGCGTGGCCGAATAGACGCCGACCGGGATGGCGATCAGCCAGGTGATGATCAGGCTGGCCGTCGACAGCGCAAGCGTAATGGCGAGGCGGTCCCAGATCAGGGTCGAGACCGGCGCATTCCAGTCGAGCGAATAGCCGAAGTCGCCGCGGAAGACGATTGCTGTGATCCAGCGCCAATATTGAACCAGGATAGGGTCGTTGAGCCCCATGCGGTCGCGCATCGCCATTTCCTGCACGACCGAGATGTACTCGCCGTTCTGGCGCAGCTGCGCGGCATACGCGGTGACGTAGTCACCCGGCGGCAGCTGGATGATGATGAATGAGATCAGTGAAATGAAGATCAGCATCGGGATCGCCAGAAGCGCCCGCCGAATAATAAAGGCGACCATGACCTGTCTCCAGGAGTGAGGGGCGATCCGCCAGGGTGGGATCGGGCACTCCAGCTCGTAGCGTCCGCATCAAGCGGGGCGGAAAGGATTTCGACCTTTTCGCCCCGCTGCTGTCAATCAAGGTTCCCGGGGGGAACGGGCGCCGGCCGCGGCGGAGGGGCGCGGCCGGCATGGGTCTTATTCCTGCTCCAGCCAGTATTGCTGGGTGCGGGAGAGACCGACTTCGCGGAAGATGTCGTCCATGATCAGGTCCGGCTGCACATTGTGCATGCGGTTGGAGACCACGTTGACCACGGTGCCTTCGCCGTGGACGCCGATGACATAGCCGCCTTCGACAAAGGTGCGGATCAGCTCGTTCATCGACTTGTCGGCTTCCTCGACGCTCGGCGCGCTCGAAGCCTTGTCCCAAAGCTCGTAGATCTTCAGGAAGTCGCTGCCTTCGGGCGGCTCGATGCCGCTTTCGCCGTTTGTGCTGTACCAGACATAGGACTGGTTGGCGTAGCTCTCCGAGCCCATCATCACGCGCGGATCGGCCGGGACATAGGTCAGGCGGTCGAACACGAGATACTGCACTTCGAAATCATTGTTCGCCCGGTTGGTGTCGAACTGGGTTCGATCCATGATGCGCGGCAGGATTTCGATGCCGATCTCGGCATAGACTTCGGCGATCAGCTCGAGCTGCTTGTCGAGCGCGGCGTCGCCGCCCTGAACGACCAGGGTGAAGCGCTTGCCATCGGGACGCAGGCGGAAGCCTTCGCTGTCGCGTTCGGCGAGGCCAGCCTCATCGAGCAGCTGGTTGGCCAGGTCCGGATCATATTCGGTCCAGTGGTTCTGGAGGTCTTCCTGATAATAGGGAGAACCGTTGACCGGCGCGGCCTGGATCGGCTTGGCCAGACCCGACTGGGTCAGTTCGATGATCAGCTCGCGATCCAGCCCAACCGACAGCGCCTGGCGAACACGCGCATCGGCAAACAGCGCATGCAGCACTTCATCGGTCGTGTTCATGTTGGGAATGAGCGACCAGACGCCCGAGCCCAGCCACGGCACCACCTGGTAGTTTCCGCGCTCCTCGTTCTCCTTGTAGAAGTCGTAGGGCTGGCTCATGCCGCGGTCCTGGGCGTCGATCTGGCCCTGGGCCACCATCAGCGCCAGGCTCTGCGGATCCTGGTAGAGGCGGTGGTTGATGCTGTCGATATAGGGCAGCTGGTTGCCTTCCTGGTCGACGGCCCAATAGTAGGGGTTGCGCACCATGGTCACGTTTTCGGCCGGTGCGGGGGTCTCGATCTTCCAGGCAGTCAGCACCGGCAGGTCGGGATTGGCCCACCAGGCGGTCACGGCACCTTTGGAGCCCCACAGGTCCGTCCAGGCGGCCACGCCGAATTCGGCGGCAGCGGCGGCAAGCTCGGCCTCGGTGGTATACTTGTCGTTGTACTGGCTGAGATAATGCTTGGGGAGCACGAAGCTGGCGCGATCAAGGCTGGGCTCGCCGGTCGAATCCTTGGCCAGGATCTGGAGGAAATAGACGTAGGGCTGAGCGAACTTGACCGTGAAGGTGCGGTCGTCCTTGATCTCGACCTGCATCGGCACGCCGCCCGGCGAAAAGGTCGGATCGATCGTGGGGATGATCTTGGGGTTGAGGAACACATCCTCGTACCAGAACTTGACGTCCTCGGTGGTGACCGGCGCGCCGTCCGACCACTTGAGGCCTTCGAGCAGGGTAAAGGTGAATTCGGTGGAGTTTTCGTTGACCGAATAGCTCTCGATATAGCCGGGGGTGAGCTGGGCAGTACCGTCGGGGCCAGCGGCCCACTTGAGCACGCGCTCTTCCATCAGCTTGGTCGGACCCCAGCGATCGCCCGGGCCGCTATAGGCGCGGTGCCAGGTACCGCCATATTCGCCGACCGACAGGGCATTGACGACCGTCGGCTTGACCGGCAGGCGCTCATCGACCGGTGGCAGCGTGCCCGCTTCAACCATCTCGGTGAGCATCGGAGCTTCCTGGAAAGCCCAGGCAGCGCTGGCCAGGGCCGTGGCTGACAGGGCAGCGATCGCCAGGCGCGCGATCCACTTATTGGCACTCATTGATTTCGTCCCTCGTGCTTCTGCCGAAACTGCACCCGCGGGTGACATGCGGCATCGTGAACCCGTTTTGGGGTAGGCCGATCCGAATTGAAAAATTTGCATGATCGCCTCCCTGTCATCCTCTGTTCCAGCGCTCGCTTGTACAATTGGCTTGTCTCATTGGCGAGTTTTGTGCTGTTACATGAGCAGTCTATGCGCCAGTTTCACAAAGGCGCAATACGAAAAAATTTGCATTGATCCTATTATTGGCAACATGCGAGAGGCCCTCGCGGGAAACTTGAATGGAAGATTGGCAATCGAATCAAGGCGATAGCGGCCACTCCCGCAGCGCTGCCACGACGCCTCTTTCGGCACGAAAAAATTCACTAGCCGGTTACTTACGCCTCCTGGCGGAGACAATGATGGCCGGTGAATCGCTGCAGCGGCCGGCCCTCGCCCAACGGATCGGGCTCTCCAGGCTGGCGGTTTCCGAGCTTCTGGCCGGCCTGGAAGTTCGCGGCCTCGTGCAGGTGGAGGGTACGCTGGGTGGCGCGCCCGGCCGCTCCCAATTGTCCTATGCCCTCAAGGCCGATGCGGCGCTGGTGGTGGGTTTTGATGTCGGCGGCACCAAGATCGCGGGGGCCATCGCCGATTTGCGTGGACAGGTGCTGGCCGAAACAACTGAAATGACCGTGCAGTCCGGCGCTGTGGACCTGATTGCGCAACTCGGCCGGATGACGGACGCCCTGTGCCGCGAGGCAGGCGCACCGCGATTTCGCCTGCGGACAGGCGCAGTCGGCATTCCGGCGGCCGTGCATCCGACCACCGCTGACCTGAGCCTTGCCGGCAACCTTCCGGGCTTGGAAGGCGGCAATCTGCGCTCGGGTTTGCGTGAGGCGCTGGGGGTCAATGTTCTCATCGACAACGACGTCAACCTGGCTCTTCTCGCCGAAGTCGGCCAGGGTAGTGAGCCGCGTAAGGAAAATGCTGCCTTCATCGCCCTCGGAACCGGCATCGGCGGCGCCTTGGTGATCAATGGGCGCCTGTTGCGCGGCGCGCATGGGGGCGCTGGCGAGATTGGTTACATGCCACTTTGGCAGATCGACGGGCCAGGCGTCCCCTCGCTCGAAGAGCGGGTCGGCGAAGCGGGCATTCGCCGGGACTACGTGGGCAGAGGCGGCGATGTTGCCCACACCGTGCGCGACATCTTCGCCGCGGCTGAGGACGGCGACCAAGCCGCACTGGGCGCCCTGGACGCCGCCGCCCATAACGTGGCACGCGCCGTCCTTGCCCTGTTGGCACTCCTCGATTTCGATTTGCTCATTTTCGGCGGCAGTATCGGATCGCGTCCCGAGTTCATCGAGCGCGTAGAACGCCTGGTCTCCGCCACCTGGCTGCGGCCGATCCAGATTGTCCGCAGCCGCAGTGGCGGGCGGGCCGGCCTGCTCGGGGCGCTGGAACTGGCGCGTGGCGACCTGCTGGACGAACTGTTCGGGGCACCCCCGACACGCTGATCAGCCGATCCGGCGCACACTGCCACGCACGGTCAGCCGGCATCCGAGCTCGAGCCGGTGAGCCGGCGGATTGAGCGCCGAGTTGACAATGCGCTGCTCGAGCAGGTGCAGGGCCGCCGAGCCCATATACTCGAGAGGCACGCTGACCGTCGTCAGCGCCGGCGCGGTGAACTCGCCGATCGCCACGCCGTCAAAGCCAACGATCGAGACATCCTCGGGCATCTTCACCCCGGCGCGGTCCAGCGCCGTCATGACGCCGAGCGCCAGGTTGTCCGCGGCGCAAAAGATCGCCGTGATCCCACCCATCCCGCCATGCTGGTCCAGCCAGACATCGATCGCCTTGGCGCCCAGTTCCGGCAGGTAGCCGTCCGCCAGGTGTACATAAGCCGTGTCGAGCGACAGGCCGTTGGCGCGGAAGGCATCCAGGAAGCCATCGCGGCGGCGGCGAATGGTGGAGCGGCCCTCCCAGCTCAGATGCATGATCGACCGATGCCCCTGGCCGATCAGCCAGTTGGTGGCATAGCGCGCGCCGAAGCGATTGCCCGGCGTCACGCTGTCGATCTGCATCTCGTGATCTTCGCCATTCATCAGCACGGCCGGAATGCGGGACGCGGCAATCTCCTGCAGCAGGTCGGCACGATCCTCGTTGAGCAGCAGGATGCCATCCACCTCGGCTGAGCGGGCAACATCGACAACGTGGGATCGGCTTGTCGCCGACTTGTCGACCTCCAAAGGGATCACCCGGATGGCGCGCCGTTCGCATTCACGCGTCAGCGCGCTGAGCAGGGTCCACGAATAGAGGTTGTGCTCATTGTGCGGCAGGGTATCGCTCGGCACCGCCAGCAGCACGCTGCGCAACACCGCGATGGCCGCCTTCTCGCGCCGCCGCGCCAGATAGCCAAGCGTACTGGCCGCGTTCAGGACGCGATCGCGCACATCCGCTGAAATGGGGGCCGTGCCATTGAGCACATGCGACACGGTCGACACCGCCACATCGGCGGCCTCGGCAATGTCCTTGATACCCACTTTGCGGCTCGGATCACGCACGCTCTGTCCTGTCCAATACCTGCCGCAAGGCGGTGATCCCGCCTGCTAGAATTGCGGATCGTAGTTGAAATAGAGCGGATTGGACAAAGCCACCATGTTTTGGCTTTGCGCCATCGAATTGGGCACTTCGGGATAGGGCGCCTGCGGCCCCTCGATCTCTACGCGGTAGTAGGACCTCTCGGATACGGCCGGCGTGTCCGTGAAGCGGACCGATCGGCTCGCCGCATCGGTGATCAAACTCGCGAACTCCTCCCGGTTCTTGATCACGCGAACCCGATAGGCGGCGCCAGGGATACCACCGCCAACCAGACGCACCTCGAAAGTAACCGGAGCGCCGGTGGGCGTGGCATTGTCGCCCATCATCATGTCGAACTGCCCGCTGCCGAGATCGGCATAGAGCTCGACGCGAGGATTATACGGATTGGAACTGACCGAGGCCCGCCCGCCTTCCAGCGCAGCCAGCACCGCCTGCTTGGTTCGCGCCGTGGCAAAAACCCATGTCGTGGGTGTGCCCACATAGTTGGCCGACGATTCCAACGTCTGCGGCACGATCAGCGCCGGATCGTCCGGAATGCCGTGATGTGCATCGCTGCCGCCGCGCGCGCCGATCATGCGGCCCGAGAGCAGTTGGTCGTCCCAGATGCGGACGCTGATGATGTTCTTGGGCCAGATCGCGGTGTTCCAGATTTCCACCGAATCCGCCAGGTCGAATGAAAATCCGTAGTGATTCTTGTGGTTGGGGTGGTTGGCCGACCAGTGAATGCCAAGCTCCTGCTTGAGTTTCAGCAGGTCCCAGTCCCGCGCATTGCGGGCGTCGAAGATGCGCTGATGGTCATAGGGTTCTGTCGACAGGATATTGACGTGGCCGCGCGGCGCCGTCAGTTCGGCACCGTAAAAGAGCAGCAGCTGGTCCGAGGCATATTCCGGGTCGGCCCAGGTATGCTGGGCGACCGCGCCACTGACATGTACGTCGTGGTCCGTTATCACGAGATAATCGAACCCCAGCCGCTCAGCAAAGTCGATGATCTTCGATTGCGGATTGTTGGTCGAATCGGTGCTGTGGCGCGAATGCATGTGCCAGTCGCCCTTGAGCCACATGCCAACGGTCCGCTTGGGCAAGGGTGGCAAGGCATCCGGAATGGCGGGTATCATGGCGTGGTCCTGAGCAGTGGGTCGGAACCGACCTCGCAAAGCGGCGGCGCAGTTCGAGAAGATCGTGTCCAAACGGTAGGTGAGGTCGCCCCCCGCCGCAAGCGGGAGGCCCGGGGCATGCCCTAGTTGATCGCCAGGGTGCGGATCTGGAACGGCCGGAACGACAAGGTTACGCTGCTGTCCTCCTGCGCCAGCACCGATATGTCGGCTTCGTGCAGGTCCGTCTCGCTGATCCGGGCAGCTCGCGGCAGCGAAAGGGTAACCGTCACCGCCCTGCCCTGCGTTTCCCACAACCGCAGGACGGTGCCGGTTCCGGACAAGCTGGTCTTCACGGTCTCGATCGTCACCTGATCGGAATCCACCGCAGCAACCGGCAGAAGGTTCGGCTGGCCCTCCGCGGCTCCCGCGAGCAGTTGCAGAGGGATGTTGAACGCCGTCGCCGCATTGTGCACGGCCTGCAGGTCGCCGTCATGCACCAGCAGCGCATAGCGGAACCGGTGCTCACCCCGGTCGGCCTCCGGCCAGGGAAAGACCGGCGACTTGATGAGCGTCAGCCGCAGCGTGCTGCCCTTCGCGTCATAGCCATACTTGCAGTCATTCAACGCCGCGACGCCGAAGCCGGGCTCGCTGAGATCAACCCAGCGATGCATCGAGGTCTCGAAGCGCGCGCGGTCCCAGCTGGTATTGGCATGGGTCGGGCGCGAGACATGCCCGAACTGGGTTTCGGCCCGGCTGGCATCGGTGCGGATATCGAGCGGAAACCCGACCTTGAGCAGCGTCTGGCTCTCGCACCAGTCGACAAACGTGTCGAACTCGAGTTGCCCCGAATTTGCCTCAAGCGACACCACCTGCACGATACGCGAGTGCTCGTATGTCCACTCGAAGCGGATAGCCGCCCGGTATGGTCCGGTCTCGACCACCTCGGCACTGACCAAGCTGTCGACCGGCCAGCTGCGATCCTCGAAATAGTCATCGATATCCCAAGCGTCGAAATCGATCGGGATGTCCTGGTGGGCGACGAACGCGTTACCCGCCTTGCCCGACATGATAACTTCGCGGCCTCGCCGCTTGTCGAACAGCGAGACCAGTTGCCCCTTCTCGTTGAACGCGGCACGCAGCACGGCATTCTCGAGCAATCCGGCAGAAACCGCCAAGCTTTCTTGCGGCAAGCTTGCGGCCGTGCCGGTCAGTGTAACCTCGAGTGTCGAGAGGCCCGCAATGTCATTGACCGAGACCGCCGGGACCTGCCTGCCATCGGCAAATGTCACGATCTGCGCAGCAGTCTCGACTCCAGCGATCCGCAGACCTTTGACACCATCGGGCACATACACCAGCCCCGATCGCGTTTGGCTCGCGGCATTGAGCACAACGTGCCTGCCCTTTTCCGCCAGCGCACCAGCCAGGCGTTGCTGCAACGCCTTGGCCCGCCTGAAGAAATCCGCATACTCCGCATCACTGTCATCATAGACCGGCCCGATCGACGTCCCCGGCAGGATGTCGTGAAACTGGTTGAGCAGCACGATCTCCCAGAGCTTTTCCAGCTCGTCATGGGGATAGTCCACCCCCTGCTCGCGGGCCATGACACCCAGCAGTTCGAGCACATGCAGCGCCTGCTCAGCCTGCCGATTGTTCTGCTTGTTCTTGGCCACCGATGTCAGCGTACCGCGGTGATACTCGAGATAAAGCTCGCCCACCCAGCGCGGGAATGCCTCGGGTTCCCGCCGCATCCGGTCCACCAGGCGCTCGAAATAGGGCCCCATGGGCTCATGGCGGATCTTGGGGCATCCGGGAATACCGCGCTCCATCCGGCGCACATTCTCCAGCATCCCCCGTGTCGGACCGCCGCCGCCATCGCCATGGCCATAGACCAGGAAAAGCTCGTCATGCAGCCCCTGCTGGCTGAAGCGCTTCCAGGTTCCCATGACATGGCTGGGGACGAGATCGGGACAATAGGTGGTGTTGATCCCGTCATATTCGTAGCGCTGCGTGGTCAGGAAATAGGTGGGAACCTGCGTGCCATCCAACCCCTGCCAGAAGAAGATCTCGTGCGGCATGCGGTTGGTGTCGTTCCAGCTCATCTTGTGCGTGACAAAGATGTCGAGCCCCGACTGCGCCATGAGCTGCGGCAGCGCCGCCGTATAGCCGAACGTGTCCGGGAGCCAGACGATACGGGGCTTCACCCCGAATTTCTCCTGGTGATACCGCGAGCCCTTGACGATGTGACGGACAAGGCTTTCGCCGGAGGCAATCACTACGTCTGGCTCGAGCCAGAGTGCGCCCTCGATTTCGAAGCGCCCGGCTTTCACCTGGCCGGACAGGCGCTCGAACAGTTCGGGATAGTCCTTGTCCAGATAGTCGAGCAGCACGCCCTGATTGTACATGAAGCGATAGTCTTCATACTCGTCCATCAGCGCGAGCGCATTGGCCATGGAACGGGCCATCTTCTGCCGCGTCTCCCGCACACGCCACAGCCAGGCGACGTCGATATGGGTGTGTCCGGTGGCGACGATCTCAGGCATCGCATCGGCGTCAGCCTCGGCATAGATCGCGTCGGCGCGGGCTCGTGCGGCCTCGAGGCTGGCGGCAAACCGAGCAGCATCACCAGGGCGGAAATCGATCAGATCGAGCGCCTCGTCAATATGGCGCAGCAGCCGCGCGCGACGGGCATCGTCGGGTTTGAGCAGCCGGGCCACGTCCAGCGGCACCTTGAGATCGTAATAGACAATCTCGGCCAGCCGATCATGTGTCACCAGCTCGACACCAAAGCCGAGCTGCCGCCGGTCCTCGATCGTCCCGGCCTCGATCAGGATCTCGAAGACCTGCCCACCAACTGCGTGATCGGTCAGCTTGAACTCTCGGTGGTTACCGTCGCCGCCCTGGGTGATCCGCCCATCGATGCGCACCAGCAATTGCGGGTCGCTCCTGCCCATCACCGAACCGAACTGAGCATGGATGCGGCCGAACAACGCCTGCCCCGCAAGCGCCTCGGGAACGACGATCTGCCCGCCAAACCAGTAATAGCCGTCGGGCTCGCCCCAGATCAGCTCGCGATCGACCCTGGTCCAGTCGGAGCGGTCCTCGTTGGGCACGGCGCCGCGCTCGACATTGTCGGCGGCGCGATACTGCAACGATGCAAAAACAGCAGATGGCAAAAAGATGCGCTCGCGCAGAACGGCGAGCAGACGGTCAAGTTTGGCGAGGCGGGGCATGGAACATTCGCTGGTTGGTACCCTCGCCTTCTAGCCAAGATCGTGCTGCATCGCCAGACATCCGGCGGGGCGATTGTGGACACGCCAAAACTGGCGACCACCTTGCGGGCGGACGAATTGCAGGTATTATTCCATTATGCTTGACCTTCCGTCCGCCAACAATGTGCCGCCGGTGACCATGGACGCCCTGAGCGAAGTCCTGCACGACTTCCGCCTCACCGGTGTCAATTACGGCCGCTGCGAGTTGCGTCAGTCTTGGGGCCTGCACTTTCCCGAGCAGAAGTTGCTCCGCTTCCACTTCGTGAGCGATGGGGGCTGCTGGCTGCATACCGAGGCCAATGGCTGGCAGGAACTGCAGAACGGCGACCTCGTGCTGTTGCCGCAGGGTGTGGCGCACCGGCTGGCCAGCACCCCCGACACGCCAAGCGGTACCTTGGAAGCCTGCCAGATCACGGCTTTCGGCGGCAATGTCTGCTCGGTCGTGCAACCGGGCGAAGGCGTCACCACCACCCTGTTCTGTGGTTCCATGGAACTAGGCTCGCTGGCCCTCCACCCGCTGCTGGAACTGATGCCACCGGTGCTCAAGGGTTGCGATGTCGCCTCCAATGATCCTGTCATCAAGCCGTTGCTCGAAGCCATGACGGCCGAGGCCGCTCAACCCCGCATGGGCAGTGCTACCATTCTGTCGCGCATGGCCGACCTGGTGGCGGCGCGCCTCATCCGCTGCTGGGCCGATTGCGCCGCCAATTCGACCACCGGCTGGCTTGCCGCCATCCGCGATCCCAGCGTCGGCCGCGCCCTCGCCGCCATCCACCGCGAACCGGGCGCCGCCTGGACGCTCGAACGGCTGGCTGGCGTTGCTGGCCAGTCGAGGTCGGTATTTGCCGAGCGCTTCAGCGCATTACTGGGAGAAGGACCCGCTCACTATCTCGGCCGCTGGCGGATGCAGCTGGCACGTGACTGGCTGGGCGGTGAAGGCATGGCGGTGGCCGACGTGGCGTTCCGGCTTGGCTACGAGTCCGAAGCTTCCTTTTCTCGCGCCTTCAAGCGGATAGTGGGCAAACCACCCGGCCTGGTGCGCCGTGAGGGCTCCGGACGAAAAGACATATCTTTCGGATTTTAGGCAGCAGTTCGTCCTAAAACAATCGCCTATGAAGATACTCCAATAATTCTTGGAGTTCTTCATGACAGACGCAACCGTTGATGCTGTCTCATCAGGCATCCCCTCCCGCTGGTCGGCCAGTACCTGGCTTTCGGTGGTTTCAATGGCTGCTGCCACCTTCGCCCTTGTGTCCGCCGAGTTCCTGCCCGCCGGCCTCCTGACTCCAATGGCCGCAGATCTCGGGATCAGCGAGGGCACCGCCGGACAGGTGGTTACCGCCACCGCGGTCGTGGGAGCCGTGGCTGCCCTGTTTGCCAACGTCGTTATCGGCCGGCTGAACCGAAAGGCGGTTCTCGTTGGCCTCAGCGCCCTTGCCGTCGTTTCGAACCTGGTCGCGGCATTTTCGACCGACTTCTGGATCCTGCTGCTGGCCCGCGCCGGATTGGGCATTGCCCTGAGTGGGTTCTGGTCGCTCTCAGCCGCCGTGGTCGCCCGCCTGGTTGGCGTGAGCGCCCTGGGCCGCGGCATGTCGATCATCTTCATCGGTGTTTCGCTTGCTACCATCGCCGCCCCCTCGATCGGCGCGGTCATCAGCGACTGGATTGGCTGGCGCGCCGCCATGACCGCCACCGCCGTTGCCGCCTTCCTCGCCATGCTGTTGCAATTGTTCAGCCTACCCAGCCTCCCAGCCAGCGAAAGCAACAGCCTGTTCGAGGTCTTCCGCCTCACGGCAAGGCGCGGCGTACAGCTGGGCATGCTGGCCATCATCCTCGTCGTGACTGGCCATTTCTCGGCCTTCGTCTATGTCCGGGCCTATCTTGAACAGGTAACACTGCTGCCCACCACCACCGTGGCCCTGGCCCTGCTTGGTTACGGCGTGGCCAGCGTCTTCGGCAATGTGGCCGGCGGCAAGATGGCCGACACCAACGTGCGCACGGCCCTCGTCTTCACCGGCGTGGTTCTGGGCGGCGCCATTCTGGGTCTGATGCTGTGGGGCAGCACTGCGGCAGTGGCACTGACGCTGGTGGCGCTCTGGGGCTTCGGTTTTGGCACCGCGCCCATCGTGCTCCAGACCAAGCTGTCCAAGGAGGCCCTCGATGCCCTCGAGGCGTCCGGCAGCCTGGTCGTGGTCTGCTTCCAGGTCGCCATCGCCCTCGGCGCCGCCATCGGCGGACAGCTTGTGGATGTCTATGGCGTTGCCAGCGCCTTGGCCTTTGCCGGCGTCGTGGCCCTGCTGGCCGTGCCGGTGGCCCTCGGATCCAAGCGCACCTGACCCCCGGCGCCGCCCGGTGACACGGGCGGCGCCTCCATCAGCGGTTCCTAGGGCCGATGCCGAATTCCGAGCTTTCCCAGCCGGTAGTCGAGGCTTGCCCTGGTCAGCTTGAGCTCACGGGCGGCGCTGGAGACATTTCCACCAGCCCGCTCAAGCGCCTCAAGATAGATGGCGCGCTCCATATCCTCGAATGCCCCTGAATTCGGGCGCGCCTGGCGATCGGCGCCCTCGGTGAACGGGCGTTGATCCAGTCTTCCATCCTGTGAAAGGCGAACCGAGAATGGCGGCAACAGCTCCGAGCCGCTGAACAGGTGAACCACGTCGATCTGCCCGTCATTATCGGCATAGACAGTGCCGCGCTCGATGAGGTTCTGCAGTTCGCGGATATTGCCCGGATAGTCGTATTTAAGCAGGGCCTCGGTGGCCCTTCGGGTAAAGCCGCGGATCGTGCGACCATGGCGGGCCGAATAGAGCCGCAGGAAATGCGCCATCAGCAGCGGGATGTCGTCGCGCCGCTCGCGCAGCGGCGGAATGATCACGGGGAAGACGCAGAGACGGAAATAGAGGTCCTGCCGCAACCGGCCCTGGGTGACTTCGATAGCCAGATCGACATTGGAGGCAGCGACGATGCGCACGTCCACCGGAATGGTCTTGCTGCCGCCGACCCGCTCGATCTCGCGCTCCTGCAGCGCCCGCAACAGCTTGCCCTGCGCTGAATAGGCCAGCGACGACACTTCGTCGAGAAACAGCGTTCCGCCGGCGGCGCGCTCAAAATAGCCCGGTCGCGAGCTGGTGGCGCCGGTATAGGCCCCCTTCTCGACGCCGAAGAGCTCCGATTCCACCAGATTGTCGGGGATGGCCGCGCAGTTGATGGCGACAAACGGCCCGTCGGCCCGTCGGCTCAGCTCATGCAATTGACGGGAAAACAGTTCCTTGCCCACGCCGGATTCGCCAACGAACAGCACCGTTGCGTCGGTGACCGCCACTTTCTGCAACAGATGACGCGTGCGCATGAAGGCCGCCGAGACCCCGACCGCGACATTGCCCGTGGCCTCGGCCGCCGGCAGGTCATCGACCGGCCCGGCCTCGGGCACTCGAGACGCGGGATAGGTCCGCCGGTTCTTCCACTGCAGGCCGAAATATTCACGCTCCGGCGCGTCCTTTTCCCAGGCCTCGGCATTCTGTCCGATGACCGTGCAATGCTTGGCGCCCATGCCGGCGCATTCGGTCTCGCGGAAGAAGACCGGCTTGCCGAAAAGCTTGCTGGTATAGCCGGATGGATAGCCCGTCTGCAGCCAGCAAACAGGCTGGGTGGAAACGCCATAGCTGGCCAGATGTTCGGCCGCCTCGGAAGAATCGTCCCAGCGAAACTCGCCGAAATAGGTTCCCTTGTCGCTGTCGAACTCGAAATGCTTGGTCGTGACCTTCACGAACCCCTCAAGCGTGTGGACCCGCGGCCCGGCAGCCAAGGCGTGGGTCAGGTCCTCCTGCGGCCAGCGTTTCTGGATCAGCTCGGCATCGCGCATGCCCTGCATGTAGCCGATGCGCATGAACATGGCCCGGGCCGTATCGGTACCGAAGGCATCGATGATTTCCTCCCGGATGCGCCCTAGCACCGAAGATTGCATCAACACCACCCGCTGGTCATTGAGCCAGATGCGGCCGTCGCCCAGGGCGAAATGCAGTATCTCAGTCAGATCTTCGAAGGTGGGGGCCGCGCCGGTTTCGAGCTCGCTGCTGGCCCCGCGCACCAGGATACCGCTCGCCCGGCGCGACGCCTCCGCCAGCGAAATCAGCCGATCAGCCTTGTTCATGCCCAATCCTCCCCGCAACAGGAGTTCATGATTTCATGAAAAAATCTAGCGCGGCCTCATGAATTGAGGAATAGCGCTGCGGCCAACTGCGTATCGGTCCGCGGCGCCCGGGCTGGAGCTACTTACCGGCCGGTGGGCAAGCGCCTGACGTAGTTCGCTTTTCGGCGACGAGCTGGCGCCGGCGCGCCGGCTACCGCGGGCTCTGGCACGACCCTTGCAACGGTCCACTCAAGCCCCGTTTGAGGAAGCGGGCTTGGGAGGACATCGACCATCAGGTCATCGTGACGGCAGCAGCGATCGGCGGAAAACCGCTGCTTCGCCAACGCCGGAGGCTTGCCCGAACCAGGGTCGGCCTATGCACACAACGCCCACGCCTTCTCCTTCCAACGCGGCAAGCCGGCACAAGCCGGCCCGAGGACCATGGCCGCATTGCCGGCGCGAGGAGGACGACATGAATATCCAGAGCCCCAATTTCATCGCGGTCGAGCGCTGGACCGGCAAGGCGTTGTTCAGCGACTGGCAGATCACTGCCGCCGGTTCGGTCGAGGTGCGCGATCCGTCGACCGATGCACTGCTCGCCAGCGTCGGCCTCGGCGGTCCCGCAGACATCACCCGCGCCGCGGCTGAAGCCCGTCAGGCACAAAAGGCCTGGGCCAAGACCTTGCCGACAGCCCGTGCCGCCATTCTCAACAAGGCGGCCGATCTTCTGGTCGCCAATAGCGAAGAACTGATCGGTTGGATCATGCGCGAAAGCGGCTCGATCCAGCCCAAGGCCAGCATCGAGATCGAGCACGGGGCGCTGTTCATTCGTCACGCGGCGGGTCTCGCGACGCAGCCAACGGGCCTGGTCCTCTCCGGCTTCGACGACCGCACCAACTATGCCAAGCGCGTGCCCCATGGCGTGGTTGGCGTCATCTCGCCATTCAACTTCCCGCTGGTGCTGTCGGTGCGAGCGATCGCCGCGGCGCTGGCGCTCGGCAATGCCGTCGTCCACAAGCCCGATCCGCGCACCCCGATCAGCGGCGGCATCATCATCGCCCGCATCTTCGAGGAAGCCGGCCTGCCCAAGGGCGTGCTGCAGATCGTGCCCGGCGGCGCCGATGCCGGAGAGGCGCTCTGCACCGATCCCAACATCGCCATGGTGTCGTTCACCGGGTCGGCCCGTGGAGGCTCCAAGGTGGGTGAACTCTGCGGCAAGCACCTCAAGAAGGTGCAGCTCGAACTGGGCGGCAAGAACGCGTTAATCGTGCTCGACGATGCCGATCTCGATATCGCCGCCTCCAACGCCGCCTGGGGCGCCTTCCTGCACCAGGGCCAGATCTGCATGGCCACCGGCCTGATCCTGGCGCAGGAGACCATCGCCGAAGCATTGACCGAACGGCTGGTGACCAAGGCCAGCCACCTGCCGGCCGGCGATCCATCCTCGGGCCGTGTCGCCCTCGGCCCGATCATCTCCGACGGTCAGGTCGCAACCATCCAGGCCATCGTTGATGACGCCGTGGCCAAGGGCGCCAAGCTGCTGGCCGGTGGCACCCATGACGGCCGCTTCTACGCCGCCACCGTGCTCGACGGCGTCAAGCCAGGCATGCGCGCCTTCGAGGAGGAAATCTTCGGGCCGGTGGCCTGTATCGTACGCTTCGGCTCGGATGCTGAAGCCATCGAGATCGCCAATATGTCGGACTATGGCTTGGCTGCCGGAGTGATCTCGGCGGCCACGGGTCGCGCCCTGGCGCTGGGCGAGCAGCTCAATGTGGGTCAGCTCCATATCAACGATCAGACGGTCAATGGTGGCCCATTCGCCCCGTTCGGCGGACGCGGCAAGTCCGGCAATGGCAGCCGCATCGGCGGCCCGGCCGACATCGAGGAATTCACCCAGTGGATGTGGATCTCGGTGAAGGAACAGGCCGCAGCCTACCCGTTCTGATCTCCCAACCAAAGGAATGCTGCCATGAACCTTTCAGGCAAGACTATCGTCGTGACCGGCGCCTCCTCGGGCATTGGCGCGGAAGTCACCCGGCTGGCGCGCTTCTCGGGCGCCCACGTCATCGGCGTCGACCGCAACGACCCGCTGATCACACTGGACGGCTTCGTCAAGGCCGATCTGGGTGATCCCGCCAGCATCGACGCAGCGATCGCCGCCCTGCCGGCGAAGTTCGACGGGCTGGTCAACGCGGCCGGCGTGCCCGGCACCGCACCACGCGAACTGGTCGCTCGCGTCAACTATCTCGGCCTGCGTCACCTGACGGAGGGGGTGGTCGACCGGCTGAGGCCCGGGGCGTCGATCGTCAACTTCGCCTCCGTGCTCGGCGGCGAATGGCAGCAGCGGCTTGCCCTGCACAAGGCGCTGGCCACGATCGATGGCTTAGCCGAGGGCGAGGCCTGGCTTGCTGCAAATCCGGTGCCGCAAGCCACCTGCTACCAATACTTCAAGGAAGCGCTGATCGTCTGGACCTTTGCGCGCGCCCAGCAGTGGTTCTTCGAGTCCGACATACGGATGAACTGCGTCGCGCCGGGCCCCGTCTTTACCCCGATCCTGGGCGATTTCGTCACCATGCTGGGCGAGGAGCGCGTGGCCAACGACGCGCCCCGCATGAAGCGTCCCGGCTTCGGGGACGAAATTGCCCCGCCGGTGGCCTTCCTGCTCTCCGATGCCGCTCGCTGGATCAACGGGGTCAACCTGCCGATCGATGGCGGGCTGGCATCAACCTACATCTGAGGAGGACCGCCATGTCCAAGGAACAGCTCGACTTCATTCTCAAGCTCAGCGCGGAGAACCCGCCGCCAGCCAATGCCACGCCGCCACAACTGCGCGAATGGTTCGAGGCGATCAACGCCCACACCCCGATTGCCGAAGGCGCGATGATCGAGACCATTTCGGTCGGCCCCTGCTCGGCCGAGCTGATCCGCCTGCCAGGCTGTGATGAGAACCGGCTGGTGATCTACTACCACGGCGGCGGCTTCCTCTTCGGCTCGCCCCGCTCGCATCGCACTATCGCGACCCATCTCGCCAAGGCGAGCGGCGCCACCGTGCTCAGCGTCGAATACCGCCTGGCGCCCGAACATCCGGCACCGACTGCGCATGACGATGCCTACGCGGCCTATATGTGGGCGCTGGCCCATGGCTATGCTCCCGCCTCGGTCGTCCTGAGGGGGGACTCGGCGGGTGGCAACCTGGCGCTGGCCGTCGCGGTGCGCGCCCGGGATAACGGCGATGCGCTGCCGGCTTGCCTGGTACTGATGTCACCGGCGCTGGATCTGGCAAGCGAGGGCGAGTCACACCGCACTCAGGCCGACGCGCCCTTGGTCAACCGCGACCTGATGGGCCTGTTCAACATGGTCTATGTCGGCGCCGGCGACCTGCGCTCGCCCACGGTTACGCCGTTCTACGGCGATGTCTCGGGTCTGCCGCCGGTGCTGGTTCATGTGGGGTCCTGGGAGCTGCTGCGCGACGACAGCATCACCATCGCCGCGCGCATCAACGCCGCCGGTGGCCAAGCCGAACTCAAGGTCTGGGAGGGCATGTGCCACTCCTGGCAGCTCTTCGCCCCCATGCTGGAGGAAGGCATGGCCTCGATCGAGGAAGCGGGCGAATTCGTCCGGCGCCACGCCGCCTGACAGCAGTGCATGACGCGGATTCGGTTGGGAGGCCGACCCGCAAGACGCTCAAATCCAGGGAGGACACCATGAGCATCTACAAGACCCTCAGCAGCAGGGGCGTTACCCGGCGCAGCTTCATCAAGACGGCGGGAGCCGTGGCGGGCGGCGCTGCAGCGGCACTGACGTTGCCGGCCAGCGTTCGCTCGGCCTTTGCCCAGGGCGACGATGTCATCCGCGTCGGCTTTATCGGGCCGCGCTCCGGGCCGCTCGGTGTGTTCGGAGAGGGAGACCCCTTCCTGATCGAGCAGTTCAACCGCAACATGGCCGATGGTGTGCAGGTCGGGGACAAGCGCTACGGCATTCAGCTGGTGCTGGCTGATACCCAGTCCGACCCGGTGCGGGCCAGCCAGGTGGCCAAGGACCTGATCAACGGCGAAGCCATCGACCTGATGCTCGCCTCGTCGACGCCCGAAACGGTCAATCCGGTGGCCGATGCCTGCGAGGCGGCCGGGGTGCCGTGTCTCACCACGACCGCGCCCTGGGAAGCCTTCTATTTCGGCCGCGGCGCCAAGCCGGGCGAACCGTCGCCGTTCAAGTGGACCTACCATTTCTGCTTCGGCGTCGGCAATTTCGCCAGGCTCTATGCCGACCAGTGGAGCAAGGTGGAGACCAACAAGACGGTTGGCGTGCTACTGCCCAATGATGCCGATGGCGGCGCTATCAGGGGCCTGCTGCTGCCAGAGCTCGAAAAAGCCGGCTTCACCATCGTCGATCCCGGTCCGTACGAAAACGGCACGGCGGATTTCTCCACCCAGATCAATCTGTTTCGCGACGAAGGCTGCGAAATCTTCAATACCTTCCCATTCCCGCCCGACTTTCCTGTGTTCTGGCGACAGGCGGCGCAGAAGGGCCTCGCTCAGCAAATCAAGATCTGCCAGCTCGCCAAGGCGGGTCTGTTCCCCGCCGAGCTGGAAGCCATGGGCTCCCTCGGTTACGGGCTGCATGCCGGCGCCTATTGGCACAAACACTATCCGTTCAGCTCACCCTCGACCGGCCTCAGCAGCCGACTGATCGCCGAGGGCTACGAGGCAATGGTCGGCAAGCAGTGGAACCAGCAGGTCGGTGCCAACGCCTCGCTGCTCGATGCCGCAGTTGCGGCGCTCGCCAGCTCGGGCAATCCCAAGAACAAGGCGGCACTGGCCCAGGCGCTGTCCGTGCTCAAGACCGAGACCGCTGTCGGGCTGGTCGACTTCACCGCCGGCCCGGTCCCCAATTGCGCCACCACCGGTGTCGTGGGCGTACAGTGGGTCAAGGCGACCGAGGGACCGTGGGAGTTCGATCTACCCATCGTCTCCAACGCCGACAATCCCTTCGTCCCCACGACGGCGGATATGACCGCCTATACGGTCCAAGGCTGAGCCATGAGCCAGGAACCGGCAATCGCCCAGCCCATGCTCGCGGGCATCGGCATCGACAAGAGCTTTGGTGCATTCAAGGTACTCAAGGCTGTCGACTTCGCCGTCGCTCCTGGCGAGGCGGTGGGCATTGTCGGACCCAATGGGGCCGGCAAGACGACACTGTTCGGAGTATTGGCGGGGGCACTCCTCCCCACCGCCGGAACAGTTCGGTTTGCCGGCGCCGATCTGACCGGCACCGGAGCTGCAGCCCGATGCCGGTCAGGCATTGCCCGCACTCACCAGGTGCCGCGGCCATTCCTGGGTATGTCGGTGTATGAGAATACGCTGACGGCGGCGCAGTTCGGGGCCGGCCTTGGCGGCTGCGCTGCCGAAAATTGTGCCGCCGAAGCGCTGGAGCGCACGGCATTGCTGCATCATGCCAACCGGCCGGCCGCAGCTCTTGGACTGCTCGATCGCAAGCGGCTCGAACTGGCCCGCGCGCTGGCGACCCGTCCCAAGGTCATCCTCCTCGACGAGATAGGCGGTGGATTGACCGAGGCCGAACTGGGCCTGCTGATCACGCTGATCCGCCAACTCAAGGCTGATGGCCTTACCATCGTCTGGATCGAACACATCCTGCACGCCTTGCTCAAAGTGATCGACCGGCTGGTCTGCATGAGCGCTGGCGCTGTCATCGCCGAGGGGCGCCCAGACGCGGTCATGGCCGATCCGGAGGTGAGACGCGCCTACCTTGGAGGGAGCATCGCATGACCATGCTGGCAGTCGACGATCTGGTGGCCGGGCACGGACTGCTCACAGCGGTCCGCAATGTGTCGCTCAGCGTCGCCGCGGGGGAAGTGCTCGGCGTCATCGGCGCCAATGGCGCGGGCAAGACTACCCTGTTCCGGACATTATCCGGCGTACATCCGGCCGCTTCGGGCACTATCGTGCTTGACGGTGTTGATGTGACAACCCTGAGCCCCTCCCGCCGCGTCACCAGCGGCATTGCCATGGTGCCGGAGGGGCGACGGTTGTTCGTCGACATGACGGTCCGGGAAAACCTGCTTGTATCGGGCGAGAACGGCCGCGCCGGCGCCTGGTCGCTGGAGGGCGTCGTGGCGGCGCTTCCGTCACTGGCGCCACTGCTCAACGTCGTGACTGGTGGCCTTTCAGGCGGCCAGCGACAGGCAGTAGCCATTGGGCGCGCGCTGATGAGCAATCCCAAAGTGTTGCTGCTCGACGAGGTGTCGCTGGGCCTTTCTCCGGTGGCCATTGAGGGGCTCTACGAACAGCTGACCGGTCTCAAGGGCCGCGGCGACACCGCGATGGTCGTGGTGGAGCAGGATCTCGACCGCGCCATGGCCTTTTCCGACCGGGTAATCTGCATGCTTGAAGGACGCATCGCGCTTGAAGGCGAGCCGCAAGTGCTCGGCAGGCAGGCCATCACCGAAGCCTATTTCGGCCTCGCACATCAGGAGGTCACCTATGCTTGACGCGCTGATCCAGGGCATTCTGCTCGGCGGCTATTACGCCATCCTCGCCGCGGGCCTGTCGCTGATGTTTGGCGTCGTCCGCTTCATCAATCTGGCGCATGGCGACTTCGCCATTCTTGGCGCCTATCTGGTGCTGTTCGCCGTCGAGGTCCTGGGGCTTTCACCCTGGCTTGCGGTTGCCGCAGTCGTACCGATCATGGCGGCGCTCGGTTGGGTGCTGCAAGCGACGCTGTTTGCCCGCACCATCAAAGGCGGGTTCCTGCTGCCACTGCTAACGACATTCGGCCTCGGCGCCGTCCTGCAAAACGGCATGTTCGGCCTATTCGGCTCCGATACCAAGTCGCTCGGCAACCATATTGGCAACCTCTCCTGGGCCAGTTGGCAATTGCCTTTTGGCATCACGGTCGGCCAGTTGCCGGTCATCACCTTTGCGGTCGCGGTGACAGTACTCGCCTCACTGCAACTCGTGCTCAGCTTCTCCAAACTCGGTCGCGCTATCCGGGCCACATCAAGCGATCCGGAGGCCGCCGAACTCTGCGGCATCGACGCGCGCGCCGTGCACCGTGCCGCGGCAGCGATCGCGGTGGCATTAGCCGGCTTGGCCGGCGCTTTCCTCGCCATGCGAGCGCTGATCAATCCCTATGCCGGCCCCACCCAGCTGATCTTCGCCTTCGAGGCGGTGGTCATCGGTGGCATCGGCTCGCTTTGGGGCACCTTGATCGGCGGCATCGTGCTCGGCGTCGCGCAGAGCTTCGGCGCGACCATTTCGGCACAGGGATTCCAGCTCGCCGGACACACGGTGTTCCTGGGCGTCTTAGGCGGGCGGCTCTATCTGGCCCACAGCCGTAGCCTGGGCGGCTGGCGCGCAGTGCTGCCAATGCCCTCCCCGCCGCCGAAATCCGCCACGCAACTGCAGCAGGCAACCAGCGAGGGCCGATCATGAACACCTATGGCGTTGAACGCTGGACCCGTTCGGGTCGTCTGACTGTCGCCGCTGCCGCCGGCGCGCTGCTGATCCTGGCACTGCTGCCGACGCTGGCGAGCGGGCTGGTGATCGACAAGCTGACCACGCTTTTTGTCTACATCCTGCTTGCGGTGATGTGGAACCTGTTGGCCGGCTATGCCGGCCTGGTGTCCGTGGGCCAGCAGTCCTTTTTCGGCATTGGTGGCTATCTGGCGCTGCGTCTCGTCGAAGCGGGGATGACGCCCTATCTCGCACTGGTCGTCGGCGCCATCGGCGCGGGCCTCGTTGCCATCCCGATCTCCGCTTTCGCCTTGCGCCTCAAGGGCGGCGAATTCGCCATTGCCATGTGGGTCATCGCGGAGGTGCTGCGTATCGTGGTGATGTTCGATCCGCTGGTGCAGGGGGAAACCGGCACATCACTGTTGGCCCTCAATGCCCTCGACCCGGAATTGCGGCGCAACCTCACCTACTGGTTGGGGCTTGCTGGCCTCGCAATCATGCTCGCCATAACCTTCTGGCTACTGCGCAGCCGGATCGGCGCGGCAGCGCAGGCCATCCGGGACGACGAGGAGGCCGCAGCCTCCATCGGCATCGACGTGATGCGGATCAAGCAGATCATCTTCGTGCTGGCCGCCTTCGGCTGCGCATTGGCCGGAACCGTCTGGCTGGCCAGTGCCATCACCTTCCTGCCGCGCACCAATTTCGGCGTGCAGTGGACCGTGTTCATGCTGTTCATGGTGCTGGTCGGCGGCCTCAAGACCTTTGAGGGGCCGATCATCGGGGCCGTCATCTTCTTCCTCTTGCAGGAAATCTTTGGCGACCTCGGCGTCTGGTATCTCGCCGGTCTGGGCGTCATCGCCGTCGGCTTCGCGCTCTATCTACCCGACGGCCTCTGGGGCACGTGGCGACAGCGGACCGGCATCGAGGCCTTGTCCGGAAGCGTCATGCTCAGATACCCCGCGAGCGAAACCAAGCGGTGACCTGATCACAAATATCCGTTGGCGCACAAATCTCACGCCGTCGGCGACCTGCGCCTTGTTTTTCCAGACTGCCACCTCACATGATCACGGCGCAGTGATTGCGACCGGCGCATAGCTGTCGGCCGCGCGTGAGGAGAACGCTGGATGCAGCCGATCATTTCCATTTCCGGGCTTTCCAAGACCTATGGCTCCGATTTCGTCGCGCTCCGGAACTTGGACCTGGAGATCCAGCGCGGCGAAATCCTGGCATTGCTAGGTCCTAACGGCGCCGGCAAGACCACGCTGATCAGCATCGTCTGCGGCATCGTCAACCCGTCCTCGGGTCGCGTCACGGTCGATGGCCACGATATCATCAGGGACTATCGTGCCGCCCGTTCCATGATCGGCCTGGTACCGCAGGAGCTGACCACCGATGCCTTCGAGACGGTCTGGGCTACGGTCTCGCATAGCCGCGGCCTGTTCGGCCTGAAGCCGAACCCGGCCCATATCGAGAAGGTGCTGCGGGACCTCACGCTTTGGGACAAGAAAGACAACAAGATCATGCAGCTTTCTGGCGGCATGAAGCGGCGCGTCATGATAGCCAAGGCGCTCAGCCACGAACCGCAGATCCTGTTCCTGGACGAGCCGACGGCAGGCGTCGACGTCGAGTTGCGCAAGGACATGTGGGCCATGGTGCGGCGCCTGCGCAGCTCGGGTGTCACCATTATCCTGACCACCCACTACATTGCAGAGGCCGAAGAAATGGCCGACCGCATCGGGGTGATCCATAAGGGCGAACTGATCCTGGTGGAAGAAAAGGCCGAGCTGATGCGTAAGCTGGGCAGCAAGCAACTGATCCTAGAATTGCATGACCGGCTGGACGCACTTCCCGCAGATCTTGCCGCCTACCAGCTGGCACTGTCCGAGGACGGGACCGCCATGACCTACACCTATGATGCGCAGGGCGAACGGACCGGCATCAGCGCACTGCTGGCGGACCTGGCCAATTCAGGCATCCAGTTCAAGGACCTGCAGACCACGCAGAGTTCACTGGAAGAGATATTCGTCGATCTGGTGAGGGACGGGCAATGAATTTCGAGGCGATCAAGGCCATCTACAAATTCGAAATGGCGCGCACCTTCCGCACGCCGTTGCAGTCGATCATTTCTCCTGTCATCTCGACCTCGCTGTATTTCGTCGTCTTCGGAGCCGCCATCGGTTCGCGCATCACCGAGATCGAAGGGGTCAGCTATGGCGCCTTCATCGTGCCCGGGCTCATCATGCTGATGATCCTGACGCAGAGTGTGTCCAACGGCTCCTTCGGGATCTTCTTTCCCAAGTTTTTGGGGACCATCTACGAATTGCTGTCGGCGCCGGTTTCCTATCTCGAGATCATCATCGGCTATGTCGGGGCGGCTGCGACGAAGTCCCTGATCCTGGGCGTTCTGGTCCTTGCGACAGCCGGATTCTTCGTGCCGCTACGCATCGATCATCCCCTGTGGATGCTGCTGTTTCTCGTGCTGACGGCCGTCACCTTCAGCCTGGTCGGCTTCATCATCGGCATCCTGGCCAAGGGGATGGAGCAGTTGCAGACGGTGCCGCTGCTGATCATCACGCCGCTCACCTTCCTGGGTGGCACGTTCTATTCGCTCAGCGTGCTGCCGCCGTTCTGGCAGGCGGTCTCGTATTTCAACCCGGTGGTCTATCTGATCAGCGGTTTTCGCTGGAGCTTTTACGGCATCGCCGACGTCAACGTCGCCATCAGCCTGGGCATCACCCTTGCCTTCCTGGCGGCCTGCCTCGTCATCATCGGCTGGATCTTCCGCACCGGTTATCGGCTAAAAGCCTAGTCGCCGGAGTCCGTCGCGGCAGCCGGTCTCGCCTTTGCACTCCGCGGACGGGCAACTGCTCCGCGCGCAATGGTGGCGCAAAGGCCACATCTGCCTCTCAAGCGTCCGTGGCGAGTTGCCCTATCAGACCCCAGTGGGCATAGTCGTCGCGCAACAAGGAGTGCAAAGCATGAAAACCCTGTTCCAGACCGCACAACTCCGGATTCAACAGGACATGACCGTTCATGCATTCGCAAAACCCTTGGCAGGAGCAGCGCAGCGCCGCCGGCCCTAG
>JAKFDU010000051.1:0-13911 GCA_036675975.1 Devosia sp. | reverse complement strand
GGCCGAAGATCGACGCCAGGCTGACAAGGCTCGCCAGCACACCCTGCAACTGACCTTGCTTGTCCGCATCCACTTGCTGGGTGGTGAGCGATTGCAGCGCGGGCATACCGATGCCGCCCAGCGCAAACAGCGGCGCCAGGGCAAACAGAATCCAGCCTTGGGTGGCAAAGCCAACCACGACGAGCGCGGCCAGCTCGCACGCCATGCCGACGATCAGCGCCCAACGTTCGCCGAGCCTGGCGACTGCGGGACCGGTGAGGAAGGCCTGGGCGCCGGCGTGAAAGACACCAAACGCGCCCAGCGAAAGGCCGATCATCAACCCGCTCCACTGGAACGCATCTTCGCCGAACAAAGCCCACATGGTGCCATACATGGTACCGACGAAATTCATGATGACGAAGATCGCCATCATCGGAATCAGCGGCGCGAAGGTGAGCGCCCATTTGAGCGGCTTGAAGGGATTGAGCGCGTCGAGGTCGAACTTGGCACCCGGCTGGCCGCGGCGAGATTCGGGCAACACGAACAGCGCAAGCGCGAAGTTCATGCCGTTGAGCACGGCCGCGGCGATGAAGGGCGCACGCACCCAGTAGTCGCCCAGCACGCCGCCAATCACCGGGCCGATGATGAAGCCAATGCCGAACATGGCGTGGAACAGGCCAAAGCGCTTGGCGCGCTCTTCCTCGCTGGAAATGTCGGTGATGTAAGCAGTCGCGATCGCCATATTGGCGCTGGTGATGCCTGAAATGGCGCGGCCAAGGACGAGCATCCAGAGCTCGGGCGCGAAGGCCATGACGAGGTAGTCGATGGCGGCACCCGCCAGCGACACCAGCAGTACCGGCCGCCGGCCGAAGCGATCGCTCAGCACCCCGAGAACGGGCGAGAACAGGAACTGGCAGGCCGAATAGAGTGCCAGCATGAGGCCGAGCACGGTCGCGACTTCGGAGATGTGTCCGACATCGCGCAGCAGCGCCGGCAGAATTGGAAAAATGAGGCCGATGCCGACCGCATCAAGCGTGACGGCTGCGAGAATAACGACGAGGGCCTTGTTCAAGGGATGCTCCTGTTTGCTCCACCGGCCGGCAAAGGGACGTAGGGTGTTCACGGGCGCGTTACAAGCCCACGCCCTTATGACGGCTGATGCTGACAGAATTCGACAGGAACAGTCGCCGGATTGTCCGCTGGCCTCCGTTGCCAAGGTGGCGGGTTAGCACCCGACGAAGCGACGGTCGCTGGCCGCCTGGGCTGCCGCCATTTCGGCACCGAACCGGCGGAGGACACGCAATGCCAGGAGCGTATTCCACCTGCTGGGCTGCCCGACCTGCTCCATCTGGAAATGGACCTGGCCGGGATGTGCCGCCGCCAGCAGCCATTTTCCGTCCCCCCGCCGCTTCGATGCCACAATTGCCAGCGCATCCGACATGCGGGCATCCCAGGGCCGACCGGCGGCCCGAAAGTGGTCCAATGCGCGGAGAATGTTGAACTTCCATCGCGGAGGGAACGCAAAGCGCAGCATTTGCGGACTTATGACCTCGCCGGTGCGTTGCGAGCGAAACAGCCGGTGCCGGAGCATGAAATCGCGCGCTGAAGCTGCCGCCCCGATCAGCTCAGGCAGCCGATAGGCATAGCCGCTCGCGGCATATTGCTGAATTCCCTCGGCGACCGACAGGCTGGAATGCAATGAGCTGTGCTGCGCGCCCGACGTGTTCCTGAGGCAGTTGAATCCTCCATCGTCCATCCGCTGCGCGAGGATGAAGTCGACGATGGACTGCAGGTCGGTCACGGGACTCTGGAAGTAGGATGCATAGTTGAGAAACATGCCGTTGACACAGACATCGCTCACCGGGATCGACCGGGCCGGGCCAATCCCACCATCGGGCCTCTTCTCCTCGGATGCGATCTTGGCAATGCTCTGCCGGATTTGCTCGTTGCGCGGATCTATCTCCAGCGCCCTGAGGTCGAGCAGGGTATAGTGCGAACTGATCCACTTCGGCTGGTAGAACCGCTGCCCCCAGCTGCCGTCGGCATGACGCGCGACGAGGAAACGTCTGCCCCATCCCTCGCTTGCTATCCGGGCCTGTAACCGCTGGTCCGCATCGTCCAGCAGGTCACGCCGGGCCTGAAAGGCCACGGCTACATCGCCAGCAAGCAGCCAGTCCATCACCGCCGGATCGGCATAGTCTCCCAAGGCGTGCGCCACCACATCTCTCCGATCCCGTGTGCCGATGGAGCGTAGGCGGTATCTCGGCGGCGAACTTGACCCTTATCAAGCGCTCAAGCAAAAACGGCGGCCCTTGCGGACCGCCGTTTTCCATTCAATACCCAACCACTTAGTGCGGCAGGCCAGCGGCCGCGTCGTCCGCGGGATCTGCCGTAGTCGCCACAGCCGGGGTGTTCACGGCTTCTTCGAAGTTCCACTCGATCGGCTCGGGCTTGCGCACCAGCGCGCGCTCAATGACCTGATCCATGCGACTGACCGGCACGATCTCCATGCCGTCCTTGACGATGTCAGGGATCTCGGCGAGATCGCGGACATTCTCTTCCGGGATCAGCACGGTCTTGATGCCACCGCGGAGGGCTGCGAGCAGCTTCTCCTTGAGGCCACCGATGGGCAGCACCCTGCCCCGCAGCGTGATCTCGCCGGTCATGGCGACATCGTTGCGAACCGGGATGCCGGTCATGACCGAAACGATGGCGGTGGCAAGGCCGATACCGGCGGACGGGCCATCCTTTGGGGTGGCGCCTTCCGGCAGGTGGACGTGGATGTCGCGCGTGTCGAACATCGGCGGCTTGATGCCGAAATCGATCGAACGCGAACGGACATAAGCCGTCGCCGCGGTCAGCGATTCCTTCATCACTTCCTTGATGTTGCCGGTGACCGTCATGCGGCCCTTGCCCGGTGTCATCACGCCTTCGATGGTCAGTAGCTCGCCGCCGACCGAGGTCCAGGCCAGGCCCGTCACCAGGCCAACCTGCGATTCCGCCTCGATCTCGCCGTGCTTATAGATATCGGCGCCGAGATACTTGGTCAGCAGCTCTTCGTCGATGGTGACCGACTTGACCTTGGTCTTGACGATCTCGGCCACGGCCTTGCGCATCAGCTTGCTGATCTCGCGCTTGAGATTACGCACGCCCGCTTCACGGGTGTAGCGCTGAATCAGGGCGGTCAGCATCTCGTCGGAGAGTATGAACTCGCCAGGGGCGAGGCCGTTCTCCTTGAGCGTCTCCGGGATCAGGTGCTGCTTGGCGATCGCGTGCTTCTCCTGCTCGGTGTAACCGGACAGGCGAATGATCTCCATGCGGTCCATCAGCGGGCCGGGGATGTTGAGCGTGTTCGACGTGGTGACGAACATCACATCCGAAAGGTCATAATCGACCTCCAGATAGTGATCGGCGAAGGTGTGGTTCTGCTCCGGATCGAGCACTTCGAGTAGTGCCGAACTCGGATCGCCACGGAAGTCCTGGCCCATCTTGTCGATCTCGTCGAGCAGGAAGAGCGGGTTGGACTTGCCGACCTTCTTGAGCGACTGGATGACTTTGCCGGGCATGGAGCCGATATAGGTGCGGCGGTGGCCGCGGATTTCGGCTTCGTCGCGGACGCCACCGAGCGCCATGCGCACGAATTCACGGCCGGTCGCCTTGGCGATCGACTTGCCCAGCGAGGTCTTGCCGACACCCGGAGGGCCGACGAGGCAGAGGATCGGGCCCTTGAGCTTACCGACCCGGCCCTGCACCGCCAGATATTCGAGGATGCGTTCCTTGACCTTCTCGAGGCCATAGTGATCCTCGTCCAGCACCTTTTCGGCAAGGACCAGGTCACGCTTGACCTTGCTCTTCTTGCCCCAGGGCAGGCCGAGCAGCGTATCGAGATAGTTGCGCACGACGGTGGCTTCAGCCGACATCGGGCTCATGGACTTGAGCTTCTTGAGCTCCGCCTCGGCCTTGGCCTTGGCTTCCTTGGAAAGCTTGGTCTTGGCGATGCGTTCCTCGAGTTCGGCGATCTCGTTGGAGCCTTCTTCGCCGTCGCCCAGTTCCTTCTGGATCGCCTTCATCTGCTCGTTGAGATAGTACTCGCGCTGCGTCTTCTCCATCTGCCGCTTGACGCGGCTGCGGATGCGCTTTTCCACCTGCAGGACGCCGATTTCGCCTTCCATCAGGCCAAGGATCTTCTGGAAGCGCTCAACGACCGAAACGGTTGAGAGCAGGTCTTCCTTCTCGTGGATCTTGATGACCAAGTGGCTGGCAATGGTGTCGGCGAGCTTGCTGTGGTTCTCGATCTGACCGACGGCAGCGACCACCTCGGCCGAGATCTTCTTGTTGAGCTTCACATAGCTCTCGAACTCGGTGGTGGCCGAACGCGACAAGGCTTCGATCTCGGTGGCGTCCTCCGCCGGCTCGGGCAGGACGGAGGCTTCGGCTTCGAAATAGTCCTCGGTCTGCAGGTAGCGATCGATGGTGGCGCGGCTCAGCCCTTCGACCAACACCTTGACGGTACCATCAGGCAGCTTGAGCAGCTGCAGCACGGTGGCAATGGTGCCCGTGGCGTAGATCTGGTCCGGGGCAGGATCATCGTCCTGCGCATTCTTCTGGGTGACAACCAGAATGTGCTTGTCATCGCGCATGACTTCTTCGAGCGCCTTGACCGATTTCTCGCGGCCGACGAACAGAGGCACGATCATGCCGGGGAAAACGACGATATCACGCAGAGGGAGAACTGGGTAAACCCGATCCCGGCTTGCATCGCCAGTGGCGGGGGTGACGTCCGTCATCTCGTATCCTTTCCGGGGCGCGCGGGAGGAAGGAGAATTGGTGCGCGCCCGTTGTAGACAGCTCCAAGCTTCGAGGTTGGGCTGATTCCGGTTAATAAATAGGTTCGCCTATGGGGCACACAAGTCAACCTTTGCCGATTTGTGACGGTTAACTCGTGAACGCACAGGAGATATGTGCGACGAGGCGGGAACAGTGGTGTGCCTAAGGTTTGCGGTGGATGTAGGGCCCTACCCCACGCTCCGCCGCGCCTTGAGCAGGATGCTGGTATCTGTGGATGCAATTCCGTCGATCTGGCGGATCTGGCGCAGCAGGTCGTCGAAGGCTCCCACATCGGGCGCTTCGAGCTCGGCAACCATGTCCCAGCGGCCATTGGTGTTGTGGAGCTGGCGCACCTCGGGCATGCCGAGCAGGCGCTTCATCACGGCGGCCTCGTGCTTGCCGTCCACTTCGACCATGGTGATGGCGCGGATACCATGGCTGGGCGCGGCTGCCATGACGACGGTGAAGCCGGCAATGGCGCCGCCCTGCACCAGGCGATCGATGCGCGCCTTGGCGGTGGCGCGGGACACTTTCAGGTCGAGGGCGAGCTTGTTGACCGGGGCGCGGGCATTGGTGCGCAGCAGCGCGATCAGGCGGTAGTCGAGATCGTCCAGGATCATTTTGCGCGTTGTGCCTTATCAAAGTGAGCAACCGACTGCGCAAATATAGCACTATTCCGGCTATTCGTACACCTGGCAGCGCGGCATTCTGGTCTTCAACATAGGGAGCCGTTCAATGAGCCAGCCTGCCACCCACGCTATCGATCTGTTCGGCATCCCCAGCGATGCCGGTGCGTCCTGTCGCGGCAGCGGCATGGGGCCGGAGGCGATGCGGGTCGCGGGCCTGCTCGAAACGCTGGCGACGCTCGGCCACCTGGTGACCGACCGCGGCAACATCACCTGGGATGAGCGCGCCCTGGGCAATACGCCGTGGCGGCTGTCGAACGAGCGCAAGGCGGAAGTGCTGGCCATTGCACGGCAAAGCAGCACGCTGGCGCTGGCGTCGCTTGGCGCGGGGCGCCTGCCGGCCTTTGTCGGCGGCGACCATTCGCTCAGCATGGGCACCATTTCGGGCGTGGCGCGGCACTGCGCGGCCGCAGGCAAGCCGCTCTTCGTACTGTGGGTGGACGCCCATGGTGATTTCAATACGCCTGCAACCTCCGAGACCGGCAATATTCACGGCATGCCGCTGGCGTTGCTCTGCGGCGAGCCGGATTTCGGCACCGAGTTTGCCGGCGAGTGGCGCGGGCTGGTCGATCCACGCAATGTCACGATCTTCGGCGCGCGGTCGATCGACCGGCCGGAACGGCAGCTGCTGGAGCGGCGCGGCGTCGAGGTTGTCGACATGCGCCGCATCGACGAAATGGGCGTGGTCGCGCTGATGCGCGATGTGCTGGCCAAGGTGGAAGCCGTTGGCGGGCACCTGCATGTGAGCCTGGATGTCGATGCCATCGACCCCGCGATTGCGCCCGGCGCCGGTACCCCGGTCGCCGGTGGCCTGACGTTCCGCGAGGCGCATCTGGTGATGGAGATGATCCATGACAGTGGCACCATGGGATCGCTCGATATCGTCGAACTCAATCCGTATCTCGACCAGGCGGGCATGAGCGCCCGCTTGCTGGTCGACCTGGCGGCGAGCCTCTTCGGCCGCCAGATCATGCCGCGCCAGGTGGCACGCGTGGATATCAACGAAGCGGCCAACAGCATTTAGGGAGCGCCAGAAATGACGCAATTCATCGGGGTCCAAGATATGAGGAGGCTAGTCCGGTCCACCGGCACAAAGGCTTTCCTCACCCAACTGGCTGGCTATGTCCGGTCCGACTTTTCACGCTGGAGCGAATTCGAGAAATCCGCCCGCGTTGCCAGCCATTCGCGCGAGGGCGTGATCGAGCTGATGCCCACCTCGGATGGGCAGCTTTACACCTTCAAATACGTCAATGGACATCCCAACAACCCCAGGACCGGTAAGCTGACCGTTACGGCTTTCGGCGTGCTGGCAGACGTGGCGTCAGGCTATCCGCTGCTCATCAGCGAGATGACGCTGCTGACGGCTTTGCGCACGGCCGCGACCTCGGCCTTTGCGGCATCGGTGCTGGCACGGCCTGGCAGCAAGGTCATGGCGCTGGTTGGCGCCGGGGCGCAGTCGGAATTCCAGGCGCTGGCCTTCCAGGCACTGCTCGGCATTGAGGAAATCCGGGTTTATGACCCTGATGTTCTGGCGGTCGACAAGTTCATGGCCAATGCAGCTGGATTCGGGATGAAGCTGGTGCGGTCGGCTTCGGTCGAGGCCGCCGTTAACGGCGCCGATATCGTGACGGTCTGCACGGCGGTCAAGGGCCGGCAGGCGGTGATCGAGGCCGGCATGTTGAGCCCCGGCACCCATATCAACGCCATCGGCGGCGATTGCCCGGGCAAGACCGAGCTGCACGCCGATATCCTTGAGGTCGGCAAATACTTCGTCGAGTTCACGCCGCAGACCCGCGTCGAAGGCGAGATCCAGCAGGCAGCGCCCGACTATCCGGTGGTCGAGCTGTGGGAGGTGCTCGCAGGGATCAAGGACGGCCGGACAGGTGAGCCTGACATCACGGTGTTCGACTCGGTCGGTTTCGCCATCGAGGATTTTTCGGCGCTCCGGCTGGTGCATGATCTGACTGCGGAACACCGCAAGCTGGTCGACTTGGTGCCGGAGCTGACTGACCCGAAGAATCTTTATGGGGAACTGATCGGCGGGAGGTTTGCCGCCAGGGTTCCTGAGGTCGCCTGACGGCAATGCAGACTCGATCTCTTCACCCTTGGGCCTGACCCGAGGGGTCCTCACTTTATGAGCGCATCGGAACTGCAACGCCCTCGGTCAAGCCCGAGGGTGACGCGCTATGGGTGGGTGACGCTCGGAGCGACGTCCGATGGACGTGGAAGGCCCCTCACCCGCGCTGAGCACCGACCTCTCCTCCTAAGAGAGAGGTGAAGGTCCCACATACCGCGCGCGGGGCCTGATCGTCTCGCCGCTGGCGATCTGTTCCATCATGTGGGAGAGCCATCCTGCCGATCGCGCTAGGGCGAACAGGGTGAAGCCGGCATCAACAGGTAGCTCGAAGCATGCTGCGAGCGCGGCAAGGGCGAAGTCGATATTGGGCAAGTCGCCAGTAAGGCTTTCCGCCGCCGCGCGGTAGGCGACGAAGGCTGGCGGCAGGTCAAGGCTGGCCAGCAGGGTCACGCAGCGCGGATCGCCGTAGGGATAGAGCGGGTGGCCCATGCCGGGCACGTCACGGCCCTCGCCGAGCCAGTCGCGCAGCGCCTCTTCCGCCGCGGCCGACGTGGGGGGGATGTCTTCGACCAGGGCACTGATGCCGCGCGACGCTTGTCCGTGGCGGGGGCCGCTGAGCGTGGCGAGCCCCGCCAGCGTACCAGCCCAGAGTGAGGCGCCAGTCGAGACGGTTATCCGGGCGGCGAAGGTCGAGGCGTTGAGCTCGTGGTCGGCCAATAGAACGAGGGCACGGCGAATGGCGTCGGCCGCACCGGGCCGATCCCAGCTCCGCGCCAGCCGCAGGTGTAATGGCTCATGCGGATGCCCTTCGCCCGCCAGTGCCCGCGCCAGCGTTCCCAGCACCCGACCAGCTTCACCGGCAAGCATGGTGGGGTGGCGCCCTATGGTAGCGGGTCGCGCCGATCGTTCAGCCAGTGCCAGAAAGGCGGCCTCGATACCCTGCCCTGAGGTCGCGGCCCCGACCACCGACAATTCTGCGGGCGCCTGCCAGAGCAATGTGACGACGTCTTCGAGCGACGCCGTTTCAGCCAGCACGCAGGCGTCTTCCCCCCGATAGAGCAGCCGCCCGCCGGCCACCGTGGAAATACTGGTGCGCAGCACTGGCTCGCCCCAGTGCATGGCCTCGATCGCCACGGCCTCCTGCTTGTGACGCCCGGCTGCCCGCTGGGCCAGACGGCGCACGTCGTCGCCGCGATAGAGGCTGCGCCGGCTATCTGACGGATCGGGACGCGCCTTGATGCGCCCGCGACTGACATTGGCGTAAAGCGTCTGCGGCTGGGTGCCCAGCAGTGTCAGCGCTTCGGCGGCTGTTAGCCAGTCCATGACATTGATCCAATCGGTCAAGATTGACGTCAATGTTAGCACGCCTACCCTACCCCGCAACAAGCACAGGAGTACATCATGAAGAGTGGTCTCGAGGACGTTGTGGCGGCAGAAACCGTACTGTCGGATGTCGACGGCACCAATGGACGGCTGATCGTGCGCGGGGTGTCGCTGGACGATCTGGTGGCATCAAGCCGGTATGAGGATGTGGTGGAGCTACTGTTCGACGGCTTCCTGCCGACCCCGGCAGACCTGCGTGTGGCGCTCGGTTCGGCGCGGGCCAGTGTGTTCCAGCATCTGACCGGGGCAAAGGACCTTGCCGCCTTGTCGCCCGTCGAGGGGATGCGGGCACTTCTGGCGCGGTTGACCGACGGTGATGACCTGCCCACAGCGCTCGAACTCCTCGCGGCGTCGGCGGTGTTTACGACCGGGCTGCTGCGGCTCGGAGCGGGCCTGACGCCGATAGCGCCTGATCCCACGCTGTCCCATGCCGCCGACACGCTGCGGATGCTTGACGGCGCCACGCCGTCGGCCGAGCAGGTCGCGGCCCTCGATCAATACCTGGTGACGGTCGCCGACCATGGGCTCAATGCCTCGACCTTCGCTGCCCGCGTCGTGGCTTCGACGCAGGCGGGCCTGACTTCCTCGGTATTGGCGGCGCTGAGCGCGCTCAAGGGGCCGCTGCATGGCGGCGCCCCGGGCCCGGTACTGGATATGCTCGATGCCGTCGGCACGCCTGAAAATGCCGAGACATGGATCGCGGCGACGCTCGCCAAAGGGGAACGGCTCATGGGCTTTGGGCACCGGGTCTATCGCGTGCGCGACCCGCGGGCCGATGCTCTCAAAGGCGCGGTGCGGATGCTGACGGTGTCGGGTGCGATCGATCCCGCCCGGCTGGCGCTGGCTGAGGCGGTGGAAGCCGCGGCGCTGCGGCAGTTGCGGATCAAGAAGCCCGATCGCCCGCTCGATACCAATGTGGAGTTTTACACGGCGCTGCTGCTCGAATCGCTGGGCTTTCCGCGCGAGGCGTTCACCTGTGTCTTTGCCATGGGCCGCGTGGGTGGCTGGATTGCCCATGCCAAAGAACAGGCACTGGATGGAAGGTTGATCCGGCCGATGTCGCTCTATGTGGGGCCGATGCCACGGGTGGCGGCCTAACGCGGTGGTGGTCCCACCGTCATGCTGATCTGCAGCGCGGTGAAATCCGCCGTGCCCAACTGGGACCGTACCCTGTCCTTGAGCGGCAGGAGATAGGTTCCGTGGCGCGGAAACAACGAAGTGCGAAATACCACGCCGTTGATGGCGGCCTCCACCGGGATAGCACCCCAACCATAGGAGACTTCGCGAGATCGCTCAGCGATCTTCTGGCCGATATCGGCCGGGATGAGGGCAAAATAGAACGGCGCGGGTCCGCGCCACTGGATGACTTCTGCCTGGAAGGCAAATTCGGTCATGTTCTGTCTCCCTCAAACAAAAACGCCGGGCTTTCGCCCGGCGTTTTCAAATCAGGTCAGGAGGATTACGCCGTTGCCGGCGCTTCGTCCTTCTTGCGCTCGGAGTAGATGTAGAGCGGACGGACGTCCTTGCCCCGCACCACTTCCTCGCTGATCACCACTTCTTCGACGCCATCCAGGGATGGCAGGTCGTACATGGTGTCGAGCAGGATAGCTTCCATGATCGAGCGGAGGCCGCGGGCGCCGGTCTTGCGCTCGATGGCCCGTTCGGCGATCGCCTTGAGGGCGTCCTCGTGGAAGGTCAGTTCGACTTCTTCCATCTGGAACAGGCGCTGGTACTGGCGCACCAGGGCGTTCTTCGGGGCAGTCAGGATTTCGATCAGCGCGGAGATATCGAGATCTTCGAGCGTCGCCAGCACCGGCAGGCGGCCGATGAATTCCGGGATCAGGCCGAAACGGACCAGATCTTCGGGAGCGACATCCGCCAGAATCTGACCGACGCGACGATCGTTGGGGTCCTTGACGGTGGCCGAGAAGCCGATGCCCGAGCCTTCGCCGCGGGCCGAGATGATCTTTTCGAGACCGGCAAAGGCGCCGCCGCAGATGAACAGGATATTGGTCGTGTCCACCTGCAGGAATTCCTGCTGGGGATGCTTGCGGCCGCCCTGGGGCGGAACGGAAGCCACGGTGCCTTCCATGATCTTGAGCAGAGCCTGCTGCACGCCCTCGCCCGAGACGTCGCGGGTGATGGACGGGTTGTCGGACTTGCGGCTGATCTTGTCGACTTCGTCGATATAGACGATGCCGCGCTGCGCCTTTTCGACATTGTAGTCGGCCGACTGCAGCAGCTTGAGGATGATGTTTTCCACGTCCTCGCCGACATAGCCGGCTTCGGTGAGCGTGGTGGCATCGGCCATGGTGAAGGGCACGTCGAGAATGCGGGCCAGCGTCTGGGCCAGCAGGGTCTTGCCCGACCCGGTCGGACCGATCAGCAGGATGTTGGACTTGGAAAGCTCAACATCCTGGTTCTTGGTCGCATGGTGCAGGCGCTTGTAGTGGTTGTGGACGGCCACGGACAGCACGCGCTTGGCGCGGAACTGTCCGATGACGTAGTCGTCGAGCACCTTGCAGATATCGGCTGGTGTCGGCACGCCATCGGAGGACTTGACCATACTGGTCTTGTTCTCTTCGCGGATGATGTCCATGCACAGCTCGACGCATTCATCACAGATGAACACGGTCGGACCGGCGATCAGCTTGCGAACCTCATGCTGGGATTTCCCGCAGAACGAGCAATAAAGCGTGTTCTTGGAGGTTTCGCCGTTCGTTGTCTCTTTGGACATCCTGTCACTCCCGGGGGCAACGTGCCCCCAAAATTCAGCGCTGACGGAAACGGTAGCGCTGAAGGCATAAACAAAGTCTAAGCCGAAACGATCCTAAAGACCGTTCCGGCTCGGTGCAATTGCGTGTGGATCACAGTCCACGGCGCATCGGCAATGTGATTAACGCAGGCCAATCAGCTCGCAGCGTCCGGGACGATGCGCTTTTCGTGGATGGCGTCGATCAGGCCAAAGGTCTTGGCCTCTTCCGGCGACAGGAAATTATCACGCTCAAGAGCGCGCTCGACTTCCTCGTAAGTGCGGCCGGTATGCTTCTCATAAATCTGATTAAGACGGCGCTTCAAGCCCTCGACTTCCTTGGCATGAATCAGGATATCGGTAACCTGACCCTGATAGCCGCCGGAGGGCTGGTGGACCATGATGCGCGAGTTCGGCAGCGAATGGCGCATGCCCTTTTCGCCGGCGGCTAGCAGGAGCGAACCCATCGAAGCGGCCTGGCCCATGACCATCGTGGCGACGGCCGGGCGGATGAACTGCATGGTGTCGTAGATGGAAAGACCCGACGTCACGACGCCACCAGGCGAGTTGATGTAGAGCGCGATTTCCTTTTTCGGGTTTTCCGATTCGAGGAACAGCAGCTGCGCCACGATGAGCGAGGCCATGTTGTCCTCGACCACGCCGGTTACGAAAATGATGCGCTCGCGCAAGAGGCGCGAATAGATGTCAAAGGCGCGCTCGCCGCGGTTGGATTGCTCCACCACCATCGGAACGAGCGTGTTCATGTAGATATCGTGCGGATCCCGCATGTGATGCCCCTTTTGCCGTGCCGGGTCGCGGACCGGGCTGGCGTTCAGCTTAGGTTGGAACACGATCCCTTCCCGAACTCGGACATCGGGGGTTCGGGGATCATGCCGAATATCGAATCGACGCGACGGCCGATTGCAGACTACGCCGCCTTAAGGGCGGGTAAAGGCACAGATAGGCGGCATTGGGGCGGGCTTCAATAGGGCTTGAGCCCGATGTGATGGAAGGGTGAATGACGGCTTAGGCCGAGAACGCGACTTACAATGTCACCGCGTCACCCCATCTTCCAGTACGGCGGAGACTAATAGATGCAGAACCGTGCCCTGACATTTGCTCGACGCGCTTGGCTGATAGGCTGTCTGAGTGCGGGCACCATCGGCGGCCTGTTCTTTGGATTTGCGGCAGGAGGGGTGCTGGGCGCCGTCGCCTGCGGCATAGGCGGCGCTTTCGTCGGACTGATGTTGGGCAGCTCGATTGTTTGGCTGGTCGAGCTTTTGGCGGTTTAGGCTGTGAAGGCGACCGCGACGCCCTTCTTCTTGAAATAGGCCTGCATGATCTTGCGGCCCTGGCGGTTGGACTGGGCCAGCTTGGCCGGCTCGAACACGGCCTC
Organism: Devosia sp.; assembly: GCA_036675975.1. Taxonomy (GTDB): domain Bacteria; phylum Pseudomonadota; class Alphaproteobacteria; order Rhizobiales; family Devosiaceae; genus Devosia. Next base: position 811 of record JAKFDU010000051.1, on the reverse strand, counting down.
CTTAGCGCCTTCGCGCGCCATGGCGGCCTTGAGCGCGGCGATGTGGAGATCCAGATCCTCATTGTTGGCGTGGATCGAGGTGTAGATGTTGTCGATGGCCTGGGCCAGGGTCAGGTCGCTCAAAACAGGCACTCCCAAAGTCTTTCCCACTCCACTAGCGATTTTTGCCGCAAGGGCAAGCCGCCGATTGCATTGGGGAAGAGCGACCTCGTAAAGTCGGGCTCGTTTTCCGTTCTGGTTTTTCCTCGCTCATGGCCGCCATTCTCCAGCTCAAGCCGATCACCGACGTGCCCGACAATCGCCGCGCCAGTGCCGACCCGCGCAATCCCGCCTTCTACCAGAACCCCTATGCGTTTTATGATCGGCTGCATGCCGGCGACCCCGCCTTCTACTGGGAAGAGTACGGGCACTGGTGCTTTGCCGGCTTCAAGGACGTGAGCGCCCTGCTCCGCGACAAGCGATTCGGGAGGGAAATCCTGCATGTGGCGACACGCGAGGAACTCGGCATGCCCGAGCCCCAACCGCATACGTCAGCGTTTGACCTGACCGAGAAGCATTCCCTGCTCAACCTCGAGCCGCCGGCTCACACACGGTTGCGGACGCTGGTAAACCGGGCCTTCGTGTCGCGGCATGTCGAACAGCTGCGGCCGCGTATCGTCAAGCTGGCCAACGAGATGATCGACCAGTTCGAGGGCGAGGAATCGGTCGATCTCATCAAGGCCTTCGCGGCACCGATCCCGGCCATCATCATCGCCGAGATGATCGGGCTCCCGGCCGAGAGCGCGCCGCAATTGCTCGCCTGGTCCAACCG
>JAKFDU010000050.1:0-12522 GCA_036675975.1 Devosia sp. | reverse complement strand
TCGGCCGGCGGCGGCGGCTTCAGCGGTGGCGCCGCGGTTGATATAGGCACGCCAGCCGCCGAACCGGGTGACTTCCCCGGCGGCGTCGATGGCATGCTGCTCGCAGAGAAAGCCGCTGACGCTGCTCCCGTCATCCAGCGTGATCTTGCCAATGCCCAGCGACGCTGGAATGCGAGAGACGAAACTAGATCGTCGATGGACTCGCGCCGCTGCCGGGAGAGATCGTCATCGACAAGCCGGGCAAGGGCATGTTCTGGGCCACCGGCTTGCATGAGAGGCTGCAAGGGCTTGGCATCACCCACCTGGTGTTTGCCGGCGTCACCACTGAGGTCTGCGTGCAGACCTCGATGCGCGAGGCCAATGACCGAGGCAAAGCCTGCTCATCGAAGAAGCGACCGAAAGCTATTTTCCGGCGTTCAAGGCGGCGACCATCGAGATCATCGCTGCCCAGGGCGGCATTGTCGGCTGGGTGACCTCCCTCAGCCAGCTGGAAGCTGCCGTTGAAAGCGTGCCCGCATGATCCTCAACGATCCCGAGACCATCGCCGAGGTGCGCGAGGCCTTCCAGCGCTATTAGCGCGCCCTGCTGGCCAATGACGCCGATGTGCTCGACGCATCGACGCGATCCGCGCCTTCCGCGCCATGCAGCAGCCGTTCACCCGGACGCTCGACGGCCTCACCATCGTCACCTATGGCAAGCATGTTGCCACGGCCTCGACCCTGTTCTATCGGGAAGACTTCCCCGATCAGGTGGGGCGGCAACAGCAGACCTGGCTGCGCACGTCGGCCGGTTGGTGCGTGGCGGCGGCCCATGTCAGCATGATGCCGAAACACTGAACCGCAGAAAGACCTGAGAGCGTGCTCAAGCGCCCCCGCACATCGGCCGAGGACATCCGCCAACAGCTCGCGGCCCGCATCATCAGCGGCGAGCTGGCGCCCGGTACGCCGCTCGACGAGACCAGCCTCGCCACCGAATTCTCGGTGTCGCGCACGCCGATCCGCGAGGCCCTGCGCCAGCTAGCGGCCAGCGGGCTGATCGATCAGAAGGCGCATGCCCGTGCGCTCGTCGCCAAGCCCGATGACGCGACCCTGGCCGGGATGTTCGAGGTCATGGCCTATCTCGAGGCGCTGTGTGCGGGCCTGTCCGCCATCGCCATGACGGCGGCCGAGCGCGAGGCGCTCGATGCGCTGCATATCGGGATGGCCCACATCGTCCGCGAGGGCGATCATGCCGGCTATGTCGAGGCCAATGAGGCGTTCCACTCGGCCATTTATGACGGGGCGCACAACGGCTATCTGGCGGAGGTGACCCGCTCGACGCGGCAGCGGCTGCAACCGTTCCGCCGGGCGCAGTTCCAGGCGCTGGGCCGGCTCAGCCGGTCGCATGCCGAGCATGGCGTGGTGGTCGACGCGATCCTGCAGGGGGATCGCGCCAAGTCCGAATGGGCCATGCGCCAGCATATCGCCATCGTAGAGGATGCCTATCAGGACCTGCGGGCGACAGCGCCGCGAGCCGAGGCTAGCCCAGTTCGAGGCTGGTGACGCCAAAGACGCGATCGAGGCTCATGGCCGGCGCCGGGCCGCGATACATGCGGGTGGTCTGAAAGCCGGGGCTGAAGCCGCGGGCCGAAAGCGCCGCCAGCCAATCGGCCTGCGCCGCGGGAACATCGATATGGAGGGGGCCCGACAGGGTATCGATGATATCGATGGCGGCCGCGACAGTGTCGGCGAACAACGGGCCGAGCTTGGCGCCGTCACGGCATGGCCGCACCACGCCATAGGCGTCCACAGCATCTCCCTTCCGATGCAAAAAGCTCCGGTTTGGCGGGGCTAGCCAATGTCGCAGGAAGGTCTGGCGCGGTGCGGGAAAGCCCTGCCTATCGAGGCGGGTGATATCCTCCAGCCCTGCGGCCGGGAGAGCCACGTCCGGCCGACTGGCGGGCAATAGGCCACTCATGCGGATGGTCTGGTAGGCGGGAACGAAGCCCATCGTGGCGTAATTGGCCTGCTGCTCAGGCACACCGTCGAGGCCGATGGTGCGCTGGCCGAGGTAGGCCATGCCCCTGTCCCAGACGGCCTTGCCATGGCCCTGCCCGCGCCAGTCTGGATGGCAGATATAGAGCCCGATGAAGCCGAAATTGGCGCCATAGGCCACGGCCGAAATGCCCGCCACCATGGCGCCATCGACAAAGGCGCCGAAAAAACCATGGGGATCGGCTGCCTGGAAGGCGGCCGCATCTCCGAGGCCTGGATTCCAGCCTTCGGCCGCCGCCCAATCGAGCAGCGTGGCGATCTCGGACAGATCGAGGCTGCGGATCGTCCGGTTCATGCCGGGGCGAATTCGCTGAGCGCGCCAAGATAGGGTTTTGGCACGGGCGCGGCATAGGCGCCGCGCTTGCTGGTGGTCAGGCCCAGGGCGATCAGGGCCTCGGCCTGCTTGACGGCCGCGCCGACGCCATCGATGACGGGCATGCCGAATTCGGCCTGCAGCGTCCGCGCCAGGTCGGCCATGCCGGCGCATCCCAGCACGATGGCCTCGGCATTGTCCTCGCCGATGGCGCGGACGATCTCGTTGCGCAGACTGTCGCGAGCGCCGGAATTGGGATCCTCCAGCGCCAGCACGGCAATGTTGGCGGCGCGGATGCGGGCACGACCGGCCATGCCGTAGCGATGGGCCAGTTCCTCGATCGGGACGCGGGAGCGCTCCAGGGTGGTGACCACGGTGAAGCGCTTTGCAATGAAGGCGGCGGTCGCCAGGGCGGCTTCGCAAATGCCGATGACGGGGATGGTGGCCATGGCGCGAGCGGCGTCGAGCCCGGTGTCGTCGAAGCAGGCGATGACCACAGCATCGGCCCCTGCCCGCTGTGCCGCTGCGACTTCGCGCAAAAGGCCCGGCAGGGCGAAGGCCTCGTCGTAATAGCCTTCTATCGATACCGGCCCCATCGAAGAGGTGACCGGAATGATCTCGGTGGTGGGCGCCGCCACCAGGCGCGCGGCATGGGCGATGGTCGCGGTCATGCTTGATGTGGTGTTGGGGTTGATGACGGCAATGCGGATCATACGCAGGCCCTGCGGCGGTTGACGAGGAGGATAGCACCGAGGGTCGCGAGGATGACCAGGAAGGAGAACAGCGTCGTCACCGTGCCCAGGGCGTAGAGCACCGGCGTCGTGACGTTGGTGGTCATGCCGTAGATTTCGAGCGGCAGCGTGTTGGAACTGCCCGAGGTCATCAGCGTTCGGGCGAACTCGTCATAGCTCAGCGAGAAGCCGAAGAGGCCGACGCCGATCAGGCTGGGGGCGATCATCGGCAGCACAACATGGTAGAAGGTCTGCCACGAGCTGGCGCCCAAGTCTCGCGCCGCCTCCTCGTAGGAGGGCGAGAAGCGGTTAAAGACGGCGAACATGATCAGCACGCCAAAGGGCAGCGTCCAGGTCAGGTGGGCGCCATAGGCGGACGTGAACCAGGCTGGACGCCAGCCGATCTGCTGGAACAGCACGCCGATACCGAGCGAGACGATAATCGATGGCACCACCAGGCTCGCCACGGTGAGGTAGAAGAGCGGGCTGGCACCGACGAAGCGGCGGCGGAAGGCGAGACCGGCCAGCAGGGAGACCAGCACCGTGGCCGCCATCACCATCAGCCCCAGCGCGAAAGACCGGCCGAAGCTGGCGCCGAAATTACCCACCGCCTGGGTCTCGAACAGGTTTTGAAACCAGCGCAGCGACACGCCATTGAGCGGGAAGGTCAGCCCGCCCTGTGGACCCTGGAAGCTGAGGATGAACACGGCCGAGAGCGGGCCATAGAGGAACAGCACGAAGAGCCCGAAGAAGGCTGCAAGCACATAGAAAGAAATCGGGCGGCTTTCTCGATGCATGCCTAGAGCTCCTTGCGGATATCGACGATGCGGAGGATGCCCGCGACCATTGAGAGCACCAGCACCAGCAGCACGATGGCATTGGCGGCGGCTGCCGGATATTGCAGCAAACTCATCTGGTTACGCATCATCAGTGCCACCGAAGCGCTCTGGCCGCCGCTCATCACCTGCACGGTGGAGAAATCGGCCATTACCAGGGTGACGACGAAGATGGTGCCGATGGCGATGCCCGGCTTGGCCAGCGGCAGGATGACGTTCCAGATGACCTGCCAGTCCCTGGCGCCGGCATCGCGCGCGGCTTCGACGAGGGATTTGTCGATGCGCATCATGGTGTTGAAGATCGGGGTGACCATGAACAGCGTGTAGAGATGCACCATGGCGAGGATCACGGCGAAGTCCGAATAGAGCAGCCATTCGATCGGCTGGTCGATCACCCCTGCCCCCACCAGACCCGAATTGATCAGCCCGTTGCGGCCCAGCACCGGAATCCAGGAGATCATGCGGATGATGTTGGAGGTGAGGAATGGCACGGTGCAGACGAGGAACAGCACCATCTGCATGGTGGCGGTCCGTACGTGGAAAGCGAGGAAATATGCGACCCAGAAGCCCAGGAACGCCGTGATGGCCCAGACGATGGCAGCGAATTTGAGGGTGTTGCCATAGGTCTTCCAGGTCACCCAGGAGCCGAGCGTTTCGGCATAGTTGAAGGTGACGAAATCGGGATACATGCCGGCGAAGTCGTAGTCCCAGAAGCTAACGACCAGCAGCAGCAGGATAGGGACGGCGAGGAAGAAGCCGAGGATAAGAAGGAGAGGGGTGGCCTGCAGGTAGGGCGTGGCGCGTGTCAGCAGGTTGTTCATTGGACGGTCCTCTGCATCAGCGTTGCATCCTTCCTCGTACCCACAGTTCCATCGTCATTGCCCGGCTTGTCCGGGCAATCCATGCTTCGGCACGCGCTGGGAATGGATCACCCGGACAAGCCGGGTGATGACGCTGTGGAGGCGGTGTGCCCCATGAGGGCGGGACCCTGCCGATGACAGAGCCCCATCTCATCAGGCGGCGATGAACTCGTTCCAGCGGCGGACCATGTAGCGGTCTTCGTCCATCACCGAGTTCCAGCAGGCAACCTTGCCCATGCGCTCTTCGAAGGAGCCGCCGTCGCGGATGGCGCCGGCCTTTTCCATGACGGTGCCGTCGGGCGCCAGGATGTCGCCCGTGGCGGCCTTGCCTTCGATCCAGTAGCCCCATTCGTCCTCGGACATATATTCCTTGGCCGTTTCCATGGCGGCCGAGTAGTAGCCCTGGCGGTTGAGATAGCCGCCGACCCAGCCGGACGTGTACCAGTTGATATATTCATAGGCGGCGTCGAGTTGGGCGCCTTGCAGATGCGCAGCCAGACCCAGGCCACCACCCCAGGAGCGATAGCCTTCCTTGAGCGGCTGGTACTTGCAGGCAATGCCCTTGGAGCGCACGGCGGCAACGGCCGGCGACCACATGGACTGGATCACCACTTCGCCAGAGGACATCAGGTTCACGCTCTCGTCGAAGCTCTTCCAGAAGGCGCGGAACTGGCCGTCCTGCTTGGCCTTGATCAGGAAATCGATGGTCGCATCGATCTCCGCGGTGGTCATGTTGCCCTTGTCGCCATAGGTGATGTTGCCCATGGCCTCCATGATCATCGCCGCATCCATGATGCCGATCGAGGGCACGTTGATGATGGCGGTCTTGCCCTTGAAGGCCGGGTCCATGATATCGGCCCAGGTGGTGATGTCGCGGCCGACCAGGTCGGGGCGGATACCGAGCGTGTCGGCGTTGTAGATGGTGGGCACCATGGTGAACCAGCCGGTCTCGCCCTTGGCAAACTCCTTGCTGTCGGGGCTGTCGACGAAGCCCACGGTGTGGGGCGCGGTGCCCTGGGCGATGACGCTATCAGGCAGCAGCTTGCCGGTTTTGAACAGCGGCACGATCTTGTCGTAATAGGTGAGCCTGGAGGTATCCATCGGCTGGATCACGCCCGTGGGGAACACCTTCTTCAAAATCCAGTACTCGATATCGGCGATGTCGTAGCTGTCGGGCTGGGTCACGGCGCGCTGGGCCGCGGCGTCGGAGTCCGTCGCAGTCATCTCGAGCGTGATGCCGAGGTCCGCCTTGCACTTTTCGGCGATGGCATTGAGGTTCGACACGCCGGTGCCGAACTGGCGCAGGGTGATCGGGTTCTGGGCCCAGATGGTGGGGAAGCCGGTGATGGCGCCCGAACCAACGGCCGCGCCAGCCACGGCGGCAGCGCCTCTCTTGAGCAGGTTGCGGCGAGTAATGCCCGGTGTCTTGGTGGTCTCTGTCATAGCCTTACGTCCCTGTTTGCTGGCTGTTGGTTGTTACGAATTGAGCGAGCCGAGGATGATCGCGTCCCCCGCTTCCCAATGGAGGGGCACCGCATCGCCCACCGCGACTGGTGTCGCGAAATAGGCGGTGTCGGTGATGATCGCGGTAAATTCAGCGATGCCGGCGCCCTCGATGGTGAGCTTCACGCTGGCGCCGCGGTATTCGAGGTTTGAAACGAGGCCGGTGAAGCCCAGTCCCCTGACCGGGCTTTCGCCGATGCGGACGTGGTCGGTGCGTATCGCGGCATCGACGTCGGAGCCAACAGGCCTGGCTGCGCCTGACGCCGAGAACGTCCCGCCACCGACGACGTCGAAGGTGACAAGTCCGTTGGCCGAGCCGGTCACCTTGCCGGAGATCACATTGTGGTCGCCCATGAAGCGCGCCACGAAGGCGGTGGCCGGGCGCTCGAACACTTCGCGCGGGCTTGCCGCCTGTTCGATGCGGCCGTCGCTCATCACCACGATCATGTCGGCCAGCGCCATCGCCTCTTCCTGGCTGTGGGTCACATGCACGAAGGTGATGCCGAGCTGCTTCTGAAGTTTCTTGAGTTCCGCCCGCATGCGAATCTTGAGGAACGGGTCGAGTGCGGAAAGCGGCTCGTCGAGCAGCAGGGCCTCGGGGTCGGTGATCAACGCCCGGGCCAGAGCTACACGCTGTTGCTGGCCGCCCGAGAGCTGGGCCGGCCTTCTGTTAGCATAGGCGTCCATCTGCATCAGCTTGAGCATGTCGAGGGCACGGGCGCGGCGCGTTTCCTTATCGACGCCGGCCATCTTGAGGCTGAAGGCGACGTTGTCGACGAGGTCGAGATGGGGAAACAGCGCATAGGACTGGAACATCATCGCCGTGCCGCGTTTGGCCGGCGGCAGGTGGGTGACCACGTCCTTACCCAGCACGATGTCGCCGATCGAGACGCTTTCGTGCCCGGCAATCATGCGCAGGGTCGACGTCTTGCCGCAGCCTGAGGGGCCGAGCAGGCAGCAATAGCTCCCGGCCGGGATCTTGAGGCTGATGGCATCGACGGCAGTGGTCTTGCCGTAGATCTTGGAAACCGATGCAATATCGATCTCGGCAGCTTTCGACATCCAGCGTCTCCCGTTTGTCGGGAGAGTCTATGCATCTGCCGTGCCAGACGACGTTCCGGCCGCTAAGCTCTTGTGACAGCATGAAAACGCTCTGGTCGTTTCACGTCTTATTTATGTGCAGACAACGACAATGCCTTAATCATGAGCATGTGTTGGCATTTGGCGCCGAAATTGTATGCAATCCGTGCGACGACTGTATGCGACTTCCCGCTTTCGCGCTGGCGCGATTCTCCGTATGAATGATGCCGACATGACACTTGCCGAGCAGACATTCGCGATACCGCCCGTCGCCGAGGATCGCGCCGCGATGATCCGCGACCACCTGCGTGATGCCATTGTCGATCGTCGGCTGGCGCCGGGCACCAAGCTCAATGAGGCCGAGGTCGGCACACTGTTCGATGTCAGCCGCACCGTGGTGCGCGCCGCCTTGCAGGCGCTAGCCTTTGAGGGGCTGGTCAAGACCGAGCGCAACCGCGGTGCCTTCGTCGCCAACCCGACGCCGGAAGAGGCGCGGCAGGTCTTTGCCTCAAGGCGTCTGATCGAACCGGGGCTGGCGCTTGCCGCCGCCCAGCGGATTACCAGCGGCGAAGTCGCGGCCTTCCGCGAGCGCCTCCACCATGAGAGCGAGCTCCTGCACCAGCGGGGGCCGACGGCACGGCGGGCGGAAATTCACGCCTCAGGAGATTTTCACCTGCTGCTGGCCAAGGTGGCCGGCAATGCCATCATGCTGCGCTTCATGGAGGAGCTGGTCGCCCGCTCGTCGCTGGTGATTGCGCTCTACGGCCGATCGGGTGCTTCCAGCTGCGGCCATGGCGACCACGGCAATATCCTGGCGGCGCTCGAGCAACGCGATGGCGAACTCGCCGGCCGGTTGCTGCTTGTTCATATCGATCATATCGAGGCCGATCTCGACCTGCGCAATACCAGCAACCTGCCCCTGCGCGAAGCGCTGGTCACCGAAGCGCACAGGCTGCCCTGAACGCGCCGGCCGCGGTCACTTCCAGGTAAAGCCGCGATCACTTCCAGGTAAAGATGCGCGTCACCGAATAGTTGAACACCGAGCTCATCAGGGCACCAGCCAGACCGGCGATGATCGGGACCTGGCGAGCTTCGTAGATCACCGAAGCGATCGAGACATTGGCGATGCCGCCGATGGAGCAAACCACGTAGAAGATCAGCAGCCCCATCCACAGCTTGGCGCCGTGCAATTTGCGGTCGGCATAGGTCAGGATGTTGTTGATGAAGAAGTTCCAGGTCATCGCTGTGATCGTGGCAAGGATCTGGCCGACCAGGAATGGTTGCGGGAAGACGCTGGTCAGCAGCCACAGCACGGTGAGGTGAATGGCGAGACCGCTGAACCCGACCAGAGCAAAGAGCAGGAAGCTGGTCGGCAACAGGCCGCCGGTCAGCTTGGACAGCCACAGACCGAGAAACTGCAGCACCACCAGCGGGCTCATCTTGCTTTCGCCCGACAGGCGCTGGCGGAAAACATAGGGCACCTGGGCGATGGCCGGCGGTGTGCCCTTGCGGGCGGCAGTGACGACCAGATCGAGCAGGATCTTGAAGCCTTCGGCCGACAGTTTTGGGGCAACGTCGATAAAGAGATCGCGGCGCAGCATGAAAAAGCCACTCATCGGATCGGCTAGCTCCTGCCCCGCCACCAGGGTCGAGAGGCGGGTCGCCAGGTTGCTGCCCCACAGACGGAGCGGGGAGAGGCCATCGCCGGCCGAACCACCGCCAGCGTAACGCGAGCCCACAGCGATATCGGCGCCGGCGCGGACCTTGGCCAGCATGGCGGGCAGGATGGCCTCGTCATGCTGCAGGTCGCCATCCATCACCGCAACGAAAGGCGCGCTGGTGGAGAGAATGCCTTCGGCACAAGCCGAAGAGAGGCCACGGCGGCCCAGACGCTTGATGCAGCGCACATTGTCATGCTGTCGCGCCAGCTCCCAGGCGGCATCGGCCGTGCCATCGGGGCTATTGTCATCGACAAAAATCAGCTCCCAGCTGATGCCTGATAGCGCCAGTCCCAGCCGCTCGACGAGCGGCGCGACATTGTCGTGCTCGTTGAAGGTGGGAACGATGATGGCGAGCTCGGGAGCCTGCCGCGTATGGGCCGATGGGGCGGATGTCTTGGTCAGGACGGCCATGGTTGTCTCCTAGGCGCGAGGTTGGGCAACGGCACTTCTCTGGGAAATCCTGAGCTCGGCAGTGCGGGCGAGCACCCAGGCCAAGGCAAGCAGCACCAGAAGGCCGCCCCCGAGAATGAGGCCATCGAATAGCGGATCGGGTTGGCGCGGCGTCTTGACCACCTGCAGGAACATGCTGATCACGGTCCCGGCGGCGAACACTGCCAGGCCCTGCCGACCAAGCAGCCGGAACGGCGCCGCGGCGGTTGAGGCGGCGAGGGTCTGCATGATGGGCAGGTGACCAAGGACATAGAACAGGGCCAGCGCATGCAGCAGGCGCGGCAAGGCCAGGAAGGTCTTGTCGAACCAGGTGATATAGAAGGGAGCGCCGGCATCGGCGAGCATGGTCAGGCCACTGCGCCCGAGTGCGCCCAGCTCCGGTATCTTGACCCAGAGCAGGACCAGGACGACGAAGGCGGCGGCCAGCCCGAACAGAACGGGATGATAGGGGATGAGGCGCTTGCCTGATTTCATGGCGGCGCCTGACAGCAGGCCCACCACAAACAGGATCTGCCAGGAAAAGGGATTGAAGAACCAGCCACCTGATGTGGGGAAGTTCGGCAGATTGAGCCGGAACTGGCCGGCTGCAACCCAAAGGGCAATGGACAGCACCAGCAGCAGCCATGGGCGACGCAGGCCGATCAGCAGGAAGACCGGCGTGGCCAGCAGCAGCATGGTGTAGAGCGGCAGGATGTTGAGATAGCCCAGCTGGTGGGTCAGCAGTGGAATGCCGATCAGCGTGCTCAGGGGTTTGCCGTAGATCGGGGCGATATTGTTCTTCTGCATCACCTCGGGCAGGCCAAACCATAGCGCGGCCGCTGCGAAGATGCCCAGGCACAGCATCGTAATGGTGATGTGCACGAAGTAGAGTTGCCGCGCCCGGGCCCAGACCTTGGCGATGGCCAACCACCGATTGCCCGAGCGGAAACCGTTGGAATAGGCAAGTCCCGCCGCCATGCCGGACATGAACACGAAGGCCTCGGCAGCGTCGGAGAAGCCGAAGTTCCTGTTCGTGAAGGTCTCGTAGATGGTGCCGGGCACGTGATTGATGAAGATCATCACCAAGGCAAGCCCACGGAACATGTCGAGGCGGGCATCGCGGCCTACAGGCGCGCCCGACGTATCGCGGGCGACCACTGGCGGCCAGATGGCGCGTGTCCAACTGGGCCCGAGCAGGCCCGCCGACCGATAAGCCGTGGCATCAGGCAGGGACATGGCTTGCCACTCTTACCGGGACCAATGGGGCTTCGTGTTCTATCGCCATGCCGGGGATCGCCCATTCCGTCAAAATCGCGCGCTGCCCGGCCAGGACCGGCGGCGGCGTGATCTCGATTTCGGTGCGGAAGGGCAGCGGCAGGTTGCCGCGTGACGGGCGCGACGTGGCCGAAATCAGCAGGGGTGCGATCATGGCCGGCAGCATGGCGGGCGCCACCCAGACCGCGACTGATGGCGCGAAGGCGAGCGTGCTGCCGAGCGCCAATGTGGCCAGTACAACGATCCACCAGCTGGCGCGAAACGCCTCGGCGATGCTGACCCAGTTCTGTCCGCGCCCGGTTGGCGGCCAACCACCATCGAGCCCCAGCAGAACCTGCGCGACGGCGCGGCTCTGCAGCAGCAGCATGGTTGGCGCAAGCACGGTCGACAGCGCGATCTCGCCCAGAACGGACAGCAGCGCCACCGGAGTGCCGCCGAAACGACGGTTCTCGCCGTCGAGCGCGCCGCGGATCAGGATCAGCACCTTGGGCAGCACGAGGATGGCGGCCACAACCACGCCCAGCGCCCATACTTCCACCAGCGGCACGCCCAGGCCCGCCAGAACCGGCGGCTGCTCGGGCATCACACCCGCCACAATGCTGGTGATCAGCAAGGCCAGCCACAGCGGCGAGGCCAGATAGGCCATGATGCCCTGGATAAAGGTAAACCGGCTCCACACCTTCAGCCCCGGCGCCGCGAGCAGGCGGCCATGCTGCAGGTTGCCCTGGCACCAGCGGCGGTCGCGCTTGGCATATTCGATCAGGTTTTCGGGGCCCTCTTCGTAGGACCCTTGCAGCCATGGATCGACTTCGACCTTCCAGCCGGCGCGCGACAGCAAGGCGGCCTCGACATAGTCGTGGCTAAGGATGTGACCACCGAAGGGCGGGGTGCCCGAGAGTTCAGGCAGGCCGCAGCTCGCCGCAAAGGCGCGCATGCGAACAATGGCGTTATGGCCCCAATAGGGGCCTTCTCGTCCCTGCATCAGCGCTGCGCCGCGCGCAAAGGTCGGCGACAGGTACGAGGCTGAGAACTGGATGGAGCGGCCGAACATGGTGCGGGCATTGATGATGCGGGGCACGGTCTGCAGCAGGCCGAGCTCGGGGTCGGCCTCCATCCGGCGCACCATGGCGACGATGGTTGCGCCTTCCATCAGGCTATCGGCATCGAGGATGAGCGCGTAGTCGTAGGCGGCGCCCGAGCGGGCGACGAAATCCTCGATATTGCCAGCCTTGCGGCCGATATTGCGCTCGCGGCGCCGGTAGAAGATGCGGCCTTCGCTTTGCGGCTCCTGCAGCAGACGCTCGAACCACACCGCTTCCTGTGCGGCGCATTCCATGGCCTGGGTGTCCGACAGCACGGCGAAATGGAAATGCTCTGCCAGACCTTCCGCAATCAGGCTGCGATTCATCGCCGCGATGCGCGAGAAGGTCGCCACCGGATCTTCGTTATAGACGGGGACCAGGATGGCGGTGCGTCCCGAGATGGGCACGTCCAACGGGGCCGCTCGCGGCTTGAACCTGAAGACCCCAAGCACGGCGGCGGCGCTGCCCCAGACCAGCCAGAAGCCGCTGATGGCCACCAGCAGGCAGCGCAGCAGATCGAGCGCGTTGAGGCTGCCCTCCCCCGCCAGGCGCAGGAACAGGTAGCTGCCCACCAGGCTGAAGCCAAGCGCAGTCAGCAGGGCACAGCAACGAAACAGGACGGGCCAACCCATGGCTTGGGGTGTTTCGATCAACGTCCG
>JAKFDU010000049.1:0-2779 GCA_036675975.1 Devosia sp. | reverse complement strand
GGCGATGCTGGTGACCGAGCGGCCGTTGATCAGGATTTCGCCGCTGGTCACGTCCTCGAAGCCGGCGAGCATCATCAGGCAGGTGGTCTTGCCCGAGCCGGAGGGGCCGAGCAGGGTGATGAATTCGCCCTTGGCCACATCCAGGTTGAAATTCTTGACCACCAGCGTCTTGTGGTCGTAGGTCTTCTTCACGTTGGTGAATTGTAGGAACGGTTTGTCCCCTGCCTGCTCAGCCATAGCCCTCCCCAGCTCCCCATCAAAACAGGCATCCGGCTCATGGCCCTCGCCTGACCGCTTGAGTCAACCGTCCCGTCCCGCGGAGGACGTGCGGCTGTTATGGCAGTGGCACAAAGCAATTAGTGCACCACTCCGTCGCGATCGCGCAACGACGCTCGGCCCCTGCAATCAAGCCTAGCCCAGGCCGGGATTTGCGCGAGGCGGATGTGGGCGGCGGTAACACCGCGGGGAGGGGGAGGGTACCTGCCGACACGCACTCGGCAGGTACAGCTGCTTAGGGGCTGCCGAGGTTTCGGTGCGGCCGCAGCGAAACCTCAACTAACCTAGCTGTTGGGCAGCAGGCGACAGGTCAGGCTCTTGATGTAGCGGGTCTCGTGGATCGCCGGATGCACCGGATGGTCGGGGCCCTGGCCGCCGCGCTCGAGCAGTTGGATGTTACGGTCCAGGTGGCGCGCGCTGGTCAGCAGGATGTTCTGCAGGTCGTCTTCCGGCAGGTGCATGGAGCAGGAGGCGCTGACCAGGATGCCGTCCTTGCCGAGCAGGCGCATGGCCTGTTCGTTGAGGCGCCGGTAGGCGGCCTCGCCATTCTTCAGGTCCTTCTTGCGCTTGATGAAGGCGGGTGGGTCGGCGATCACCACGTCGAAGCGTTCCTCGGCGGCCTTCAGTTCCTTGAGGGCGGCAAACACGTCGCCTTCGACGCAGGCCACCCGCTCGGACAGGCCATTCAGCGCGGCGTTGCGCTCGACGCCGTCGAGGGCGAAGCCGGAGGCGTCCACGCACATCACCTCAGAGGCACCGAAGGCCGCCGCCTGCACGCCCCAGCCGCCGATGTAGCTGAACAGGTCGAGCACGCGCTTGCCCTTGACGTAGGGCGCCAGGCGCGCACGGTTCATCCGGTGGTCGTAGAACCAGCCGGTCTTCTGCCCCTCGACCACCGGCGCCTCGAACTTCACGCCGTTCTCTTCCAGCGCCACCCATTCCGGCACCTGGCCGTAGGCGGTCTCGACGTAGCGCGCCAGGCCTTCGGCGTCGCGCGCCGAGGAATCGTTCTTGAGCAGGATGCCGCTGGGCTTGAGCACCTGGATCAGCGCGGCGAGCACCTCGTCCTTGTGCTGTTCCATGGTCGCCGAGGCCAGTTGCACCACCAGGATGTCGAAGAAACGATCGACCACCAGCCCCGGCAGCAGGTCGGAATCGCCATAGACCAGGCGGTAGCAGGGCTGCTCGAACAGGCGTTCGCGCAGGCTCAGGGCGACGTTGAGCCGATGCACCAGCAGCGATTTGTCCAGCGCCAGCTTGGCGTCGCGCGACAGCAGGCGGGCGCAGATCAGGTTGTTCGGGCTCATGGCGACTATGCCCAGCGGCTTGCCGCCGGCGGCCTCGAGCAGCGCCTGGGTACCGGTGGCGAAGCCGTGCAACGGCGTGGCGGCGACGTCGATCTCGTTGCTGTAGACCCACAGGTGACCGGCGCGCAGGCGTCGATCGGCATTGGCTTTCAGGCGCAGGCTGGGCAGGGGCATGGGGGCTCTCCGGAAAAAAGAGCGGGATTATAGCGTAGGGCGGATTAGCCACGCAGTGGCGTAATCCGCCGGAGGGTTTTCTTGCCTGGGCGGGGCGCGGCGCGAGGTTCAATCCGGCTACACTGTGGCCCTCTGCCATCTCTGCCGAGCCGCCATGGCCCACGAACTCAGCGCCGAACAGATTCAGAAAGCCCTGCAGGGCATCAGCGTGCCGCCACAGCCGCAGATCATGGTCGACCTGCAGATGGAGCAGGTCATGCCCAGCCCGGATCTGCGCAGCATCGCCAGGCTGATCAGTCAGGATCCGGGCCTGTCCGGGGCGCTGCTGAAGATCGTCAACTCGCCGTTCTTCGGCCTGGCCAACCGCATCGCCTCGATCCAGCAGGCGGTCAACCTGCTCGGCTGCAATACGGTGATCAACCTGATCAATGCCCAGTCGATCCGCGGCGAGTTGAGCGACGAGACCATCGTCACCCTCAATCGCTTCTGGGACACCGCCCAGGACGTGGCGATGACCTGCCTGACCCTGGCCAAGCGCATCGGCTACCAGGCGGCGGACGAGGCCTACACCCTCGGGCTGTTCCACAACTGCGGCATCCCGTTGATGGTCAAGCGCTTCCCGAATTACATGACGGTGCTGGAGGAGGCCTACTACAACGCCAGTGCCGAGCGCCGCGTGGTCGACACCGAGAACCGCCTGCTCAACACCAATCACGCGGTGGTCGGTTACTTCACCGCCAAGTCGTGGAACCTGCCGCTGCACCTGTGCGAGGCGATCGCCAGCCACCACAATGCCCTGGCGCTGTTCCGCGACGATGCCGGCTGCGATGCGCAATTGAAGACCCTGCTGGCGATCCTGAAGATGGCCGAGCACATCTGCGAGAGCCACCGGGTGCTGGGCAACCAGCACGAGGACCATGAGTGGCAGAGCATCGAGCGCCTGGTGCTGGAGTATGTCGGCCTGTCCGAATACGACTTCGAGAACCTGCGCGAGAGCATCCGCGAGCTGGGCAGGGTCTAAC
>JAKFDU010000048.1:0-52879 GCA_036675975.1 Devosia sp. | reverse complement strand
TGGCGACACCGTACTGCTCGGGTCGCGCAACTTCGAACGCGGCGAGGCGGCGGCTCGGGAGATCGGCGCTGGCGCGGTTCCGATCCAGCTCGACGTGACCGACCTGGCCTCGATTGCCGCTGCTGCCGAGCGCATCCGCACCGAATTCGGCCGCCTCGACCTGCTCGTCAACAATGCCGGCATTTCCAACAACCGCCCGGGTCCGGTCACCATGGCAGATTATATCACCACCAGCAGCGCTAGCATCGTGTCGCTGGATGAGGTCCGGGCAATCTGGGACACCAACGTGTTCGGTGTCCTGGCTGTCTACCAGGCCATGCTGCCGCTGCTGCGCCTGTCCGCCAACGCGCGCATCGTCAACGTTTCGAGCACCGTTGGCTCGTTGGCGGCGAACGCCGACCCGGCTTTTCCCTATCGATCCGTCTATGCTCCTGGCTATGCCGCCTCCAAGACGGCACTCAACGGCATTACGCTGGCCATGATGATCGAGCTGGAATCCACCGGTATCAAGGTCAACCTAGTCTCCCCCGGCTTCACCAGCACCAACCTCAATAACTTCGAAGGCACCGAATCCATCGAGGAGGGCTCGCGCGAAGTGGTGCGCGTGGCGCTGCTCGGCCCCGATGGCCCGAGCAATACCTATACGGGCTGGGACAACTCGACGATCCCGTGGTGATCGTTGCAAAGCCCGCCGGATAACAAAAGGCCGCCGGGTCACCCCGGCGGCCTCGTCATTTCCAGATCCGAGCGGGCTACGCCGAGCGGTTCTTGTTGTACAAATCGAAGAACACGGCTGCGAGCAGCACCACGCCCTTGATCATCTGCTGCCAGTCGATATTGACGCCCATGATGGACATGCCGTTGTTCATCACGCCCATGATGAAAGCGCCGATGACCGCACCGGCCACGGCACCCACGCCGCCCAGCGCCGACGCGCCGCCGATGAACACGGCCGCGATCACGTCGAGTTCGAGACCCTGCCCGGCCTTGGGCGTCGCCGAGTTGAGGCGGGCCGCATAGATCATGCCGGCAAGGGCGGCAAGCGCCCCCATAATGGCGAACACGTAGAAGGTCAGCCGCTCGGTCTTGATGCCCGAAAGTGCCGCCGCCTTGAGATTGCCGCCCAGTGCGTAGATGCGGCGGCCGAAAGTCATGCGCTTGGTGATGAACACGAAGAGCGCGATGAGGATACCCATCACCACCAGCACGTTGGGCAGGCCGCGATAGGAAGCGAGCATGTAGCAGAAGAACAGCACCAGCGCCGCGATCACCAGGTTCTTGACGACGAACAGGCCGAACGGCTCGCTCTCATAGCCGCGTGCCTTGCGGCGGGACCGGCCGCGGATCGCCATGAACACCATGCCCAGGATCGCGACGATGGCGATGACCAGCGTCGTCGAGTGCAGCACCAATGGCTGCACGCCTTCGCTCGGCGGAATCAGCGTGATCGGTCCGACCACGTCAGGGATGAAGCCGGCCGACAGCAACTGGAATTCGGCGGGGAACGGACCCACCGACTTGCCGGCCAGGATGGCCAGCGACAGGCCCTTGAAGATCAGCATGCCGGCCAGCGTCACGATGAAGCTGGGGATGCGGTGATAGGCGATGAGATAGCCCTGCGCCGCGCCGATCAGCGCCCCGACCACGATACAGATCGCGCCGGCAACGAACGGATTGGCGAGGAAGGCCAGCTCGGGCGGGAAACGCCAGCCGACCATCAACATGGCCGCGAGAGCCCCGACGAAGCCGGAAACCGAGCCGACCGACAGATCGATATGGCCGGCCACGATGATCAGCAGCATGCCCAGCGCCATCACGATGATGTAGCTGTTCTGCAGGATGATATTGGTCAGGTTGACCGGCTTGAACAGCACGCCATTGGTGAAATACTGGAAGAACAGCATGATCAGGATCAGCGCCAGCAACAGGCCGTAATCGCGCAGATTGGCCTGGAGCGCGCCCAAGACGGTCAGTACCTTGACCGGTTCGCCGGTCGACGTGATGCCCGGCTGGGCGGTTTCGGTGGTCATGATGCTTTCCCTTCAGCGCGCACGATCGAGCGCATGATCTTTTCCTGGCTGGCTTCGCTGGTCGGCATTTCGCCAACGATGCGGCCTTCGTTCATTACATAGACGCGGTCGGTGATGCCAAGCAGTTCCGGCATCTCCGAGGAGATGACCAGGATCGCTTTGCCCTGGGCCGCGAGTTGGTTGATGATGGTGTAGATTTCATATTTGGCGCCGACGTCGATGCCACGCGTCGGCTCGTCCAGGATCAGCACATCAGGGTTGGAGAACAGCCACTTGCTGAGCACCACCTTCTGCTGATTGCCGCCCGAGAGATTGCCGGTGACCTGATAGACGCTCGACGAGCGGATATTGGTCTTCTTGCGATACTCGTTGGCGACATCCATCTCGGCCATGTCGTCGATCACGCCCACGCGGGAAATGCCCCCCAGATTGGCGATCGTCGTGTTGTGCTTGATATGGTCGATCAGGTTGAGGCCATAGGTCTTGCGGTCTTCGGTGGCATAGGCGATGCCGTGCGCCACGGCCTTCTCGACCGTCGATGTGTCGATCTTCTTGCCATGGAGATACACTTCGCCGGAGATGCGCTGGCCATAGGATTTGCCGAACAGGCTCATGGCAAATTCGGTGCGGCCCGACCCCATCAGCCCGGCAATGCCGACCACTTCACCCTTGCGGATATTGATGCCGATATTCTTGATCACCTGCCGCTCGCGATGCAGCTGGTGATAGACCGACCAGTTCTTGACCTCGAACACCACGTCGCCAATCTGGGGCACGCGGGCCGGGTAGCGGTCTTCCAGCGAGCGGCCCACCATCAGGGTGATGATGCGGTCTTCGGTGATGTCTTCCTTGTTCAGCGTCTCGATGCTGCGGCCGTCGCGGATGACAGTGATGCGGTCGGCCACCTTGCTCACTTCGTTGAGCTTGTGGCTGATCAGGATCGAGGTGATGCCCTGCTTGCGGAACTCCATGAGCAGGTCGAGCAGCGCCGCGCTGTCCTTTTCCGACAGCGACGCGGTTGGCTCGTCCAGGATGAGGAGTTTCACTTCCTTGCTGAGCGCCTTGGCGATTTCCACCAGCTGCTGCTTGCCCACGCCGATATTGGTGATCAGCGTATCGGGATCCTCGTTGAGCCCGACCATGCCCAGCAGCTTGCGCGCGCCGTCGCGGGTCTCGTCCCAGTCGATCACGCCGGCCGTGGCCTGCTCGTTGCCCAGAAAGATATTCTCGGCAATCGACAGCAGCGGCACCAGCGCCAGCTCCTGGTGAATGATGACGATGCCCTTGTGCTCGCTGTCGCGGATCGACTTGAAGTGCTGTTCTTCGCCCTTGTAGACGATCTGGCCGTCGTAGCTGCCGGAGGGATACACCCCGCTCAGCACCTTCATCAGGGTAGATTTGCCGGCCCCGTTCTCACCCACGATGGCGTGGATTTCCGCCTCGCGAACGTCGAGATTGACGTCCGAGAGCGCCTTGACCCCGGGGAAGGTCTTGGTGATGCCGCGCATCTCCAGAATGGTATTGGTGGTCATTCGTTGCTTTCTCGTCGAGCCGTCGCAGCATCATAGCGCCTGGGCCCGGTGACGGGAAAGGGCCCCGCGTTGCCGCGGGGCCCCATTATCCTGGCAAGCCGAGGCTTACTGCAGGTCTTCCGGCTTGATGTAGCCCGAGTCAACCACCAGAGCCTGGTAGTTGGTCAGGTCCACGTCATGCGGGGTCAGCAGGATCGACGGCACAACCTTGACGCCGTTGTCATAGGTGGTGGTGTCGAGGCCTTCAGGCGTGCCGCCCGAAACGACGGTGTCGACGAGGTCAGCGGTGACCTTGGCCAGTTCACGAGTGTCCTTGTAGACGGTCGAGTACTGCTCGCCGGCGATGATCGCCTTCACCGACGGAGCT
Source organism: Devosia sp. (assembly GCA_036675975.1). Classification (GTDB taxonomy): domain Bacteria; phylum Pseudomonadota; class Alphaproteobacteria; order Rhizobiales; family Devosiaceae; genus Devosia. The sequence continues at coordinate 48,950 of JAKFDU010000048.1, read as the reverse complement.
TCCGCGTCCTGACCGGTGATGATCGGCCAGGCCAGATCGGCCGAGCCGTAGCCAACGCCGCGGAGCGACGAGATGATGCCGCGCGACAGGCCGTCATAGGGGGCCAGCACGCCATCGACGCGCGAACCGTCCGAGTAGTTGGCCGACAGGATGTTGTCCATGCGAGCCTGTGCAACGGCACCGTCCCAACGCAGGGTACCGACGGTTTCCATGCCCATCTGGCCGGACTTGACGACGATGTCGCCCGAGTCGATCAGCGGCTGCAGAACCGACATTGCGCCGTCATAGAAGAAGAAGGCGTTGTTGTCGTCAGGCGAACCGCCGAACAGTTCAACATTCCACGGCTTGGTGTCGGGGAAGCGTTCCTTGAGGCCCTTCACGAGCGAGTTGGCCTGGAGCACGCCCACCTGGAAGTTGTCGAAGGTGGTGTAGAGGTCAACATTGGCGGTGTCGCGGATCAGACGGTCATAAGCGATGACCTTGATGCCGGCGTCAGCGGCCTGCTGCAGCACAGCGCTGAGCGTGGTGCCGTCGATCGAAGCGACCACGAGAGCCTTGACGCCCTTGGTGACCATGTTTTCGATCTGGGCGAGCTGGTTCGGGATGTCGTCTTCAGCAAACTGGAGGTCGACGGTGTAGCCCTTGCCTTCGAGCGCGGCCTTGAGTTCGTTGCCGTCCGAGATCCAGCGCAGCGAGGACTGCGTCGGCATGGCAATGCCGATCGCGCCCTTGTCCTGGGCGAAAACCGCGGCAGTAGCGGTCAGCGCCATGGCGCCGACGGCCAGCACGGTGGCAAGCGTCTTGATAATCTTCACGTCTCGACTCCCTTTTGTATTTCGAGTTCAGAAGCTTTTGATGGTCATCAGGGGAAAGGCCTTGGCGACGATGCATGCGTCACACCGCGATGGGCATCGCGAGCGACCGAAAAACCGAGCCGACACCCGTGGGCGTGCTGCCAGTCTATCGTGCATGAAGGTCCTCCTGCGTGGCGGCGATTTACCGCCGGGCCCTCCCAAGCCCACGGGCCGGAAACTAGGATAATCAGATACCAGTGTAAAGCAGGATTCCCGCGCGTCTCGAATTTTTTCGATAGGTGAATATTAACGGTAACCCATGTTTTACGGCGATTGCGGCGTCCCAATCCCGCCGTTAAGATGTTGTCACCAGTTAAGGTACGTGCCCGAAAAGATCGCAAAGCGTCACGGGAACGGCAAAGGTATCTGATACCTTGGAGGATTTGTGACGACATCCGACGAGCGCTTTCGCCCGGACCATCCCACTGCGGCCCAGACCGTGGCAGATGCATTGGCCCATCTCATCCTGAGCGAACTGGCCCCCGGCTCCACGCTACCCAGCGAGGCGGACCTGGCCGTCCGCTATGATGTGAGCCGGCTCACCATTCGCGAGGCGGTCAAGCTGCTCGAGGGGCGCGGCCTCCTGGCCATTGCCCGCGGCCGCAAGGCCGTGGTGCGCGAGCCCGATGGCGCCGCCTTTGCCGATTTCCTGACCTCGATCATTCGCTACGACCCCAAGGGCCTGTTCGATCTCATCGAAGTGCGGCTTTCCCTTGAGGTGCAGTCGGCCACGCTGGCGGCCAAGCGCGCCACCCGCGCCGGCATTGCCGCCATCGAAGGCGAGTTGCAGGGCATGCGCGACACCGTCGGTCCCCGCGGGCAGTCCATGACCCACGAGCAGGAAATGGGCTTTCACACCCACGACGTCGGCTTCCATGAAGCTGTGGCGCTGGCAAGCGGCAACCGGGTGCTCGGCTTCCTGTTCGAAGCCATGGCCCAGCCGCTGCGCGAAGGCTTTTTCATCAGCCGCCGCGGCCACGAGCAACGCGGCCACACCCTGCACGACACCATCGAGGCGCATCAACGCATCGTCGATTGCATCAAGGCCGGCAATGGCCGTGCGGCCGCCGAGGCCATGCGCATCCACCTCAAGGATACCGAGCGCGACATCAGGGTAGCGCTAAGCCAGCTGGCGAGAAATCCCGCCTCCGAGGGCTGAGTTCCGTTCGGTATTGGAGAAACGCCTTGCGAGCGAACCGCTCATGGCCGAATAATCCGCGCATTTCGCGGGACGGGCCATGGCGCAGAGAATTGACAGCTCGATGAACAGGTTGGATGACGCCGCCCGCGCCGGCTGGCTCTACTATGTCGCCGGCAACACCCAGGAAGAAATCGCCACCAAACTCGGCATCTCGCGCCAGTCGGCCCAACGCCTGGTGTCGCTTTCGGTCAGCGAGGGACTGATCAAGGTCCGGCTCGATCACCCGATCGGCCGCTGCATGGACCTCGCCAGCCGCCTGCGCTCACGCTTCGGCCTCGATCTGGTGGAGGTCGTGCCATCCGATCCATCAAGCGAGTCGACGACGATCGGCGTGGCCGAAACCGCTGCCGCCGAAATCGAGCGCTGGCTCAAGCGGCCCGACCCCATCGTCATGGCCATTGGCACGGGACGCACGCTCAAGGCTGCCGTGGAGCAACTGATGCCCATGGCTTGCCCGCACCATAAGGTCGTCTCGCTCACTGGCAATATCGCGCCCGATGGCTCGGCCGCTTACTACAACGTCATCTTCAACGTCGCTGATACGGTCAAGGCCCGCAGCTTCCCCATGCCCCTGCCGGTGATTGCCTCTTCCGCCCGCGAGCGTGAACTGTTGCATGCCCAGCCCATGATCCGGGAAACCCTGGCCCTCACTGCCCAGGCCAACGTGACCTTTGTCGGCATCGGCGATATCGGCCCGGAAGCCCCGCTCTATCTTGACGGCTTCATCACCGATGCCGAGCTCAAGGCCCTGCAGAAGGCCGGCGCCGTCGGCGAGATCTGCGGCTGGAGCTTCGATGCCGATGGCAAGATGATCGAAGGCCTGACCAATGACCGGGTTGCTTCGGCACCGATTCCCTCAAGGGAAACCTCGCTCGTCGTGGCAATCGCCATGGGCAAGAGGAAATTGCCCGGCATTCGCGCCACCCTCAATCGCCGCCTGGTCAACGGGCTCATTACCGACGAGCGTACCGCAGAGGGTTTGCTGCAAGTTTCGTAATCATCTGATTTGATTACATAATCACCGATCCGAAATCGATTTCCACCCACGCCATCCCCGGCGAGGCGCGCATAGCACGCTTGACTCTGCCGCATGAGTTGTGAGTATTTGCCCATTGCCGGAACAAATGCCCGTTTCGGTTTCTGGGAGGAATACATGAAACTGACACCCATTCTCGTGGGCGCGTTCACCCTTGCGCTGGCGGCATCCGCCTCGGCGCAGACGCTCACCATCGCCACTGTCAACAATGGCGATATGATCCGCATGCAAGGCCTGTCCTCGGCTTTCACCGAAGCAACCGGCATCGAACTCAACTGGGTGGTGCTCGAGGAAAACACGCTGCGCCAGAACGTCACCACCGACATCGCCACCAATGGCGGCCAGTATGACGTGATGACAATCGGCACCTACGAAGCGCCGATCTGGGCCAAGCAGGGCTGGCTGAAGCCGCTTGATGGCCTGACCGCCGATGCCGAATACGACGTTGACGACCTGCTGCCGCCGATCCGCGACGGCCTGTCCTATGAGGGTAAGCTCTACGCCGCGCCGTTCTACGGCGAGAGCTCGTTCATCATGTATCGCACCGACCTGATGGAAAAGGCCGGTCTCACCATGCCGGAAGCCCCGACCTGGGAATTCATCGGCGAGGCCGCCCGCGCCATGACCGATCGCGACGCTGACATCAACGGCATCTGCCTGCGCGGCAAGGCCGGCTGGGGCGAGAACATGGCGTTCCTGACCGCCATGTCCAACTCCTTCGGCGCCCGCTGGTTCGACGAGAACTGGCAGCCCCAGTTCAATACGCCCGAGTGGAAGTCGACCCTCGACACCTACCTGTCGCTGATGGCCGATGCCGGTCCCGCCGGCGCCTCCTCCAACGGCTTCAACGAAAACCTGACGCTGTTCCAGCAGGGCAAGTGCGGCATGTGGATCGACGCCACGGTGGCGGCATCCTTCGTGACCAACCCTGCCGACTCCACCGTCGCCGACAAGGTCGGCTTTGCCCTGGCGCCCGATACCGGCCTCGGCAAGCGTGGCAATTGGCTCTGGGCCTGGTCGCTGGCCATCCCGAACTCCTCGCAGAATGCCGAGGCAGCCGAGCAGTTCATCAACTGGGCGACCAGCAAGGACTATCTTGCCCTCGTTGCCGAGAAGGAAGGCTGGGCCAACGTTCCCCCCGGCACCCGTATCTCGCTCTACGAGAACCCGGACTACCAGGCTGCCGCGCCCTTCGCCGAAATGACCATGGGCTCGATCTATGCTGCCGACCCGTCCCAGCCGTCAGTCAAGCCGGTTCCCTATGTTGGCGTGCAGTTCGTGGCTATCCCGGAATTTGCCGGTATCGCCACCAATGTCGGCCAGCTCTTCTCGGCGGCGCTTGCCGGCCAGATGTCGGCTGACGACGCCCTGGCCCAGGCCCAGGACGCCACCCTGCGCGACATGACCCGCGCCGGCTACATCAAGTAGTCTCCCTCCGACACTCCCGCGGCCGGACGCTTCGGCGCCCGGCTGCAGACTTCACAAAAACGCCGGATAACAGTTGGGGGGAAGACTGATGGCCACCGCGCAGACCCGCACGCTCGCCCGCATCATGATGGCGCCATCGGTGATCGTGCTGCTGATCTGGATGATCGTGCCGCTGGTCATGACCCTGTGGTTCTCGTTCCAGAACTACAGCCTCATCAACCCGATGATGACCGGCTTTGCCGGCTGGGGAAATTATCTCTACGTCATCGGCGATCCGAGCTTCACGCAGTCGCTGGTCAATACCCTGATCCTGGTCGGCGGGGTGCTGCTGATCACCGTCATCGGCGGCACCTTCCTGGCGCTCCTGCTCGACCAGCCGATCTGGGGCCAGGGCATACTGCGCATCATCGTCATCTCGCCCTTCTTCGTCATGCCCCCGGTCGCGGCGCTGATCTGGAAAAACGGCTTCATGCATCCCGGCTACGGCATGCTCGGGCATCTGTGGAAATTCTTTGGCCTCGAACCGGTCGACTGGTTCAACCAGTATCCGCTGTTCTCGGTCATCATCATCGTCGCCTGGCAATGGCTGCCCTTTGCGACACTGATCCTGCTCACCGCCCTGCAGTCGCTGTCCGAAGAGCAGCGCGAGGCGGCCGAGATGGACGGCGCCAACGCCATCAACCGGTTCTACTATATCATCCTGCCGCACATGGCCCGCTCGATCACCATCGTGATCCTGATCCAGACCATCTTCCTCCTCGGCATCTTCGCTGAAATCCGCGTCACGACGGGTGGCGGCCCCGGCTATGCTTCGACCAACCTGACCTTCCTGGTCTTCCGCACCGGCATCCTCAGCAACGACATCGGCGCCGGTTCCGCCGGTGGCGTGGTCGCCGTCATCCTCGCCAACATCGTCGCCTTCTTCCTGATGCGCGCCGTTGGCAAGAACCTGGACGCGTAGGGAGAACGATCATGGCACGCAACGTCCCCACCGCCACCCGCATCGGCTTCACCATCGCCGCCTGGGCAGTCGCCCTCATCCTCTTCTCACCCATCCTCTGGGTGCTGCTGACCGCCTTCAAGACCGAGGCCGAAGCCATCGCCGCGACGCCAACCTTCTTCCCGCAGAACTTCACGCTCGAGAACTTCTCGGCCGTGCAGGATCGCTCGGACTACTTCAAGCATGCCATCAATTCGATTCTGGTCTCCGTTGGCTCGACCCTGTTGGGACTGATCATCGGCATCCCCGCCGCCTGGTCGATGGCCTTCGCGCCGTCCAAGAAGACCAAGGACATCCTGATGTGGATGCTCTCCACCAAGATGATGCCGGCCGTCGGCGTGCTGATCCCGATCTACCTGATCTTCCGCGATCTGCGCCTGCTCGATACCGTGCATGGCCTGACGCTGATCATGACCCTGATCAACCTGCCCATCATCATCTGGATGCTTTACACCTACTTCAAGGAAATCCCGGTCGACATCCTCGAGGCCGCCCGCATGGACGGCGCAGAACTCTGGAACGAGATCGTCCACGTCCTCGTCCCCATGGCCGTGCCCGGCATCGCCTCGACGCTGCTGCTCAACGTGATCCTCGCCTGGAACGAAGCCTTCTGGACCATCACTCTCACTTCCGGCCGCGCCGGCACCCTCACCGCCTTCATCTCGTCTTTCTCGAGCCCGCAGGGTCTGTTCCTGGCGAAGCTCTCGGCGGCATCCTTGCTCGCCATCGCCCCGATCCTGCTCATGGGCTGGTTCAGCCAGAAACAACTGGTTCGTGGCCTGACCTTTGGGGCGGTGAAATGATGAGCTCGGTTGCTTCAGTCGACACCCTCCCCCTTGTGGGGAGGGATCAAGGGTGGGGGTGGCTTAGCCCTCATATCGGGACCCCCGCACCCCCTCCCAGCCTCCCCCGTCAAGGGGAAGGCGCCGCCCGGTGGGCGTTACAATATCCTGCGACAATCCAGCAGAAGGACTACTGAAAATGGGCTCCATCTCCCTCTCCCACGTCAAGAAGTCCTTCGGCGAAGTCCAGATCATTCCGGACATCAGCCTCGATATCAAGGACGGCGAGTTTGTCGTCTTCGTCGGCCCCTCGGGCTGCGGCAAGTCCACCCTGTTGCGTCTGATCGCCGGCCTCGAGGACACCACATCAGGCCAGATCCTCCTCGATGGCGAGGATATGACCAAGGCGCCGCCCGCCCGGCGCGGCCTTGCCATGGTATTCCAGTCTTACGCGCTCTATCCGCATATGACGGTGCGCGACAACATCGCCTTTCCGCTCAAGATGGCCAAGGCCCCCAAGGAGGTCATCGACCAGAAGGTCGAATACGCCGCCCGCACGCTGAACTTGTCTTCCTACCTCGATCGCCGTCCGCGCGCCCTCTCCGGTGGCCAGCGCCAGCGCGTCGCCATCGGCCGTGCCATCGTGCGTGAGCCCAAGGCGTTCCTCTTCGATGAGCCCTTGTCCAATCTCGATGCCGCCCTGCGCGTCAACATGCGGCTCGAAATCACCGAACTGCACCAACAGCTCAAGACTACGATGATCTACGTCACCCACGACCAGGTCGAGGCCATGACCATGGCCGATCGCATCGTGGTGCTCAATGCCGGCAACGTGGAGCAGTTCGGCTCCCCGCTCGACCTCTACAAGAAGCCCGCCAACCGCTTCGTCGCCGGCTTCATCGGCAGCCCCAGGATGAATTTCGTCGATGGCCCGGAAGCGGCCAAATACAACGCCCATGCCATCGGCGTCCGCCCCGAGCATTTCAAACTCAGCCGCGAGGCGACAACAGGGACCTGGAAGGGCAAGGTCGGCGTCGCCGAACAGCTTGGCTCCGACACCTTCCTCCACGTCCATGTCGACGGCCTCGGCCTCATGACCATCCGCACCGACGGCGACCAGACCTTCAGCCACGGCGACGACGTGTATCTGACACCCGACCCGACCCGCATCTACCGGTTCGATGCTGCCGGCCTGGCCCTGTAGGAACGACCACTATGACCACCAAGCTATCGGCCAAGGCTCTCGACTCCATCACCTCGGCGTCAGTTCCCGCCTATGACCGAAGCGCCCTCAAGGCCGGCATCGTGCATTTCGGCGTCGGCAACTTCCATCGCGCCCATCAGGCCGTCTATCTCGACGACCTCTTCGCGTCAGGTTCCGGTCACGACTGGGCCCTGGTCGGTGCCGGTGTTCGCGACGCCGACGAAGCCATGCGGCAAAAACTCAAGTCGCAGGATTGGCTTACCACCGTGGTCGAGCAGGAGGCCGACAGCAGCTCCGCCCGCATCACCGGCGCCATGATCGACTATCTCCGTCCCGGCGATACGGCCGCCATCATCGACAAGCTTGCCGAGCCCGCCATCCGCATCGTCTCCCTGACCATCACCGAGGGCGGCTACTATATCGACCCCGCCAGCCAGACCTTCGATCCTGCTCACCCCGATATCGCCTATGACGCCGCCCATATCGACGCGCCAAAAACCACATTCGGCCTGATCCTCGCGGGCCTGCTCCGTCGCCGCAGCTTCGACATCCGCCCCTTCACCGTGATGAGCTGCGACAACATCCCGGGCAACGGTCACGTGACCGAAAACGCCGTGGTCGGGCTCGCCCAACTCGTCGACCCGGCCTTGGCCCAATGGGTCAGGGACAATGTCGCCTTCCCGAACGGCATGGTCGATCGCATCACCCCTGCCACCTCGGCCCGCGAGACCGCCCTGCTCGCCGAAGAATTCGGCATCGACGACAACTGGCCCGTCTTCTGCGAGAGCTTCCGCCAATGGGTGCTGGAAGACAACTTCCCCGCTGGCCGCCCGGCGCTGGAAAAGGTGGGCGTGCAATTCGTCAAGGATGTCGCGCCCTACGAACACATGAAGATCCGCATTCTCAACGGCGGCCACGCCACCATCGCCTATCCGGCAGGCCTGCTCGACATCCACTTTGTCCACGAGGCCATGCAGCATCCCCTGGTTTCGGCCTTCCTTGCCAAGGTCGAACGGGATGAGATTATCCCCGTGGTGCCGCCAGTGCCTGATACTGACCTCAACGACTATTTCGCGCTCTGCGAACGACGGTTTGCCAATCCCAAAATCGGCGACACCATAAGGCGGCTGGCCCTTGACGGGTCCAACCGTCAGCCGAAATTTGTCATTCCGTCCGCTCTGGACCGGGTGAAACGTCAACAGTCCGTCAGCGGGTTGTCGCTCGTGAGTGCCCTGTGGTGCCGCTATTGCTACGGCGAAACCGACTCGGGCGCAGTCATCGAACCCAACGACCCGAACTGGGATCGCCTCACTGCCCAGGCCCGCCTCGCCAAGGCCGACCCGAAAGCCTGGCTCGCCATGACCGACATTTACGGCGACCTCGCCCACCAGCCCAGCTTCGTCGCCGCTTTCACCAATGCCCTCACCATCCTGTGGTCGATCGGCACCGAGGCAACGCTGGAGCGCTATCTGGCAGACAAGCTCTAGCTGTCGTGCCCCGACCACCCCCACCCTCATTCCCACAAGGGGGAGGGATCGAGGGTAGGTCGGCGGCACACCGGGTGCTCTTGTTGCCGCTCCCCCTAGCCCCCTCCCTCCCCTTCGGCTACCTTCGCGCCCGAACCGAGAAGAAGGCGCTCGAACCTTATGCAAAGCCTCCTGGTGGCTGTGGATGTGGGCACGGGGAGTGCTCGGGCAGGAGTCTTGACCGCGCAGGGCGCGCTGGTCGGACGGGCCGAACATCCCATTGTCATGAACCGCACCGACGCCAATCACGCCGAGCATGACAGCCAACAGATCTGGCACGCCGTCTGCGCCGCCGTCCGCGAGGCGATGACCACGGCCGGCGCCGATCCGACCCATGTCGTAGGTCTCAGTTTCGACGCCACCTGCTCCCTCGTCGTCCGCGACTCCAGCGGCGGTCCGGTCACCGTCTCGACCAATGGCGAGGACAATTGGGACACCATCGTCTGGCTTGATCACCGAGCCCTGGCCGAAGCCGAGGAATGCACCGCCACCGGCCACCTGGTCCTCGCCTATGCCGGGGGCGTCATGTCCCCCGAAATGGAAGTGCCCAAGCTGATGTGGCTCAAGCGCCACATGCCGCAAAGCTGGCAGCGGGCCGGCATGATGTTCGACCTGGCCGATTTCCTGTCCTGGAAAGCCACCGGCTCCCTCGCACGCAGCCAGTCGACGCTCACCTGCAAATGGACCTATCTCGCTCATACCGAGGCCGGCTGGCAGCCCGATTTCCTCGCCAGCGTCGGCCTTGAAGACCTGCTCGACAAAGCCAGCCTACCGGCCCATGCGAGCCCTGTCGGCAGCGACCTTGGCCCACTCACCGTGGCCGCTGCCGCCGATCTCGGGCTCACCACTGCCTGCCGCGTCGGAGCCGGCCTTATCGATGCCCATGCCGGCGCGCTCGGCGTGCTCGGGGCGTTTACCCATGATGTCGACACCATCGACCGGCATCTGGCGCTCATCGCCGGCACCTCCAGTTGCGTCATGGCGCTCTCTGCCGAGGACCGGCCGACGTCGGGCGTCTGGGGCCCCTATTTCGGCGCCGTCCTGCCCGGCGTCTGGCTCAATGAAGGCGGCCAGTCCGCCACCGGCGCCCTGCTCGATCACATCATCCGCTGGCACGGCGCGGGCGGCGATCCGTCGCCCGAAATGCACCACCGCATCGCCCACCGCATCTCCGAATTGCGCGTGCGCGAAGGGCTGACCCTTGCCGAGCGTCTGCATGTCCTGCCCGATTTCCACGGCAACCGCTCGCCGCTGGGCGATCCCTTCGCCCTCGGCGTCATTTCCGGCCTGACGCTCGACAGCGACTTCGACTCGCTCTGCCGGCTCTACTGGCGCACAGCGGTTTCCATCGCCCTGGGCGTCCGCCACATCCTCGAAACCCTCAACACGCGCGGCTACGCCATCGACACACTGCATGTCACCGGCGGGCACACCAAGAATGCCGTGCTGATGGAACTCTATGCTGACGCCACCGGCTGCACGGTGGTGGAATCTTCGGCCCGCGACGCGACCCTTTTGGGCATGGCCATGGTCGCCGCCACCGCCGCCGGCCTTTATCCCAGCCTCGACGCCGCCTGCATCGCCATGCAGCAGGGTGGACGCGAACGCGCGCCCGATGCCGCCGCGCGGCTGCATTTCGACAAGGACTATCGCATCTTCCTCGAAATGCTGCGCCAGCGGCAGGCGATAGACGCGATGGTGTGAAGACATCGCCCCACCATGCGCCTATCCTCGCCCGCCATTCCCCGCTAAGCTCTTAACCGGGAAGTCAAATTCGTGGCCTGAAGCGAGCGACCTGAACGCATGTCGATCAAAGCCGCCGTCTACCATCTGACGCATTACAAGTATGACCGCCCGGTCGTCCTTCAGCCCCAGATCATCCGGCTGCAACCGGCGCCGCATTCCAAGACCAAGGTGCTGAGCTATTCGCTCAAGGTTTCGCCCTCGCTGCACTTCGTCAATGTGCAGCAGGACCCCTACGGCAATTTCCTCACCCGCTTCGTCTTTCCCGAGCCGGTCACCGAGCTCAAGATCGAGGTCGACCTCGTCGCCGACATGACGGTCTACAATCCCTTCGACTTCTTCGTCGAAGAAAGCGCCGAGACCTGGCCGTTCCAATATCCCGAAGATATCCGCGCCGATCTCTCCATCTATATGCAGCCCGAGCCCGTTGGACCGCTGCTGCAGCGCTTCCTCGAAGGCATCGACAAGTCGCCAATGAACACGGTGAACTTCGTCACTGCCATCAATGCCTCCATCCAGCAGCACATCGCCTATATCGTGCGCATGGAAACCGGCGTCTGGACGCCCGAGGAGACCCTGGGCAACGCCAAGGGCTCGTGCCGCGATTCCTCCTGGTTGCTGGTCCAGACCCTGCGCAACCTCGGCTTCGCCGCCCGCTTCGTCTCCGGCTATCTCATTCAGTTGAAACCAGATTTGGTCTCCCTCGACGGTCCGGCCGGAACCGACCACGACTTCACCGACCTGCACGCCTGGTGCGAAGTCTATCTGCCCGGCGCCGGCTGGGTTGGGCTCGACCCGACTTCGGGCCTGCTGACCGGCGAAAGCCACGTGCCGCTGGCTGCCACACCGCACTTCCGCAATGCCGCGCCGATTTCGGGCTTCGCCTCCTATGCCGAGGTGGAATTCGCCTTCGACATGCGGGTCACCCGCGTCGCCGAGCATCCGCGCATCACCAAGCCATTCTCCGACGCAAGCTGGGACGAGCTCAATGCCCTCGGCAAGCAGGTCGATAAGGTCTTGGTGGACAACGATGTTCGCCTCACCATGGGCGGCGAGCCGACCTTTGTTTCCATCGACGACTTCGAAGCCGAGGAATGGAATACCGGCGCCGTCGGCCCCACTAAGCGGACGCTGGCTGACGATCTCATCCGCCGCCTGCGCGAGCGTTTTGCGCCCAATGGCATGCTGCATTATGGCCAGGGCAAGTGGTATCCCGGCGAAACCCTGCCGCGCTGGACCTTCTCGCTCTATTGGCGCCTCGACGGCAAGCCGGTCTGGAGCGACGAGAAACTGATCGCCCGTGAAGGCGTCAAGACCTCGGCGACCCACGAGCATGCCCGCAGATTTCTTGCGGCTTTTGCCCGCAATCTTGGTCTGACCGGCGAAACCATCGCCGAGGCCTATGAAGACCCCGGCGAGTGGCTGCTCAAGGAAGCCAACCTTCCCGAAAATGTCGATCCCGCCAATTCCGAACTGGCGGATCCCGAAGCCCGCTCGCGTATCGCCAAGGTGTTCGAGCGTGGCCTCACCAATCCCACCGGCTATGTGCTCCCGGTGCAGCGCTGGAACGCCGCCGCGTCGAGCCCATGGCTCACCGAAAAGTGGAAGACCCGCCGTGGCAAGCTGTTCCTCGCCCCCGGCGACAGCCCGGCCGGCTACCGCCTGCCGCTGAGTTCGCTCAAGCATCTCAAAGCCACGGACTTCCCCCATGTTGTGGCGCAGGACCCCGGCGCGCCGCGCGGCCCCTTGCCCGATCCGGTGGAAATCCTGGCCCGCCAGAAGACCGGCCTGGAGGCCGATCCGCGCGCCCAGGCCACCGCCGATTTCACCGCCGCCACCGAACAGCAGGACCGCATCGAGCAGGAGATCAGCGAGATCGAGGGCGAGGTGCGCACCGCCGTCACCGCCGAAATTCGCGATAGCAGGCTCTGCGTCTTCCTGCCGCCGGTCGAAAAGCTCGAGGACTATCTCGAACTCGTCGCCGCCACCGAGGCGTCAGCCAAAGAGATCGGCCAGCCGGTGCATCTGGAGGGCTATGGCCCGCCACACGATCCGCGCCTCAACGTCATCCGCGTCGCGCCCGATCCTGGCGTCATCGAGGTCAATATCCACCCGGCCGCGAGCTGGGATGACTGCGTCGCCACCACCACGGCCATCTATGAGGAGGCCCGACTCTCCCGCCTGGGCGCCGACAAGTTCATGATCGACGGCCGCCATACCGGCACCGGCGGCGGCAACCATGTCGTGGTCGGCGGCGCCACGCCAAATGACAGCCCCTTCCTGCGTCGGCCCGACCTGCTCAAGTCGCTGGTGCTGCATTGGCAGCGCCACCCATCCATGAGCTACCTGTTCTCGGGCCTCTTTATCGGTCCCACCAGCCAGGCGCCGCGCTTCGATGAGGCGCGCCACGACAGCCTCTACGAACTCGAAATCGCCATGGCGCAGGTGCCCCATCCCGCTTCGGGCGAGCCACCGCCGCTGCCCTGGCTAGTCGACCGCCTCTTCCGCAACCTCTTGGTTGACGTCACCGGCAATACCCACCGCTCCGAAATCTGCATCGACAAGCTCTATTCCCCGGACGGCCCCACCGGCCGGCTGGGCCTCGTCGAGTTCCGCGGCTTCGAAATGCCGCCCAATGCCCGCATGTCGCTCGCGCAACAGGTTCTCATCCGCGCTCTGATTGCCCGCTACTGGGCCGACCCCGCAGAAGGCAGCTTCGCGCGGTGGGGCACGACCCTGCATGATCGTTTCATGCTGCCGCATTATGTCTGGCAGGACTTCCTCGATGTCCTCGCCGATCTGGACCGCCACGGCTTCAAACTCGACCCCGCCTGGTTCGCGGCCCAGCTCGAATTCCGCTTCCCGTTCTGCGGCGAGGTTGAGTATGACGGCGTCAAGCTCGAACTGCGCCAGGCGCTCGAACCCTGGCACGTCATGGGCGAACAGGGGGCGATTGGCGGCACGGTCCGCTTTGTCGACAGCTCGGTCGAGCGGCTCCAGGTCAAGCTCGAAGGCGTCAACCCCGAGCGCTATGCCGTCACCTGCAACCAGCGCCCGGTGCCCCTGCGCAAGACCGACACGGCGGGAACGGCAGTGGCCGGTGTCCGCTACAAGGCCTGGCAGCCCGCATCGGGTCTGCACCCCGTGCTGCCGGTCAATACGCCGCTGGTTTTCGACATCTACGACACCTGGACCCAGCGCCCGGTCGGCGGCTGCGTCTATCACGTCGCCCATCCCGGCGGTCGCAGCTACGACACCTTCCCGGTCAACGGCAACGAGGCCGAAGCGCGTCGCCTGGCGCGTTTTGTCCCGCAGAACTACACCGCCGGCGGCTATGTCCTGCGCCCGGAAAAGCCTGCGGACGAATTCCCGCTGACGCTTGACCTGCGCCGACCGCCGCGCTTCTGGTAGCCAATGAATACGCGGAATCAAAGAACGCGGGACAAGCCGCCGGCGGGAACCAGCATTATCGCTGAGTACCGCCTGCAGCCGGGTGTGCCCGACGAGATGATCGATCCATCAGGCAATGTCCGTCCTGGTTGGGCTCAGCTCATGTCCGCCTTCGACAAGCTGGGGCCCGCCGAACTTGCCGCTCGCTTCGAGCGCGCCGATCAGTATCTGCGCGATGCCGGCGTGTTCTACCGCAAGTATGACGGCGCCGAGGGCAAGGAGCGCGACTGGCCGCTGGCCCATGTACCGCTGCTGATCGGCGAGGCCGACTGGTCGCGCATCAGCACCGGCCTCATCCAGCGTGCCGAACTGCTCGAAGCCGTCGTCGCCGATGTCTATGGCGACAACACGCTGGTCCAGCAGGGCCTGCTGCCACCCGAGCTTGTCGCGCGCAATGGCGAGTTCCTCCGCCCGCTGGTCGGGGTCAAGCCCGTCAGCGGCCACCACCTGCATTTCTGCGCGTTCGAACTCGGCCGCGGCCCCGATGGCGCCTGGTGGGTGCTGGGTGATCGCGCCCAGGCGCCGTCGGGCGCCGGCTTCGCGCTGGAAAACCGCGTCGCCACCACCCGCGCGCTCTCCGACATCTACGCGGATATGAACGTCCAGCGTCTGGCCGGCTTCTTCCGCGACTTCCGCGACACCCTGTTTGCCGACGCCAGGCGCGATGGCGGCCGGGTCGGCATCCTGACGCCGGGCCAGCTCAACGAGACCTATTTCGAACACGCCTATATCGCGCGTTATCTCGGCCTGATGCTGCTCGAAGGCGAGGACCTCATCGTCGAGGATGGCAAGGTGATGGTGCGCACCGTCGCCGGGCCCAAGCCGGTGAGCGTGCTCTGGCGCCGCGTCGACGCCAGCTTCGTCGATCCGCTTGAGCTGCGCTACGACAGCCGCATCGGCACGCCCGGCATGGTGGAGGCCCTGCGCAATGGCTCGATCTCCATGATCAATGCCCTTGGCACCGGCCTGCTCGAAACCCGCGCCCTGGCCGCGTTCATGCCGCGCCTGTCACAGAAACTGCTCGGTCAGGATTTGCAGTTGCCCGGCATCGCCACCTGGTGGTGCGGCCAGCCGCGCGAGCAGCAGCATGTCATCAACAATTTCGACAAGCTGCTGATCGGCCCCGCCTTCGCCACCACCCTGCCCTTTGACGATCTGCGCGGCACCGCGCTCGGCTCCACCATTCCGCCCGAGCAGAAGGCCGCGCTGATCGAGCGCATCCGGGCCGGCGGCGCCGACTATGTCGGCCAGGAACCGGTGCAGCTCTCGACCGCCCCAGTCTATGTCGATGGCAGGTTGCAGCCCCGTCCGATTACCCTGCGCGTCTATGCCGCCCGTACGGCCGATGGCTGGACCATCATGCCCGGCGGCTTCGCCCGCGTCGGCTCGACCCTCGATACCTCAGCCATCGCCATGCAGCGTGGCGGCCAAGCGGCCGACGTCTGGGTGCTGTCGTCCAAGCCGGTCGAGCGCGTGTCGCTGCTGCCGCAGGAGGGTCAGAAGCTGGTCCGCAACTCGCCGGGCAGCCTGCCCAGCCGCGCTGCCGACAATCTCATCTGGCTCGGCCGCTATGCCGAACGCTGCGAGGCGACCGTCCGCATTCTACGCGCCTATAATGCGCGCCTCGCCGAACTCAGCAAGGCCGACCTGCCGATACTGACCCACTGCGCCAAGTTCCTCGATACCGTCGATGTCGACGCGAGCGAGGCCATGCCACAGGGTCTGCTCGCTTCGATCGACAGCGCCGTGCACAGCGCCGGCCAGATCCGCGACCGCTTCTCGCCCGATGGCTGGCTGGCGCTCAACGACCTGCAAAAGACCGCCCAGCGCTTCGCCACCCGCATCAGGCCGGGCGACGATGCCACCCGTGCCATGACGGTGCTGCTGCGTAAGCTGGCGGGCTTTTCCGGCCTCGTGCATGAAAACATGTACCGCTTCGCCGGCTGGCGCTTCCTCGAACTCGGCCGCCGGCTCGAACGCGCCATCCAGCTTGCCCGCATCGTCAGCCACCTCACCGACAAGAACGCGCCCGATGGCTCTCTCGAAATGCTGCTGGAGATCGGCGACAGCGTCATGTCGCATCGCCGCCGCTACTCGGTGAGCGCCGGCACGCAAAGCGCGATAGACCTGCTCGCTCTCGACCCGCTCAATCCGCGTTCGGTCATTTTCCAGCTCATCGAATTGCGCGCCCAGGTCGAGATGCTGCCGGGGGGCATTGATGACGGGCAGCTTTCGGCCTCGGCCAAAGCAGCACTGCAGATCGAAACCGAACTGCGTGTCGCCGAGCCGGCCGACATGACGCCGGCACGCCTCGACAAGCTAGCCGCCGATATCGGCATTTTGGCCGGCCTCGTTGCCGCAGCATATTTCGTGTGATGGTGATGCTCTACGACATCCGCATGGAACTGCATTACGACTACGACGCCACGGTGCATGGCGGCCGCCACCTGATCCGCGTGGCGCCGGCCACCATTGCCGGCGTCCAGCGCGTCGTTGCCGCCGGGCTGTCCTTCGAACCGCGCCCCCAGCGTGAGAGTAGCTTCACCGACTTCTTCGGCAACTCGGTGACGACGCTCACCTACCTCACCCCGCACAATCATCTCGCCATCCGTCTAACCGCGCGTGTCCAGGTAGAAGACCTGCACCCGCCGGCGGACCTGTCGCCGTCGCGCGACGCCCTGCGGCAAGAGATCGCTCGGTTCTGGTCGGTCGCGCCAGACAGCCCGCATCACTTCCTTGCGGCCTCGCCGCGCGTACAAGTCGTTCCCGCGATCACCGAATATGCCGC
This sequence comes from Devosia sp., assembly GCA_036675975.1. Taxonomy (GTDB): domain Bacteria; phylum Pseudomonadota; class Alphaproteobacteria; order Rhizobiales; family Devosiaceae; genus Devosia. The sequence continues at coordinate 31,938 of JAKFDU010000048.1, read as the reverse complement.
GCGCGCCACGGCCGAAATGCCCTCGGTCATGACCTCGGCGCTGGCCCTGTGCATGGCCATTCATCGTGACTTTGCTTACGACCCCAAGGCAACCGACGTCGAAACCAAGCCCGCAGAAGCCTTCGCCCTGCGCAAGGGCGTTTGCCAGGACTTCGCGCATGTCATGATAGCGGGCCTGCGCGGCATCGGTATTCCGGCCGGCTATGTCTCGGGGTTCCTGCGGACCAATCCGCCGGCGGGCAAGCCCCGGCTGGAAGGCGCTGACGCCATGCATGCCTGGGTGCGCGCCTGGTGCGGCCAGCATGTGGGCTGGGTCGAGTTCGACCCCACCAATGCCATGATCGCAGGGCCTGACCACATCTCCATCGGCCAAGGCCGCGACTATGCCGACATCTCGCCAATCGTTGGCGTATTGAAGACGCATGGCTCGCACGAGACCCGGCAATCGGTGGATGTCCTGCGGGTCGAATAGAAGCCCAATTGTTTCAATAGCCGCGACGGAACCAAAGCTGATCCAGCCCCGTTCATTGGACACGCGCATATTGCGCATCGATCGTGGCGGAGGCCGGCATGACTCACATGGAAATCAAGGCACTTGAGAATGCCGCACGCACCACTGTGTGGACCGAGGGCTACGATGGGGAAACCCATTATGCCGACGTGCTCAAGGCTCTGGCACCGGCACTGTTCATCTTGACCACCGCCGCAGCCCTGATGCTGGCAATTCTCTAGGCCGGCACCAAAGCGTCACAAGAACAATAACCAAGGAGACCGACAATGGGTCTGGGAACCATCCTCGTCATCATCCTCATCCTGCTGCTGATTGGCGCTTTGCCCAATTGGGGCTATTCGCGTGGCTTCGGCTACTTCCCCTCCGGCATCCTGGGTGTCGTGCTGGTCGTCGTCCTCATCCTCGTCTTGATGGGACGGATCTAGCCATCCAGCAACCATAATAGGCGCGGCCAGTTCTCTGGTTCTCACGCAGTGAGAGGCGCCCGCGGGTCGAAAGCTGCCCCCCTTTCACCCGCCCCTTGCCACCCCGATGCACCCCCCAGTGCATTGGGGTGTCTTCTTTATAGGCGTTTGGAACCGCACGGTTTTCCGCACGTTGTCCACGGACAATGACAGGAGCGTCCCATGGCTAATACATCTGATCTCGCCCCCGGCCGTACCAGCACCGCTGGCACCGCTGGCAGTCCCGCTGCGACGCGCGCCAGCCGTTCGCCTGCGGCGCGGGCCAGCCGCGCCAGTGCCAAGGTCCGTGAAGTGCAGCTCGAAGACCAGGTGTCGCAGCTTCAGGACGATATCAAGGCGATCGCCGCCACGCTGGCCCGCCTGAGCAATGACAGGGTCAATGAGGTCAAGGCCGTCGCCAAAAGCGAGGCGCACCATCTGCAGCGCCAGGCCGAGCATGTCGTGGAAGACGTGCAGGAGCAGGCCAGCGCCCTCGAGCAGCAACTCAAGGATACCATCCGCGAAAGGCCGCTGACGGCCGTCGCGAGCGCGGTGGGCATCGGCTTCATCCTCGCCCTGCTGTCCCGGCATTAGTCATGCATCTGCTCGTTCCGCTTGCCGCGCTGCTCGGCATCGAGGTCGAAGCGATCACCGAACGACTCCGCAACACCATCATCATCAATGTGGTGATGATCGGATTGGGACTGATTGGTGCGAGCTTTCTTGTCGCCGCCGGCTTTTTTGCTCTCGCCGAACTCTATGGCGCGATCTACGCGGCGCTGATCCTGGCGGCAGTATTCATGGTGCTGGCGCTAGCGGTGTATCTCGGCGCGCGCATCGGCGAAGGCCGTCATCGCCGCGAGGTCGCCACCAAGCGCCGGTCGACCGAAACCAGCGCCTTCGTGACCACCGCCGCCTTGACCGCGTTACCGATGATCCTGAAATCTCCCCTCGGGCGCGCCATTGCGCTGCCGGCGGCCGCGCTCGTCGGCTATCTGCTGGTGCGCAAAACCGGTGACGCCGAGGACGACTAGGCGCCCTCGGCAGGCAGCGGCATCCAGACATGGGCGACGACGCCGGATGGCTCGAAATTCAGCGCCACCTGGCTGTCCAGCACCTTGGCCAGGCTCCGCTCGATCAGCCGCGCGCCCAGGCCATACTCGGCCGGCCTCGAGACCTTCGGCCCGCCGCTTTCCCGCCAGGTCAGCGACAACCCGCGTGTCGGCCCGCGCTTGATTTCCCAGTCTATGCTGACGGTGCCCGCCTCACCTGACCAGGCGCCATGGTGGTGCGCATTGGTCGTCAGCTCGTGCAGGATCAGGCCCAGCCCCAGGGCGTGATCGGCCGGCAGCGTCACATCCTCCCCGCGCACCTCCGCCCGGTCGGGGTCGGTGCGGAAGCTCGGTCCCAGCTGGGAGGCGATCACCTCATAGAGTTGCACCCCCGACCAGTCGCGATCGGCCAGCAAGACATGCGCATCCGAAATCGTGCGCAGGCGACCCGAAAAGGCCTCGATGAAATCCTTGGGATCGGGGTTCTGCCTGATAGTCTGCCGCGCCACGGACTGGATCATCGCCAGCGTATTCTTCACCCGGTGATTGAGCTCGCGCAGCAACAGGCGCGTGTGATCGGCACTCTGCTTGCTCTCGGTGATGTCGATGCTGACGCCCATCATCACCAGCGGCTTGCCCTCGGCGTCGCGCTGATAGACCCGGCCGCGCATGGTCAGCCACCGCCCGGTGGCCGCGATGCGAGCCTCGGCGCTGTAGTCCATGCCGTCCCGGAAGCTGGCATCGATACCCGATTCCACCATCGGCCGATCCAGTGTGTGGATTGCATTCAGCACATCCTCGGAACGGACAGTCTCGCCCTCGGCCAGCCCATACATCCGCCGGAACATGTCGTTGCAGGCGACTTCCCCACTGCTTACATCCCAGACCCAGCTCCCCACCTTGCCGGCCTCGAGCGTCAGCGCATGTCGCCATTCTTCCCGCACCAACGCCGCCGCGGTGCGCGCTCGCACCCGTGCCTCGTCCTTGAGTGAAAACAGCGCCGAGGTCAGGCCGGCCAGGTTGACCAACTGCTCGGTCAGCTCAGGCTCCAGCGCCTCCCGCTTCTGCCTGCTGATAACGCAGAGCGAGCCCACCTTCTGGCCGCCAACGACGATTGCAGCGCCGGCATAGAACCGAATGCCGGGCCAGCCGGTCACCAGTGGATTATCCTTGAAGCGGTCGTCCTGGGTCGCGTCGAGCACCACCAGGGCATCTTCATCATGCGGCAGCGCGATGGTATGCGCGCAAAACGAGGTTTCCGTCAGCGCTTCGCTCATGTTGTCGATGCCGAAACACGAGCGAAACCACTGCCGCTCCTTGTCGATGAGCGTCACCAGCGCAATCTCAGCCTTGAAGGTAAACGCAGCGGTCCGGCTCAACCGCTCGAAATCGGCATCGGGAAGGCTATCGAGCACATCCAGCGCCGCCAGCGCATGCAAGCGCGCTGGATCATCCACGACCCGCCGAACGTTGTCCGGAAGGTGGAGCCCTTTGTCTTTCACTTTCCGTCCTGACGCTAACGCAATATGCCCTGCAATACCCAAAGCTCCCCGGCTAATCACTCGCAACGCCGCGGGCGCCGGTTGGTTCCAGCATTTTCTAGGCGGGTTGCGGGGGCGGCGCCAGCTTGGGCATCACCACCTTGAGGGCCCCAGGGTGGATCTTGAGCGTCACCGACCGATCGAGCTTGATCAGTTCGCCGTCGATCACCGCATGCGCGCCCCGCTTGCGCTTGGGAAAGTGCAGCGTCACCTCGTTCACTTCTTTTTCGGTAACCGCAGGACTGGCCCGCCACGTCCCCATGAACACATCGGCGACCAGCTTCAGCAGGGCCGAGGTCGAGAGCGGCGCCGCGACATAGACCCCCAATACTCCCCCGTCGAGCCTGTCGGCATGGATCTGACCCTCGCCCAGCGGATTGTTGGAGACCGCTATGCCCGATACCCGCCGCTTCTCGATACCGGCGCCGGTGTGGAATTCGGCCTCGAATTGCGGAGGATTGATCGCCGCGGCGCCAATGGCCCTCAGGCTCGCCAGCATCTTGCCGTAGCGGCTGCCATAGCTCAGGTTCTCGCGGATGCGCACGAGGCGAGCGTGAACACCCACGCCGAACTGATGCACGAAGGTGCGATCATTGGCCGTGGCAATATCCACCGCGCCGATCTCGCCTGCCGCGAGGGCCTCCAGGGCCTCTTCCAGCACCAGCGGCACCTTGAGCGCGCGCGCGAACAAGTTCATCGTCCCGGCTGGCAACACGGCCAGCGGCATTCCGGTCTCATAGGCAATTCCCGCCGCGGTGGAGATGGTGCCGTCGCCGCCTCCGGCCAGGACGGCGTCAACGCCTGTGCTGGTCGCTGCTTTGCGTAGCGCCGCGTCCACCTCGCTGCCCGAAACGATCTGGCAGTCGAGCTGGTGCCCGTGCCTAGCAAAGATCGCCACGGCAGTGGCGCAGAACGCCGCGAGATCCATGGTCCGCAGCGTCCCGCCGTCACGATTGAGAACGGCAATGATGCGCAAGAGCCAGCCTCCGGTTAGTGCCCTTCGGGCGATGCTGCGCTTTCAATGCCGGGTAACGACACGCTCACGCTGAGGCCACCCCCGGGTCGCCGTTCATAATGCGGCTCGCCGCCAAATTGGGTCGCCAGTTGCCTGACGATGACCGAACCAAGCCCGCCGTCGCCGGGCAGGTGCTCGCCTGATATGCCGACGCCATCGTCCAGAACCCGCAATGTTGGCACGCCCGCATCGTCGCGCTTGAGCGTTACCGTGATCGTGCCGCTGCGTCCGGCGGGAAAGGCATGCTTGACCGCATTGGTCACCAGCTCTCCCACGAGAATTCCCAGTGTCGTCGCGTCGCGCGCACCCACGATGATGGGCTCGAACTCCCCGGCCAACCGGACGTTCCGCGCGTCGCTAGCCGTGGACGCGATATCTTCCAGCACAGCGTCGAGGAACTCGTCAGCACTGGCGGTCTCGAAATCGCCGCCCAGCCGCAACCGCCGATGCGCCGAGGCGATGGCATGCACGCGCGACCGCGCCGCTTCCAGCGCCGCGCGCACTTCGTCCGATTTGCTTCGCAGCAGTTGCAGGCCGAGCAATGACGAAACGGTCGCGAGCGAATTGCCGATGCGGTGGTTGGCGTCCTGGAGGAGCGCCTCCACGCGCTGCCGCTCCCGCTCGGCATGCTCGCGCGCCTCCTGCAGCGCCTGGGTGCGATCCTGCACATGGGCTTCGAGGACCTCGTTCTCGGTCAACAGGCGATCCTTGCTCTCCGCCAAGGCACTGACCTGCCGCTGCGTCCGGGAAAACAGCATGTAGGCGAGCAGCACCGCGCCGGCCAAGGCCGTGATGATCGCGCCAACCAAGAGGCGCCGCGACTGGTCGATCTCCCGGTTGCGGTCGAACAGCTTCTGGTTCTCTTCCCCAATGAACTGCTCCAGCGCCAACTGCAGATTGTCCATCAGCCGCTCGCCCATGCCTGTCTCGATAAGGACACGCGCCTCGGCGCCGCGATGCTCCTGCACCAGAGCGACCGTCCGTGCCATCTCCGCTGTCTTGGTCACGATCTCGCTGGCAATGCTACGCACCCGCGCCGCCTGTTCGGCGTCGCCGCTGGTGAGGGCCGTCAGCGACAGCAGCCGCATTTCGATTGCCGCCGCGGCGCCCTGATAGGGTTCGAGATAGCTTTCATCCTGCGTCAGCAGGTAGCCCCGCTGCGCGCTCTCCGCCTCGCTGAGCGCAATCGTCAGTTCCCGTGCATGGTTGCGCACTTCATGGGTGTGGATCACGTCGCTGATCTGCCGGTCGATGCCCTGTACCAGCACCAGCGCCGCCACGGCAGCCAGCATCACCAGCGCCAGCGAAGCGAGAATGACTAATCGCTGGCCAACGTGACGCTGCACTGCCGTTACCTGCCCCTGGTTGGTCAGCCCGCTTGCGACGCTCATCGAGTCATCCGTCTGCTGTCGCCGGCACGCGGCTGATCGCCTGCCGCATCCCCTTGGCCCAAGGCAATGGCGGATTTGAGGCTGGACGGCAGTTCATATCAGCGGCCGTCGCCGCTCGGGCAGGCCGTCCCAGCCGGCGACCTCCATTAGCCCGGGCACGTCGAGAATCTCGCAAGACCGGTCGAGCCAGCGGATCAGCGACTGGTCGGCCAGCTTGCGCAATGTCTTGTTGGTGTGAACGATGGAGAGCCCCAGCGTATCGGCAACATGCATCTGGGTGATGGGCACATAGAGGCTGCGCGATGCGGCCAGCCCCACCGAGGCCGCCCTTTGATAGAGGAACGCGATCAGGTAGGCCGCCCGTTCGATTGCGGTGCGCCGGCCCAGGCTCAGCAGGTGATCGTCGAGCATGCGTTCTTCCTGCGCGGCCAGCCAGGTGATGTCGAAGCCGAGCCCCGGATGATTGCGAAACAGCTCACTGAGCCGATTCCGTTGAAACACGCATAGCACGAGCGGGGACAGGGCCTCCACCGAATGCTGCATCTCGCCGATGACCGATCCCTGCAGACCCACAAGGTCCCCGGGCAACATGTAGTTGAGTATCTGCCGGCGCCCGTCCGGCAGCGTCTTATACCGGAAGGCCCAGCCTGACAGCACGGTGTAGAGATGGGCGCTGTGGCTCCCCTCCGACAATAGCGTGGTACCAACCTCCGCGATCAATTCGCCGGTTTTGAACGAGGATACGAAACTCAGTTCCTGTGGCTCGAATTCTCGAAAGCTGGGCAGGGCACGGAGCGGGCATCGCTCGCAGGGAACCCTGCGTCCGGAACTGGGAAGAACGAGACTCAAACGGCACCATTGACGCTGGATGGATGTCCGCATCCAACGCAGCCGCGCCACGAGCCGTTCCCAGACATGTCAAACTTAAATGACAACCGTACACGCTCCGGCTCACTGGGACGTCAAAGAAGACGGAACCTGACATGCTCAACGGCCACATGGCCCTCGTGGTCGAGGAAGAACTCCTGATCGCGCTCGATATCCAGCGCATGCTGGAAACGCTCGGCGTCAGCAAAACGCTGTTTGCCAGTTCCGCCGCGGAAGCGGAGGAGCTTCGCGCTCATTGGCCCCATATCGGCATCGCCGTCGTCGAGGTTCGCAGCAACGACGCCGCGGCGCTGCAGCTGCTCGACCAGCTTCGCCAGGCAAGCGTTCCCACCGTCCTCACCACCACAGACGTGGCCGTTGGCCATGGGCCCATGGGTTTCCCGGAACTCATTGTCCTCCCCAAGCCGATACCGGAGGACGCGATGACGAGTGCCGTTCGGCAGGCACTCGCCGCTCGCTTCTAGAACGAGTGATTGCTGGTGGTAACTTGGGCCGAGACTGCATCCGGACCGTAATCGGCTTCGCCTGATATCTTGAGAATATCCTGCAGCCGTGTGCGGGCCCGGCTCACGCGGCTCTTCATCGTGCCGACCGCGCAGTCGCAGATCTCGGCCGCCTCCTCATAGGAAAAGCCCGACGCGCCAATCAGGATCACCGCCTCGCGCTGGTCATCCGGCAACTGCGCCAAGGCCTTCTTGAAGTCCTGCATGTCCATCGAGCCATACTGGGCCGGGTGAACGGAAAGGCGTTCGGTAAAGGCGCCATCGCTGTCCTGGACCTCGCGGCCACGCTTGCGCATCTGGCTGTAAAACTCATTGCGCAGGATGGTGAAGAGCCAGGCTTTGATATTGGTGCCCATCTCGAAGCTGGACTGCTTGGCCCAGGCCTTCATCACCGTGTCCTGCACGAGATCGTCTGCCTTGTCGTGCTTGCCGGTCAGCGACACGGCAAATGCGCGCAGGCTGGGCAGCGTCGCAAGCATCTCGCGCTTGAAGGAAGTCGGCTCGGGGACCACTGCGTTACTCTCCGTCACGAGCGGCATTCTTTGTCCTGTGCGCTTGCTCGGCGCTATCAAGTCGTTCAAGCAGGTCGAGCAGTTGGTCAGGAACCCCTTCATCCTGCACCGCCCCGTAAAGGGCTCGCAGCCGTGCACCGATGTCCGTGTTGGGACCCAGCCCATCCTCTGCCCGCCCCGCCTGCGTTCGCATACGTTGCTGGGTCACCAGTTTATCCTTCATCATGCCGTGTCTAGACCGTCAGATATGGTTGAAATTGCCCGCGTTTGGCCAACAATGCATAGTATCAAAAAAAGTTCCGCCCCGACCGGAACTTTGTTCAGGGAAGTCACGTTTTCCGGTTTCGTGCCAACCACGAGCCTATAGCGTCACTGGGAGTTCACTTAATGACTTTGTCCACGCGGATTGCTCCGCACCTGCCGTATCTGCGGCGGTTTTCCCGCGCAGTAACCGGGTCGCAAACCTCGGGCGACGCCTATGTCGCGGCCACTCTCGAAGCGCTCATTGCCGATATCTCGCTCTTCCCCGAGGCGTCCAACGATCGCATCGCGCTCTACAAGCTGTTTTCGGCGCTGTTCTCGTCATCGGCGGTAAAGGTGCCGCAGCCCAGCTCCACCTATGCGTGGGAAAAGCGCGCGGCTGCTAACCTCGCCAACCTGGCGCCGCGCCCACGGCAGGCCTTCCTGCTGGTGGCAGTCGAAGGCTTCACCCACGGCCAGGGCGCGGAAATCCTTTCCGTGTCAGAGGCCGAGTTCGCCTCGCTGCTCGAGGAAGCCTCGATCGAGATTTCCCGCCAGGTGGCCACCGAAATCATGATCATCGAGGATGAGCCCCTGATCGCGATGGATATCGAACAGCTCGTCGAGAGCCTCGGCCACAAGGTGGTGAGCGTCGCCCGTACCCACAAGGAAGCGGTCAACCTCTTTGCGCAGACCCAGCCGCGCATGATCCTGGCCGACATTCAGCTCGCCGATGGCAGTTCGGGGATCGATGCGGTCAACGACATTCTCAACAGCCATTCCGTGCCCGTAATCTTCATCACCGCCTTCCCCGAGCGCCTGCTGACCGGGGAACGCCCCGAGCCGACCTTCCTCGTCACCAAGCCGTTCAATCCGGACATGGTGAAGGCGCTGATCAGCCAGGCGCTGTTTTTCGATGAAGGCTCGCGAGCAGCGGCCTGACAGCCCTCCGAACGAACAGAAGGCCGGGTTCCCCGGCCTTTTTTGTTGCCCATTAGGAACCTGCCATCCCGAGAAACGTTGTAAGACCAATAACTTCGAATAGGAGAGTGACATGCTCTACTACGCACTCGTCTTCCTCGTCATCGCGCTTATTGCTGGCGTTCTCGGGTTCAGCGGTATCGCTGGCGCGTCAGCTGGCATCGCTCAAATTCTGTTCTTCCTGTTCCTCGCCTTTCTGGTCATCTCGCTGGTTATCGGCTTCTTCCGGCGTGTCTGACCATAATGTCGCGATCCGGCCAGGTATTTGATGCGGCCTCGCTCCATGGCGAGGCCCTTTTTGTTCCCGGCCACTTCCGAGAGCTGTCCTCATGCCACCCCCTCCGCTTGACCCCCAGACACAAACGAGGCTCGGCGCTTTGTCCGCAGCCTTGCGCGCCGAGGGCATTTGCATATTGCACCAGGGGCCGGACCATCGTTTCGATCTTGTCGAAAACCCGCCTGAGGCGTGGCCCGGGAATCTGATTGGAAAGAGCGAAGCCGACATCCTGCCGGCCGAATCCGCCACTGCCTTTGCCGCGGCCTTTGATCGGGTGAGGACCACCTCGGAGGATCAGACCATCGAATTCGATATCGGCGAAGGGCTCCGCCGTCGCCACTTTGAGGCGCGGTTGCTGTCGGACGAGACCGGGGTCACGACCATCGTCACCGATACGACTGACGAGCGCGCGAGAGATCTTGCGGTGGCTTCATTGTTGCGCGAAGTCAGCCACCGTTCGAAAAACCTGCTGGCCATCGTGCAGTCCGTTGCCATGCAGACCGCCCATCACAGCGGCAGCATCCAGGATTTTCTCGATCGCTTCCGCGGCCGGCTCCATGCTCTCTCCAGCACCCAGGATCTGGTGACAGAGAGCAACTGGCGCGGCACTTATCTGCAGTCGCTGATCACCTCCCAGCTCACCCGCGTCGGCCACGCCATCCTCGCCAACGTGCGCGTCACCGGCGAAAACCCCCTGCTTGGCCCCAATGCGTCGCTGCATATCGGCCTCGCCATCCATGAGCTGGGTGCGAACGCCGTCCTGCACGGCGCTGTTGCCGATGGCCAACCCGGCCAGATCTGGATCGACGCTCGCCTGATGCATCAAGCAGACCAGCCTGCTCATCTCCTCATCGAATGGCAGGAGACCGGTATCGACACGGACCGTATCCGGCGCGAACCGCATTTCGGCACGCTCGTGCTCGAACGCATCGTGCCGCTCTCGGTTGGTGGCACCGCCGACTTTCGCATCGAGCCCGACAGCGTGCGCTACCAGCTGGTCGTGCCTGCCGATCAGTTCGAGAGCTGATCCGGCAGCAACTCATCGATCCTGCCAGTCCAATGATAGACCGCCAGCCCGATCCACTCCTTTATCGCCACCCCCGCCGTGGTCAGGTTCAGGGCCGGGTCGACGGCATTGAACCCCAATGTTGCCGCGCCGGTGCTGCGATAGTCTGTTGGCCATGGCAGCACCTCGATCCCCACCTTGCGGAAGAGCCCGACCGAACGGGGCATGTGAAACGCCGAGGTGACCAGCACCACGACGCCCGGCGTGTCGCCCAGCATGGCCTTGGTCAGTTCCGCATTCTCGTCGGTATTCCGCGACGCCGATTCCAGCACCAGCCGCTCGCGGGCAATGCCGAGATCTGCGAAGAACCGCGCCGCTGTCTCCGCTTCGGGTTCGCCATCAGCCACCAGCAGCCCCGATCCGCCGGTGAGCACGATGCGTGCCCCGGGGTAGTGCATGGCGAGGCGCAGCGTTTCTGTCAGCCTGTCCCCCGCCTCGCTCAACTCGGCCACGCGTCGCGCCGTGCTGACCCGGCCCGACGTGGCGCCACCCAGCATGATGATGGTGTCCACATCCGGCGGCATCGTCTGCGGCCGCTCAAATCTGTTTTCAAGCGGGTCGATCAGGAGCACGCCCAGGGTCGTGAAACTGCACGCCGCAAGCAGCAGCAGACCAACCGCCCCGCTCGCCAGCCCCAGCCTGCGGCGACCCCACAGCGTCAGCAACCAGCCGGCAAGCAGCAGCAGGAAGGTCAGGCTCACTGGTTGAGCCAGTCCCCAGAACACCTTGGAAACCACAAAAAACATACGTCCGCCCCGCTCGATTTGCGGGCGCACCATAGGGTACGAACTATCCCCAGGCGAGCCACCCTTCCCCAGCCAACGATAGCCAATCCATCATTTCCCTTGCCATATGCCGTGCTTTTGCTTTTCTTGGCGGCGGTAAGGATTGCCAGCCTCAAAAAAAGGCAATCCCCGATCAGGAAGGCGCCCGTCTCGGCGGGCAAAGGGTGAATATGGCGCAAGCTGCTGCCGCCACCGCGGAGAAGTGGCCTGTCGTGGCAATCCGCGACTTGCACAAATCTTTCGGCAAGCTGGAAGTGCTCAAGGGCATTTCCTTCTCCGCCCGTGAAGGCGAGGTCGTGTCGCTGATCGGGTCATCCGGCTCGGGCAAGTCGACCCTGCTGCGCTGCATCAACATGCTCGAAGTGCCCGATAGCGGCATGGTCGCCATCGACGGCGAGGAGATCAAGCTGCGCGGCACTGCCCCCCACCGCCAGATCGGCGACGAAAACCAGATCCGCCGCATCCGCTCCGAACTGGGCATGGTGTTCCAGAGCTTCAACCTCTGGGCTCACCTCACCATTCTCGAAAACGTCATGGAAGCGCCGCTCATCGTGCAGAAGCGCGATCGCGGCGAGGTGCAGGAAGAGGCCCTCGCCATGCTGGCCAAGGTCGGCATCCGCGAGAAAGCCGACGCCTACCCCGCCCAGCTCTCGGGCGGCCAGCAGCAGCGCGCCGCCATCGCCCGCGCCCTCTGCATCAACCCCCGCGTCATGCTGTTCGACGAACCGACTTCGGCGCTCGATCCCGAGCTCGAGGTCGAGGTGCTGCGCGTCATCAAGATTCTCGCCGACGAGGGCCGAACCATGGTGCTGGTCACCCATGACATGGATTTCGCCCGCTCGGTCAGCGACCGTGTCATATTCCTCCACCAAGGCATGATCGAGGAAGAAGGCACGCCCGATCAGGTCTTCGGCGCCACCAAATCGGCCCGTCTCAAGCAATTCCTCAACGCCGCCAGCCACCAATAGGCCAGCGGCGTCGGCGGCAAGTCCCTGATAACGGGCACAACGACAAGAACAACCAACGGAGAAACAGATGAAGAAGCTCATCCTCGCAGCAGTGGCCACCCTGGCCCTCGGCGCCGCGACGCAGGCACAGGAAACCGTGCGCATCGCTACTGAGGGCGCCTATGCGCCCTGGAACTTCCTCAACGATGCCGGCGAGCCCGCCGGCTTTGAGATCGACCTGGCGGCCGCCATTTGCGCCCAGGCTGGCCTCACCTGCGAAGTGATCACCAACGATTGGGACTCGATCATCCCCAACCTGCTTGCGGGCAACTACGACGTGATCATGGCTGGCATGTCGATCACCGATGAACGGCTCGAGACCATCGACTTCACCCAGAACTACTTCCCGCCCGATCCGTCCAAGTTCGTCGCCGCTGCCGGCGCCGGCATTGACCCATCGGCCCTCGAAGGCAAGCGCGTCGGTGTCCAGGGCGGCACCATCCAGGCCGCCTATGCCGAGGAAAACCTCGGCTCCAACAACACCGTGGTCTCCTTCGGCACTGCCGATCAGGCCATGGCCGACCTCGCCGGTGGCAACCTCGACACCATCCTCGCCGATGGTGCCTATCTCGAGCCAGTGGTTGCGGCCTCGAGCGGTGCGCTCGAATTCGTCGGCGAAGACGTGATGATCGGCAATGGCGTCGGCGCGGGCCTCCGCAAGGACGAAGCCGAGCTCAAGGCCAAGTTCGACGACGCCCTGACCGCCCTCAAGAAGGATGGCACCGTCGACAAGCTGATCGCCCAGTGGTTCGAAGGCCGCGGTCCCTACTTCGCCGAGTAAGCGAAGGCCAATCTCTCCGCTCTTGCGGCTCCCTCCCCCTTGTGGGGAGGGATCAGGGTGGGGGTATCTCTCCGCGAGTCCGGTGCTCGTGACTCACCCCACCCCAGCCCTCCCCACAGGGGGGAGGGAGCCGCATCCAGGATAACAAGATGATCTTGCCCCCGAGCCGCCATTCATGAGCGAAGACCTCGCCTTCTGGCTGAGCTACATCACCAACGGCAAGCATCTCACCTGGTATGCCAGCTTCCAGTTCACCGTCTTCGCCGCCATCTTCGGCGGGACGCTGGCCGTCGTCTTCGGGCTGATCGGCGCAACGCTCAAGAACTCGCGCTTCCTGCCGCTGCGTCTCATCGGCACAATCTACTCCTCGATCGTCCGCGGCGTGCCCGACGTGCTGTTCTTCCTGTTCTTCCCGCTGGCCTTCGAGCAGGCGGTGGAATGGTTCATCGCCGGCCAGGTCTGTACGGCAGATATGCTCGCGGCCCAGTCCGCTGCGTGGCCGCCCTGCAAGGAGGCTAACTGGTTCCTGGGCACGCCCGAATACCTCATTCTGGCCTCGGTCTCCCTTGGGCTGGTCTATGGCGCCTTCGCCACCAACGTCATTCACGGCGCCCTGCGCTCGGTGCCCAAAGGGCAGCTCGAGGCGGCGCGCGCCTATGGCATGTCGGCCAGCCAGCTGCTGTGGCGCATCCATATCCGCCAGATGTGGGTGTACGCCCTGCCCGGCCTCTCCAATGTCTGGATGCTGATCATAAAGGCCACCTCGCTGCTCTCGCTGCTGCAGATCGCCGATATCGTGCTTTGGGCCGATCGCCTGGGCGCGCCCAATTTCCTGCCCACCGTCGGCCTCGTGCATGACGACTGGCGCTGGCGCTACTACCTTGTGCTGTTCGTCTTCTACATCCTCGTGACGCTGGTTTCGGAGCGGGCCTTCGAAGCCATCATGCGCCGGGCCGGACGTGGCATTCTCAGCGAGGTGCGCCACTGATGGATCGCTTCTTCGCAGAGATTGCACTCTTCGCTCCGGCGGTGGTGTTCAACATCTACTTTGCCGCCGCGTCCATCCCGCTCGGCTTTGTCTTTGCCGTGGCCCTGGCGCTGGGCAAGGCCTCGCCCAACCCGCTGATCTCTCGCCTCAGCCGCGGCTATATCTACGCGTTCCGCGGCTCGCCGCTCTTCATCCAGTTCTTCATGCTCTATTCGCTGGCGCTGTCGTTCAATGTCGCCGTGTGGAAACCGATGGGCATTTCCTGGTTCGTGCTGCATCCGCTGTTCATCGGCCCGCTGGTGCTGACGCTCAATACCGGGGCCTACACCGCCGAAATCTTCTATGGCGCCCTGCGCGCCGTGCCACGCGGCGAGATCGAGGCCGCCCGCGCCTACGGCATGAGCGGGGCCCAGCAGTTTCGCCATGTCATCTGGCCCAATCTCATTCGCCTTGCCTGGCCCGCCTATACCAATGAGGTCGTGTTCCTGTTCCACGCCACGTGCATCGTCTACTTCGCGCTGCCGGTCATCGGCAACCAGCGGGACCTGATGATCACCGCCAAGGACCTGTTCGAGCGCGACTACAATGCATTCCTGCATTTTTCCGTCGCCGCATTGTGGTTCCTCGCGGTCTCGCTTGCGGTTTTCTTTCTGTTCGGTCTGGTCTATCGACGCTTGATGCGTCACATGCCGGCTGCGCCGGGCCTACGCTTCGCCCCTAAATGGCTGCGCTGAGGAACACCATGAAGATCATCGCCGATCTGTGCATCGTCCCGATGGGCGTTGGCCCGTCCGTATCCCGCTACATCCGGGAGATCAGGGATATTATCGATGCCTCGGGACTGAGCCACGCGATGCACGCCAACGGCACCAATATCGAGGGCGAAATGGCCGCCGTTACCGCCTGCGTCGAAGCCTGTTGCGCCCACCTGCACGAAATGGGCGTCGAACGCATCTTCTGCACCATGTCGTTCTCCACCCGCAACGACAAGGCCCAGACCATGGCCGACAAACTGGCCAGCCTCGCCTGAGGAGCGCGCATGACCTTTCAGCTGCATCATACCAACCTCGTCGGCGATACGCCTGGCACCACAACCAGGCTCTATTGGTACACGGTCGGCCCCGACGATGCCGACACGCGCGTCCACCTGCAGGCGGCCTTGCATGCCGATGAGCAGCCCGGCACCATGGCGCTGCACCACCTGCTGCCCCGGCTGCGCGACGCCGATGCCGCCGGCCAGCTTCGGGCGCATTTCACCATCTTCCCCTCAGTGAACCCGCTGGGCCTCGCCAACTATGCGCTGCGCCACCACATTGGCCGCTACGACATCGAGACCGGCATCAACTACAACCGCCGCTGGCCCGATCTCTATCCGCAGGTCGCCGAAACCATTGCCGGCAAACTGACCGGCGATATCAGGGCCAACATCGCCACCATCCGTGCCGCGGTCGCCGCCTGGATCGACGCCCAGCAGCCGCGCACCGCAATCCAGCAGCTGCGCCTGCTTGTCCTCAAGTCGGCAAGCGCCGCCGATATCGTCCTCGACCTCCACTGCGACGACGACAGTCTCAAGCATATCTTCACCTCACCCGAGCTAATGCCCGGCCTGCAGGATCTCGCAGACTGGATGGGTGTCGCGGCAACCCTCACCGCCGAGGATAGCGGTGGCGGCTCCTTCGACGAGGTCCTGCCCACGCTCTATCGCAAGGCACGCCTCGCCCATCCCGGCCACCCCATTCCAAAGGGTGCAGAGACTGCCACGCTGGAATATCGCGGCCGCGCCGACAGCTTTGACGCCATCGGCCGGGAGGACGCCACCGGCCTCTTCGGCTTCTTCGCCGGTCGGGGGTTGATTGCGGCCGATCCCGGCCCTCGCCCCGCTTCGGCGCCCGGCCCCACGCCGTTTGAAGCGACGGAAGTCTTGCGCGTCGACGCGCCGGGCCTGCTGGCCTACCGCGTCGAACTCGGAAACCGCGTGCAGAAGGGGCAGCCCATCGCCGACCTCATCGCCATGGATGGTCCTGAAGCCTATATGGCGCGTCGACCGATCCTGGCGGGAACCGACGGTTTCGTGTTGTCGCGTGTCATGGGAAAGTATGTGACGCGGGGCGCCAGCATCGCCAAGATCGTCGGGACGGAAGTGCTGCCGACGCGTGCCGGGGCCTACTTGCTGGAAGACTGAGACAAACCCACCTTCGCCGCTATCCAGCCAGCGCCGCCAGACGAGCCTCCGCTTCTGCCTTGAGCGCCGGCGCCTGTGGCGCCACATGTGTCAACAGGTAGTCAGCCAGCGCCGCATGGTCGAGCGGCCGCGAGAAATAGAACCCCTGCAGCTGGTGGCAGGCAATCTCGGCGAGGAACTCCGCTTGCGCCCTGGTTTCGACGCCCTCGGCAGTGATCTTGAGCTTGAGCGTCTTGCCCAGCGAGGCAATCGCCTTGAGGAAATCACGCGCCACCTCGTCATCACCAGATGCGTTGACGAAGGATCGGTCGATCTTGATCTTGTCGAAGGGGAACTTCAGCAGATAGCTCAGGCTGGAATAGCCCGTGCCGAAATCGTCCATGGCGATGGTGACGCCCAGCGTCCTGAGTTCGCCGAGCTTGTCGATCACCTCGGCAAGGTTCTCCATCAACAGCCCTTCGGTAATCTCGATCTCGAGCCGCCGGGCTGCAAGTCCTGATAGGGCCAGGGCGCGCTTCACCACGACGGAAATATCCGAGCGGCGAAAGTGCTTGGCCGACAGGTTGACCGCCACCGTCAGATGCTCCGGCCAGTCGGCCGCCGCCAGGCAGGCCTGCACGATCGTCCAGTCGCCAATATCGACGATGAGGTTGGACTGCTCGGCTATGGGAATGAACTCGGCCGGCGGAACAAGGCCGCGGACCGGGTGATTCCAGCGGATCAGGGCTTCAAAGCCAATCGGTTGGGCGTCGTCTGCTGATACCTGCGGCTGGTAATACAGCACCAGTTCATTGTTGTGGATGGCATCGCGCAGTTCCACCTCCAGCAGGCGGCGGTCGCGAGCCTCCGAATCCATCTGGCTTTCGAAGAAGCGGAACACCGAGCGTCCGTCGGCCTTGGCGCGATAGAGCGCCAGATCGACATGGCGCAGGATTTCGTCGGCCCCCGAGCCATTCATCGGCGCCATGGCGACGCCGACGCTGACCCCGATACTCACCTGGTCGTCGTCGAGCGCAATGGGGCGCTTGATCTCCTCGATCAGGCGCATTGCCAGCCGGCCGAGATAGTCCATGTTGCCGTCATTGGGCAGGATGATCGCGAATTCGTCGCCGCCCAACCGGGCCGCCAGGTCGTTCTCACGCACCACCCCCTGAATCCGGCGGGCCACCTGGATCAACAGCTTGTCACCCGCCAGGTGACCACGGCTGTCATTGACCGACTTGAATTGGTCCAGATCGAGGAACATCACCGAAAACGGCGTGCCATGCCGTTCCAGACGCGCCACGCAACTATTGAGCTGCTCGGTGAACTTGGTGCGGTTGAGCAGGCCGGTCAGCGGGTCGTGATGCGCCAGCATGGTGATGCGGCGCTCGGCAACCTTGCGCTCGGTCACGTCCGAACCGGTTCCGATATAGCCCAGATAATTGCCTGTCTCGTCGAAAGCCGGCTTGCCTGTCAGGCTCCACCAGCATTCCAGCCCGTCGGCGGTCACCCGCAGCTCGATGTCCTGGAAGGTCTGCCGCTTCTGCACATCCCGTTCCACATGCGCCATCAGGGGATCATCGGGCGGGGTGATGCAGCGCAGGAAATGCACGAAATCGGCACCCCGCAACGCCTCCTCGGCCACTCCTGTTGCCGCGGTAAATCCGGCCGACATGCGGTTGATGGCGCCATCGGCATCAAATCCCCAGATCCAGTCCGAGGTGCTTTGCTCGAATTCGCGCAGCAGCAGGCCGATGATCTCGCCCTTTTCCTTGACCAGCGTTTCCGAAGCCCGATAGGCGGCAAAGGCGGCCGCGTGATGGAGGGTGACGACCACCATGATGACGGTGAAGCCCATCAGCAGCGTGGCATGCACCCAGATGTCGGGCAGGCTGTCGAGGCTGAGCACGGTGCTCAATGACCCGATGATCAAAGGGAGGCAGAACGCAGCCAGGGCCTGGGGGTAATAGACCAGGGCCATCATCGAGACGCAGAACAGCCCCCCGACGCCGATGGTCGCCGCACCCCGGAGCGAGGGGTTCTGATCCACCGGCAGCACGGTGAGGACAAATCCCCAGAGACAGCCCAGCAGCGCCGCATAGGTGATGGTGCGAACGACCGAAACGCGAGCGCCCCGTTCGGCCCTGTTCGGCTTTTTGGCGATGGCAAGATAGCTGCCATGCATGCCGATCAAGGTAATGGCACAGGCCGCAGCCAGGACCGGCCAGAAACGTGTTGTCTGCCAGGTCAGGGTCAGGAATACTGCCAGAACGACCAGCGAAGCCGCCAGCATGGCCGGCGCCATTCGCGCCACCGAACCCAGCTGCTGGCGCAGCAGTTTGTCGCGCACACGCGGCGTCAGGCCGTCCGCGCCGATGGCGCGGTCGACAAAGCCGTTGATCAGGGAAATCAGGCCCGAACCCGGAATGGCGCTCATTGCCGCACAGTGTCGGTGCAGCACTTAATTTTGCGTATGAGTTGGGTTCGTAACCGCGCACAAACTGCTACAATTAACCTTTCCTTAGTTTCGAATTGTACAGCGGCCTGGCTAACCATAATAAACTGCGGCGCTTAGTCGACTTCGAGTGCCACCATTAGCTTGCCCTGCTGGAACGACGGCAGGTCCTTTGCGGAGAGCGTCCATGACCACCAAGACCAACTCGGTTCCCGAGCGCGCACTGACGGGCAGTCTGCGCGACTTCCGCTCTCCCCATGGCTCCGACCTGATCGGCCGTGTCGCCGGGTTCTATGAATGGCAGGATCTGCGCCGCGAACATGACCTCTGGCCCTATGCCCGTTCGACCTCCACGGCGCCCCAGGCTCGCTGCGAAGCCAGGAGCGACACCGGCGCCGCCTTCTCCGGCATCAACTTCGCCAGCCAGGATTATCTGAGCCTGTCCTCTCACCCGGCGATCAAGGCCACGGCCATCAAGGCCATCGAAGAATACGGCGTCCACAGCGCCGGCTCGGCCGCGCTGCTCGGCAACACCGCCAATTCCCTGTTGCTCGAACAGGGCCTGTCCCAGTTCCTCGGCGGCCGGGAAATCGTGCTCTATCCCACCGGATGGGCCGCCGGCTACGGCTCGGTGCAGGGCTTCGTCCGCGCCAACGATCATATCGTGATGGATATCCTTGCCCACTCCTGCCTGCAGGAAGGCGCCAAGGCCGCCACGACCAATATCCACTATCACGGCCACCTCAACCTCGAGGCAATGACCCGCAAGCTCGAGCGCATCCGCGCCAGCGACAAGGAGAACGGCATTCTGGTGGTCACCGAGAGCCTGTTCTCGATGCACTCCGACACCCCTGACCTGCTCGCCATGCGCGCGCTCTGCGATACCTACGGCGCCACCCTGCTGGTCGACTGCGCCCATGATCTGGGTTCTATGGGCGAGGACGGCCTCGGCCATCTGGGCCTGCAGAATGCACTCGGGGCGGCCGACATCATCATCGGCAGCTTCTCCAAGACCTTCGCCTCCAATGGCGGTTTCATCGCCATCAAGGACCGGGCCACCGCCGAATACCTTAAATATTACAGCGCGACCCATACATTCTCCAACGCACTCTCGCCGGTGCAGGCAGCGACGGTGCTCCGCGCCCTCGATATCGTGCGCTCCGAAGAGGGTCGCCTGCTGCGCCGCAAGCTGATGGACAATATCCTGTACCTGCGCGCTGAAATGACCCGCGCCGGCCTCGAAGTCCTCGGCGACCCCTCGCCCATCGTACCGGTGCGCCTGGGTCTGGAAGGCGTCGGCCGCTTTGCCAGCCGCCATCTGATGGCCATGGGCGGCATCGCCAACCTCGTGGAATATCCCGCGGTACCGCAGGGCGGCGCCCGCTTCCGCTTCCAGGTCATGGCGACCCATACCAGCGACGACATCGATCAGGTCGTCGCCATCCTGGCCACGGCCATGCGTGAAGCCGACCTCGAATACCGCCTTGGCCACGAGGGCCAGCCGGACGTGGACCGGACCAAGGTGGCGGGCGCCGTCGTCTGACAGCCGCCTGGGGACGTGCTGTCGAGGCCGGCTAGCTATCCGAAGTTCATCGCGGCTGGCGGCGTCTTCGGCCCCAGCACGGCCTGCATCTTGCCCAACAGGCGCGGCAGGTCCACCGGCTTGGTCTCGAAGTCGATGCAGCCGGCGGCCAGGGCATTGGCCCGATCGCTTTCGAACGCGCTGGCCGTCAGCGCGATGATCGGCATTTCCGCCATTTCGGGGTCGGCATGGATGCGGCGTGTTGCTTCACAGCCATCCATTTCCCCGAGGCCTATATCCATCAGGATCACGTCAGGCATCAGGGCCTTGGCCGCGGCGATGCCGCTCGGCCCATCTTCGGCAAAGCGGATGGAAAAGCCACGTCGTTCCAGCCGGCGGCCGAGCACGTCGCGATTGATCGGATTGTCCTCGACGATCAAAACCAGGGCCATGTCGATACTCCGTCTTATCCGTTCGCGGCCTTGGCGCGCGGCTGGCCGCGCGTAGCCTTGAGCCCCGCCAGGGCCGCCTTGACCTTGCTGCCATCGAACGGCTTCATCACGATCCCGTCCGCACCTGCCGCCAACGCCTTGGAGCGTTCGCTGAGGATCGAGATCATGAAGACCGGGATATCCGCGGTGATCGGGTCGGCCTTGAGCGCCGCCAGTATATCCCAGCCATCGAAGCCCGGCATCAATATATCAAGAAAGATCGCCGTTGGCTTGGTGGTGCGGGCGATCTGCAGCGCAGACTGCGGCGCGTCGGTGCAGATAGGGGTGAAGCCCTCGCGGGCGAACAGGCGTTCGGCCAGCTCGAGGAAATTGCGATCATCATCCACCACGAGCAGCCGTGGCCGTGGATCTGGGCTCACCGCACGCCCGTTAGCCCCGGAACGCCCGGCCTCATGCTCACCCGCCTCGGCGTGGGCTTCTTCTTCTTCCGAGTATTCAACGGTCTGCCTGGCGCGCTGCGGCAGCGTCAACGGCATCGCGACTGGCTCGGCGGCGGGATGCTCCACCTGCGCCGGCAGGCGGATGGTGAAGCGGCTCCCCTTCCCCAATTCGCTTTCGATCTCAATCCGGCCGCCCATCAGCCGGCACAGATTCTGGCTCAGCGACAGGCCCAGGCCCGTGCCGCCATAGACCGCGGCAATCTTTGCGCTGGCCTGGGTGAAGTTGGAAAACAGTGCCTTCTGCTGCTCGTGCGAGATGCCGATGCCGGTATCGGCCACGGCAATTTCCATCCAGTCGCCGCTGCGCTTGACGATCAGGGTGATCTGCCCGTTCTGCGTGAACTTAGCGGCATTGGAGAGCAGGTTGTAGATCGCCTGCCGCAGCTTGGTGACATCGGCCCGCATGACACCGAGATTGGGGCCGCGCTCGACCACGAAGCTATTGGTGTTCTTGGACACCAGCGGACGCGCTGTCGACTCCACGTCGTCGATCAGCTTGTCGAGGTCGACATTCTCCACATGCAGGACCATCTTGCCCGCCTCGATCTTGGAGATGTCGAGAATATCGTTGACCATGGCCAGCAGGTGCTTGCCCGCGGCACTGATCTTCTGCAGGTCGGCGATCTGCTCGCCCCGCCCGTCGAGTTCTGCATCTTCGAGCAGCAGTTCGGAATAACCCAGCACCGCGTTGAGCGGCGTACGCAGCTCGTGGCTCATCTTGGCCAGGAATTCCGATTTGGCACCATTGGCGCGCTCGGCATCGTCCTTGGCGCGAGTGAGCGCCTTGAGCGTTGACTGATGCCGGTCGATTTCCTTGATCAGCTCGGACTGGCTGTCCACCACACTGGAGTAATAGGCCGCCATCATGAACACATAGATGTTCGAGCCCAGTGCCGACAGCACGCCTGCCACCACCATGTTTTCCACCGGAATATGGACCGGGAAATCGCTGAAGAGGTAGATGCCGTAAAGGCCGGCAATGCCCAGGGTGATCTGGCCGAACACGAAGATGCGCGCGGTCCAGGTGGAACCCAGATACATGAAGGCCAGGAGCGGCGTAAGCACGAACCACACCAGGAATGGCGAGCTGGTGCCCCCGTAATTATAGGTGCCCCACAGGATACAGAAGCTCAGGTTGAGCACCGAGGCCATGGCCAGCGGCGTATAGGCGCGCGGGAACAGCTTCACCAGCGCCAGGAACGGCCAGAAGCCATAGATCGAGGCCGCCAGGATCGGCACTTGCGGCCAGGGCTGCGGATCGGCAAACCACAGGAACAGCGGTATCGGCGTGGCGATGATCGGCCCGAACACGTGGCTGATGATAAACATCTGCACACGCTTGCGGGTATGCAGGTCGCCATTCAGGTGCTCGGGGACGAACCAGTTCATCACCCGCTGCAGAAATGTCAGGAAAGCCACGGGGGTCGCCTCAACGCGAAAACTCCCCGCAACTCTGGCCCCAACATTTTGATAAGTCGTAAACTATTGTTCCGATCGTGAATGTAATAAGGGCTCAGAGTCCCAGTTCGGCATGCTCGAGCGCCATCATGACGCCCCGCAACTCCGCCAGCCCTTTCATCCGGCCAATGGTCGGGTAACCCGGCTGCGACCGCCGCCCGAGATCATCGAGGATGTCCTGGCCGTGGTCGGGACGCATGGGGATGACGTGGTCCTTGCGACCCGCCGCCTTGCGCTTCTTTTCCTCGCGCACGATCGCCGCGATCAGCGCCACCATGTCGGTGTCACCAGCCAGGTGCTCGGCCTCGTAGAATGAGCCGGCGATATCATCGCTGTCACGCTTGACGTTGCGCAGATGCAGGAAGTGCACCCGGTCACCCAGCCGCTCCATCATGCCGGGCAAGTCATTGTCGGGCCGCGCGCCGAGCGAGCCCGAACACAGCGTCATCCCGTTGGCCGGACTGTCGACCGCATCCAGGATGGTACGATAATCGTCTTCCGTCGACATCACCCGGGGCAGGCCGAGCAGCGCGAACGGCGGGTCATCCGGGTGGCAGCACAGCCTGAGGCCCAGATCCTCGGCCGTCGGCACCACCGCGTCGAGGAAATCGACGAAATTGGCGCGCAGCCGCTCGCGGGTGATGGCGCCATACTCATCCAGATGCGCCTGCACATCCTCAAGCGACATCGACTCGGTCGAGCCCGGCAGGCCCATGGTGACATTACGCGCCAGCTGCTTTCGCGCCACCTCATCCATGCCGGTAAAACGCCGCTCCGCCTCGTCAGCAATGGCATTGGTATAATCGGCCGCAGCGCCCTGGCGCCGCAGCACGTGGATGTCGAATGCCGCGAAATCGTTGATGTCGAACCGCATGCACGAGCCGCCATTCGGCACCGTCCAGCGCAGATCGGTCCGCGTCCAGTCGAGCACCGGCATGAAATTGTAGCAGATGACCTCGATGCCGCTGTCGGCGAGGTGCTTCATCGAGACCTTGTAATTCTCGATATGCTCGCGCCAGGCATTCTTCTGCTTCTTGACGTCTTCGGAAACCGGCAAGCTTTCCACCACGTCCCAGGTCAGCCCAGACGGCGTCCCGTCCTTGCGCGTGCCGATTTCGGCATGGCGCCTGGCAATCTCCTCAGGCGTCCACACCGCGCCATTGGGCACATGATGGAGCGCACTGACCACGCCCACTGCGCCCACCTGGGTGATATCGTCGATGCTGCACAGGTCTTTGGGTCCGAACCATCGCCAGGTCTGTCGCAAATCAGGCACTCCAACTCTTCTTGTATGGTAGTCCTTGCCACAGGACCGGCCGGGCGAGAAGCCCCTATTCGTTGGCCAGCCGCAGCAGGGCATCGACGTGGCAGGGCGAGCCCTCGCGGCACCAGCAGGCGAGATTCCTGCCGCCCAGCTCGGCCCGGATAGTGTCCCGCGCTGGCGGCGGTTTGGGACCGGCCAGTTCGCCAGCAATCCAGCGCCCGTAGCGCGCCACCGCCTCTGCCTGCGCCGCGTCCTTTTCGAGCCCCGTCTCTTCCATCACCTCGGCAATGGTGAACGGGTTTCCCCATGGCCCGGGCCGCGCCACCGACTGTGCCGGCAGCCCGTTCAGCGCCCGTGAAGTGGCCTGCAGGTCAAAACCGCCGCGTCGCGACAGCACGATACGGGCTGGTATCATCACAGCTCCTTGTCATAGACGAATTTGGGCATTTCCCACTTCCGGATGATGGCCAGCATGCGCAGCGAAAAGCCGATGCCGATGGCCACCACAATCACCAGGTCCGCGTTGATGTTGGCCGTCCGCCCGAAATAGTAGATCGCCCCGGTGACGATGGAGACGGTGGCATAGAGCTCGCCTTGGAAGACCAGCGGCACGTCATTGCACAACACGTCGCGCAAGATGCCGCCGAAAATGCCGGTGACCATGCCGGCGATCAGTATGATGAGCGGATGCGCCCCCATGTCGGCGCCGATATTGCACCCGATGATGGTGAAGACCACCAGCCCCAGCGCATCGAGCACGAGAAACGACCAGCGCAACCGGTGGACGATCCGCGCGATGGCGATGGTGAACAGGGCAGCGCCGCACACCAGCAGCAGCACATAGGGATTCTTGACCCAGAACAGCGGGTAATGCCCAAGAAAGAGGTCGCGGATCGTCCCGCCGCCAAGGGCCGTTACGCAGGCTAAAAGGCACACGCCGAACCAGTCCATCTTGCGTCGCCCGGCCGCGAGCGCCGCCGTCATCGCCTCGGCTGCTATGGCGATGTAGAAGATCACGTCGATCATGAGGCGTCCTGTCGAAACCGGGTTGGCAACCGCCACGTTACCGCAAGAGATCGCCACGTCCAGCGAGAGGCACCATGCGCCAGCCCAAATCCGTCAAAGCCCTCGAAGATCTCGGTCGCGTCCGCCTCAGCGAGAACTTCTTCCTGCGCGATTTTCTCTATTCCGAAATCGCCGTCATCCACGGCTTCCAGAACGTACCCGACGACCCCGACCTCGCCATCGCCGTCGGCAAGGTGCTCTGTGACACCCTGCTCGAACCGCTGCAGGCCCGCTTCGGCAAGATTTCCATCCGCTCCGCCTACCGCTCGCCCGAGGTCAACCATTTCGGCAACGTCAACAAGCTCAATTGTGGCCGCAACGAAACCAACTATGCCGGCCACATCTGGGACCGCCGCGACGCCAAGGGCCGCATGGGTGCCACCGCCTGCATCGTCGTCAACCGTTTCGTGCCCTATTACGAACGCACCGGCGACTGGGAGGCCATGGCCTGGTGGGTCCACGACCACCTGCCCTATTCCGACATGGAGTTCTTCCCCAAGCTGGCGGCGTTCAACCTGCAATGGCGTGAAGAACCCACCCGCGGCATCTACAGCTTCATCCCGCCGCGGCGTGGACGGTTGACCGAACCGGGGAAAGCGAACTGGGCTGGGAGGCACGATGAGGCCTATGCGGAAATGCTGGATGAGATCGGGTAGAGGCAATTCGTTCCACGCACGGTGTCATCCCGGCGAAGGCCGGAACGACATCGCGAGGTCCAGGGAAACTGCCCCTACAGAAAATCCGCCCGATGCGGCGTGAACACATCCACCAGGCGGCCCTTTTCCAGCGCCACTACACCATGCACCAACCCTGATGGCACGATGAAGCTGCCGCCGGTACCGACCACCTGGGTAACGCCGTCAATCGTCACCTCGAACGAGCCTTCGGCCACATAGCTCACCTGAATATGCGGGTGGCTGTGCGGCGCGCCGACGGCGCCTTTGTCAAAGCCGAACTCCACCTGCATCAGCTCTGGCGTATGGATCAGCACCCGGCGCGTATTGCCCGGCGCCAGCACGGTGGTTTCACCCTCGTTCGCCTGCGCGAACAGCTTCTGCTCAGTCATGATCTACCTCGCCAGCCAGCCACCATCCACGGGGATGACGGCGCCATGCATATAGTTGGAGGCCTGCGACAGCAGGAACACCGCCGCATCGCCAATGTCTGATGGTGCACCCCAGCGCCCGGCCGGAATGCGCCCCAGGATCGACGCCGAACGGTCCGGATCGGCCCGCAGCGCCTCGGTATTGTTGGTTTCGATATAGCCCGGCGCTATGGAATTGACGTTGATGCCCTTGGCCGCCCACTCATTGGCCAGCAACCGGGTGATCCCCAGCACGCCACTCTTGGACGCCGTATAGCTCGCCACCCGGATACCACCCTGGAAGCTGAGCATCGACGAGATGTTGACGATCTTGGCCGCGCGCCCGGCCGCAATCGCCTTCTTCCCGAGCGACTGGCACAGGAAGAACATCGTCTTGAGATTGATATCCATCACCTGGTCCCAGTCGGCCTCGGTGAAGTCCACCGCGTCGACCCGTTTGATGATGCCGGCATTGTTGACCAGCCCATCGATGGGTCCATGCTCAGTCCAGGCGGCCTCGAACATCGCCTGCGCCGCCGCGGTTGAACCGAGATCGGCCTGCACTTGAACGAAATCTGCCCCGAGTCCAGCCATCAGCGACGCAGTGGTCTCCATGCTGGAGCGTCCCACGCCGATAACCTTGCCCCCGGCCCGCCCGATACCGAGCGCGATGCCCTGCCCGATACCGGTATTGGCACCGGTGACCAGAACAGTCTTGCCGGCAAGGCTGAATGCCGAAAGATCCGTCACAGCAGCTCGTCCATGCCGATCTTTTCGACATCGGTATAGTCGACATTGTCGCCGGCCATGGCCCAGATGAAGGTATAGGCGCCGGTGCCGGCCCCCGAATGGATCGACCATGGCGGCGAGATCACCGCCTCTTCGTTGCGGACGATCAGGTGCCGCGTCTCGTCCGGCTCGCCCATCAGGTGCACGACAAACGCATCCGGCTTGAGGTCGAAATAGAGATAGGCCTCCATGCGCCGGTCATGCACATGCGCCGGCATGGTGTTCCACACCGAGCCCGGCGCGAAGCTGGTCAGCCCCACCACCAGCTGGCAGGTCTTGACGCTGTCGGCATTGACGAACTGGAAGATGCTGCGCTCGTTTGCCGTCTCCTGGCTGCCCAGGTCCAGCCGCTTGGCATCGCTCTGCTTGATCAGCGTGGTCGGGTGGCTGGCATGCGCGGGCGCGCTCACGAGATAGAACTTGGCCCCGTCGCCGGCAAACCGCACATCCTTGGCGCCCATGCCCACATAGAGCATGTCGCGCGGGCCCACGGCATAATCCTTGCCATCGACAGAGATGGTGCCGGCTTCGCCGATATTGGCGGCGATCAGCTCGCGCCGGTCGAGAAAGTTTTCCGTGCCCGTCGGCTTGATCGTTTCCAGCGCCAGCGCCTTGCCATCAGGCGCCGCGCTGCCCACCGCCATGCGGTCGTAATGGGTATAGGTCCAGTTGACCGCACCGGGCACGAACAGGTCGTTGATCAGGAAATGATCGCGCAGTTCCTCGGTATTCATGGTCGAGGCGCTCACCGGGTCGATGGCGAAGCGGATATCGTGGTTGGTACTCATGCTGGATCCTGGTTTGCCGGTGCCTGTTCGCGCAGGCGGTTACGATAGCGCTGCTGGCTCAGCGACAGATGCTGCCGCATGGCCTCGCGCGCGCCCTCGGCGTCCTGCGCCGAAATGGCCTTGAGAATGGCAAGATGCTCGCGCTGCAGCCCCGCCTGATATTCGAAGGTCAGTACGCTTTCCGTGCCCCAGGGCGAAGCCACGTCGCACGGAATGGTCCGGCTTCCCAGCCCGTCCAGCACTTCGATATAGAACGGATTGTTGGTCGCCGCGGCGATGGCGCGATGAAAGGCGAAATCGGTCTTGCCCGTCGGCGTGCCCAGCTTGAGCAGGCGCTCGAACTCGTTCCACGCTTCCTGGATCGCCGCCTCCTGGCTGGCACTGCGCCGCAGCGCTGCGAGGCCCGCCGACTCGATTTCGATGCCCATGCGCACTTCGAGCACATTGATGGCCACCGAGATCTTGTTGGACGTATCCGCGCCGATAGCGGTGAACGGACTCGCGGCATTGCCGACCACGAAAACGCCCGCCCCCTGCCGCGGCTGCACCAGCCCATCGGCCGACAGGGCCGCGATCGCCTCCCGGACCACGGTACGGCTGACGCCGAATATCGTGGTCATCTGGCTCTCGGTCGGCAGCTTGGTGCCGGCCCGGTACTCACCGGCACTGATGCGCTTGCGTAGCGTACCGATCACCAGATCGGCCAGCTTGGGCTTGCGCCCGGGAATGGTCGTCTCGCCGCTGAGACTCATGCCCTATCCTCGGAACAGCGCCGGCAGCCAGAGCGACAGCGCCGGGATGTAGGTGACGAGACCCAGCACGACGAGCCCGGCCAGGTAGAATGGCCAGATGCTCTTCATTGCATCCCAGACCGAGATCTTGCCCACCGCCGCTGCCACGAACTGCACGGGGCCGAGTGGCGGCGTGTTCAGCCCAATGCCCAGGTTGAGGATCATGATGACGCCGAAATGCACCGGGTCGATGCCGAACGACTTGGCGATCGGCAGGAAGATCGGCGTGGTGATGATGATCAGCGGCCCCATATCCATGAAAGTGCCGAGCAGCAGCAGGAGCACGTTGATCATCAGCAGCACCAGCAGCGGATCGCTCGAAATCGCCGCGATGCCGTCGGTGAGGATGATGGCCACCTTGAGATAGGCCATCAGCCAGCCGAACGATGCCGCCGCGCCGATGATGAACAGCACCATCGCCGTCGTCCGCACCGCGCCCAGCACCGAATGCACGAACTCGCCCCAGCTCAGTGACCGGTAGACCAGCAGGGTCACCAGCAGCGCGTAGAATACCGCGATGCACGAGCTTTCCGTTGCCGTGAAGATGCCCGAGCGCACGCCACCGAAGATGATGGCGATCAGCATCAGGCCCGGAATGGCGACGACAAAGAAATACCCCGCCTTGCGGAAGCCCGGAAATGGCTCTGTGGGGTAGCCGCGCTTCACCGCAACGATATAGGCGGTGATGCTGAGCACCAGCGCCAGCAGCAGTCCGGGTATGATGCCTGCCGTAAACAGGTCCGCGATCGAGATATTGCCGCCGCCCGAGAGCGAATAGATGATCATGTTGTGGCTGGGCGGCAGCAGCAGCGCGATCAGCGCCGCCATCGAGGTCACATTGACGGCATAGTCGGCGCCATAGCCCCGTGCCTTCATCTGCGGAATCATGATACCGCCCACGGCCGCCGCTTCAGCCACGGCCGAGCCGGAAATGCCGCCGAACAGCGTCGAGGCCGCGATATTCACCTGCCCCAGCCCGCCGCGTACGTGTCCGATCAGCGATCCGGCAAAGGCGATGATGCGCTCGGCAATGCCGCCACGCATCATCAGGTCGCCGGCAAAAATGAAGAACGGAATGGCCAGCAGGCTGAAAGCCGACACGCCCGAATTGAGCTGCTGGAACACCACGATAGCCGGGCGGCCCAGATAAATGATGGTGGCGAAGCTCGCAATGCCCAGGCAATAGGCGATCGGCGTGCCGATCACCATCAGCACCGTGAACACGCCAAACAGGATCCAGTATTCCATCAGTCTCAGGCCTCGGTGATCGTGGGATCGGCGGCGATGTCATCGACCGGTTCGCCGGCCAGGCGCAGCAGGAAGCGCTCCAGCGCGAACAGGCACATCAGCGCGCCCGAAATTACGATTGGGAAATAGGTGAAGGAGGTCGGCAGTCCGAGCACCGGAATGCGGGTCGACCAGAACCGGATGGCCAGTTCCCCGCCATACCAGACCATGCCGAAGGCAAAGCCGAAGATGGCGACGTCGCTGATCCCGCGCAGCCAGGGCTTGGCACTCTTCGGCAGCACATAGAGCAGCACGTCGAACCCCATATGGAAGTTCTCGCGCACACCCACCGCAGCACCGAGGAAAATGAACCACGTCATGATCATGATCGATCCGGCCTCGGTCCAGGATGGCGACGAATTGATCACGAACCGCATGAACACCTGATAGGCGACGATGACAGTCATCGCCACAAGGCCAATGCCAGCGAGCCACAGGATCGCATTGGAAAGCTTTCCCAGCACGCGGCTGATGGGCAGAAGCCAGGTTTTCATTTCTCTGTAGACCTCATGATAAGCCTGTCGAACCACGAGGTCGTGGCGCATGACTCTCAGTCGCCACCTCCCCTTTGCGGGGAGGGATCAAGGGTGGAGGAGGCCCCGATATTGGGGCTCTCCACCCCTCCCACCACCCCCATCAAGGGGGAGGTGCCGTCCGGTGTGAGGACGAGATTGAACTCGTCCTCGCTTGTGCCAACTAGCCCTCAGTCGCCTGGATGCGGGCAACCAGGTCCTGCAAGGCCGGATCGGTCACGTACTTCTCGTAGACCGGCTTCATGGCTTCGATGAAGGGAGCCTTGTCGACCTCGTTGATCTGGGCGCCCAGTGCTTCCACCTTGGCCTTGGATTCAACTTCCTTGGCAGCCCACAGCTCGCGCTGCTTGGCAACCGACTCCTTGGCCGCTTCGCGGAACAGGGCCTGGTCTTCAGGGGTGAGGCCATCCCAGACGATCTTGGAGATCACCAGGACTTCCGGCACCATCAGGTGTTCGTCGAGCGAGTAGAACTTGGCGACTTCGGCGTGGCCGGCGGTGTCATAGCTCGGATAGTTGTTCTCGGCACCGTCGATGACGCCGGTCTGGATACCCGAATAGACTTCACCATAGGGCATGGGGGTGGCATTGCCGCCCAGGGCCGCAACCATGTCGACAAAGATGTCCGAGCCCATGACGCGGAACTTCATGCCTTCCATGTCAGCCAGCGAGTTGATCGGCTTTTCGCTGTTGTAGAACGAGCGGGCGCCGCCGTCGTAGAAGGCCAGGGCCACCACATCCACGGCGTCGAACGCCGCCAGGATTTCCTCGCCGATCGGGCCATCAAGCACGGCATGGAAATGGTCGGCCGAGCGGAAGATATAGGGCAGCTGGGTCACGGTCGCGGCCGGCACCTGGGTACCGAAAGCGCCGATCGAGATGCGGTTGAGGTCGATCACGCCGAACTGGGTCTGTTCGATCGTGTCGGCTTCCTGGCCGAGCTGCGCCGAGTGGAATACTTCCACCGAGTACCGGCCGTCGGTCTTCTCGCTCAGAAGCTCGCCGAAATACTTGACCGCCTCGACGGTCGGATAGCCGTCCGGATGGGTGTCGGACGAACGCAGCACCGTCTGGGCGCTGGCGGTCGATACCATCAAGGCTGCAGCGACGAGCGCCGTCGCTGCCAGTTTAGGCAGATGAAACATGGATGTCCTCCCAAAGTGGCATCGGTCCGGCCCGTCCTCCGCGCCGTTTTGCCGATGCCGTTGCCACGCGACGGGGTTTTGCACCCTGTCGCTCAAGCCCACCACGCGCCCTCTGGACTCCTGGCAGGCTTGGTGCTGAAACTGGTATGGAAGACGAAGTGGTAAGTCAACATACAATAGTCAGGATGTTGTATGATGACTACGCTGACTAACTCACCGGGTCATTCTGGCCCCCGATCGCTTCCCGCCCGAGGACAGGCTCCAGCCAGAATCCATTTCCGTGGCGCGCCGCGTCATCCCGATCACGGGTGGCCCACCGGCCGTCACATCAGGCCTTGACCCGCGGGTGCTGCACTTCGGCCCAAGCGGACCCACCCTCCCAACCTCCCCATCAAGGGGGAGGTGCCGCCCTGTGGCCGGGGCTCGATCTTGCCACCAGAGTGGAGCGAAACCTCCCCCTTGATGGGGGAGGCAGGAGGGGGTGGGGCCACACGCTCGAAACGAGGAACTGTCCGAACTTATCCCCCTCCCCAAAACTCGTGGCACACTCTCCCCATCACCCCGCATGGGCGGCCTGCAGGCGAACAGTGGTGGGGTGAGCCGGGTGGGGGTTTTGCCTCTCCCACAGGTTCGCGTTTCGGCCGCAATAGGGCGAGCGTCC
>JAKFDU010000047.1:0-2416 GCA_036675975.1 Devosia sp. | reverse complement strand
GGCGAAGAACTCCGGACGGGCACGGTACAGCACGCCGCCGTATACGGTGCTGCCACCGCCGACAGCCGACTGACTGGGGAAGAACACATGACGGAAGACCTTCATGCGCATCACGCCCTTCAAGCCCAGCGCGGGTGCCCATAAAAATCGCCGTAGCTGCCACGTCGACTTGGGCAGATCTTCTTCGCGATAGCGCCGGCCACGCTCGAGCACCCCGACGCGATAGCCCTTCTCGGCAAGGCGCAGCGCCGAGACGCTGCCGCCGAAGCCCGAGCCGATCACCAGCCAGTCGAAGTCGAAAACGGTGTTGCTCATGCTGCATTCCCCTTCTACGTACGAGCTGCTTGCCACCAGATTCCCGAGTAGGGAATTACCGGTTGCTCGGCCCGAATTTGGCCCACAGCTCGCGCAGCTTTGGCTTGTCGATCTTGCCCATGGCGTTCTTCGGCAGGCTGTCGATGACGTTGATCGTCGCCGGCCGCTTGTAACGCGTCAGCCGGCTGGCGCAGTGCTCATCCAGCGCTTCAGCGGAAGCCGTGTAGCCAGGCTTCAACGCGACGTAGGCAATCACGATTTCGCCGAAGGTCTCGTGAGGAGCACCAATTACCGCCGCTTCGAGTAAGCCGGGGAAATCGCCCAGCGCATCCTCGATCTCCTTCGGATAGATGTTCTCGCCACCGCGGATGATCATTTCCTTCGAGCGCCCAACGATGGACAGATAACCATCCTCGTCGATACGGCCGAGGTCGCCGGTGCGTAGCCAGCCATCGACGATGGTCTTCGCCGTTTCCTCGGGCTTGCCCAGGTAACCACGCATCACGTTAGGGCCCTGCACCAGCACCTCACCAATTTCGCCATTCGGCAGATGCCGACCATCCGGATCGGCAATGGCGATGCGCTGCCCCATGAACGGCAGGCCAACGGTGCCGGCCTTGCGCACACCATCGAAGGGGTTGATGGTCGAGGCGCAGGTACCTTCGGACAGCCCATAGCCTTCGATCAGTGGAAAGCCATAGCGCGCCTCGAAACTCTTGAGCAGTTCGGCCGAAGCGGGCGCCGCACCACAGATGCCATAGCGCAGGCTGGACGTGTCGGGTTTGACCTCATCCGGCAACGCGTTGAGCATCGCGTAGATGGTCGGCACGGCGGAGAAATACGTCGGCCGGAGCTGCTCGACATCGCCGAAGAAGGTGTTGATCTCAAAGCGCTTGCGGATCGTGACGTGGCCGCCGGCTGACAGCGGCGTGAGAATGCTGACCACGATGCCGTTGACGTGAAACAGCGGCAGCATCAACAGGCAATGATCCGCCGCCGTGACCTTGATCGACTGCCGCCCCATTTCCGCCATGGACTCGATATTGGCGTGATCGAGCATCACCCCCTTGGGCAAGCCGGTGGTACCGCTGGTATAGATCAGCAGGGCGAGTTCGGCGGGATCATCGGACACGTCCCCCACATGCGGACGCCCATCTTCAAGGGTGGTAACCGCCAGGGAGCGCACGCCTGCGAGCACGGCTTCGCCGCTTTCGTTGACGACCAGCTCGGCTCGTGAATCGGATATCTGGTGAGTCGCTTCCTTGCTGGTAAGAGCTGGGTTGATCGGCGTGACGGCCGCCCCCAGACGCCAGGCGGCAAACATGGCCACGACGAACTCCACCTGGTTGGGCAGCATGATGGCGATGACGTCACCCGGCCCGATACCGAGATCGGCCAGAACCCCTGCCGCCACGAGAACGCGAGAGTGAAACTCGCGGTTGGAAAGGCGGGAGGTGGCATCCGCAATGCATGGCGCATCAGGATCCGACGCCGCGCGCAGGTCAGGAAGTTTGGCAAAGCGCATTCTTGTTCTCTCTACGAAGTGGGCAGGTAAAGCGTGCTCAGTTCCGGTGACTGGGGGCCGCGAGCAGGTGCTGAGTCAGGAAGCGGGTCTGATCCGTGACCAATTGCTCGAAGGCATCGCCCAAGTAGAAGGCGAAGTGTCCGGCCTCATACAGCTTGATCTCGCCGTGCGGCGCCCGACGTGCCAGGGCAATGGTTTGCTCCGGCGGCGTAACGGTGTCCGTGGTGCTGACGCAGAACAGAATCGGGAACCTCACCTTGGCGGCGGAACGTCCCGGCCGGTAAGTGGCAATTTCCGGAATCACCCGCGCCGCCACATGGTTGACGAACTTCAGCCCGTCCGGAATCAGGGCCAGATAGCCCTCCAAGGCATCATGGGCATTCATCAACGCCGGTTTGCCAGGTGCTGCGGCAATGGGCACCATCACCGGCGGCCGGCCAAACAATTTGGCCGTGAAGTCACGCAATATGACCGGCAGCATCTTCATCGACGCGCCCACTCCCAGTGCGGCGGCGGAGGCCAAACCATCGGTAAAGGGGCACTGGCTGATGGCTGCCAGCAGCTCGGGATGCCGGC
>JAKFDU010000046.1:0-3233 GCA_036675975.1 Devosia sp. | reverse complement strand
AGCGCCTTGCCCTGCACGCATTTCAGGCCCGCCTCGATCACCTCCCACTTGGAACTGTCGATCATCAGCGGCACCTTGGCGATGTCGGGTTCGGCCGCCAGCAGGTTGAGGAACTCGATCATCACCTGCTTACTGTCGATCAGGCCCTCGTCCATGTTGATGTCGATGATTGTGGCCCCATTGGCCACCTGGTCACGCGCGACATCAAGCGCGGCGGTGTAGTCGCCTGCAGTGATCAGCTTGCGGAAGCGGGCCGAGCCGGTGACGTTGGTCCGCTCGCCCACGTTCACGAACGGAATTTCCGGCGTCAGCGTGAAGGGCTCGAGGCCCGACAGGCGCAGGAACTTCTGCGCCTCGGGCACCACGCGTGGCTTATGCTTGCTCACCGCCTGGGCGATGGCGCGGATATGGTCCGGCGTCGAACCGCAGCAGCCGCCAACGATGTTGACATAGCCTTCGGCAGCAAAGCCCTCGATCTGCTCGGCCATGAATTCGGGCGTCTCGTCATACTGGCCGAAGGCGTTGGGCAGGCCGGCATTGGGATAGGCGCAGATGAACGTATCGGCCGTGTCCGACAGCTCCGCCAGGTGGGCGCGCATGGCGTTGGCGCCGAGGGCGCAGTTGAGCCCGATGGTCAGTGGATTGGCGTGGCGCACCGAATACCAGAACGCCGTCGGCGTCTGGCCGGACAGGGTGCGGCCGGAGAGATCGGTAATGGTGCCCGAGATCATGATCGGCACGTCGATGCCGCGTTCTTCGAACAGGCGTTGCGCCGCAAAGATGCCGGCCTTGGTGTTGAGTGTGTCGGTGATGGTCTCGAACAGCAGCAGGTCGGCACCCGCATCAACCAGCCCGCGGATAGCCTCGCCATAGGCCACGACCAGCTGGTCGAAGGTGATGGCACGATGGCCAGGGCTGTTGACGTCGGTGGACATGGACGACGTCTTGTTGGTCGGCCCCAGCGCCCCCGCGACATAGCGCCGGCGCCCGTCCGCCGCCTCGGCGCGCAGCGCCGCCCGGCGGGCAACGATCACGCCCTGATAGTTGATGTCATAGACCGCGCTTTCACAGGCATAGTCGGCCTGCGCCACCGAGGTGGCCGAGAAGGTGTTGGTCTCGGCGATATCGGCCCCGGCCATGAAGTAATCGAAGTGGATATCCTCGATCATCTTGGGTTCGGTTATGACCAGCAGGTCGTTATTGCCCTGCAGTGGCAGGTTCCAATCCCTGAAGCGCTCGCCGCGGAAATTCTCCTCGGTCAGCTTGAGGCGCTGGATCATGGTGCCCATGGCGCCGTCCAGAATCAGGATGCGCTCGCGCGCCGCCTTGGCCAGCGAAGCGCGGACCTCGTTCCAGTCGGGGATATGGGCGTCATTGGACTGGCTCATCGCCATCTACCTCGGTTCGCTGAACTTTTCCGATGACATAAAGATATCTTTATATCTCTGTGGATGCAAGGTCGGGTGGGGGATGTATTTGTCCCCGATACCAAGCGCATTGGCATCAAATGCTACGCTCAGTGCTAACAGTCCGTTGCCCTTAACCTCACCGAAACCAGAAAAATGTTCTTTAGCTTCGAGTGCTAAGCGATCGCGTTATGATCTGCACTCGCATTGTGACCAGCGTAAGAGTTTGTGTACCGTGACGACGACCCCTTGGCGCCATGCCATCCGCCTTGTCGCCCTCGCGGCGTTGATCGCCCCTGTCATTGCTGCCTGTGGCGGCGGGGTTGGAGCTACCGTCAAACGCGCTGCCTTCGGCTCGGAATATGGCGCTGTTTCGCCCCGCGTCACCAATGATCCCAATCCGCCCAAGGGCGGCGGCCGCTATCAGGTCGGCCGGCCCTATACCGTCCGCGGCAACACCTATGTCCCGCGGGAGCAGCCGGATTATGCCGATTCTGGTGAGGCCTCCTGGTATGGCTCCGATTTCCACGGCCGCCGCACCGCCAATGGCGAAATCTTCTCCGCCAATGCCATCACCGGCGCGCATCCGACGCTGCCGCTGCCGAGCTATGTGCGCGTCACCAATACCGACAACGGCCGCTCCGTCGTGGTTCGCGTCAACGATCGCGGGCCCTATATCCACGGCCGCATCATGGACCTCAGCTACAAGGCGGCCGATATTCTGGGCTACGTCAACAAGGGTACCGGCAACATCGCCGTCTCCTATGTCGGTCCGGCGCCGCTCAACGGCGACGACACCCGCATGCTCATGGCCAGCATCAACAAGCCCACCCGCATGGAGCAGCAGCTCGGCGTCGGCATGAGCGAGACCCGTCTCGCCATGGTCGAGCCGCAGCAGCTCGATGCTGCGCCGGTGGTCAGCGCCGCCGCCGCGGCGGACTACCAGGGGCAGAGCAGGGGCTCGTACTCGTCGAACAATCTCGCCGAGGACTTCTTCGGCCTCTTCGGCTATGCCGCGACCGAGGAAGAAGCGGCGATCAACTCCGCCCATGCCGCGGCCACCGCCATGGCGACGCGCTCTACTGCGCTCGAAGACTGGGTCGCATCGGTCGATGAAGACGCCCGTGACATCAAGCTGCAGCTGGGCAGCTTCCGCGACGGCATCCGTGCCATCGAGATCGCCGAGGCGTTTGCGGTCTATGGCGCGGTCGACGAAACCCGGATGGCCGTCGGCGATCACACTGAAAAACAGCTCACGCTCACAAAGTTGAAGCCCGGCGTCGCTCGCGCCGATGTGCTTTCACTGGCACAGGAACTTGGCCTAAGCGACATAGTTCTCTATTAGTCTCCGTACGGGCTGCGGCGGCTCAGGAACGGGGTATGACGTGCGGGGATTTGGCCTGAAACTGCTCGGATTGATCGTCTCGCTCATTGTACTGGCGAGCGGCGTCCAGGCGCAGGATTTCGACACCAAGGCCAAGTTCGCGGTGCTGATGGACTATGAGTCCGGCACCATCCTGTTCAACAAGGACGCCGACGCGGCCCTCGAGCCGGCCAGCATGGCCAAGCTGATGACCGTTGCCGTCGTCTTCGACGAGCTGCAGCGCAAGCGGCTCAACATGACCGACGAGTTCTTCATCTCCGAGCATGCCTGGCGCGACGGCGGCGCTTCCTCGGGCGGCTCGACCATGTTCGCCGAACTTAACTCCAAGGTGGCGGTGGCCGATCTCCTCCGGTCCGTCATCATCCAGTCGGGTAATGACGCGGCGATCGCGCTGGCCGAAGGCATAGCCGGCAGCGAAGTGACATTCGCGGGCATGATGAACC
>JAKFDU010000045.1:0-2500 GCA_036675975.1 Devosia sp. | reverse complement strand
GAAACCAAGAATGTCCAAAGACGATTCCATCGAATTCGAAGGCACGGTGCTCGAGACCCTTCCGAACACCATGTTCCGGGTCAAGCTCGAGAACGGCCACGTCATCACCGCCCACATCTCCGGCCGCATGCGCAAGAACTACATCCGCATCCTCACCGGCGACAAGGTCAAGGTCGAAATGACTCCTTACGACCTGACCAAGGGCCGCATCACCTACCGCATGAAATAACGCGGTGCCCAAATGGAAAACGGCGGCCATGGGCCGCCGTTTTCGTTTGCGTGCGATCCGGGATCAGACCGTCGCGGGCAGCAGCTTCTCCGGCTCGGCCTGCGAATCGACCACCAGCTCGCCGTCGCGCACGTCGACGGTGACCTTGCCGCCGTTGGCGAGCTTGCCGAACAGCAGTTCGTCGGCCAGCGGACGCTTGATCTTGTCCTGCAGCAGGCGCGCCATCGGACGCGCGCCCATCTGCGGGTCGAAGCCGTGTTCGGCCAGCCACTGGCGCGCTTCCGGCGTGGCCGACAGCGACACGTGCTTCTCGTGCAGCTGGGCCTCCAGCTCGATCAGGAACTTGTCCACCACGCGCAGGATGTGCTCCATGCCCAGCGCGCCGAACTGGATGATCGCGTCCAGGCGGTTGCGGAACTCCGGCGTGAAGGCCTTGCGGATCACTTCCAACGCGTCGGTGGTGTGGTTCTGCTCGACGAAGCCCATGGTGCGGCGGGCCGCCTGCGCCGCGCCGGCATTGGTGGTCATCACCAGCACGACGTTGCGGAAGTTGGCCTCGCGGCCGTTCGTATCGGTCAGCACGCCGCGGTCCATGACCTGCAGCAGGATGTTGAACACGTCCGGATGCGCCTTCTCGATCTCGTCGAGCAGCAGCACGCAGTGCGGCGTCTTGACGATCTTTTCGGTCAGCAGGCCGCCCTGGTCGAAACCGACGTAACCCGGGGGCGCGCCGATCAGGCGGCTCACGGAATGGGCTTCCATGTACTCGGACATGTCGAAGCGCACCAGCTCGATGCCCAGCTGCATCGCCAGCTGCTTGGTCACCTCGGTCTTGCCCACGCCGGTGGGGCCGGCGAACAGGAAGTTGCCGATCGGCTTGTCGGGATTGGCCAGGCCGGAACGGGCCAGCTTGATCGCCGACACCAGGGTCTCGATGGACGGGTCCTGGCCGAAGATCACCATCTTGAGGTTGCGCTCGAGGTTCTTGAGCACGTCCTTGTCCGAGGCGCTGACCTGCTTGGTCGGGATGCGGGCCATCTTGGCCACGATCAGCTCGATCTCCTCGACGTCCACGACCTGCTTGCGCTTGTCGGCGTCCATCAGGCGCTGGCGGGCGCCGGCCTCGTCGATCACGTCGATGGCCTTGTCCGGCAGCAGGCGGTCGTTGATGTGCTTGACCGACAGGTCCACCGCCGCCTGGATGGCGTCGCTGGCGTATTCGACGTCGTGGTGGGCCTCGAAGCGGGTCTTGAGCCCGTTGAGGATGGCCACGGCCTCGGCCACGGTCGGTTCGACCACGTCGATCTTCTGGAACCGGCGCGCCAGGGCGCGGTCCTTCTCGAACACGCCGCGATATTCCTGGAAGGTGGTCGAGCCGATGCAGCGCAGCTCGCCGCTCTGCAGGACCGGCTTGATCAGGTTGGACGCGTCCATGGTGCCGCCCGAGGCCGAACCCGCACCGATGATGGTGTGGATTTCGTCCACGAACAGGATGGCGCCCGGCTCCTTGCGGATCTGCTGGATGACCGCCTTCAGGCGCTTCTCGAAGTCGCCGCGGTACTTGGTGCCCGCGACCAGGGCGCCCAGGTCCAGAGAATAGATGGTGGCGTCCTTGAGCACGGCAGGCACGCGGCCCTCGACGATGCGCCAGGCCAGGCCCTCGGCCAGGGCGGTCTTGCCCACGCCGGCCTCGCCCACGAACAGCGGGTTGTTCTTGCGGCGGCGGCAGAGCACCTGGATGGTGCGCTCGACTTCGTCCTCGCGGCCGATCAGCGGGTCGATCTTGCCCTCGCGGGCCAGCTCGTTGAGATTGGCCGCGAATTCCTGCAGCGGGTTGCCCTTGGACTCGCCGCCCTCCTCGCCCTCGGGCTTGGCTTCGGGCGCGGGCTTCTCCTCGGCGCCGTCGCCGATCTTGGCGATGCCGTGCGAGAGGTAGTTCACCACGTCCAGGCGGGTGATTTCCTGCTGGTTGAGGAAGTAGACCGCGTGCGAATCCTTCTCGCCGAAGATGGCGACCAGCACGTTGGCGCCGGTGACCTCCTTCTTGCCCGACGACTGCACGTGGTAGACCGCGCGCTGCAGCACCCGCTGGAAGCCCAGGGTCGGCTGGGTGTCGCGCGGATCGTCGGCCGGCAGCACCGGCACGGTGTCGGCGATGATCTGCCGGAGCCCGGTGGCCAGCTTGGGCTGGTCGGCGCCGCAGGCCTTGAGCACGCTGGCCGCCGACGGGTTGTCGAGCAGGGCCAGCAGCAGGTGCTCGACCGTCATGAA
>JAKFDU010000044.1:0-16998 GCA_036675975.1 Devosia sp. | reverse complement strand
CGAACGTCGCGCAATCTCCATCGCACCATCGGGTGCCATCGGCATGCCGAGCAGCCGCGCCCCGCGCTGCACGATCAGCACCAGCTCCTCGGGCGTATAGAAATTGAGCCGCACCGGAATGCCGAAACGGTCGCGCAGCGGCGTGGTGAGGAGGCCGGCGCGGGTGGTGGCGCCGACCAGGGTGAATTTGGCAAGATCGATGCGCACCGAACGGGCGGCCGGTCCCTCGCCGATGATCAGATCGAGCTGGAAATCCTCCATCGCCGGATAAAGGATTTCCTCGATCGCAGGATTGAGCCGGTGGATCTCGTCGATGAACAGAACATCGCGCTCCTCGAGATTGGTCAGCAGCGCCGCCAGATCCCCCGCCTTGGCGATAACAGGACCTGACGTGGCGCGAAAACCGACGCCCAGCTCCCGCGAAATGATCTGCGCCAGCGTCGTCTTGCCCAGCCCTGGCGGACCGACGAACAGCACGTGATCGAGCGCCGCACCGCGCTGCCTGGCGGCCTTGATGAAGACTTCAAGATTAGCCCGCGCGGCGGCCTGGCCGACAAAGTCGGCAAAGCCCGAGGGGCGCAGCGAGACGTCGAGCGGATCATCGCGGCCGGCGGCTGGGGAGGTGAGGGTCACGCTGATAAGTCCATTCCTGCGCTACGCAGCATGCTCATTCACTTCCAAAATCGAAGCCCGCGACCCGCTCGCACGAGGAGCGAACCGCCTTCTTGCCCTTGAGGTCCGAGTTTGACCGCGACATCCGGTAGAACATCTTGGTGAGATAATCGAGCCGCGCCTCGCAGGACCAGCGGGGTAAGGGGTTATTCGGATCGTGGAACAGGTAGGGCTTGGTGCTGCCATCGGCTTCCTGGAAGTATATGGCAACGCCGACTGCTTCATTCTGATCGGCAAAAGCACCAGGCGCCGATGCTGCGATCATCAGGCCGACAAGGCATGACAGCTTCAGTCTGGTCGATGGGCGCATCTCAGGCTCCGTGTCCCCACATGCCGGCTGGCTTCAGCCTAGCTGCTCAGTTCCCGCAAGCCCAGCCGGATGAGCTTTTCGGTCGCGATGCCATCGCCCTCGCGCGCCACGATCCTGGCCAGCGCGGCCGACGCTTGGGCACCGGAATAGCCCAGATTGGTCAGCGCCGACACAGCATCGGTAATCGCCGACGGCGCAACGCCCTCGCCCAGCGCCGCTTGCAGCCCCAGGGTGCCGGCATCGATGCCCGGGCCCACGGGCGCCTTGCCCTTGAGCTCGGTGACGAGGCGCACGGCCAGTTTGGGCCCGACGCCATTGGCGCGGCCGATCATTGCCTTGTCCTGCAAAGCTACGGCGCTCGACAGCTCGGATGGTGACAACACCGAAAGGATGGACAAAGCCACGCGCGCGCCCACACCCTGCACCGTCATCAGCAGGTTGAACCAGCCCTTCTCGGCCTCGCTGGAAAAGCCATAGAGCCGGATCATGTCCTCGCGCACGATGGTTTCGATGAACACCACCGTGGCCTCGCCCACGCGCGGCAAGGCCTGCAGCGTGCGGCTGGAGCAGAAGGCCTCGTAGCAGACGCCGCCGCAATCGATCAGCACATGGTCGTCGCCGAAACTATCCACCAGCCCCTTGAGCTTGCCGATCATGCCAGCGCCCTCAGCCGCTGGTTCGATACCCGGTGATGGGCGTGGCAGATGGCGATGGCCAAGGCATCGGCAGCATCGGCCCCCTTGAAGTCCGCCGCCGGCAGCAGTGTCTTGATCATGAGCTGGATCTGTCCCTTGTCGGCATGGCCGGTCCCGACCACCGATTTCTTGACCAGGTTGGCGGCATACTCCGCCACCAGCAGGCCGCGCGCCGCTGGCGCCAGCAGCGCCACGCCGCGCGCCTGTCCGAGGATCAGCGCCGAGCGGGGACCGGCATTGACGAAGGTTTCCTCCACAGCCGCCTCTTGCGGTGCAAAACGATCGAGCACGTCGTCCAGGCCCGCAAAGAGAATAGCCAGGCGCTCGGCCAGCGAGCCATCGACCGGCGGCGTCACGGTGCCGGCGGCGACGAAGCTCAGCCGGTTGCCCAGTGTCTCGATCACCCCCCAGCCGCAGCGGCGGAGACCTGGATCGATTCCGATGATTCGGGTGGCAGCGTTCATGCGCACATCCTTATGCAAGCGCCGCCAGCCTACCAAGTCCTATGTGAACAAAAAGGCAACGGACGCAGTGGAAAAGCCGGAATAGATAAAATCGTGTGCATCTCGCAAACACCATCTTCAAGCCGTGCCCCTTAGGTTCCCCGTGGGAATGCAGGGGCATATCATGACGGAACTTCATCGGGACCTTCCGAAGCGCGCCTGGCTGCGCATCTATCGGGTTACCGGCGCTATCACGCTCGTCTCGGTGGCTTTGTCGGTCATCCTTACCAACGTGATCATGGAAGTCTTCTCGGCCGGCATAAACGTGCAGGGCCTGGCCGTCTCCATCCTCATGCCGCTGACGCTGGGCGGCCCCATGACCTTCATGCTCATGCTCAGGCAGGAGCAGCTGCGCCATGCCAATGGCCAGCTCGAACACCTGGCGACCACCGACTGGCTGACCGCCTGCCTCAACCGCGGCGCCTTTACCGGCGCAGTCACCCGCCACCTCGACCGACACCTGGCCGCGGGTAGTGGTGGCGCGCTGCTGATCGTGGACGCGGACGACTTCAAGAGCGTGAACGACCGCTTCG
This sequence comes from Devosia sp., assembly GCA_036675975.1. Taxonomy (GTDB): domain Bacteria; phylum Pseudomonadota; class Alphaproteobacteria; order Rhizobiales; family Devosiaceae; genus Devosia. The sequence continues at coordinate 14,285 of JAKFDU010000044.1, read as the reverse complement.
GCCACGACGCCGGCGACGACGCGCTGCGGCTGATCGCCAACGCCATCCGCCAGGCCGTGGGCAGCTCCGACCCGGTCGGCCGGCTGGGCGGCGAGGAGTTTGGCGTATTTCTTGCCGATTCCGATGTCGTAGCCGCCGATCACGTGGCCGAACGCATCCGCCGTGCCATTTCGGCTATCGCCTTCGCACCCGGCGGCGTATCCTGCCCGCTCTCGGTCAGCATCGGCGGCGCCACCTATGTCACACGTGCCCCCTTCGGCGAACTCTATCGCCTCGCCGACCTGCATCTCTACCAGGCCAAGAATACCGGCCGCGATCGCGTCGCCATAATGCAGGCCGCCTGATGGAGGCGCCGACCACCTGACCACACCGCTCAATTGCCGCATACGCCGCACCGTCCCTCCTGCTTCCGCAGGGGTGGCGGCCCGCCCTTTCAAAGCCAAGAGAATTGCAAAATGATGCCTTCGAAGACTTTGACTGCCCTGCAAAGCTGGTCCAGCGTCGGCCGCTGGACCCTGTTCGGCACCGCGGCCTGCGTCCTGGTCTCTGTGACCTTCAACGCGCTGATGTTTGGCGATCTCGGGTCGGCCGCGCTGCAACGATCAATGGTCAGCGCCGTCATACTCCCCGTGATGCTGGCACTGCCTCTTTTCTTCTACATGAGCCTGCGGGTGCGGGGCCTGGCGATCACCAACCTGCGGCTGGGGCTGGTTGCCCGTACCGACAGCCTTACCGCCTGCCTCAATCGGGGCGCCTTCACCAGCAAGGTCGGGTCCTTGCTCGCCCATCGACCCTATGGCGCCAACGGGGCGCTGCTGATGATCGACGCCGACAACTTCAAATCCATCAACGACCTGTTTGGCCATGATGCCGGCGATGAGGCGCTGACCATCATCGCCCGCTCGATCCGCACCATCCTGCGGGCCGGAGACCTGGTGGGCCGCATGGGTGGCGAGGAATTCGGCGTCTACCTGCCCGATGTCGACCAGCGTGGCGCCGAGGCCGTGGCCGAGCGCATCCGCCGCTCGGTGAACCTGGCCGTATTCGCGCCCGATGGCCACCAGCGGTCGCTGTCGGTCAGCATCGGCGGCGTCGCCTTCGATGGCCCTGCCGGCTTCTCCGAACTGTTCCGCATTGCCGACCAGCGCCTCTACGGCGCCAAGCAGACCGGCCGCAACCGCGTCACCGTGGTTCACGTCAACGACCATCCGGTGATCGACCTCAAGCGCAGCGCATAAAAAAGGGCGGCGCCGGCAGGCACCGCCCTCAAATATCCAGCGAGGCGACCCGTCAGGCCTCGAGCTTGGCCGCTTCTTCGTCGCTCATCTCGAAGTTCGTATAGACGTTCTGCACGTCATCATCTTCTTCGAGCGTCGCGATCAGCTTCATGAGCGACGCGCCCTTGTCGGCATCGATCGGTGTAGTGGTCTGCGGCTTCCACACGGCCTTGACGGATTCGGCCTCGCCCAGCACCTTTTCGAGCGCCGCGGCGACTTCCACCATCGCCTCGAACGTGGTGGTGATGTAATGGCCCTCTTCGTCGCTCTCGACATCGTCGGCGCCGGCCTCGATGGCGGCTTCCATGACCTTGTCTTCCGAGCCGGCCTTGAGCGGGTAGGTGATCTCGCCGACCTTGTCGAACATGAAGCCGACCGAGTTGGTTTCGCCCATCGCGCCGCCGCTCTTGGAGAAGTAGGAGCGGACATTGGACGCGGTACGGTTGCGATTGTCGGTCAGCGTCTCGACGATGATGGCGACGCCACCGGGACCATAGCCCTCGTAGCGGATTTCGTCATAGTTCTCGCCGTCCGAACCGATCGCCTTCTTGATGGCGCGGTCGATATTGTCCTTTGGCATGGACTGGGAACGGGCATTGGTCACGGCCAGGCGCAGGCGCGAGTTGAAAGCCGGGTCGGGCATGCCGAGCTTGGCCGCCACGGTGATTTCGCGCGCCAGCTTGGAGAAGATCTTGGAGCGCACCGCGTCGGACTTGCCTTTGCGGTGCATGATGTTTTTGGCGTGTGAATGGCCGGCCATCGGTCACTCCCCTCGTAGTAAGAATGCTGGATTGGTGGCGCGTTATAGGCAAGCGCGCGTCGATTGTGAAGCCGCTAGCGCACGACGGGTCGCAGGGTGATTACCGCACCCTCCTCCGACAGGCGCGCGGCGAGCAATCGAGCGTCGGCGGCCGTCATGGCGCCCGATATCGTCAGCGAGCCTTCCAGAATGGGCGACTGCACGACGGGCGAACTCACCAGCTCGCCATCGACCCACAGCTCGATGACATCGCCGACATGCTCAAGCGTGAGTTTGGCAAAGTCCTTCCTGCTCTCGTGCGTCAGGACCACGTCGACGATCGGCTGGGCGGTGAAGGGATCGAGCCCCACCTTGGCCGTTTTGACCGCCAGCTCGAAATCCGCTGCCATGACATTGTGAACCAGGCACAGGAGCGCTCCGATGAAAGCCGCGAGGCGCCGCCGCCTACTGGTCACTGAACACCGGCTCGGCCTGCGTCAGCGTGCCGCCAATGCGGACGGGCAACACCTTGGTCGCGAGCCCCGTGCGCGGGTCGGTTTCGACCGCCACGCCGCATAGCGTCGCCTCGCCTTCGGCCGGGGTGAAGCGCCCGTTTGCGATGCCGGTGAGAAAGCGGTTCAGCGGCTCCTCGGCATCAACCCCGATGATGGAATCGAAATCGCCGCACATGCCGGCATCGGCCATCAGCGCTGTGCCGCCCTTGAGAATGCGATGGTCGGAAGTGGGAATGTGGGTATGGGTGCCGACGACAAGGCTGACGCGGCCATCCATGAAAAAGCCCATGCCCTGGATTTCCGAGGTCGCCTCGGTGTGAAAGTCGACAATAATGGCGTCGGCCTGTTCACCGAGCGGGCACGCTGCCACCGCCGCCTCCACGGCGCGGAACGGGTCATCGGCCGGGCCCATGAACACCCGGCCCAGCGCGTTGATGACAAGCACGCGATGGCCGTTGCGGCCTTCCACAAACATTGCGCCGCGCCCGGGCGTACCTGATGGCATATTGATGGGGCGGAGGAGCGTGTTTTCGCGCTCGATATAGCTCAGGGTGTCGCGCTGATCGAAGGCGTGGTCACCCAAGGTCACGATATCGGCGCCGGCATCACGCAGGTTCTGGAAATGCGGCTCGGTCAGGCCGCGGCCATGGCTGGCATTCTCGCCATTGATGACCACGAAATCGAACTTGTAGCGCTCGATGATGCCAGGCAGCCTTTCGGCAACCGCATCCCGGCCCGAGCGGCCCACGACATCGCCCAGAAACAGAAACCTCATGCCGAAGCGCCGAAATGGCGCACACCGGCCTCGGTGACGATAACGTCGAGCGGCACGTCATGGGGCTCGCGGGGAATGCGGTCGAGCTCCTGCGCGGCGAAGGCAAGGCCAACGAGCATCGGTTTCTTGCTCATGCTGGCCAGCGTGCGGTCGTAGTAGCCGCCACCATAGCCCAGGCGCGTGCCACGACTGTCGAAACCCAGCAGCGGCATGATGACGATGTCGGGCTCGGCCCGCGGCGCCAAGTCGGACGGCGCCAGCGTGCCGAAACCGGACTCATAAAGCGACGCCCCCTGCTCCCAAACACGCAAGTCGAGCGGCTCTTCCGGCCCGAGGACCACGGGCAGCACCACTTTCTGGTTGCTGTCCATCAGCTTGACCAGGATCGGCTGGCAGTCGAGCTCGTCACGAATGCGCCAATAGGCAGCAACGACGTCGCTGGCCTGCAGGGCGATGGCGTTGAAAAAGTGCCGGGCAGCCGCAATAGCCGCATCGGCGCGCTCGCCATGATCGAGAGACGCCCTTGCGGCTCGAGCCCGGTTCCGCAGCGCCGCCTTGGCTTCTTCGATCAACTCGTCAACCATGGGGCGTGCTGCAACCTGCTCAGACAATAAGGTGCCGCCCTGGCCGTGGGATACACGATCCCGGGAACCTACTTTACGTAGGTGGGCGCCGTATGTCTGAGCCCAGGGGCCCAGTCAGGGACAGCTCCCTTAGGATCGTTAAGGCCCCGGGGATAAAGGTATCCATCACGCACCGGGCAGCCAGTGAGATATAGGCGCTTTGGGTGGCTGTGCAAATAGGCAAAGCTACAAGACGGCCTGCCAGTTCTGCTGCTGGTGCATTGCGCGGACGATCTGCAGGACATCGCCCTCGACCGCGTAAAGATGAGGTGCGACTGATAGAGATGGTGCCGTATCGGCCGGCGGTAACCCACATGCCCCAGGCGAGGCGAGCGGGTGCTCTGCGATGAAACAACAGCCCTTCGCGGTACCTGTCGGCTTGCTTGGGCCCGAACTGAAGGCCAGTTTGCTTGTAGATCGTTTCAGGTCATGGCGTGCCGCGGGCGAGCCAAGCCGCATCATCGGCGGCCGACATTTAGCGCCGCGCTTCCTCGAAAATGTCTTCGGCTGATTGTTCCTCGCTGAAGCCGCCCTCGAACCCTTCATCCAGAAGTCTGTACAGCGAGGCTCGCGCTTCAGGCTCTTTGACAAAGTTTGCCAAGAGGACGCGTCCCTCTGACCTATCCCTGGGGGACAGGCGCCGCTTCATCGAGCGCGCTCGCGACGCCTTCGATGGCCTTGGCGGCGTCGCTGAGCTTGGCTGCGAACTTGGCCTCGAGCGCCTCGATTTCGGCGGCCACTTCCTGCCCGGCGCGGGTCAGCACCAGCACTTCGGTCTCGAGCGCCTTGATCCGCTTTTCCGCCTCGGCAAGCTCGTCCACCACGGCGATGCCGGCCATCACCGTCAGCCGGTTGTCGCCGATTTCGCCGACCGCCCCCTTGAGTGCCTCGACATGGTTGTTGAACCGATCAGCCAGCCCGATCAGGTGTTGCTGCTGGCCCTCTTCGCAGGCCATCCGGTATTTGCGGCCGTTGATCTCGACATTGACTTCGGGCACTGCGCTACTCCGCCTTGGCCAGCACTTCGCGAACGGTCTCCATCGCCTCGACCAGCCGGCGCGACACATCATGGGCGCTGTCATCGAGGCGCTTGGCGCGAGCAGCGGTCTTGTCGAGCTCGGTTGCAAGGCGCGCGCGCTCATGCACGAGGCGCTGGGTATCGACCTCAATGCGGTTGTGCTGGCGCAGGCGCGTCGACAGGTTCCGCACCGATTGATCCAGCCGCGCCATGGCACGATCAAAGCGCGCATTGGCTGATGTCAGTCCGTCTTCAAGTTCCGTCTCAGTCATTGCTACTACGGTCCTCAGGCCACGGCGATTCCGGCCAGATAAGCCTGCAACAGCCCGCCGCCCAATGCAACCGCCTGTCCAAAGGCCCGGCCGGCACTGTCATTGACAGGATAGGCGAACCTGTTATGCCTCGAACCCGCCTTTGGGAGGAGGCTTCCGGCGCCTCTTCTCCCCAGAAATCCAGCCCTGATGAAAGCGCGAGCCCGATGACGAACACCGCCCAGCAAAACGACTTGGCCAATGCGATCCGCTCCCTCTCCATGGATGCGGTCGAGAAAGCCAATTCCGGCCATCCCGGCCTGCCCATGGGCTGCGCCGACATCGCCACGGTGCTGTTCACCAAGGTAATGAAGTTCGATCCGGCAGACAGCAAATGGGCCGATCGCGACCGCTTCATCCTGTCGGCCGGCCACGGCTCGATGCTGCTTTATTCCTCGCTCTATCTGCTGGGCTACGAGGACATGACCATCGACCAGGTCAAGAACTTCCGCCAGTTGGGCTCCAAGACCGCCGGCCACCCGGAATATCACTTCGCCCAGGGCATCGAAACCACCACCGGCCCGCTCGGCCAGGGCCTTGCCAACTCGGTCGGCTTTGCCGTCGCCGAAGCCAAGCTGGCCGCCGAATTCGGTTCCGACATTGTCGACCACCATACCTGGGTTCTGGCCGGTGACGGTTGCCTCATGGAAGGCATTTCCCAGGAAGCCATCGCCCTGGCTGGCCATCTCAAGCTCAACAAGCTGACGGTCATCTGGGACAATAACTCGATCACGATCGACGGCGCCGTGTCGAACTCCGACAGCACCGACCAGATTGCCCGCTTCAAGGCGGTGCAGTGGAACACCATCGAGATCGACGGCCATGACCAGGACGCCATCGAAAAGGCGCTGCTTGCCGCCAAGAAGTCCGACAAGCCGACCCTGATTGCCGCCAAGACCACCATCGGCTTTGGCGCGCCCAAGAAGGCCGGCACCGAGAAGGTGCATGGCGCCCCGCTCGGCGCCGAGGAACTGGCCGGCGCCAAGGCCGCGCTCGGCATCACCTACCCCGCCTTCGAAATCCCGGCCGAAATCCTCAATACCTGGCGCGCCGCCGGCAAGCGCTCGCAGAATATTCGAGGCGAATGGCAGTCCCGCCTGGCCGCTCACGCCAACAAGGCCGAGTTCGAGCGCCGCATGAAGGGCGACCTTCCGGCCGAGTTCAAATCGGCGATGGACGCCTATAAGCGTAAGCTGGTCGAGGACAAGCCCAAGGTCGCGACCCGCAAGTCCAGCCAGATGGCGCTCGACGTCATCAATGCCGTGCTGCCCGAAACGCTGGGCGGTTCGGCCGACCTGACACATTCGAACCTGACCAACACCAAGGAAATGATCCCGTTCCAGGCCGACAACCGCCTGGGCCGCTACATGATGTATGGCATCCGCGAGCATGAAATGGCCGCGGCGATGAATGGTGTGGCCCTCCATGGCGGGCTGATCCCCTATGGCGGCACCTTCATGGTCTTTACCGACTATGCCCGCCCCGCCATCCGGCTCGCTGCGCTGATGGAACAGCGCGCCATCTATGTCATGACCCATGACTCGATCGGCCTGGGCGAAGACGGCCCGACCCACCAGCCGGTCGAACACCTGACCGCCCTGCGCGCTATCCCGAACCTCTTGGTCTTCCGCCCGGCCGATGCCGTCGAAGCGCTCGAATGCTGGCAGCTGGCGCTGGAATCGACCTCGGCGCCTTCAATCCTGGCCCTGTCGCGCCAGAACCTGCCGGCCCTGCGCACCGAATACCAGGCCGAAAACCTCTCGGCCAAGGGCGCCTATGTGATTGCTGGCGACAAAAACGCCGAGGTGGTGATCTTCTCGACCGGCTCGGAAGTGGCCATCGCCGTCGCCGCCCTGCCCCTGCTGGCCGAAAAGGGCATCGCGGCCAAGGTCGTGTCGGTTCCCTCGATGGAACTGCTGGCCAGGCAGTCAGATGCCTATAAGGCCGGGCTCTATGGCAATGCCAAAGCGCGTGTCGCCATCGAAGCCGGCATCGAGATGAGCTGGAGCAAGCTGCTGGGTGACAAGGGCCGCTTCGTCGGCATGCACAGCTTCGGCGCTTCCGGCCCGATCGAAAAGCTCTATGACCACTTTGGTATTACGGCGAATGCCGTTGTTGAAGCCGTCACCGCACAGTTGTAAGAGGGCGCTGCCCTCCCTTTCTAACGCCCTCCCTAGGAGCCTCTAACATGGCAGTCCGCGTCGCCATCAACGGTTTTGGCCGCATCGGCCGCAACGTCCTGCGCGCCATCATCGAATCCGGTCGCACCGACATCGAAGTGGTGGCCATCAACGATCTCGGCCCGGTCGAGACCAATGCCCATCTGTTCCGCTTCGATAGCGTGCATGGTCGCTTCAACGGCACCGTGACCGTCGCCGGCGACACCATCGATGTCGGCCGTGGCCCCATCAAGGTGACAGCCGTCCGCAACCCGGAAGAGCTGCCGCATGCCGCCATGGGCGTCGACATCGCGCTCGAATGCACCGGCATTTTCACTTCCAAGGAAAAGGCCAGCGCCCACCTCAAGGCCGGCGCCAAGAAGGTGCTGATCTCGGCCCCCGGCGACGGCGCCGACCTCACGGTCGTCTATGGCATCAACCATGCCCAGCTGAACAAGGACCACATCGTGGTCTCCAACGCGTCCTGCACCACCAACTGCCTGGCGCCGCTGGCCTACGTGCTGCACAAGGAATTCGGCATCGAGAAGGGAATGATGACCACCATCCATTCCTATACCGGTGACCAGCCGACGCTCGACACCATGCACAAGGATCTCTATCGCGGCCGCGCTGCGGCTTTGAGCCAGATCCCGACCTCGACCGGTGCCGCCAAGGCCATTGGCCTCGTGCTGCCGGAACTCAAGGGCAAGCTCGACGGCGTCTCGATCCGCGTTCCGACTCCCAACGTCTCCTGCGTCGATTTCAAGTTCATCACCAAGCGCGATGTGACCGCCGACGAGATCAATGCCGCGGTCAAGAAGTATGCCGAAGGCGAACTCAAGGGCATCCTGGGCTACACCACCCAGCCCAACGTCTCGATCGACTTCAACCACGACAGCCACTCGTCCACCCTGGCCTTTGACCAGACCAAGGTGATGGGCGGCAATTTCGCGTCGGTTCTTTCCTGGTACGACAACGAATGGGGCTTCTCCAACCGCATGGCCGACACGGCAGTCGCGCTGGGCAAGACCCTGTAGGTCATACGCACGGCAATCAATCAGCCCCGTCGCTCCGCGGCGGGGCTTTTGTTTGCTGACAGGATCTGACAGGGCGGAACCCTAGAGCAACGGCGCACTGGGCAAGCATATCGCGCGCAGGAGGACCCTGATGGACAAGATCGATTTCCGCCGCAGCCTGAAACACTACCAGGCCGGCAAGACCATCGAGCTGGTCGACATCCCACCGATGCAGTTCGTCATGGTCGACGGATCAGGCAATCCCAACACCGCCCCTTCCTATCAGACCGCCATCCAGTGGCTTTATTCCACCAGCTATGCGCTGAAATTCGCCGCCAAGACCGCGCTCGGCCAGGACTATGTCGTACCCCCCCTCGAAGGCCTGTGGTGGGCCGATGACCCGGCCGATTTCGTCGCCCGCCGCAAGGACAACTGGCGCTGGACCATGATGATCATGGCGCCGGACTTTCTGACCCGGGCCATATTCGAGGCTGCGGTCGCCAAATCCGCCAGCAAACTCGGCAACGCGCCGGACACCCTGCGGCTGGGCCAGCTCGACGAGGGCAAATGCCTGCAGGTCCTCCACATCGGTAGCTATGATGACGAGGGTCCCATCCTTGCCCGCCTGCATGATGTCGAAATGCCCGCGCGCGGCCTCACCTTCAATGGCCATCACCACGAAATCTATCTCGGCGATCCGCGCCGCAGCGACCCGGCCAAGCTCAAGACCATCCTGCGGCAACCAGTCCGCCCCCGCTGACGCCCGCTTGCCAGATGACCCGAACAATCGGTAGTTTTTGCCCGAACCTACGGGGCGCGGCACAGATGAGTCTGGATCGATCCATTCGCTGGCGCGGGCTCGATCCCGTGACACTGGAGCATTGCCACGTCATTTCCACGGCGCGCGACACCCGCATCCGCGGCACGATCATCACCCCGGACTATGGCCTGTTCTATCGCATCAAGCTCGACGACAGCGAGCGCGTGCGCACGGTGCGGGTCGAGCGCACCGACGGCAAGGTGCTCGAGTTGTTCTCCGACGGATCAGGCAGCTGGTCCGACGACCGCGCCGAACCCTTGCCCGCGCTGCGCCACTGCCTCGATATTGATCTGTGGCCAACCCCGCTGACCAATTCCCTACCGCTGTGGCGCTGCCAGTGGGTCATCGGCGAGCCGCAGCGCTTCGCCATGGCCTGGATCGACGGCGACGAAATGACGGTGCGGCGCGACGAGCAGATCTACACCCAGCTCGACGACGTCAGTTTCCGTTTTCAGAATGCCGACGGCTTCGACCGCGTGCTGGAGGTCGATGCCGACCGGCTGGTGGTGAACTATCCGGGGCTGTTCACGCGGCTGGGCTAGTCCGCACTGTCGCCGCAGAGTCATCAAATCGGCCTAGAACAGCGGTGTTTCGTCGTGGGGGCACAGCAATGTTCCATATCGTGCGCCGGATTCTCGCCAGCCTGCCCGTCGCCTCGGTGCTGATTGGCCTCGCTGGTCAGCCCGCCATGCTGGTGGTGCCACCGGCCGTGACGGCGGGCCTTGTACTGCTCCGCGATCGGCTGATCCGCCGTCGCGTCGGCCTTGCCGCCTGGCCCAGCGACGGCTTCGCCCGCCACGTACTGGTGGACGACCTGGGGCGCCTGGCCTGCCTCACCCTGCTCGGGCTGCCACTCTTTCTGTTGGGCGACCTGTTGCGCCGGCTACTGCTGCATCCCTGAACCTATGGAGATTTCTCCCGGTTGAGCTTCCCCCGTCCGCGCGGCTCTGCTACGCCACGGCAACGGCCAATACCCGGGAGACCATCCATGTCCGCGACCTTCAAGACCCTCGACGAGCTCGACCTCAAGAACAAGCGCGTGCTGCTCCGGGCCGACCTCAACGTGCCGGTCGCCAACGGCAAGGTCACCGACGCAACCCGCATTGAGCGCCTGGTCCCCACGATCCGCGAAATCGTCAAGTATGACGGCAAGGCCATTCTGTTGAGCCATTTCGGCCGCCCCAAGGGCAAGGTCGATCCCGAGTTTTCGCTGGAGCTGGTCTGCGAGGCGGTGGCCAACGAAACCGGCCACCCGGTGGGCTTCGTCGCCACCGACTGGAATGACGTCTCCGCCGCACAGAAAGCCATCGACTCCGCTCCATCAGGGTCGGTGCTGATCCTCGAAAACACCCGCTTCCATCCCGGTGAAGAGGCCAATGACCTCGAGCTCGCCAAGCGCATGGCCAGCCTCGGCGACGTCTATGTCAACGACGCTTTCTCGGCCGCCCACCGTGCCCACGCCTCCACCGAAGCCCTCGCCCACCTGCTGCCCGCAGCCGCCGGCCTCGCCATGCAGGCCGAGCTGGAAGCGCTCGAGGCCGGCCTCGGCAAGCCCAAGAAGCCGGTCGTCGCCATCGTCGGCGGCGCCAAGGTTTCATCCAAGATCGATCTGCTCGAGAACCTCGTGACCAAGGTCGATGGCCTGGTCATCGGCGGCGGCATGGCCAATACGTTCCTCCATGCCCAGGGCTATGCCATCGGCAAGTCGCTGGCCGAAAAGGACCTGGCCGAAACCGCCTTGCGCATCATGGACAAGGCGATCGACAGCGGCTGCGCCATCATCCTGCCGATCGATGCGGTCGTTGCCTGGCACTTCAAGGCCGACACCCCCACCCGCCTCTATGGCGTCGATGCCATCGACAATGACGGCATGATCCTCGACATCGGCCCGTCCTCGATCGAGCGCATCATGGGTGCCATCGACGATGCCCATACCGTGGTCTGGAACGGCCCCATGGGCGCTTTCGAGATGAACCCCTTCGATGCCGGCACGGTGGCGGTGGCCAAGCACGTCGCCAAGCGCACCCATGACGGCAAGCTGGTCTCGGTGGCAGGCGGGGGCGACACCGTTTCCGCACTCGCCCATGCCGGCGTCAAGGACGCCTTCACCTACGTCTCCACCGCCGGTGGCGCCTTCCTCGAATGGATGGAAGGCAAGCCATTGCCGGGCGTCGAAGCGCTGAAGAAGTAGTGGGATAAGGGTTCCATCCCCCTTTCGTCGCATAACCACAGGTCTAATCGTCTTGGCAAAAACGAAAGTCTAATCTGCGGGCAATCCCAATTGCCGAGGTCGACGATGACGAAATCACTGAATGCCGTTGCCCAGAAACTGATGGAACCGGGCAAGGGCATCCTGGCCGCCGACGAGTCCGAAGGCACAATTGCCAAGCGCTTTGCCAAGATCAACCTGCCCAATTCGCTCGACCTGCGCCGCGACTACCGCGAGATGCTATTCCGCTCCACCGAGGCGATGACCAACTATATTTCCGGCGTCATCCTCACCGAGGAAACGCTCGAACAGCACGCTGCCGACGGTACAGCCTTCCGCGCCATCCTCGCCGATACCGACGTCATTCCCGGCATCAAGGTTGACCGCGGCGCCTTCCCGATGCCCGGCGACAATGGCGAGAAGATCACTGAAGGCCTCGACGGCCTGCGCCAGCGCCTGACACGCTACGCCTCTCTCGGCGCAGGCTTTGCCAAGTGGCGCGCCGTCATCACCATCAACGACGTGGCCCCTACCCGCAACAATATCCGCGCCAATGCCCATGCCCTGGCTCGCTACGCCATCCTCTGCCAGGAAGCCGGCATTGTGCCCGTGGTCGAGCCCGAGGTGGTCGGCGACGGCGACCCGGGCAACCACTCGCTGGAGCGTTGCGCCGCCGTCACCGGTGACGTGCTGGAAAACACCTTCAAGGAACTGCGCCTCGCCGGCGTCGATCTCGGCGGCATGTTGCTCAAGCCCAATATGGTGCTGCCGGGCATCAATTCGCGCGATCGGCCGACGGTGGAGGAAGTCGCCCGCCGCACCGTCGCCGTGCTGCGCGAGCACGTCCCTGCCGCGGTTCCGGGCATCGCCTTCCTCTCCGGCGGCCAGACCGACGAGGAGGCCACTGCGCATCTGTCGGCCATGAACCAGATATCAGGCAAGCCCTGGCCGATGACCTTCTCCTACGGCCGCGCGCTGCAGAACGTCGCCTTGCGCACCTGGGCCGGCCGTCGTGAGAACTTCCCGCAGGCCCAGGCCGCCTTCACCCATCGCGCCCATATGAATTCTCTGGCTGCCCTGGGCACCTGGACCGGCGAACTCGACCGGGCCGCCTAGGCCGAAGCGAAGCACAGGTCCTACCAGTTCTACCTGACGTCCCAACGTCACACCTGCTGCGCGCCCTCCTAACCGGGGGCGCGCATTTTCTTTGCGCGGGCCGGGGCCTTCGCCTATTGGAAGGCGTCCTCTTTGTCGCCAAAATGGGCGGTCAAGAAGGCGCCCTAGCGTCGAGTACCCGGAAGCCATGGCCCCCCAGCTCTATCTGATCACACCTCCCAATGCCGAGCCGGGGAGCCTCCCCGCGACGCTGATGGCCGTGCTCAGCGCCGCCCCGTTCTCGGCGCTGCTGGTAGCACGTGGCACCATGGATGACGCCGCCTATGCCAGGCTCGCCGCCGTGGCGATCAATGTCGGCCAAGGCGCCGGCTGCGCCGTACTGATCGAGGACGACATTGCGCTGGCCAAGCGGCTGGGTGCCGATGGCATCCATGTGACCGGGGGACCGGTCGCGCTCAAGTCGGCCGTCGCCGCGCTCAAGCCGGCGATGATCGTCGGCGCGGGGAACCTCCATTCCCGCCACGACGCCATGACCGCAGGCGAAATGGATATCGACTACGTGTTCTTCGGCCGCACTGATGGCCAGGACGATGCCGCGGCCGCTGATCTGGCCGAATGGTGGGCTCAGACCTTCGAAGTACCGGCCGTGCTGAGCCAGGCTGACGCCAATGCCGAAACCGTTGACGCGCGCGGCGCCGAGTTTCTGGCGCTGTCGCAGAGCCTCTGGTCGGCGCCCGAACCGGCCAAGGCCATGCAGGCCATTGCCGCCACACTTGGAGTTTCCGCATGATGCGCCGCATCCTGCTAGCAGCCCTGCTGGCGCTGACGTCATCAGGCACCATGGCGCAGGACGCGCCCGCCAACCCTGCCGATGCCATCTCCGACCAGATCTTCGGGCCGCGCGTCCCCACCGATTTCGCCTTCGGCGCCTTCCAGCGCGGCTATTTCCTCACCGCACTCGAACTGGCTCTGCCGCGCGCCGAACAGGGCGACCCATCAGCGCAGACGCTGATCGCCGAACTCTATGCCAAGGGCCTGGGCGTCGCCCAGAACGACCAGCGCGCTGCCGGTTGGTACCAGCTCGCGGTTGATGGCGGCGATCGTCTGGCCACCTTCGCTCTGGCCCTGGCCTATCAGGACGGCATCGGCGTGCCCAAGAACCGCGCCCGCGCCGCCGACCTGTTCCAGAAAGCCGCCGACGCCGGCTACATTCCGGCCAAATACAACATGGCTCTGCTGCATGTCGAAGGCGTCCATGCCTCGCCCAGTCTGGTCACCGCCGCCACGCTGATGAAAGAGGCCGCCGACGCCGAGTTGCCCGAAGCGCAGTATGACTATGGCTCCATGCTGATCGAGGGCGCCGGCGTTGCCCCCAATCCGGCGGAGGGCGCGCGCTATATCGCCCTGGCGGCAGAGCAGAACCTGATCGCCGCCCAGATCGACTATGCCACCCTGCTCTACCTCGGACAGGGCGTGAACAAGGACCTCGCCGCCGCCGCGAGCTGGTATGGCCGCGCTGCCGAGGCCGGTAATGCCGTGGCGCAGAACCGTTACGCCAAGCTGCTCGCCGTGGGCGCCTCATCCGCGTCGGTGGGGGCAGGCAGGGCGTCGCCCTCGGGAGTCTGGGTGACCGTGGGGATTGAGAGGATGGTTTCCTCGGTCGGCGGTGTCGACGGCCAGAAGCGGGCGCGTTCCTCCGCGCTCGCC
>JAKFDU010000043.1:0-129890 GCA_036675975.1 Devosia sp. | reverse complement strand
GCCGCCAATCCGCCCAAGGGGGGCGGCCGCTATCAGGTTGGTCGTCCCTATACAGTTCGCGGCAACACCTATGTTCCGGCCGAGGACCCCGACTATGTCGGCATGGGTAGCGCCTCCTGGTACGGCGCCGATTTTCATGGCCGCAGAACCGCAAATGGCGAAATCTTCTCCGCCAATGCCATTACCGGAGCGCATCCCACGCTGCCGCTGCCGTCCTATGTTCGCGTCACCAACCAGGCCAATGGCCGCTCGGTGATCGTTCGCGTCAACGATCGTGGCCCCTATATGCCCGGCCGCATCATGGACCTGTCCTATCGGGCCGCCAGCATGCTGGGCTATGTCAACAATGGCCACACCCAGATCAAGGCCGAATATGTCGGTCCGGCGCCGCTCGAAGGCGACGATACCCGCATGCTGGTCGCCAGCTATTCCGGCCCGGCCGATTTCGGCGGCGGCGGCGGAAACACCCAGTTTGCCCAGGCTGACGGCACCAATAGCGTGGTCGATATTGCCGGCAACTTCCTTGGCAGCCTGTTCTCCTATGCCGATACCACGCCGGAGGAGCAGGACGTGGCCATCGGTACGGCCCATGCCGCGGTCAATGCCATGGCAACCAGGGCGACCGGTCTCGACGAATGGGTCGAGGCGGTCGATATGGATGCCCGCGACATCAAGCTTGGCCTCGGTGTTTTCTCCGATCAAGCCAATGCCATCGCCCTGGCCGAGCGCTTTGCGGTGCTCGGTGCAGTGGACGAAGAGGCAGTGACCGTCAACGGCCGCGCGGCCACCCGGCTGACGCTGACGCACCTGAAGGCCGGCGTCGCAAGAGTTGATGCCCTCGACCTGGCTCGGGAACTTGGCCTTACCGACATAATTCTCTATTAGTTTGCAACCGGATAGATTCCGGACAGCGATAGGATAGGGCGCTCGTGAAACGGATCTGGCAGATACTGGCCGCCACGCTGGCAATGATTGCGCCGGCGATGGCTCAGGCCGAATTCGATACCCAGGCCAAGTTCGCCATTCTGATGGACCACGAATCCGGTACGGTGATCTTCCAGAAGGACGCCGATCTGCCCATGGAGCCGGCCAGTATGGCCAAGCTCATGACCATTGCGGTGGTCTTCAACGAGATCAGATCGGGTCGGCTCAGCATGAGCGACCCGTTCTTCGTGTCCGAACACGCCTGGCGCACCGGCGGCGCCTCGTCAGGCGGCTCCACCATGTTCGCCGACCTCAATTCGCAAATCCCGGTGGAAGACCTGGTCCGCTCGGTCATCATCCAGTCGGGCAATGATGCGGCCATCGTGCTGGCCGAAGGCATTGCCGGGTCCGAAGGCAGCTTTGCCGCCATGATGAACGAGTTGGGCGAGGAGATAGGCCTCAGCGACTCCCACTTCACCAACCCGACCGGCCTGCCGGACCCGGATATGTATGTCACCGCCCGCGACCTGGCGGACCTGGCGCGCTACCTGATCCGCGAATTCCCGGAATACTATCATTACTTCTCCGAACCGGAGATGGAGTGGAACGGCATCAAGCAGCCCAATCGTAACTCGCTGGTGGAGTTGGGGATCGGTGTTGATGGGCTCAAGACGGGCCATACTGAAGCTGCCGGCTATGGCTCGGTGATCTCGACCGACGAAGGCGGCCGCCGGCTGATCGCGGTCATTCATGGCCTGACCTCGATGGCGCAGCGCACCGAAGAAGGGCGCAAGCTCATCACCTGGGGCGCTCGCGCCTTCGAGCGGGTTGCGGCCTATCCCGATGGGGCGATCGTCGCCTATGCCAGTGTCTATGGCGGCACCAGCTCCAGCGTCGGCCTTGTCGGGGAGGGCGAAGTGGCGCTCTACCTGCCGCGCGGCTCGCGTAAATGCCTCAATGCCCAGGTGAACTATACGGGTCCATTGATGCCCCCCGTGATGGAAGGCGACCAGATCGCCGAGTTGCGGGTATTCTGCGACGAGCAACTGGTGCAGACGGCGCCGCTCTATGCCGCCGAGACCATCGAAGAGGGCGATATTGTGCGCAAGGCAACCGATGCTCTCAAGCAACTGGCCCTTGGCTGGATGTGAGACTCGTATAGAACGTCCTCATGCTCGAAGCGCCCAAAGCCCGCCGCGCCCGTTTCATCACCTTCGAAGGTGGGGAAGGCGTCGGCAAATCCACCCAGGTCAAGCGCCTGCTGCAGAACCTGCAGCGGCATGACATCGAGGCCGTGCGCACCCGCGAGCCGGGTGGCACGCCCAAGGCGGAGGCGATCCGCTCGTTCATTCTGCAGGGACGGTCGGAAAGCTGGGGACCTGGCGCGGAAGCCGTGTTGTTCGCCGCGGCACGGCTCGATCACGTCAACCAGCTCATCGCGCCCAACCTGCGCAACGGCATCTGGGTGCTGTCGGACCGCTTCCACGACTCCACCCGCGCCTATCAGGGCCTGACCGGGGGCGTCGACGCCAAGCTGATTGCCGGCCTTGAATCCCTGGCGCTCGATGGGCACGCGCCGGACCTCACTATCATCCTCGACATGGACCCCGAAGCGGCCTTCAAGCGTGTGGCCGAGCGGGCTCTCGAAGACGGCCTGGCACTGACCGGCGATCGCTTCGAGAAGGAAGAGATCGAGTGGCACAAGCGGCTGCGCGACGGTTTCCTGGCTATCGCCAAGGATAATCCTGACCGCTGCGTCGTCATCTCGGCCGCCCAGCCGGAAGACGCGCTGGAAGCGGCTATCTGGGAGACCGTGAGCCAGCGCTTTCCCGAGCTGCTGCGCGGTTCGCAGGCGTGAACGACCCCGACGCGCTCGAGGGGATTATCCCTCCCGAACGGCGCCAGCGGGCTCGCGGCCATGATGGCGCGCGTGCTGCCATCCTCGCCCAGCTTGCCGATCGCCGCCTGCCGGGTGCCATTCTGCTGCATGGGCCGCAGGGCATCGGCAAGGCTACCTTTGCCTTTGAAATGGCTGCGGCGATCTTTGTCGCCACTGGCGACGAGGATGGGCAGCGGGTCGAGGAACAGATCGCCTCGCTGTCCCACCCCAATCTCTTCCTGGTCCGGCGGACGCTCAACAAGACCGGGAGCAAGATCAGTGCCACCATTTCGGTCGACCAGATTGCCCGGCGCGATACCGGTGACAGCCATCCATTGCGCGACCGGCTGCACCAGACGCGCGGCCGTGATGGGTACCGGGTGGTCATCATCGACAGCATTGATGATCTGACCCCGTCGGCTGCCAATGCCCTGTTGAAAATTCTCGAAGAGCCGCCGCCGGAAACGATCTTTCTCCTGGTGTCGCATCGTCCCGGTCAGTTGCTTGCCACGATCCGCTCGCGTTGCCATAGTGTGGCGCTGCGCCCGATTGGGGACAACCTCGTGCGGTCTGTGCTGGTCGAGCAGGACGCGACGCTTGGGGAAGCCGAGCTCGACCGCGCGGTCGCCCTGGCCGGTGGTCGTCCGCGGCGCGCTTTCGAGACGCTGGCACTGGAGCCGGAATCGGCGCTGGGCGCCCTGCAGGGCTGGCTGGCAAATCCGGCGCAGCATCCTGCCGGTGTGGCCATGAAGCTGGCCGATATCCTCGGTGCCGATACCCAAAGCACCGAACTCAGCTTCGCGCGCGAGATGCTGGACGACTGGATCGCCGACGAGGCTCGCAACGCCGCCATGCAGCCGCAGGCCCGCATGCGCCTTGCCTCGGCCAACGAGCTATGGGACAAGGCACACGCCCTCTTCGCCGAGGCCGATGATATCAATCTGGACATGAAGCAGACCCTCGTCGCCATTTTCGACGCGATCAGGAAGCATGCCACAATGACCGCCTCCGTTTCCGCCGAGCACCCATGACCGCCAAGCCGTTCTACGTCACGACACCGATCTTCTATCCGAACGGCGACCCGCATATCGGCCACGCCTACACTTCGGTCGTGGCGGACGTCCTCGCGCGGTTCCAGCGCCTTGCCGGGCGCGATGTGTTCTTTCTGAGCGGCACGGACGAGCACGGCATCAAGATGCTGCAGACGGCCCGAGCCGAGGGTATTACCCCGCTCGAACTCGCTGATCGCAATTCTCAGCGCTTCCGCGACATGCAGGCGGCGCTCGACGTGGTGCCGGATGACTTCATCCGCACCACCGAGGCGCGCCATCACGCAGCCGGCCAGGAAATCTGGCGCCGGATGGAAGCTAATGGCGATATCTACCTCGACTCCTATTCCGGCTGGTATTCCGTTCGGCAGGAAGCCTTTTTCGACGAGGGCGAAACAACGGTTCGCCCGGACGGCGTGCGCGTTGAGCCACTTGGTTCGCCGGTCGAGTGGGTTGAGGAACAGAGCTACTTCTTCCGCCTTTCGGCATACCAGGAGCGCCTCCTGGCCTTCTTCGATGCCAATCCCGATTTCATCGCGCCGGTCGAGCGTCGCAACGAGGTCGTGAGCTTCGTCAAGTCGGGGTTACGGGATCTCTCGGTTTCGCGCACCACCTTCGATTGGGGCATCAAGGTCCCGGGCAATGATGCCCACGTGATGTATGTCTGGGTCGATGCGCTCACCAACTACCTGACCGCAACGGACTGGCCCCAGGGCGGCCCGCGCAGCAAATATTGGCCCGCCGACCTGCATCTGATCGGAAAGGACATCGTGCGGTTCCACACCGTCTATTGGCCCGCATTCCTGATGTCGGCCAACCTGCCGCTGCCGCGGAAGGTGTTTGCGCATGGCTTCTGGCTCAACAGCGGCGAGAAGATGAGCAAGTCGCTCGGCAACGTCGTCGACCCGTTTCAACTCGCCGCTGAGTTCGGCATCGACGCCGTCCGCTACTTCTTTGCCCGTGAAGTGCCACTCGGCAATGACGGCGACTACAGCGCCGAAAAGCTGGTGCTGCGCGTCAACGCTGACCTTGCCAACAACCTCGGCAATCTCGCCCAGCGCTCGCTGTCGATGATCAACAAGAACTGCGACGCCAGGGTGCCGCAGCCGGGGCCGCTGACCGATGCCGACCAGGCGATCATCGCCGAGGTGGGGCAGGCGATCGACGCGGCGCAAAAGGCCATGGACCAACAACTCGTCCATGAGGCTACCGGCTCCATCATCGCGGCGCTGAGCTCGGCCAACAACTACTTTGCCGGGCAGGAGCCCTGGGCGTTGAAAAAGACCGATCCGAGTCGTATGGCAACCGTACTCTACGTTACGGCCGACACGGTTCGTCGACTGACCATCCCCATGCTGGCCTTCGTCCCGGCATCCGCATCGCGACTGCTCGATCAGCTCGGCATTCTGCAGGAAAACCGCAAGCTTTCTGACAGCAAAATCCCGGCAGGCTTGCAGGCTGGTACCGAACTTCCCGTACCGCAGGGCGTGTTCGCCCGCCTCGAACGCAAGGTCGAATAGCGATGCTGATCGACAGCCATTGCCATCTCGATTTCGAGGCGCTGGCCAATGATATCGAGGGCGTGCTGGCCCGCGCCGAGGCGGCCGGGGTCACCGGAATGGTCACGATATCCACACATGTGGAGAAGTTTTCCACATACGCCGCCATCGCGGAACGTTATGCGAACGTCTGGTGCTCGGTGGGTACGCATCCCCATCACGCCGACGAGGAACTGCATATTCAAGTGGATGATCTTGTCCGGCTAAGTGCCCATCCGCGCTGCGTTGCCATCGGCGAGGCGGGCCTCGACTACTTCTACGACAATGCCCCGCGCGAGGCCCAGGCGACCGGTCTGCGCCGCCACATCGCGGCCGCCCGGATCACCGGTCTTCCACTGGTTATCCACAGCCGCAAATGCGACGACGACATGGCCGTCATCCTCAGGGAGGAGACCGGGCAGGGGGCGTTCCCCTTCGTGCTGCATTGCTTCACCGCCGGCGTTGGGTTGGCGCGGGCGGCACTTGAGCTGGGCGGCTACATTTCCTTCTCCGGCATCATCACCTTCAAGAATGCCGAAGAGATACGCGAAGTCGCCAAGTTCGTACCCGTCGATCGCTATCTCGTTGAAACTGATGCACCTTATCTGGCGCCGATCCCCCATCGCGGACAGTCCAACGAGCCGAGTTTCGTGCGCCACACCGCCGAGAAACTGGCCGAGATTCGTGACATAGCGCTCGAGCAGCTCGGTCGCGAAACGACCGCCAATTTCGCGCGGCTGTTCGCCAAAACCGGGCTCGCCTGACCCATGCCGGCCGCCCAGAGGATCGTCGCGACCATTCTGGGCTGCGGATCGTCCGGCGGCGTGCCCCGTATCGGCAATGTCTGGGGCGATTGCGACCCGGAGGAGCCGCGCAACCGGCGCTTGAGATGTTCGCTATTGCTGGAAGGGTTTAGGGAGGGCAGCGACACGCCAACGCGGGTGGTGATCGATACCGGCTGCGACCTGCGCGAGCAGATGCTGGCTGCCAGGGTCGATCGGGTCGAGGCCGTGCTCTATACCCATGCTCATGCCGACCACACGCACGGCATCGACGATCTCCGCGTCCTGGCGCTGCACAACCGCCGCCGCATCGATGTCTACTTCGATGCCGAGACCGGCGCCCGCCTGCGCGAGGCGTTCGGCTATTGCTTTGTTTCGCCGTCCGGCAGCGACTATCCGCCCATTCTCAACGCCCATGAGATTGTGGCCGGGGATGTGCTCGAGGTGGACGGGCCCGGAGGCGTTATCGCCGTGACGACGTTCGAGCAGACCCATGGCAACATAGCCTCCATGGGCTACCGCATTGGCAAGGTTGCCTATTCCTGTGATGTGTCGGGCTTTCCCGAGGGGTCGTTTCCAGCGATTTCCGACCTCGATCTCTGGGTCATCGACGCGCTGCGGCCCACGCCGCATCCCAGCCACCTGAGCCTGCCGGAGACGCTGGACTGGATTGCCCGCTTCGCGCCGAAGCTGGCCGTGCTGACCAACCTGCACATTGATCTCGATTATGCCCGCACCGAGGCCGGCACGCCCGGCAACGTGACGCCGGCTTTCGACGGCATGCAGATCGATGTGATGGCGGGGACCATTCTCAACCGCTAGGACAGCCACGGCCGCGCTGCTATCGCTGGTGCCGGAGCGGCGCTAGCGAAAGCCGCTGGCCAGCAGCGCCAGTGCCGCCGGCGCATCCACTCGCATGGCGATCGACACGGGTTGCCCGGTGTCCTCGTGCTCGATCAGGCCGCCGGCGTCGGGCCCGTCGCTCAGATCCACCGATACCCGGCGCATTTCGATCTCGAACAGTTCTGGTGCCAGTGCCAACAGCATCACGCAGGGATCGTGCAGCGGGCGGCTGAGCTTGCCGTCATGCCAGTAGGCGGTCAGCAGGTCCGCCGCCATGTCCCCGGCCGTGGTGCCCCGCAGGGCCTCGACAAAGGCCTCATCGGCACGAACCTTTCGGGTCACGTCGAGCGGAATGACGATGGTCTTGAGCGCGGCATGCATCACCATCGCTGTCGCCTCGGGGTCGGAGGCAAAGTTGAACTCGGAGCCAGGGCCAGCATTGCCCGGCTCGTGGACGGTTCCACCCATGCAGATCAGCGTGCCGATCCGGTCGGCGGCGTCGGGATGTTCGTTGATGAGCTTGCCGATGTTGGTGAGCGGGCCGAGCGCCAGAATGTCGATTGAACCGATCGGCGCCTGGCGCAGGGTTTCAGCTAACCAGCTTACGGCATCGTCGTGGGGCGGCACCCGTGGTTCGGGCAAGGTCAGGCCGCGCAGGCCGTCGCTGCCATGGATCACCAGCGCGTCGATATTGTTGCGCAGCATTGCCTCCGAGGCGCCTGCCACCACCGGAATATCGCTGCGGCCGAGCATGGTCAGCAGGCCTCCGGCATTACGCGTGGTACGCTCCAGGCCAATGTTTCCGGCCACGGTTGTTATGCCCGCCACATCAAAGCGCCCGCTGGTCAGGGCGAAGAGAATGGCAATGGCATCGTCCAGGCCGGGATCGGTGTCGATGACGACTCGTCTGTTCATGGAGCCATGCCAGCCCATTTCAAAGACCATCACAAGACCCTTACGGGTGACACGGTATCGATTTCATTTACGCCTGAGTTCCGTCGATGCGTGTCATCTCGCCTTGGAATGCCCGGGCGATCTGCATGGCATCGCGCAACACCTGTTTGCGCTCCAGCGTCCGCACTGCGCCGTCACGCTTCAGCCAGCGCCCGGCCACCATCACGTCCGTGACGTCGCTGGGTCCCGCCGCGAAGACCAGCATCGAATACGGATCGTAGATCGGATGCAGGCGGCTGGCGTCGAGGCTGATCCGGATCAGATCTGCCTGCTTGCCCACTTCGATCGATCCAACCTTGCTGTCTAGCCCCAGTACCCGCGCGCCCTCGATGGTCGCCATGCGCACCACGTCCCGTGCCGGCAGCGGCTTACGCGACCCGGCCAATAGCTTGGCGAACATGGACACCGGCGCGAATTGCGCGAACAGATCGAGGGTGTTCCCGCTCATCGGGCCGTCGGTGCCGATGCCGACGGGGATGCCGGCCTGGCGGATCGCCTCCACGCGGGCAATGCCGCGACCCGCCTTGCCGTTGGACCGCGGATTGGTCGCGACGCAGACGCCTGCATGGGCCATGCTGGCAATGTCATCGTCATCCAGGTGCAGGCAATGCGCGCAAATCAGGCCGGGCTTGAGCAGGCCGGACCGCCGCACCACCTCGACCGTCGACGTCCCATGATTGTCGCGTGCCCAATCCACCTCGAGCTGGCTTTCCGCCAGATGGATCTGCACCGGCAGGTCAGGATGTGCCTCCGACCACGCGGCGATACGCTCCATGACCTTGAGGCCGGTGGAGTAGGGGGCGTGCGGCGCAATGGAGGGGGTGACCAGCGCATGGCCGGCGAAGGCATCGACGAGCTGCTCCACCAGGGCAAATCCGTCGTCAAAGCTCCTATGGTCCGGGGCGTCGAAATCGGCCAGTGTCTGCCCGACAATGCCGCGCAGCCCGGCCTCAGCCAGGACTTTCCCGACTTCGGTTTCGAAATAATACATGTCGGCGACCGTCGTCACCCCGGCTTCGATCATTTCCAACGCTGACAAAGCCGAGCCGACGCGGACCATCTCGGCCGAAACGAATTTGCGCTCCAGCGGCAGGATATAGCGATAGAGGCGATCATCGACGTCTTCCGCCAATCCGCGAAATACCGACATGCCCATGTGGCAGTGGGTGTTGATCATGCCGGGCATGACGATATCGCCGCCACAGTCGACGATCTCCGCGCCTGCGACGACTGGCACGGCGCCGCCGCCTACCGCCTTGATCACATCGCCGTCGATATGAACCCAGCCCTTGGCGTGCTCTGTCATAACCGCGTCTACGGTCAGCACCCAGGCATTGGTTAGAAGCGTGCTCATTCCGGGGCGAGGATAGTGCACTGTTCCGGCACCGGCACGAGCTTGACCGCGGCGCCTGGTTCCAGCGGCCGGGTTAGCGGTCCATTGGCAACAAGGGTCCCCGCCGGCCCGGACGTCTGATACTGATAGGCCCGCCCGAGATAGGTGCGCAATCCGAGCGTGGCCGGAATGCCCTCCATGGCCGCATTGTCCGTCACGGCCAGTCCATCGGCTCGGCAGGCCAGCACGAAGCGATCGGGTATCTCGCCGAACTGCTCCAACGACAGCGTCAGCGGCAACCCGCCCGCGGCTTCTGCGGTGACCTTGGCGCCATCACGCGCTACCACGCTCATCGCGATCAGGTTCTCAAAGCCGACGAAGCGGGCGACAAAGGCATTGGCGGGCCGCTGATACAGCCGCTCCGGCGTATCGAGCTGCATGATCCGCCCCTGATGCATGATGGCAACCCGGTCCGAGATCGAGAAGGCTTCTTCCTGATCGTGCGTGACATAGACCGAAGTGGTGCCATTGGCCCGCTGCAACTGCCGGATCTCGATCCGCATGTCGATGCGCAGCTTGGCGTCGAGGTTGGATAGCGGCTCATCGAACATCAGCAGCGGCGGCTCGATGACCAGGGCCCGCGCCAATGCCACGCGCTGCTTCTGCCCGCCCGACAAGGCGGCCGGCAGGCGGTCGGCCAGATGCGCCAGCCCGACCCGGTCCAGCATGGCGCCAACGCGCTTGGCGCGGTCCGTACTGGAAATAGCGCGCTGCTTGAGGCCGAAACCTACATTGTCGGCAACCGACAGGTGCGGAAAGAGCGCATAGTTCTGGAACACCAGGCCGATATTGCGCTGATGCGGCGGTAGCCGTGTCAGGTCGCGGCCCCCAAGGGTGATGGTGCCCGAGGTCGGCTGCAGGAAGCCGGCCACCAGGCGCAGCGTGGTGGTCTTGCCGCAACCGCTGGCGCCGAGCAGGGAAACCAGTTCTCCCTCCGCGACGTCAAGTGACAGGTTTTCAAGCACTTGGGTGGCGCCGTAGTGGGCGGTGATCGATTGCAGTGCGAGGGCCTGGGTCATGAGTTCACTTGGCAAGGAAGGTGAGGCCGAGCGTGCGCTCGACGATTGCCATGACGGCAACGGTGAGGATCATCAGCAGCACCGATACGGACGCCACCGTGGGATCGAAGAACTGCTCCATATGCGCCAGCAGTTGGATCGGCAGGGTGGAGAGGCCAGGCCCGGTCAGGAAAATCGAGATCGAGACATCGTTGATCGAAGTGATGAAGGCCAGGATGAAGGCCGCGATCACGCCGGAGCGGACGTTGGGCAGGAGGATCGTGAAGAACGTCTTGAGGGGTGGCGAGCCGAGACTGATCGCCGCTTCTTCGATGGAGAAATCAAACGCGGCGAGCGAGGCCGAAATCACCCTGATAACGTATGGCAGGACCAGCAGGGAGTGACCGAAAAGCAGCGAAATGTAGATCGGGCTGTTGTACTGAACCGCGACATTTTTCAGCAACGAGAAGCCGAGAACCAGCTCCGGCACCAGCACTGGCAGCACGAACAGGGTCGAGAGCCATCCTGGCAACTGGATGCGATAGCGGTTGAGCGCATAGGCGGCCGGAATACCGATGAGCAGGGCGATCGAGGTCGAGAGCAGCGCGATCTGCAGGCTGGTGAATATGGTTCGCCGGAAGGCATCGATCTCAAAGATGTTTTCGAACCAGCGCAGTGACAGGCCCTGCGGCGGGAAGGTGAGATAGGTCGTGTCGCTGAGCGCCGCGCCAAGCACGATGATCAGCGGGCCGACCAGGAACATGAAGACGAGTACAGTGCCGGCAATGAGCAGCGGATGGATCTTCCGGGTCATCATACTGCCATCGGGTTGAGGCGGCGGGCGACGCGGGTCATCAGCAGCACGATGGCGATGGTGATGACCACCATGACGGCGGCGATGGTCGAGGCGGCGACCCAGTCGAAGGTCACCATGGCCTGCTGGTACATCAGCGTGCCCATCATCATCACCTGTTCACCGCCCAGCAATTGCGGGGTGGCGTAGGAGGTAAAGCTGCCGGTGAACACCAACACGGCGCCGACAATGAGCCCGGGAACGGCCAAAGGCAGGGTGACCTGCATGAAGGTCGCCGCTGGCTTGGCGCCGAGCGAGGCGGAGGCCTGGATCAGATCGTCGGGAATGCCTTCAAGCACGCCCACCAGCGTCAGGATCATCAGCGGCACGAAGAGATAGACCATGGCCACGACCACCGCGCCCTGGGTGTAGAGCATGGTCAGCGGCTCGCTGATAAGGCCCAGCTTGAGCAGCGTGGAATTGAGAATGCCGTTCTTACCCAGGATGATAAGCCAGGCGAAGGAGCGGACCACGACACCGGTCAAGAGCGGGAAGACGGCGGCGATGATGAGAATGGATTTGAGCCAGCCCGGTGAGCGCGACACGACATAGGCGGTGAGAAAGCCGATGACGAGGGAAACGGCTGTGGTGGCGAGCGATACCTGGACGGTCCGCCACAGCACCGTGCGGCGGAAGCCGCTGCCGAAGAAGGCGGCATAGGTCGCGAATGGCCCGCCCGGCGTGGTGAAGGTCGTGACGATCGTCGCCAGCACCGGCAGCACGAGAAAGACCACGATCAGCAGGGTCGCGGGTGAAGCCAGGGTCCAGCCGGCGAAGCGTTTCATGAGATAGCCTTGGGTCGGAGCCGGGCAGGGTGAGGGCAGCAGGAGCCGCCCCGCCTATGCGATTACATCCCGAAGATTTCGTTCCAGCGGTCGACCCAGCCGCTCTTGGCGGCGTTCATCTGGACGTAGTCGATGCGCTGCAGGCCGGCGATCAGATCGGCACCATAGGTCCAAAGGGCAGCCTGTTCAGGGGTCAGGGTGACCGAGGTGTTGACTGGCGCGTCGACACCCTGCTCGGCCAGCTGCTGTTGAATTTCGGGCGACAGGATGAAGTTGATGAACTCATAGGCCAGTTCGGGTTCCGCGGCGCCGGTGGGGATATTCACTGTGTTGAGCGTGGCGATCGAGCCTTCGGCGAGTTCGGCCCAAACCACCGTCGGAACCGCTGCCTGGATCTGGCCAAGGGTGAAATCCTGTGCAATGGCGGCGCTGACTTCGCCGGTGGAGAACAGATTGATCATCTCCGAGCCGGTATTGTAGTTCTTGACCACATTCGGCTTGAGCGCCTCGACAGCGGCAAAGGCGGCGTCCGGGTCGGCGAAAGCATCGACGCCGGCGTGTTCTCCAGCCTTCATCACGACCATCGGGCCGGCTGTGGTGGTGATGCCGGGCAGCGACAGGGAGGCGGCAAGGTCTTCGCGCCACAGGTCATTCCACGAGGTGATCGGCGTCGTCACCTTGGTGGAGTCGTAGACGATGCCGACACGGCCGATGGTGTAGGCCGGGCCATAGCCGCCCTGCGGGTCCCTCGCGAGCTCATAGATGCCCGCCAGGTTGGGCAGCTTGGCCGGATCGATCTTCTGGAACAGGCCGGCCTCGATGCCCTGCTGGCTGAAGCTGTCCGAGAAATAGGCCACATCGACGCCGCCGCCATTCCGGATCTGGATCTTGTTCAGGCGCTCGCCATTGTTGCCGGTCTCGAACACGATCTCGCAGCCGCACTGCTCGCGAAACGGGGCCAGGACGATCGATTCAAGCTTTTCGCCGTTGAAACCCCACCACGAAATGGTCAGCGTCTTGCCCTGCGCCGAGGCAGGCGCGGCGGACAGCAGGGCGGCGGCGGAAACCGCCAGCACGGTGGTGACAACGTTCTTCATGTCGGGCTTCCTTATGTCGGGGCTGCTGCGGGGGAGGCTCAGCCTTCGAGTGCTGAGCCTATTTTTGCAGCGATGCATCCGCAAGCCCATTCTTTAGGCTAACCGGTTGACGACGCGGTCTATTCGCCGTCGCTAGCGCCTGTTGGGCACATAAGCGATGGAGGCGGCATAGAGCGCCACCAGGCGGTCCACTTTGGCTTCCTCGACCAGCGTGACCATGGGCGTGCCGAGGCGACCGGACGGGTCAACCACCGTCATCCCTCGTGTAATGCCGGGGGCGAGCGCTACGTCGACCGAGGCGCGGATAGACCTGGTGATGATATCGGGCTCGATGACCACCGCGGCGGCCAACGGGTCGACGAAGCGGAAATTGTCGCCGCCACCATAGCCGGCAATGGTCTGGCGGGCGTGCCGTGCCAATGCGGCCGAGAAGGCCTTCTCGGGGCCGTCGGGCAAGGGCGCAAACAGGCTGTCGACATCGTCTCCGGTCATGTTGTGGGTCACGCAGGGCTCCCACGGCACCACGACGATTTCGATATCGGCGCCGAAGACGATCGCGGCCGCTTCGGGGTCGGCGTAGATGTTGAACTCAGCGGCTGGCGTGGTGTTGCCGCGCCCGTAGACCGTGCCACCCATGATGGTGAGCTGGCCTATGCCGTTGATGATCGACGGCTCGAGACGCAGCGCCAGCGCCAGATTGGTCAGCGGGCCGATCATCAGGATATCGACCTTCTCGCCGCGGTCGCCTGCCTCGCGGAAGGTCGTGCGCAAGAAGCCAATGGCATCGTCACTGGCGGCGGTGGCCGTATGGAGGGGACGTGGCGCGCCGCCCAGCCCGTCCTCACCGTGGATATACTTGGCATCGATGACGGCTTGGGTGAGCGGCCGGCCAGAACCCTTGTGGACTGGCGTATCCAGGCCTGCAACCGCGAGCGTCGACAGAATGTTGCGCGTGGCCGCTTCCAGGCCGACATTGCCGAACACGGTGGTGATGGCGTGGGGCGCGCGTCCGCCGGCAACCAGCATCAGCAAGGCCTGGGCATCGTCCACGCCGCCATCCGTGTCGAGGATCAGTTTTGGATTAGTCAAGAAGCTTGCCTTTCACGTCAGGATACTGACGTAACATATTGTAGAAGATGAATTTTGCTGCGGAAACGAGGCGAGATCGACGGCCAGCGCCACCGCGCGCTTTGCCCTAGATAGCAGCTTGTGCAAACCTGTTGCGAGTCTTCCCTTGGCCAGCCTGGACCTCCTGTGACCAATCACCCCGCCGACCTGATTATCAATGCCAGCGATGAAGTCCGCATCCGCCAGCACCTGGCGCTGGTAGCCCTGGGGAAGCGGCCGGCGACGCGGGCCGTCCGCGTTGGCCGACTGCTCGATGTGAATGGGCGGCGCTGGCACGATGACCAGGAGATCGTGATTTCTGGCCGTCGTATCGCCTGGGTTGGACCGACCGGGAAGTATCCCGGCGTGGTTGATGAGCGCGTCGATCGCTCCCACTTTTCGGCCGTGCCCGGCTTCGGCGAGGTGCACAAGCATATCGAGTCCAGTCATCTGACCCCGGAATACGAGGCGGCTCTGGTGCTCCCGCATGGTTGCACCTGGACCTGCGAGGCCAGCCACGAATTCTCCAACGTCAACGGGTCCCACAATCTCGAATTCTGGCTGACGGCGAGACTGGCGGGCTCACCGATGAAGATATTCCCGTTGCCGGGCTCAGCCGTGCCGCCGACGGCCTATGAATGGGGTGGCGGGCATTTCGGCTACGATGAACAGCGCGACTTCCTGACCAGCCAGATGATGGTAGCCGGGCTCGACGAGGTCATGGACTGGCCGGCGGTGTGGAACCCGGAAAACCCGTCATACGAGCGGCTCTGGGGCATGATCCGTGCCACATTCGAGCAGCGCGGCGTGGTCGAGGGGCACGCCGCGGGGATGCGCGCCATCGACGATATCAATGCCTTCGCCGCCGCTGGCATGGCATCGGACCATGAGGCGTGGACGCCGGAGGAGGTCGCCGACAAGCTGCGGCGCGGGTTGTTCATGGAAATCCGCCCGCATTCGCTCAAGGAGATTGTCGGCAGCTTGCTTGCCAGCGGGCAGGAGGACTGGTCGCAATTCGCGCTGTGTACCGATGATCGATCCTGCTCGGACACGATGAAGCTGGGCGCCACGGACCACAATGTGCGTCTCGCCATCGAAGCCGGCCTCAGCCCGGAAATCGCCATCCAGCTGGTGACCATCAATCCTGCCCGGCATATGCGGCTGACGCCTTGGGTGGGTTCGATCGCGCCGGGACGGTTTGCCGATCTGGTGCTGCTGGACGATGTCGCCAGCCTGTCGATTTCAGAGGTCTGGTCCGATGGCGCGCAGGTTTCTGATGGCAGGGACTATGTCGGGACCCTGCCACCCATCGCCTGGCCGGAATGGGCGACCAGGACGGTCAAGATCGACCGCGAACTGACCGCCGCAGACTTTGCCATTGCCGCACCGACGGGCCGGTCCAGCGTCAATGCAGCGCTGCTGCGGCCATTCCATTGGTCGGACGAGTTCATTACGACGGAACTGCAGGTCATCGATGGCCTGGTGCAACGGGATTCGAGCCGCAACATCACCAAGTTCGCCATCGTCGACCGGTTTTCCGGTGAGGGGAAAACCTCCCGCATGTTCTGGCTCGGTACGGGCCCCAGCACCGAGGACACTGCGCTTGCCTGCTCGATGGGGCACGACAAGCACAATATCTGGGTCGTGGGTTCGTCCGATGCCGCAATGGCCAAGGCGGTCAACGCCTTGCGCGAGACGCAGGGCGGCTGGGCCTTGGTTGGCCGGGGCGAGCTTCTGGCGACGGTGCGCTATGAACTCGGCGGGCTGATGACCTGTCGTCCGGCAGCCGAACTCGATGCCGAAATGCGGGCGCTCTATCGCGCCGCCGAGAGCATCGACTGGATGTATGAGCCGACGTTCTCGCCGCGCTGGTGGCCGGGCTTCCCCGAGCGGCTGGCCTTCGCCACGCTGACCTGCGCGCCCTGGCGCTGGGTGCTGGTCGCGCCGTCACCCCTGGCGCCCGAGGGTTTCGTCAACGTCGCGACGGGCGAGACGCACCCAATCGTCTGGTGATCAGCGGAACGCCGGGATGACGTGCCGGCCGTAATTGGCGATGATTTCTTCCTCGTCGCCGCTGTCGAGATAGATGTTGAACTGGGTCACGCCCGCATCCTTGAGGGCATGCATCTTGGCGATGTGGTCTTCCGGCTCGCCGAGCACGCAGAAGTTTTCCACCACATCAGGCGTGATGAAATCGAGGAACGGGTTATCCGACTGGCCGTGCTTGGAATAGTCGTAACCGCGGCGCTTCTCGATATAGCTGGTGAGGCTCTTGGGGATCTGGTCGTTGTCGGCGCCATATTTCTCGACAATGTCGGCGACGTGATTGCCCACCATGGCCGGGAACCACTTGGTGGCTTCGATGGCGCGGGCCTTGTCGCCGAAATAGGCGGGTGCAGCGGCCATGGAGCGGAACTTTGACATGTCCTTGCCCGCCGCCTTGCCGGCGTCGATGCACTGGTCGGTGAACCATTTGCAGAGGCCAGGATCGGCGAGCTGCAGCACGACACCGTCTGCATGTTCACCGGCGGTCTTGAGCGCTAGCGGACCGTAAGCGGCGATCCAGCTCGGCATTTCATGGCCGACCGCCCAGGGGAATTTCACGGCCGCCGGAATCTCGCCATAGGAGACTTCCTCGCCGCGAACCATGGCCTGCGTCTTGGCGATGAAGTCAGCCACTCGTGCCAGCGTCGCCGGTTTCTTGCCCATGACGCGCATGGAGGAGTCGCCGCGGCCGACGGCCAGGTCGAAGCGGCCGCCGCTCTGCTTGGACAACGAGCCGAAAATCGAGGCCGCGACGGACCAGTCGCGCACGTCCGGGTTGGTCACCAGTGGTCCGAAGCGCATGTGGGTGGTGTGTTCCATGCACATGGCGATGGCGGCATAGCAATCGCGCCACAGGATGTGGGAGTCGTAGAACCAGCAATAGCTGAACCCGGCATATTCGGCGGCGCGTACAAGATAACGGGCTCGCTCGGCCTCGATGAAGCCCTTGAAGGTGATGCCGAATTCCATGAAACGCCTCCCGCCTTGCTGCGAATTCAAAATTTGACCAGCCGATCAAATTTTTGGGTCGGCGCTCCGCGATTGTCAATCGCAATCGCGCGGCGCCATCGATTTAGCCGGGCAGGTCGTAGGCGATCAGGGGGCGGCCGTTCATGGGGTGGCGCAACACGGTGACCTCGACGCCGTAAACCGAACGCAGCAGATCGGGGGTCAGCACCTGGTCCGGCGCGCCCGATGCAACCATCTTGCCGTCATGTAACAGGATCAGGGCGTCGCAGAAGCCGGCCGCCAGATTGAGATCGTGCAGTGCCAGCAGCACGGTGCAGCCCGTCTTGGCCCGTTGCTGCAGCAGGCCGAGTGTGGCCAGTTGCGCATGCACGTCGAGGTGGCTGGTCGGCTCGTCGAGCAGCAGCAGCCGCGGCTGCTGCGCCAGCGAACGGGCGATCTGGATGCGCTGCTGCTCGCCGCCGGACAGGGTGTGATAGAGCCGATCGGCAAAGGTGATCATGTCGACGGCAGCCAAGGCCGCGTCGGCCAAGCTTGTGTCCTCAGGAGAGGGGGAGACCTGCCACACAGTCTGGAACGGAATGCGCCCCAGCAGGACGACTTCGCGTGCCGTCAATCGCGCGTCGGTGCCGACGCTCTGCTCCACGTAGGCCGTGAACTGCGCGCGGCTGCGGCGAGGCAGGGCCAGCAAGTCGGTGCCGTCGAAGGCGATGGAACCGCCCGCTATGGGTGCAAGGCCCAGGATGGCGCGCAGCAGCGTTGATTTGCCGGCGCCATTGGGGCCGATGAGGCCGGTGATCGTACCGGGCTGGGCCGTCAGATCGACGGCGTCGAGAATGGCCTGCCCGTCGAGCTGAACGCTGACGCCGCGGACCGACAGCCCGCTGGTCATGTGATCCGCCTGTAGCGGAGCAAGACGGCCAGGAAGATGGGCGCGCCGAGCAGGGCGGTGATGATACCCACCGGCAGTTCGCGTGGCGCGAAGAGGCTACGGGCGGTCGTGTCGGTCCAGATCATGAAGCTGGCGCCGAGCAGCATGGACAGCGGCAACAGCACGCGGTGGCGCGAACCCGTCATCAGCCGCACCACATGCGGTATGATCAGCCCCACAAAGCCGATGGCGCCGCCGATTGATACCAGGACTCCGGTCAGCAGCGCCGTACCGCCCAGCAGCAGCCAGCGCAGCCGGGCAACGTCGACGCCGAGCGTCGCTGCTGCGGTATCGCCGAAAGCGAAAGCATCGAGCGCGCGGCCAGACAGCAATATCGGCAAGCCGGCCAGTGCCACCGCCGCGAGCACCAGCAGGGCCTCAGACCATATGACACCACTGAGCGAACCCATGAGCCAGCTCAGGATCTCGCGGTAGGAATCGCCTGTGGCCGACCAGAAGATCAGGAACGATGTTGCGGCGGCCGCGAGCGCCGAAATGGAAATGCCAGCCAGGATTGCCCGCGTGGGCGTGGCGCCGCCGAGCAGTTGCGTTACCAGCAACGTCAGTGTGATGGCAGCACCGGCGCCGAGGAAGGCTCCCAGCGGCATCAGCAGCGCCGATCCCAGCAGCAGGAACACCACCGCTCCGAGTGAGGCGCCCGAAGACAGGCCCAGCAGGTATGGGTCAGCCAGGGGATTGCGCGTCAGCGCCTGCATCACCGCGCCACACAGCGCCAGGCCGGCGCCCACCGCGGCGGCTGTGAGCACGCGCGGCAGGCGCAATTCCCAGATGATGGCGTCACGCAGGCGACCAACCGGGTTCTCGGCGACGAGGCCCAGGTGATAGCCGATCGCCTGCCAGACTTCGGCAGGCGCTATATCGGCCGGCCCAAAGGTCACCGCCAGCACCAGGCTGGCGAGGAGCAACGCCAGCAGGCTCAGGCAGAGCGTGACCAGGGTCCGCTGGTTCACGGCGCGAAGCTGAGGCCGCTGAGTTGCGCCGCCATGTCAGCCGTGGCGCCGACATTGCGGATACCGGCCTCGGAGGCGGGGAAAGGGACAACGAGATAGCGCTGGTTGATGACGGCATCGAGCTTGCTGGTGATGGGATTTTCAGCCAACAACTTTTTCTTCTGGTCCGCCGAGTTCCAGGTAGCGTCGACCAGCACGATGACGTCGGGGTTGGCGTCGACCACCGCTTCCCAGCTCGCGGCGACCCAGCCGTCGTCGACCTCGGCCATGATATTGTCGAGGCCAAGCGCTTCCAGCATCATCTGCGGCGCGCCGCTGCCGGCGCCGACATAGGGCGCCTTGGTGCCGGAAGAATACCAGAGGGCGGTGAGGCCGCGTGTGTCGGACGGGACCGCAGCCAGCGCGGCTTTCTGTTCGGCAATCAGGGCCTCGGCTGCCGGCGTGGCATCGAAGATCGTACCCATCTCTCCGATCTGGGCGAAGACATCATCGAAGGTCAGCTTGGCCGGCTTGATCGAACGGCAGGCAGCGGGCGACACATAGCTGGCGATGCCGAGTTCGGCGAGGGTCGGGCGTTCACCGGCGCCATCGGCAGCAAAATTGCTTTCCCAGCCGCCATAGATGAAGTCCGGCTCGGTCTCGAGCACCACTTCCTGCGATGGGAGCTTGTCCGACAGAACCGGCAGTGCCGCCGCTGCGGCGGTCCAGGGTTCGGGCGCCGGACCATCCTGAAAGCCGACGCCGACGATGCGGTCGCCAAGGCCCAGAGCGAGCAGCATTTCGGTCGCGGTGGATTTGATGGTCAACGCTCGCTGTGGAGCGGCGGCCAGGGTGACCTCGAAGCCGCAATTGTCCAGGGTCAGCGGGTAGCCCGTCTGGGCAAAGGCGATGCCGGAGGAAAGCGTGAGAACGGCAAGGCTCAGCAAATGGGGCAGGGAGCGCATGGGTCAGTCCTGTTTGAGGCGGTCGGCCGGAATATTGGGACTTTCGGGCTCGTCGCGATGCTCGGCCAGTGCGGCCTCGTAACCAAGCCGGTAGGCTTCGGCTGAGCCGAAGCGGAACATATCGTCGGTTACCGAGCGCACCAGTGTGCGGGCGCCGGGCGCATCCAAGTCGGTCACGAGGCGCGCGAGCCCCCGGACCACGGCAACCGGAATGCCGCTGGCCTTGCCCTTGACGAGGTCGGCGGCGCCGGCCAGTTCGTCGGCCAGCACGGTGATGGTGACGCTGAGCGGCCGGCCGTTGGCATCCACGCCGCCGCGCAGGTCGTCGGTCACCACGATGCCGGCGGCGCCGATCGCCACATCGGTCTGGCCGACACGCCACGGCCGTCCCAGCGTATCGGTGATGATGACGCCGAGGGCGACGCCGAAGCGGGAGCGGAGGCCGGCACAGAGCAGGCGGGCGGAGCTGTCGGGGTCGAGCGGCAAGCGGAGCGCCAAGCCATCGGGCACGTTGGAGGTGTCGATGCCGGCTGCGGCCATGACCAGGCCGTGCCGCGTCTCGACGATCTGGGTGACGCCGCCTGGATGCACGCGTTCGGCCACGATACGGACGGTGTCCTGCGCGATGGCCTTTTCGCGGTCGGCGACCGGTACCTGCATGCCTTCGGCCTTGGAGACGATCTTGCTGGTGACGACAAGAATGTCGCCGTCCCGCAAAGCGGCGTCGGCATCGTCGCCTATGGAGGCCTCTATGCCAGCGGCGATCAGGGCGACGAGATCATCGCCCGCTCTGATTTCCGGCAGGCCAGGAATGCCCCAGACCGTGTAGCGCGGCATCGCCATGGCTATGACAGGGCTCGCAGGCGCGGCAGGATTTCCTTGGCATAGAGCGCGATGAACCGGCTCTGGTCCTCGCCCGGCGCATGGAACACCAGATGGTCGAAGCCATAATTCATGTAGGTCTTGATGGCGGCCACGTGCTCTTCGGGATCGCTGGAGACGATCCAGCGCTTGGCGATGCGCTCGATGGGGAGCTGCGCGGCAAGGCGCTCCATCTCGGCAGGGTCCTCCACCGAGTGTTTTTCCTCGGCGGTCAGGGACAGGGCGGCCCAGCTACGGGTATTGTTGAGCGCGGCTTGCGGATCGGGGTCGAACGAGACCTTCACCTCGATCATCCGCTCGAAGGGCAGGTTTTCGCGGCTGGATTCGGCGCGGCCGATGGCGACGTTGGGGAGCAGTTGATCAACGTAGAGCTCGGCACCCTTGCCGGATGTGCAGATAAAGCCA
Organism: Devosia sp.; assembly: GCA_036675975.1. GTDB lineage: Bacteria > Pseudomonadota > Alphaproteobacteria > Rhizobiales > Devosiaceae > Devosia. The sequence goes on along the minus strand of JAKFDU010000043.1, from coordinate 108,543 downwards.
TCTCCGGCGCGGCCGGCATATTTGGCGTTGAGCGGTCCGCCAGCAGCCAGGTAAATCGGCACCGGCCGGTCGGGCCGGTCATAGATGGTGGCGTTCTGGGTCTTGTAGAATTCGCCCTCGAAGCTGACGCGGTCTTCGCTCCACAGCTTGCGGATCAGCGTCACGGCCTCGCGCAGGCGGGCGGAGCGTTCCTTGAGCTCAGGCCAGGTCATGCCGGTGGAGGGGACCTCGTTGAGCGATTCGCCGGTTCCGACGCCCAGGATGACGCGGTCGGGGAACATGGCGCCCAGGGTGCCAAATGCATGGGCCACGACGGATGGATGCAGCCGGAAGGTCGGTGTCAGCACCGACGTGCCAACGATGATCTTTTCGGTCCGCGCCAGCGCCGCGGCCATCCAGGATGGCGCGAAGGGCGCATGACCATCGGTATGTTTCCAGGGCTGGAAATGATCGCTGATAAACACCGATTCAAAGCCGGCCTCTTCGGCCTCAATGGCAAATTTCAGCAGGGTATTGGGTGCGAACTGCTCGGCCGAGGCCTTGTAACCGAAGCGCATGCCCATTCTCCCAAATGCTCGGCGGCGTCACGCTACTTTTGACCAAACGGTCAAAATTGTCCATTGGATTCGTGCGATGCGTGAATGACGGTTGAGGTGGCGCCCGGCAATGGCTATCTGGTGCCAACTTCCAGCTACACGCACAAGGCGCATCCCCGCATGATCCCAGATTTTCTCGTCACCCATTCGGGTGGCTTCCATGCCGATGAGTTGTTGTCGAGCGTGATCCTGACGCGGCTTTTTCCTCAGGCGCGGATTGTGCGCAGCCGGTCGCCGGAGTGGATTACGCCGGGGTCAGATCGCATTATCTACGATGTCGGTGGCGCCTATGATGCCGAGGCGGGGATTTTCGACCATCACCAGCGCGGCGCGCCGCTGCGTGAGGATGGCCAGCCGTTCAGCTCGTTTGGCCTGATCTGGAAGCATTTCGGCCGCGACTATCTGGCCGCTTCGAATGTGCCGGAGGCACATGTCGACGCCTTGCATGCCGCATTCGATGCCAGTTTCGTGCTGCCGATCGACCTGACCGACAATGGCGCGTTGAGCCCATCGGGCCCCCTGGGCGGAATGACGCTGCCGGTGCTGCTTGAAACTCTCAAGCCCGACTTCGACAATGCCGACCCGGATGCGGAGGGCAACGCGTTTCAGAGCGCACTGGCCATTGCCCGCAGTTTCCTCGAGGCCGCCATTGCCCGTCGCGCGGCCAAGCTGCGGGCCGAGACGGTAGTGCAGCAGGCCATTGTCGCAACCGGGGCAGGGCGTGTGCTGGAGCTTCCCATGGGCATGCCGTTCCGGCCGGCGATCGAGAAGGCCGGCGCCGACCATTTGCTGTTCGTGGTGCATCCGCGCGACAAGGATTGGTGCCTGACCACGATCCGTCGCTCGGATGAGGGTTTTGACGTGCGCGCAGATTTACCGGCGGCTTGGGCAGGTTTGACCAATGGCGAGTTGGAGGCCGCCAGTGGCGTCGCCGGCGCCAGCTTCTGCCACAATGGCCGCTTCGTTGCCGCTGCCAGGACGCGCGAGGCGGCGCTGGCAATGGCCGACCTGGCGGTGGCCGAGGCATTGGGGGCGCAGCCGGTCGGGGCGAAGTAGCTGAGGCCGGGGCTTCGCACGCGTCAGAGGTCGGCGGTCCCCTCGCAAGCTTTGAGTTGCGCGGCCGTTCCGCCGTGGCATTTGCCATAGTTTACTAGCCACCCCATGCAACGGAGTGCGTCGCCATCCATTGCATCCTGCGAATCAGCAGGGTGCTTCCGCGATGCAGGACTACGACTATTACGTCATCTTCAACGAGCGTGCCGGAACGGCCAGCGCGCAGGGACTGACGGCAGAGGCGCTGCGCGGCATGTTCGAGGATGCCGGCCTGCGCTGCCACGTGGATGCGCGCAGCGACGTGCCGCTGCATGAGCGGGTCGGGGATGCCGTCGCGGGGCCGGCTGGTATCGTCGTGGCAGCCGGAGGCGATGGCACAGTCACCGCGATTGCAGAGGCGCTGACGGGCTCGCAGAAAAGTCTGGCCATCCTGCCCCTTGGAACGGTCAATGCGCTGGCGAAGGACCTCAACATCCCGCTCGAAATCCGACGGTCGGTGGAGGCGCTGGCCACCGGGGAGCCGCAACTCATCGATGTCGGCGAAGTCAATGGCCGCACCTTCCTGCACAAGGTGGTGGTTGGGGTCATTCCGGCGGTGGCCGCCGGGCGGGAGCACATCCGGGGCCAGTCCGGCATCGGCGCAAAAATCGGCTTCCTGCGCTACTTTCTGCGCCGCCTGCAGCGGGCAAAACGCATGGCCGTTCTCATCCGGACGCCCGATGGCGAAACGCGGATCGAGCGCGTGCAGTCCATAGCCGTGGCCAGCAATTCCTATGATGAGGGGCTGGGGCATTTTTTCTCCCGCTCATCGCTCGATAAAGGCAAGCTGACGCTCTACATTCTTCGACATCTGACCCCCATGGATGTCATCAGACTGAGCGTGTCGATGCTGCTGGGGCACTGGCGAAACGACGATGCACTCTCCATCGAGAGCGTCGACGCGGTGACCATCACCACGCACAAGGAACTGCTCAAGGTCATGTTCGACGGGGAAGTTGAAACCCTTCACACGCCACTGGAGTTCTCCATCCGGTCCAAGGCGCTTTCGGTGATTGCGCAGCCCAGCGCGGCAGTCGAGGAGGTTGTCCAGTGAAGATCCTGCATCTATCGGACCTCCATTTTGGACACCATGACGAGGCCCTGGCAGAGGGGTTTGCCCACGACATCAACGCTCAGAAGCCGGACCTTGTCGTGGCCAGCGGGGATTTCACCCAGGTGGGGACGAAACGGGAGTTCCAGCAGGCGAGGGCTTTTCTCGACCAGCTTCATGCTCCCATTTTCGCGGTGCCGGGCAATCACGACGTGCCGGCGATCAATATCCTGCGCCGTTTCATCGATCCCTATGGGCTATATCGTCGATATATCTCGCCCGACACGGAGCCATTCCTCGAGATGGGCGGGGTGGTTCTGGTGGGGCTGCGGACCTCGCGCCGGGCGCGACTCGAATGGAACTGGGGCCACGGTACTATCTCCTCCGACCAGCTTGAGGATCTTGCTACCCGTTTCGAAGCCGCATCGCCCGACGCGTTGCGGATTATCGTGGCACATCACCCCCTGCTGTTTCCGACCGAACCGATGGTGCAGCAGACCAAGCGGGTGAAACGGGCGGACGAGGCACTGGCGACCTTCGCCAAGGTGGGCGTGCGGCTGGTCCTGTCCGGCCATTTCCATCTGTCCTATGTACGCAAGCACGAGGCCTTATCGGCCGCGCGCGAGGGGGAGCCCGTCGGGCTCAGCCGATCCTCCGTGGCGCCAATCCTGGTCGCTCAGGCCTCGTCAGCCATTTCCACCCGATTGCGCGGCGAGCCCAACGCCTACAACATCATCAATGTCGGGGAGGACCGCATCGTCATCACGGTGCGGGAGTGGCAGGACGGCGCGTGGCGCACCCGCGACAAGGCGGTTGAGCCAGCATAAGTCGCGCGGGGTCTCGGCCACGTCCCCTTTCTATCCACGAAGCCGGCGGCGGCCGATATCCTCGCCGGCCGCGCTCGTCTGTGCGGCGAACGCGGATTGGGGCACTTTCGTGGCATGCGCCGGGCGCATCACAGCGTCACCCCAGGTCACGTTGACCGTCCCGGCCATGCGTCTTCAACTGCCTGTTCATTCCTGCGCCTCGGTGGAGGGAACCGCCGACGCGCCATAACGCCGGCTCGTTGCCTGGAACAGGAGGCGCCTCGTTGCCAAGGATTTTGTACCTGGTTCACAACCTTTCGGATCCCGCGGTGGAGCGGCGCGTCGCCATGTTTCGCGCGGGTGGAGCCGAGGTGGAGATCGCCGGTTTCCGTCGTGGCGACGCGCCGAGCCCCAATCTCCCGCTCGATACCGTGCTGGAACTCGATGTCACCCATGATGGCCGGATGCTGCATCGGCTCGCTGCAACTGCGCGCGCCGCCGCGGGCGCTCGCGGCTGGTCGCAATCGCTCGCCCGGCCCGATGTGATCGTGGCGCGCAATCTTGAAATGCTTGGGGTCGCCAACCGATTGCTCGGTCGTTGGGATAGGCCGCCCCTGCTGGTCTACGAATGCCTCGACATTCATCGCTTGATGCTGCGGCAAGACCGGATCGGCCGGATCATGCGTTCGGTCGAGCAAAGGCTGATGCGGCACGTCGATACGCTCATCACCAGCTCGCCAGCCTTCCTGCGCAACCACTTCAACGAGATCGGGGCGCTTCCCGCATTGCTGGTCGAGAACAAGGTGTTTGCGCCTGACCTCGGCGAGGCTGGCCGAAACCCGGCGCTGATCGGCGAGGCCAATCCCATTCGCATCGGCTGGTTCGGTGCCCTGCGCTGCCGCAAATCGCTGGCGGCGCTTGATGTGCTATCGCGACATTTCAACGGGCGCCTCGAAATTGCGCTCAGTGGCCGACCGGCGCTGATCGAGTTCGACGATTTTCATGGCACGGTCGGCGCTGCGCCCCATCTCGAATATGCCGGTCCGTTCCGCTACCCCGACGATTTGGCGCCGCTGTATTCCGGCGTGCACTTCACCTGGGCCATCGATTTCTTCGAAGAGGGGCTCAATTCGAACTGGCTGCTGCCCAACCGCCTCTACGAGGGGTGCCTCAATGGTGCGATCCCGATCGCGCTTGCTGGCACCGAAACGGCCGATTTCATCCAGCGGCTCGGTATTGGCATTGTGGTGCCGGATGTCTCCCATCAGACCCTTGTCGCCCTGTTCGAAGGGATGACGGCCGAACGCATGCGGGACCTGGCCGCTGCTGTTGCCAACCAGCCGCCAGCAACATTCCGCTGCGACGAGAATGAGTGCGCGGAGCTGGTCAGGCGTCTTGCAGGCGTCAGATCTGTCCAGCCTGCATTGGAGGCCGCCGCATGAGTGCCCGCACAATCATCGTAGTACCGACCCTGAACGAGGCGCGCCATATCGGCCCGTTGCTGGAGGCCCTGCTGGTCGAGGCCGAGGCGCTCGACGCACGCGTCATCGTGGCCGACGGCGGCAGTTCGGATGGCACAACAGACATCGTGGAGCGACGCGCTCGATCGTCGCCGCGCGTGTCTCTGATCCATAATCCCCAACGCATCCAGAGCGCGGCCATCAATCTGGCCGTTCAGGAATTTGGCGATGACGCCGATTACCTGATCCGGATCGACGCGCACGGCGCCTATCCCTCCCACTATTGCCGAATGCTGGTGGCCGAGGCCGAGGAGCGGCAGGTCGGCAGCATCGTGGTGCCCATGACTACGGTCGGTGTCGCACCGTTCCAGCGTGCCGTCGCAACGGCGCAGAATTCGGCCATTGGCACGGGGGGATCCGCGCACCGCACCGGCAAGGGCCACGGGCCGGTCGATCATGGTCACCATGCCCTCATGCGCGTCGAGGCCTTTCGCGGTGTCGGCGGCTATGACCAGAGCTTCCGCTTCAATGAGGACGCCGAGCTCGATCACCGCCTGCGGCAGGCGGGTCACGCGATCTGGCTCACCGACCGCACCGGCATGACCTACTACCCCCGTTCCACGGCTACAGGCCTGTTCAGGCAGTATTTCGGCTATGGCGGGGGCAGGGCGCGCAACATCCTCAAACACCGCATGCGGCCACGTCTCCGCCAGATGGTGCCGCTGGCCATCCTGCCGGTCGTGCTGCTGGCCGCGCTATCGATCTGGCATTGGGCGTTTCTCGTGCCGCTGGCCATCTGGGGGGTGGGTTGCGTCGCCTTGGGCATGCATGCCGCGCAGAAGCACCACCCGCAATATGAGATGCCGATGCTGCTGTCGCCGCTGGTGGGTCTGGCGGCGATGATCATGCATCTTGCATGGTCGGCCGGCTTCTGGGTCCATGTCGCACAACAGCCGTTCCGGCGTGAGACGGCGGTGTGACCGCCATGGCCAGCGTGGACATCTGCATCTGCACCTTTCGCCGGACCTTCCTGGTCCAGACGCTGGAGTCGATCGCCCGGCTCGACGGGGGAGGACACGCGATCCGGGTCATCATTGCCGACAATGACGAGGTCCCATCGGCGCGTGACCTGGTCGACACCATGCGGCAAAAGGTGGCCTTTCCCATCATCTACGTGCACGCGCCGGCGTCCAATATCTGCATCGCGCGCAATGCCTGTCTGGACCAGGCGGATGCCGATTACATCGCCTTTGTCGATGATGACGAGGTGGTGACATCGGGCTGGGTCACCGCACTAGTCGACAAGGCCGAAGCCAGCGGCGCGGCCGCCGTTCTGGGGCCGGTACGCGCCGTCTACGGTCCTGATGCCCCCGGCTGGATGGTGGACGGCGATTTTCACTCCACCCGCCCCGTTTTTGTCGGCGGCACAATCCGCACGGGCTATACCTGCAACGTGCTGATCCGCTGGACCGTGCCATACAAGAACCTGCGCTTCGATCTGGCCCTGGGTAAATCAGGCGGCGAAGACACCGACTTCTTCTATCGGCTGACCGCGCTGGCCGGCGCTATTGCATATGCCGAGGACGCCATGGTCGAGGAGCCCGTGCCATCAGATCGTGCCAGCATGGACTGGCTGGTCCGTCGGCGCCTGCGTTTCGGGCAAACCCATGGCATGTTGCAGGCGGGCTCACGGGCCAAATCCCTGGTCATCGTCGCCACTAAGATCACCTATTGCGGCGCTATGACTGCGCTGACTGTATTTTCCCCGGTGCTGCGGCGCCGGAACTGGCTGCGCGCCGTACTTCATGTCGGCGTGGCCGGGGGCATCCTGGGTGTGCGCCAGGCCGTCCACTACGGACAACCGGCGCCCCGGTGACCTCCCTTTCCTCCCGGCCCAACGGCGGAGTTCAAACTATGCTTGAAAAAACTGGCTATCCCGAGACGTTGGCGCCTCTGCCGTCGGACCTTAAGACGATCGATCTTGAGCGGGTCATTTCGCTGCTTCGCCGGCATGCGGTGGTGTTGGGCTTCTGCGTCCTGGCGACCTTGATCCTCGCCACATTTTATCTCTCGCTGGCGCCGCGCAGTTACCTGTCGGCCGGCCAAGTGCTGCTCGACCGCAACCTCGAGCAAGCCGCCGGGGAAGGGGAGCCGGCAACCAGCAGCGTAGATATGGAGGCGCAGGTTCTCAACCAGATCGAGGTGCTCCGGTCCAGCCGCGTGGCCACCGCCGTGGCCGAGGCCCAAAATCTGATGTCGGACCAGGAGTTCCTCAACCCGCCGCCGTCGTTCAGTCAACGGGTGCGCGGGCTTCTGCCATTTGGCAACGCCTCGCGTCCCGCCAGTCTCGAGGCCAGCCTCGAAGAGGTGGTCGGCATGCTGCGCGCCAATGTGCAGGTCGATCGCATGGGCCGCAGCTCGATCATCCGGGTGGGTTATGAGGCAGCGACCCCGGAACTGGCGCAGCGCATTGCCCGCGCTTATGCCGAGGCACTGCTTGAGGACCAGCTTAATGCCGAGCTTGAGGCAACCAGCGCGGCATCGGACTGGCTGCAGCAACGGCTGGCCGAAATTGGCGAGAGCCAGCGGGCCGCAAGCCTGGCCATCGAACAATATCGGCGGCAGACGGGCCTGTCGGTCGGGCAGGATACCAACCTGACCAACCAGCGCATCGAGGCCCTGTCCAACCAGTTGGCGGAGGCGCAGGCGGAGACGGCCCGCCTGCGCGCGCTGTCGGATCAGTTGAAGACCGTGGTTGCGGCTGGACCGGAGGCTGCAGCGGCCAATGTATCGCTTTTGAGCGGAACGCAGGCCGATCCGGCCGAAATCGCGGTGCTGCGCACCCAGTCAGCGGCGCTCATCAGTCGCATCGCGGAAGTCCGTGCCAGTTTCGGGGAGGATCACCCTCAGCTGCAGACTCTGGCCGCGGAAAAAGCAGGGCTCGATAGCCGTATCTACGCCTTGCTGCAGAACCTGGATGAGCAATATCGCACGCAGCTCTCCATCGCCACGCAGCAGGAGGCGGGTCTGCGACGCGATATCGATACGGAGGGGCAAAGCGCCGGCTCGATCAGCCAGGAGCAGGTGCGGCTCAACGAGCTGCAGCAGCGCTCTGACGCCCTGCGATCGCTCTACAACAGTTATCTGCTGCGCTACGAGGAATCGGTACAACGCCAGAGCTTCCCGATCCCCTCGATCCGCATCGTGACCGATGCTCTGTTGCCCGAGCAGCCATCCAGTCCTAAGACTCTGGTCATCGTAGCCGCTGCTCTCATTGCCGGCGCGTTCCTCGGCACCATGCTGGCCACGATCATCGAACTGCGCGAGCGTGGATTCCGCGTCGGCTCCCAGGTCAGGCGCCAGCTGGGCCTTCGTTTCCTGGGGTATTTCCCGACGCTGCAGCTCGGTACCGGCGCGCCGCAGGCCGCGCACCGCCGGACGGTCAGCACGCTGGTCCGCAGCGCCTTCGGCCAGCGCAGCGGCCCACGCTGGGGCCGGCCATACATGGAGACATTAAGGGCGGCGCGCCTTGTGCTGCAGCCGGTGGCGGACCGCGGAACCACTGTTATCGGCGTGCTGTCGGCCTTGCCGGGGGAAGGGAAATCTACCTTTGCGGCGTCCTTTGCGGAAATGCTGGCCGCTTCTGGCTCACGCGTCTTGATGATCAACGCCGACGAGATTACGCCGCAGGGCCGCAGGGCGATGCCGGTGCGCGTCCTGCCCTCGCAAATGGGTGATTGGCGCAAGGTGGTCGTGACCGACGGTGAGACGGGGATAGCCAGCCTGTCTGCTTCGGCGCCGGAGGCCGGCGGTGGGGACCTGTCGGGCATCATCATGCAGAAGGTGCTGGCCGAAGCCCGTGGTCAGTTCGACTACGTGATCCTCGACTTGCCGGCCTTGGCGCTGGTAGTCGACGCCTTGTCGGTACTGCCGCTCACGGATGGGGGAATCCTCGTGGCGGAGTGGGGCAAGACGCCCCGTCGGCTGCTCATGGGTTTGCTGGAACAGGAGCCGGAACTGGCCGACTATGTTGTTGGCGTGGTGCTCAACAAGGTGGATTTGAACGCACTGCCGAGGTTTACAGACATTGGTGGGCTGGAGCGGTTCGCCTACCAGGCCGAGCAGCGGATGGAGACGGCGCCCAACTAGGGCGCCGTCATCGGGCGGTTACTCCGCAGCGATCTTGAAGCCTTCCATCAGGGCATTGTGCAGTCCGATCTTGGCCAGCGCGGCCAGGAAGTCGTCGCCGATATCTTCCCGGTCGAGCGCATAGGCGACATTGGCGGTGAGGAATCCGATCTTCGACCCGCAATCGAATGACTGGCCTTCATATTTCACGCCGACGAAGGGCTGCTGCTGCATCAGCGTCTGCATGGCGTCGGTTATCTGGATTTCTCCTCCGGCCCCGCGCGGCTGGTCCGCCAGCAGCGTGAAAATCTCCGGCTGCAGGATGTAGCGGCCGGAGATGATTAGGTTCGAAGGCGCGTCAGCGGCAGCAGGCTTTTCGACCATGCCACTGATGCGGAAGCTGTTATCGTCGCCTTCACCGCGGCCCACCACGCCGTAGGAGGACACTTCGGCCAGCGGCACCTCTTCGACGGCGACGACATTGCCACCGGTCACTTCATAGGTTTCCATCATCTGCTTGAGCACGCCGCGACGGCCCTTGAAAAGCATGTCGGGCAGCAGCAGGGCGAATGGTTCGTCGCCGACGATATCGCGGGCGCACCACACGGCGTGACCCAGGCCTAACGGCTCCTGTTGCCGGGTGAAACTTGTTCGCCCGGCCGACGGCAGGTCCTTCTGCAGATCCCTCAGGATGCGCGTCTTGCCACGCGCTTCCAGCGTGGCTTCCAGTTCAAACTGGCGGTCGAAATGATCCTCGATGACGCCCTTGTTGCGGCCCGTTACGAAGACGAAGTGGGTGATGCCCGCATCGCGGGCTTCGTCGACCGCGTATTGAATGAGCGGCCTGTCGACGACCGTGAGCATTTCTTTGGGCATTGCCTTGGTCGCAGGCAGGAATCGGGTTCCCAGTCCTGCCACCGGGAAAACTGCAGTTTTTACACGTTTGGACAATTCACTCTCCTTATTCTGTGTAAGCCGAGAGGATTGGACCATCTCCGTACAAGTCGATCTAGCTCAAACTCCAAATGTCGTCGCATAGCTCAATTGCAGATATGCTGCTAATCGAATTTGCCCAATTGGCAGGCATTCAAGCGGATTTCGGCCTCATTTTCAGCTCCCCGTCAGGTGTGCTTTCGTCGTGGGTTCCAGAATTGGCAAGTAAAATTGTTGAAGAGCCGGCGCGAAGGAAATAACCTGGCGGCGCTACATCTTGCGCCCCTTCTGGCGTTGAACGGCCTGGAACCCAACGCAGTCGTGATCGCGAGAGCTATTTCGCCGCGAGCATGAGGGTTGTATTTACTGCCCCGTGCTACCCAGCCTTCGGGCATAGGCGCAGGCGACGCTTGCCGGACTGCTGGGTGGCTATGGGAGGTTTTCGTGGAGCCAAAGGGACCCGAAGAGGGTCAGTTGCGCAAGGCGCCGATCACAGCCGTTCCCCGGGGAAGGGAGCGCGCGGTGTTTCCATGGCCTTGGGGGCTCGTCGCCATCGGGGTCATGGCGCTTGCCTGGGTCGGCATTTATCTGCTGTGGAACGGCATGGTGTTCCTGTTCAATTGGTGAGCTGAGCTCCTTTGAGCTACCGCTCGGCATTACTTGCCCCGGGGCTTCGGCATAGAATAGCCGAAACGATAGTCTTTTCAGTGGTAGCCAGCGCCCCGTCCCTGCACTTGGCGGGGTGATTTGCCTGGTGCTGACCCCGTCGCTTTGGGGAGAATTTGTGGCTGAGAGGCGCATTGCAGCTATGCGCACCCGGCGTTGCCACGCCAATCCGATCATGTTTGCCTCTCTCCATGGTGATGCGCAATCCAGCCACGGAAGCGTCCTTGCCAAAAGTGCGGCGAACCCGGCGTGAGTGGCCGGGGGACAGATTAGATGTTCGAAGGACCATGGTTCCGCGTGAGCGCCTGCGCTTTCGCGAACGATGTTACATGCCCGGAAAGACAATCGAGCGCCGCTGTATCAAGGCTTCAAACTTCGCGAGAGAACATCATGTCGATCACAAATGCTGAAGTCGGTTCATCAGACCTCGATTCCAAATACGGCGCGCGACGGGGTACCGGCGCCAAACGGGCGTTCGATATCACGGCCGCCTCGATCATGCTGATATTCGCCCTGCCGGCGATGTTCTTCATCGCCGTCATGATGTTTTCCACCGACCGGGGTCCCATCCTGTTCTCGCATGAGCGGATCGGTCAGAGTGGCAAGCGCTTCAAATGCCTCAAGTTCCGCTCCATGGTCGTCAATGCCCAGGAAGCGCTTCAAAAGCACCTCGAAATGTTCCCCCAGGCGCGGGCCGAATGGGAAGCGACGCAGAAGCTGCGGGACGATCCTCGCATCACACCACTGGGCCGTTTCCTGCGCGTGACCAGCCTCGATGAATTGCCGCAACTGATCAACGTGATCCGCGGCGAGATGAGCCTGGTGGGCCCACGGCCCATCGTACAGGACGAGGTGGTTCGCTATGCCGATCAGATCGAGCACTACTCGGCCGTTCGCCCGGGAATTACGGGTCTGTGGCAGGTCAGTGGTCGCAACGATGTCGATTACGACCAGCGCGTCCAGCTCGACAGCCTCTATGTTCGTGAGTGGTCGTTCCTCGGGGACTTCGTGATCCTGATCAAGACCGTTAAGGTCGTCATCATGCGCACCGGCAGCCGCTGAGGAGATGACCATGGCAATGTTTTCCATACGTCCGCGCGCATTTCGGTCTCGCAATCCCGGTCGGGATGCGGAGACCGACGAGGCGCGCTTCGGTACCATCAGCAACGCCATCGCCATGGCCCTGGCCGATGCCCGCCGCGAGCGCGATGGCCTCGGCCAGCGCATGAATTTCTACTATGCCCAGGCCGCCACGCTGATGGACAACTCGGCCGAGTATGGCAGACGCGACCCGCTCGACGAGCGCGCCATCGGGTCGGCTGAGCAGAATGGGTCACGTGCCCGGCAGCGCATGGCGCAGCTCGATACCCAGATCCAGCGGCTTGAGGACTTGCTGGGGCAGGTGGATCGCACCCTCGCGCCTAAAGCAGAGCCCGGCGAGAGCGTTGCCTAGGCGGTGGGGCAGATGCAGTCGGCAGATCAACGGGGCAGGGGCGGGCCGCTCATCTCCGTCATCATGGCCAATTTCCAGGCTGGCGGGCGCATTGTGCCCGCCGTCCGCTCCGTCCTGGGTCAAACGATCGCCAATATCGAGGTAATCGTCAGCGACGATGCCTCGCGTGACAATAGCGTTGCCCTGGTGCGGGCGATGATGGCCGACGATTCCCGGATTCGCATGGCTGAGGCAGAGGCCAATCGCGGCCCGGCCCATTGCCGGAACCGGGCGCTCGATCTGGCGCGCGGCGAGTGGATCGCCATCGTGGATTCCGATGACATCATCCATCCCGAGCGCTTTGAGCGCCTGCTCTCGGTCGCCGAGCGGCACGATGCCGACATTGTCGCCGACGATTTGCTGTTGTTCCACGAAGACGGCAGTTCGCCCAAGCTGATGCTGGGTCCGGACGCCCATGCCAGCTTCTCGGTCTCCCCCATGCAATGGGTCCTGGCCGGCCTCGATGGCTCGCCATCGCTGGGCTACCTCAAGCCGATGATCCGCGCCGAACGGCTCAGGAATGCGCGCTACGACGAGGCTCTTCGGATCGGCGAGGACTACGATTTCGTCCTGCGGCTGCTGGTTGATGGTGCCCGCATGGTTGTCGCGCCCGAGCCGCTCTATCTCTATCGGCGCCACTCCGCCTCGATTTCACACCGCCTCTCGGTGGATGACATGCGAGCCATGGTCGAGCGGCAGCTGGCCTTTGTCGCCGCTCACCGGCCCTTTCCTGTCGAGCTTGCCGCTGCCCTCGCAACGCGGCTGGCGGCGTTGCAGCGGGGTCTGTCCTACGAGGAGCTCGTCTCGAGCATCAAGGGCAGGAGGGTGGGGCAGGCGCTAGGCCTGGTGGGGCGAAACCCCGGCCATCTCGGCCGGCTCTGGAGCTCGTTCCTGGAAGGCCGGCGCCACCGCGGCGGCGACAAGAAGCGTCCCGCCCATTCGGAACCCTTGGTTCTGGGAGGGCAGGGCGGCACCGGCGCGAACAGGGTGGTGCCGGACTATGTTCCACCGCATCTGGTCGACTGGTCGGCGCCGCGCCCGCGTGGCGTCTGGCGCGAGCTCGCCTCCTATGCCGGTACGCGCTGCGTGGCCCTGGACCAGGCCGGTCGCTATGCCGCCGGTTTCATCCCCGAGGTCATGCTGGCCGATGCCGATGCCTTGCGGGAGGCGTCATGACCGCACTGCCGCCCCGGCTGACCGTGGACCTCGCCTATCTGCTGATTTTTGGCGCTTTTGCCGCCCTGGTGCTCAACGCCATGTTCGGGCCGCTTGCCGCGCTGACCTTCATGGCCTGCGGCGGCCTGCTCATTGTCAGCAACGTGCCGGCCAGTATCGACAGTGTCCGCCGCTGGTGGTTCGTGCTGCTGCTGCCCGCCTATTGCATCCTGACGGCATTGTGGTCGCAGTATCCGGCCAATTCGCTGCGCTATGGCGCGCAGCTGGGGTTCACCTTCATCGTCGCCATCGTGATGACCGGGCGCCTGTCGACGACGTCACTGATGCGCCTGATGTTCCTCGTCTATGGCATCGGCGTCATCGCCAGCATTCTGTTCGGACGCACCGGCACAGGGGGCGCCTGGCTCGGCGTCTTCGGCAGCAAGAACGCCTTTGCCGCCCATATCGCGGTTTTCGCGCTCATCGCGATCGCGGTGGCGGCGGACAGCAAGTCGCACTGGCTGCTACGGCTTGCGGGAATGGCTGGAGTAATCGCCTCGGCGCCACTGCTGGTGCTGGCACAATCGGCGGGCGCCAGCCTGATGGTCGCCCCCTGTGCCGCCATCGTGTTGTTCAGCATCCTTTCCGTGCGTCTGACCGGCGTTCAGAAACTGTTCATGTTCGCCATGCTGGCCATCGTCGGCGCGGCCTTTGTGGTGGTCGTTCTTACCACCGGCGATGCGCTCCTCGCCGGCATTCTCGAGGGATCAGGCAAGGACGCGACACTGACCGGCCGCACCGATCTGTGGGCTACAGGCCTGAGTTATATAGCAGAACGGCCGCTGCAGGGTCTGGGCTATCGGGCATTCTGGGTGATCGGATTCGCGCCCGCCGAAGAGTTGTGGGCGATGTTTGACGTGCCCTCAGGCGCCGGGTTCAACTTCCACAACACCTACATTTCCAACGCCGTCGAGATCGGCCTGATCGGCCTCGGACTGCAGGTGGCCATCATGTATGGCGGCGCTATCCTTATGGCCGTCTACACTCTTTCCCGCCCCAACGCCCCCAATGCGCTGCTGCTTTCGCTGCAGACGCTGATGATCCTGCGAAGCTTCATCGAGGTCGAAGTGTTCTTCGAATTTTCCATTCGCTCGATCATGGGTGTCGCCACCCTGATCTATGCCGCGGCCGGGCTCATTGCCCTGCGTGAGCAAAACGCCGTCGCGCCGCGGCGACCCCGTTCCAGAGGAGTACTGAGTCATGTCGCAGCACCAGCCCGACCTCGTCCACTTCCGCACCCCAACCTATAAGCGCCCCGAGGCACTGCGCCGCGCGCTGCAATCGATGATCGCGCAGACCTCAACGCACTGGGTCTGCGACGTTTTCGACGACGATCCATCCGAGGCGGGGCGGTTTGTCGTGGCCGAGCTTGGGGATCCGCGCATTCGCTATACCGCCAACAAACCGCAGCTGTTTGCCTCGCGCAATATCGACCACTGCTTCACTGCCGACAATCCGCATGGGGCGGAGTTCTTCTGCGTGGTGGAAGATGACAATTTCATCCTGCCCGATTTCTGCGCGGCCAACATCGCGCTGGCGCGCCGTGAAGGCGTCGAGATTGTGCTGCGCAACCAGGTGATCGAACAGGCCAGCGGCACGGCCGCCGCCAGTATCGGCACAATGGGCGTGCTCGACGACCTGTTCACCGAGGGCCTCTATCCGGCCGACGAGTTTCGACTGGCGCTGCTAGCCGGCATTGGCGTCTCCAATGGCGGCCTGTTCTGGTCGGTGCGGGCGCGGTCGCCGCTGGAAATCGGATATGCCTGCACGGCCACGTTGCAGGAATATTTGCGGACCTACTCCATCGCCGAGCCGGTCTATGTGGCCATGGAGCCGCTGGCGGTCTGGGCGGAGAATGCCGAGCAAACCACCCGCAACGCGGAGCTCGCAGCGGGATATTTCCGGCGCGAATTGGATCTCAAGCGGGCCGTGCAGGCCCTGCGGCAGAAGGTGTGGAACGAGAGCAGCGCCGAACATCGGGCCGCGTTCATGACCAATCCGCGCTTTGCCGCCTCGATCGGGGTGCGGGCGGAGCATGTGGGCAAGGCTCTGATCGATCAGGGCCTTGCCGGCCATGTGTCACCGCTCGATGCGCTGCGCCTGCGCGGCCGGGGTGTGATGATCCGCACCCTGGGGCGCCTGACCCCAGAGTTCGACCGCTTCGTCGCTTCGCGTGACAGCCAGCGGCGGCCAGTTCTCCGCGCATGACCGTTTCCACCCAAGCCGGGTCCCACCGCGATCACCTCAGCACCGGCCGGGCCTCGGCCGCGATCAAGGGCACGCTCTGGTCGCTGGTCAGCAGCTTCGTTCCCGCGGCACTCGGCTTTCTGGTGTTCCTGGCGAGTTCGCGCGTGCTGTCGCCGGCTGAGTTCGGTCTCGTCGCCTTCGCCGTGAGCATAGCCAGCGTCGGGGTCGCAATAGCGCCCGCCGGCTTTCGTGAGGCCTTGATTCAGCGTGAGAAGGTTTCTCCGGCGCACCTCGACACCGTTTTCTGGCTGTGCCTCGGCGCGGCACTGCTCATCTTTGCGGCGCTGTGCGCGGCGGCTCCCGTCATTGCCGGCGCCTTCGGCGAGCCGTTGCTGGTCTCGCTACTGCCGCTTGTGGCTGCACGTGTCATCTTCGACATGGCGGCAGCGGTACCAAATGCGCTGATCGTGCGCACCATGTCTTTCAAGATGCTGGCCTTGCGAACGACGGCGGCATCGGTGGTCACAGCGGTCGCCTGCCTTGGCCTGCTGTGGGCAGGCTTTGGGCTGTGGGCTCTTGCATTCTCTCAACTGGCAGGCGCGATTGCCGCCTGTTTTGGCGCTCTAGCGGGCGCTCGCTGGTGGCCGGGACTGCGGTTCGAGCGGAGCGCACTCCGCGAGCTTCGGGCCTTTGGTCTGTTCTCGACGGGCAATCACTTCATCACCACCATCAACCTTGATCAGTTGCTCATTGGTGCGTTGATGGGGCCGGCATGGCTGGGCATCTATAGCTTTGCCCGCCGCATTTTCCAGATTCTGACCGATCTCATTTCTGGTGCGCTCAACCTGGTCTCCTATTCGCTGCTGTCGTCGATGCAGCGCGAACCCGCCAAGCTGCGAGAGGCCTACCTCCTGGGCACCTTCGCCTCCTCGGTCGTGGCATTTCCGGTATTTGCGGGCCTGGCACTGATCGCGCCCGACCTCATTCCCTTCGCCTTCGGCGAAGCGTGGGTGTCGGCCGTCCCGGTTGTACAGGCATTCTGCGTCCTAGGCCTGCTGACCGCCGTGGGCACGCTGCAGTCATCGCTGATCCGCAGCCAGGGGCAGGCGGATTTGTGGTTTTACTACATTCTGGGCAAGCAGGCCGTGACGGTGCTGTATATCTTCCTGTTCTCGGGATGGGGCGTGGTGGCGCTGACCACATCGCTGGTCATTCTAAACATACTCATCTGGTTGCCGACGCTGCACATGGTGGTGCGGCTGCTGGGCATTTCGCTTTGGTCATATCTGGGGTCGTTTGCGCTGCCGGTGGCGGCGACGCTGGTGATGGGTGGTTGCGGCTGGCTGGTGCAGCATGAACTGGCGGCCGCCGATCCGCTATTTCGGCTGGCTGCAACGGTAGGCGCCGCAGCGTTGAGCTACGGCGCCGTCATTGTTTTCCTCGGCGCGCCACGGCTCAAAACCATGGCGGCCTTCGTCCGTCGGCGGCGCTAGGCAGCTGCTACGCGACTGCGAACGAACCCGTCGACAGCGGCCAGGGCGCGATCGGTTACCTCGCGGATTGCCGTATCACCGCTCAATTGGGGTTCGAGTCTGGACATTCCATCCAGATGCCGGGCGGCCTGCTCGGTAAAGATCCGGTTTGGAATCCCCGCCCATGGCGATGCGCTGAAGCGGCCGACCTTGCCAAGGCTGCCGCCGCGGCCGGTCCTGCCGATATAGTGTTCGAGAACGCTGGTGGGTTTGAGCGTGTTAAGCCGCACGTCGATCCCAAGCGCGCCCGCCCAGTCGAGCCATTTCTTGTGGTGGCCACCATAGATCGGGCGAGCGCCAATCCAGGGGGTACGCAGGGCATCCGCAACGATGGCGCCATGCATCGCCTCGGTGATGAGCAAGCGGGCACCGGCGATCTGGCTCAGCACCTTTTCCGCGGGCTCGGTGGCATCGATCAGCGTAATGCCGGCCAAGCGGCAAGCTTCGGCCCAGTTGCCGCGCTCGAGGCTCTCGTAATGCGGCATGAAGGCGACGCCGACGCGTTCGTCTGGCGCGGGGAGCTCCATGGCTCGCAGCAGGATGGCGCTGTCGCAGATCGACAGGCCGGGATCGATCCCCAGCGTCTTGGCGGTATTGGGCCCGCGCACGAAGCGGATGTCCCAGGTGCCGTCATGCACATCCGGCAGGCCCATATAGCCGGCATAGCCGGAGCCCATGACGAACTTGCGGGATCGGGCGGGGAGATGGTCGCCGATAATGGAGCCGATACCAACGAAGAGCTCGCCCTCGTCCTCGTCGAGAAACCCGGACGGCAGCAGCGCCGGCCATACGTACAAGTTCAGTTCGTCTCCGAAATTCGGCACCTTGCCGCGAAAGAACACCAGTTTCATCAATTGTCCTCGTTGTCTTGGCACAGGATGGATTCGTCGAAGGCGCAGTCCGACCCTGATGGCGTGTAGGCCACCCAGTCCACCTCCATGGCGATGGGGGTTGTGACAGGCGCGAAGGCGCCCATCCAATCGGTCAGGGTGTCCGAGCCCCACAGGCTGAAGAAGATGCGCTGGGGGTTGCTCGGGATAGTCGCCGGCTCGTCCATGGTGCGAACAAGCTCGCCGTCGATGTAGAAGCGGATGCGGTCCGCCTCCCAGGTGAAGGCATAGGTGATGAAGTCGGCGTCGGAAGCGTGGGGCAGGGGGTGGGACTGTCCTGCGCCGGTCGTGCCATCACCACTCTTGCCGTTCACAAAGGTGGTGGTATCGACCTGGTTGATGTCGCGCAGCAGCACTTCGAAGTCGATTTCGTCATGCGGCTTGCCCTGCTGCGGCCCGATATAGGTGAAAAACGCTGCGTTCAGTCCAGAGCCCGACGGCGTCTTGAGGCGAGCTTCGAAGGTTCCATAGCCATAGGCCTTGCGGGTCTGGATTTCGCCGCACCGATACGGGCGATCCCCTTTGGGGACGGGGGCGAATCCGACCCTGAGCATGCCACCGGCAACCTTTGCCTGGTCCGAAGCCCAGGTGCAATTCTGATGGCTGCCATTGCTCCAGCCGTCCGATACATACCAGCGTGCCAGATCGAGCTGGTCGAAGTCGTCGCGGAATGCTGCTTCCTGCGCATAGGCCGCTCCGGACAGGGCGAGCGGGCCAAGCAGCAACTGCAGCAACAAGTTTCGGGCGCGCGGGCGGGTTCTCGCGATCATGGCGCAAGCTCCAGCTTTGCCACAACGACATCGCCGGCCTCAAGCGGCGTGGTGAGGTCGGCAGGGACCTCCTCGCCGTCGCGGACGATGACGTAGCTGTATGACGGAGCCGAATTGCCAGGCACCGCGACGCCAGTATAAAGGGCGACCTCCTGGACCAGCCCCTGTTGCGTCGCGATCTTGAGTTGGAGCGCGCCGATTTGCCCGTCCACCGTCTGGCGTTCAAGCGTCAGGTCCGAGATGCGCTGGTCAGTCAGTCGCGCCTGTTCGCGTTCGGCGGCGGCGATATCCTGACGAGCCTGCAATGCTGTAGTCTGCGTGTCGAGCAGGCGGGACTCGAGGTCCGAGACGTTGGTCTGGAGCGAGGCAACGCGGGAAGCCAGGGCCAGGCCGTCATCGGAGAGGGCGGTGATCTTGTCGAGTTGCTCGCGTGCCAGGACCAATTGCTCTTCCGTGCCGGTCTCCTTCTGGCCAAAGGCGTCGATCTGGCTATTGAGCAGGGCCACCTGATCGGTGAGCGATGTGGATTGCGCCTCGGCCTGCCGGCGCTGTGCAGACAGTATGGCTGTCTCGGCCGCGATCAGCGGTTCGAGCCCGTCTGAGCCTTCGAGCTCAGGCGGAATGGTGATCTGGTCCTGCCCAGCCAGTTCGGCGTCCAGCCGCGCGCGGCGGATCAGGAGGCGCCTGTGCTCATCCTCAAGGACATCCAGGGCACCCGACGTGGTCAAAATCTCCTTCTCGGGCCGCGACGCCGCCTCGGCGCTGCGTCGCTCGCCTCCCGCCAGGGCCAGTGCTTTGACGACCGTGAGGTTCGGTGCGAATGGGTACTCACCCGGGCTGCCGACATCGCCCGACACGTAGATCGGGCCATACGCGGCAACTTCCACGCTCACCGTCGGGGCAGTGCTCAGGCCGAGGGTCTGTTGCAAGGCGCCGCCAAGCGCAGCGGCTAGGTCTGCACTGGTTTTTCCGGCGCCTTCAGTCGGGCCCACCATGGGGAAATTGACGTTGCCATCGGCCCCGACGACATATTCGCCGGCCAATGCCGTCCACTCCTCGAAGGTGGAATCGGCGGCCTTCCACTGGACAACCTTGATGTTGAGTTTGTCGGAAACCCCCAGCAGATAGGGGCCGGCTGCCTGCGCGGCGCCCAGCCAGGCCAGCCCGACGGCGAGGCTCGTGGCCAAACGCATGGCGGATCGGGTTCGGTGCGGGATTGCTGGCATGTCCCCATCCTTGCTTGTTGTTCATCAGAGCTAGGATTGTTGAGACTGATCGTGCTCGCAATGGGGCACGGGGCGGCAGGATTTTGCCGTGCGTTTTTCGCTGAGGTTCTAACTTATTGAAAACGCGTTGTTTTTAGCATTGGATCGGAACTTGCCATCTCAGTCAGGGGAGCCTTGCGCGGAGCGGACAGCTGAACCTCGACGCGCGGTAGCCGGCGGACCTGTGTCCGGTGCACCAACGTTTCCGCAGGGGCAAAGCCGAGGGAGGCGAGCCGACGACGCTGCTGTGGTGAGAGCGCAATCCAGACGAGGCTTCGCTCGGCTTCGCCGAGCTCACCAAATTCCTGCTGGTGGGCATTACTGCGCGTCTGCACTTCGAAAATGCGGGCGTTGATCTGCTCGCCCATACGCACCATGGCGGCGAACAGCCGGGCCGCGCGGAGCGGGGAGAGCTGCAGGTTTCGGTCGAAATAGATCACGACCTCCTCAAGCTCGGGGTCGGGGTTTTCGGCCTGGACGCGCCGTAAAACCTCCTGGCAGGTTGTCTGCTTAAGGCGAGCCGTCAGGCCATGCGCATAGGCCCTGGCGGCCTTCGGCTGCATCGGCTCACCATCAAGGGTAGCGCCGATCTCGTAGCGACTGACGCAGTTTGGGCAGATCCACGCCGACTCGTCGCCGCGGACGACCTCATAGGTCAGGCGCAAAGTGGCGCGCCGACAAAACCCACAACTGCTGCTGAGGGTAACATCATCGTTGAGTTGCCAAGTGTAGGTCCAATCCTGCGGATTTCCCACATGATCGCACAACGTAAAACGGTTTCGGGCCAAGGCGTACTCACTTGCAGCTTGCGGGTCATGGTGGAAACGGCCGCTTCTGCAGCCTCGTCCTGAATTGCCAACTCTGCCGCCAGCGGCGGACCGGGAGGCATCGCTAATCAGGCTCGCTCGATGTAAGAGCCCGATGGTGGGAGGCAATTTCGGCCACAGCAAGGCCAGCCGCCGCATGGCAGCCGCGCTCGACGCTCAAGCCCGGAAAGCGCCGTTCCTGTCGGGACTCAAGCAGATCACTTCAGACCGGGCGGAAACACCTGGTTTCCCTCGCGACTGACTGTCGGCACAACGCGAATCACATAGGCCATCTGGCCTTGTCGAATTGCGGTTTCGCAGCGGATGACAAAGTGAGCAAGTGGGGTTGACCTTGCCACCGTGGGAAGGCGCAGACTGTACTCCTCGACGCTGAGGATAGTGACATGAGCGGAACCACCGATATATCCCACGACCACCATGCCCATCATCACCATGCCGCCGGCGAGCGGGCGGTCAAGGATCCGGTCTGCGGCATGTCGGTCGATCCTGCCACAGCCAAGTTCACCGCCGAGCACGCGGGTGAGACCTATTATTTCTGCTCCGCCAGATGCCATGACAAGTTCGTGGCGGACCCAGGAGCCTATCTCGCCAAAGCCGAGACGCCAGCGCCGGCGAAGGGGTCGGGTACGACCTATACCTGTCCAATGCATCCCCAGATCCGCCAGGATCATCCGGGGAACTGCCCGATCTGCGGCATGACGCTCGAGCCGGAGTTGCCGACCGCCGAGAGCGGTCCGAGTGCTGAACTGGTCGACATGACCCGGCGCTTCTGGGTGGCCACGGTCCTCGCAACACCGGTTTTCCTGCTCGAAATGGGCAGTCACGTCTTCGACTTTCACGCCTTAATATCGCCGCAGAATCTGAACTGGGCGCAATTGATCCTGGCGACACCGGCAGTGCTTTGGGCGGGATGGCCGTTTTTCGAGCGCGGCGCCGCCTCGGTGGGCAACCGCAGCCTCAATATGTTCACCCTGATCGCCATGGGTGTGGGGGTGGCGTGGCTCTATTCGGTCATCGCTACCGCGCTTCCGGGCATTTTTCCCGCCGATATGCGAGGCATGGGCGGAGCCGTGCCCGTCTATTTCGAGGCCGCCGCAGTGATCACCGCATTGGCGCTGCTCGGCCAGGTGCTCGAGTTGCGGGCTCGCGAGCAGACTTCGGGTGCCATCAAAGCCCTGCTGGACCTGGCGCCCAAGACGGCGCGGCGCATTCGCGCCGACGGATCGGACGAGGAGGTGGGCATCGAGATGATCGTCGTCGGCGATCGCTTGCGGGTTCGTCCGGGCGAAAAAGTGCCGGTCGACGGCAAGGTTGTCGAGGGGCGCAGTGCGCTCGATGAGTCCATGGTGACCGGCGAATCCATGCCGGTCACCAAGGACGTGGGCGACCGCTTGATCGGCGGCACGATCAACAAATCCGGTGGTCTTGTGATGGAAGCCGTGCAAATCGGCCAGGATACCATGCTGTCGCGGATCGTGCAGATGGTGGCCGCGGCCCAGCGCTCGCGGGCGCCGATCCAGAAGCTGGCGGACCAGGTGTCCGGCTGGTTCGTGCCGCTGGTGATCGCCATTGCCTTTGCGGCCTTCGTAGCCTGGGGCATCTGGGGGCCCGAGCCGCGCCTGGCCTACGGACTGGTGGCCGCCGTTTCGGTGCTGATCATCGCTTGTCCCTGTGCCCTGGGTCTGGCGACGCCGATGTCGATCATGGTTGGTGTCGGCAAGGGGGCCAATCTCGGCCTCCTGATCAAGAATGCCGAGGCTCTGGAGCGACTGGAGAAGGTCGATACCCTGGTGGTCGACAAGACCGGCACGCTCACCGAAGGCAAGCCGGCGGTGACAGCGATCGTTCCGGCGGACGACATCGACGAGGACAATCTCCTGCGCCTTGCGGCGAGCCTCGAACGAGCAAGCGAGCATCCTCTTGGGCTCGCCATCGTCAACGCGGCCAGGGAACGTGGCCTGACCCTGTCGGACCCGGTGAATGTGGACTCGCCCGTCGGCAAGGGCCTCATCGGCACCGTGGACGGCAAGCAGCTCCACATCGGCAGTGCCAAGTACCTCCAATCCGTAGGCGTCGACACGGATGCCTGGACGGGCCGTGCCGATAAGCTTCGCGCAGAGGGCGCAACGGCGATCCTGGTGGGCATCGACAAACGCCTCGCCGGCGTCATCGGCATTTCCGACCCGATCCGCAAGACGACCCCGGATGCCCTGGCGGAACTGGCACGGCAAGGCATCAAGGTCGTGATGATGACCGGCGATAATAAGGTCACGGCGGATGCCGTCGCCCGGCGTCTCGGGATCGACGCGGTCGAGGCGGATGTGCTGCCCGAGCGCAAGAGCGAGGTTGTCAGCCGGTTGCGCGGGGAGGGGGGTATCGTCGCCATGGCGGGGGACGGCGTTAACGATGCCCCGGCTCTTGCCGCGGCCGATGTCGGCATTGCCATGGGGACCGGCACCGACGTCGCCATCGAAAGCGCCGGCGTCACGCTGCTCAACGGCGATCTGATGGGCATCGTCAAGTCCCGGGCGCTGTCGCGGGCGGTTATGGCCAATATCCGGCAGAATCTGTTCTTCGCCTTCTTCTACAACGCAGCGGGCGTCCCGGTGGCGGCGGGCGTGCTTTACCCGTTCTTGGGCCTGACCCTGTCACCGGCAATTGCCGCCGCCGCCATGGCCTTGTCCTCGGTGAGTGTCATCGGCAACTCGCTCAGGCTGCGCAACGTCAGGATCGACTGACTACCTCCACTGGCCAAAGTTGCCGGGTGCGAAGGCAGCCGCGTCTGCGACCAGTGGCAGCCAGCTCAGTTGTCGACTAAGCTTAACCTTGGCCTCCACCATTCGGGTGCTCCCGAAAGCAGTCGATCGGCGGCACGCTCAATGAGCTGGCCCACGGTGGACTCATCCAGCTGGCGGCCGCACCGGTCCTCATAATTCTAGCTGGGACGCAGGCAAATTGATATAAGTCAAGGGGCAGCGACGACGTTCCAGCAATCGTCACCGCGGGGGCCCTCGTAGGGACAACGTTTCAAAGGCCATCCTTACACATGTACCCCTGCAGCTTGCGGAGAAGCAGCGATGGGTAACGTTACGAGTATCGTGGATGAAAGGACGCGGTGCACACGCTGCAGGGCGTCGGTGCGCTCAATCTGCGGACTCTCTGGACTGGCGACACATATCGAGATTGCTCGAATATCCGGCCGGCGCGTTGTCGCTGGTGGTGCGACAATCCTGGCCAACGGCAGCGGAGCAAATCTGGTGGGGACCGTACTGGCGGGCGTCCTCAAGGTATCAAAAACGCTGCCCGATGGGCGGGAACAGATAGTGAGCCTCGTCTATCCGGGAGATTTCTTTGGCCAGCTGTTTCGCCCGGTGATGGAATTTGCGGTCGAGGCTGCCACCGATGTCGAGCTTTGCGTCGCTGACCGCCTCGCATATGAAGGCGTGCTTTCTCGCCACCCGGAAATGGAGCATGCCATGCTTCTGGCGACCTTTGGCGAGCTCGCTCTCGCCAGAGAGCGGTCGCTGCTGCTCAGTTGCCAAACGACGCTGGAACGGGTGGCCACCTATTTGCTGGTTATGATGGAGCGGCGCGAACAGTTGCTGACGGCCACAAAACTGCAATCTGAGACGCGTTTGGCAACCTTGGCGATCACGCGCGCGGACCTGGCCGGTTACTTGGGCACAACGTTCGAAACGATCAGCCGTCATATTCACTATTTGGCGAACAAGGGCGTCATTTCCATAGTAGATCGCAGCCATTTCGAGGTCCTTGATAGTGATCGGCTTCTATCAATCGCGGGCGTGAGCAGCGAGGACCTTCGCCTCTTTAGGGCCCCACTACTGGACCAAGCGCGAGCAACCCAAGATTCGTCGTCGCCGACTGCGCGACGGCATGCTTTGACACACGATGGTCCCGCAACGTTCATGTCTGAACGGTCCGAAGGCTCTAGTTGAAGGGCCGCCTGAACTTCCGCGGCCACCAAACCTCAGCGACGGTGTGTTACCTCGGACAGCAGAAAGCCAACGGCCGACGCGAGACCGATCGCGATCAGTGGCTGAGTGCGCACTGTCTGTTCCAGGCTCGCCTCAAGCTTGGTGAGTCTGGCAAACACATCGCTCGAAATCTCTTGCCCCTCATGGACCAAGCCGGACATGCCTTCCTGCGCGTCCTCCCGAAGCTCGCCCATGCGCCGTTCGGCAATTTTGCCCACCGTGGCGGCAATCGAGGAGACGTCGTCCTGCAGCCGTGCGATTTGGGCGCCAAGATCGATCTCGCTGGACGAATGTCGCGCGAGTGTTTCTGCGGTTACCATTGTGCCGTCCTTTCGTGATGTACCGGTTGCCACCCTAATGCGCTGTCCCTGAGTTCTTCTTGATCGCCATCAAAGGCCCGCGTCGTGAAATGCCATTTGACGGCCATCAAGAACTCACGGGCTGTCGTGGTGTTCCATAATTCACGGCCAATGGCTTTGTTGGCTCCCATGCAAAGGAGACTCCCATGAGCGACACGACACTCAGGCAAGACATCCTGGACGAGCTTGAATTCGAACCCAGCATCGATGCCGCCGACATCGGCGTGGCCGTAGAAGACGGCATCGTCACACTGACCGGCCATGTACCCAACTATTCGCAGAAGGCCACCATTGAAATGCTGGTGGGCAGGATCAAGGGCGTCAAGGGCATCGCCGAAGAACTGGAGGTGCGATACCGCGGTACCGTGGGCAATTCGGACGATGAGATCGCCAAGCGAGCAGCCAACTCTCTCCAATGGAACACGGTTGTTCCTGACGACAAAGTTCAGGTCAAAGTCCAGAAGGGTTGGGTTACGCTGACTGGCACCGTAGACTGGAACTTCGAAAAGCTCGCTGCGGCAGACGCCGTGCGTGGCTTGCAGGGCGTTACCGGCATCACCAACAATATCGGTATCAAGGCGCGTCCAGTGATTTCGCCTGTCGATGTCAAGAAGCGCATCGAAAACTCCCTCCGGAGGAGCGCCGAACTGGAGGCAAAGTCGATCCGCGTCGACGTGGATGGGAATCGGGTTACCATTGACGGCCATGTGAAGGCCTGGTCCGAACGTCGGCTGGTTGAAGACGCAGTCTGGGCCACCCCCGGTGTCACCTCGGTGGTTGATCGGCTCACCATTCCCTGATCTGGCGAGACGTTCGCCGGCGCCCGACACTGGCGAACGTCCTCCGGCATCGACACCGTCGGCTTCATGCGGTTGCGGTCGGTGTATTCATGTAGCCCGCAATTAATGGGGACTTTTTGATCGTCATCAACGCCCGTGCCGCCGAGGGGCCGTAGTTGATGGCATGAAGCTTTGAGAAGCTCAGACGCAGTCGCATGCGCGCTTGTTCGGGCTCCTAGCAGGAGCTCGCTGAGAGGTGGTACGGGATGCGCTTGTTTGCCCTCCATGAAACGACGAAACTCGGCTCGGCCATTGCCGATGCCGCCGGTATCGAGCTGGACCCACTGGAAGAACGGGAGTTCGCTGACGGCGAACACAAATCTCGCCCCCTCATCAGCGTTAGGGGCGAAGATGTCTACCTGGTGCACGCGCTTCACGGCGGGCCGGTGCGGTCGCCCTCGGACAAGCTATTGCGGCTTCTGTTCTTTGCCGCAACGTGCCGGGACAATGGGGCGGCGCGCGTCAGCGTCATGGTCCCCTACATGGCCTTCATGCGAAAAGACCAGCAGACCAAGCCGCGCGATCCGGTCACCACGCGCTACGTCGCTGCAATGTTCGAGGCGGTGGGTCCCGATATGGTCGTCGCGCTCGAGGTGCACAATCCGGCGGCATTCCAGAATGCGTTTCGCTGCAGGACCACGCATCTCGACATGGCCGAGATATTCGCGGATCGCATCGCACAGCTTGCCGGCGAAGCGCCGGTCGTCTTTCTGTCCCCCGACGGCGGCGGGGTGCGCCGTGCTCATCATCTGCTGCAGGCGTTCTGCGCCGATGGCAAGAGAATTGCGGGTTTTGGCATGATGGAGAAACACCGCAGCGAGGGCGTTGTTACCGGTGATTTGTTTGCCGGGTCGGTGGAGGGAGCAGACGTCTTCATCGTCGATGACATGATATCGACGGGCGGGACGATCCTGCGTGCCGCTAAGGCCTGTCGCGCCAAGGGCGCCAAGCGTGTCACGGCCATCGCTACTCATGGTCTTTTTTCGGTCGGCGCCGAGGAGTTGTTCATTAGCCCGGTCGTGGACCGCGTGATTGTCAGCGACAGTGTCGCGCCCTTTCAGATTGCTCCCGAGCATACCAGGGGCAAACTGGAGGTGATCAGTGCCGCCCCGCTCCTGGCCTCAGCAATGAAACGCCTCCACGGCAGCGGCTCCATCCATCGGCTGCTCAATCCTGTGCCTTGAGGCATTCGGTTTCGGCCAATGCCAGATAGGCCAGCGTCTTGGCGCGCCAGCGCTCCGGCGTGGCCGGCTTCGGATCGAGCAGGTGGGCGAGCGACAGGCGCGCTCGCAGCACTGCCCTGAAGGCACCATAGCTGTGGAGCAATGCCTTTTCGATCCGGTGCCCGAGAGTGCGTTCGAGACTGGAGACCAGCATAGGTCCAACCCATGCAGCTCCCTGGAAGGCGCATTCAAGCCCCAGATAATGCACTTCGTCATAAGGATCGAGGATCCTCATGCGCTCATCGAATTCGAGGCAATCGATGATGACCGGGTTCTGCTGCAAGCAGACATGTTCGGGCCGCAGATCCCCGTGGCCTTCGACAATCCGCCCGGCGGCAATGCGCGCCTCTATCAGCGGTCTGGCCGTAGCCAGCAGCGCGTCGACGCGCTCAAGGACGGCGGCGGTGCCTGGCGTTGCCACGCCCAAATCCTGCCGTAAGAGGATCTGCCGGTTGACCAGGCTTTCCCCTTCCAGATGTGCGAGATAGACACCGCCATCGGAAATTCGTGGGGTGGCCGCCTCATAGAAGCGGGACAAGAGATCGCCGATCGCCTGCACCTCCACTCTCGTCAGGCGCCCGGATTTGATCCTGCTCTCCAACATGTCGGCATCGGCCAGTTGGGTCATCTCGACCAGCCAATCGACGACTTCGCCGCCTCCGGCGAGCGTCAGTTCTCCGGACGGCAGCCGTCGCAGAGCGACCAGTTGCCGATAGACGTCGCCCGCCAAACGCCGATTCAGTCTCAACTCGACGCTGCAGTTTTGGTGCCGCGCCGCGAGCGTGGAGAAATCCAGGAATGGGTAGATGACCGGCTTCTTCAGTTTGAAGACCAATGACCCGGTCAGGAAGAGCCAGGACATATGCGTTTCGCGCACATCCACATGATCGGGAGCATGAGGATAGCTGGTGGGCCGGCTGAGAAAGTTCACCTTCTCTGCCACGGACACCGACGCGTCTGTCATGCTGCGCCCTGTCGCTGCCCGAACGATCCTGAATCATACCACGCCGGCCGAACCGATGTCGCATTCGGTTCCGTTGCGGAGGGAGCGAGGCTTGCCTCGCCTCGCTCATGCTTGCGGCTGGCCGTCTTCCAGCAGACGTGGATCAATTGCCCTTCTTCACGTCGATCCGACGTTTCGCGGACTGCGCGCTTGGATTCTTGGGCAGTGTCACGCGCAGCACGCCATTGGCATAGTTCGCCTGAATCTTATCGGTGCTGACATCATCGGGAAGGGCAAAGCTGCGGTCGAACGAACCGAAGCGGCGCTCCCGCACATAGTGGTCGGCGGACTCGTCGGTGGTGTCTTCCCGCTTTTCCCCGTGAATGCTGAGTCCGCCATTGACGAGCGAGACCTCAATGTTCTTCTCGTCCATGCCGGGCATTTCCGCGGTGATCTCGTAAGCGTCGTCGCGCTCGACGACATCAACGGCCGGTGTCGTCATCCACGCAGACTCGCCGGTGGTCGGCTTCGCCGGCGTTTCTCCGAACAGCGAGAACGGAGCGAGCCAGGAATTCCGGTCGAGGTCCTCGAACAGCCGGTCAAATTCGCGACGGATGCTCTCAAACGGGTACCTGGACGCGCCAGAGTCGCGCGTCGGGGTTCTGGCGCTGCCTTTCACCGGCAGGTTTGTTTCAGTATTAGCCATTTCGTGTCTCCATGCTTGACGGTATCAGCTCAACAGCAGTTTTCGGTCCGTATATTGACGAATATCAAATGTGTGTTCACCAAGAGGTCAAATATCATTTGCTGTCTCTGACGAGATTAGCAAAAGCAAGGCCTGCGGCATTGACCCTAAAGCTGCCATTTTACTGGACAGCCGCTCAGATCGGACCGCAGGCCTTCCGTTGTGCTTCATCGACATTTGATCCTATCTTTCGGACCATCGCTCGCTTGAACGGTTTCTCCGTGACCTTGATCAGTGTCTCCGCATAACTAAACCCAACCTAGCGCATCGGCGGAGGCGCAGTTTTGATGGCCATCAAACTCACATCAGGCCCGCCGAGCGTCGGTCGCCCAACACATGAAGGGTAGCGCGCAGGGCGGCATAGCCGTGCACCTGGTCCTCAAAATGCAGGCGCTCAGAGTTCTTGCGCAACCAGATATTGCCTTCACTGACAGTGCGGTCAAAGCTGTGATGTCCGCTCATCGCGCGATCTCCCCTGCCACCTACGGCACAAGCGGCGGCGGACAGCCGCAAGTCTAGACATAGCCGTCGCAGCTTTTGATGCTCATCAACAACCAGAGCCACCCGCGGGACTTTAATGGTTGGAGTAGCCATGTCCGGGCCGATCGCCCGCCCCCTGAAGTCTCATGGCCGGAGATGAAGCATGCAGGTCCCTGTCGAGATCGTCTTTCGCAATTGCTCAGCCACCGAAGCGATGCGCGCCGAGGTTGAGAAATGTGTTCAGCGATTGGAAAAGTTCAGCAACCGCCTGACCAGCTGTCACGTCGTCATCCAGGCACCGGAGACGCGTCATCGGCACGGAGACGCCTACAAGGTCGTGTTGCGCATCGCGATGCCGCGACACAAGGATATAGTGGTCGATCGTACACCGACCGACGAAGGTGAGAACGGATATCCCCTGGTTGCCATCCGCAACGCATTTGCCGCGGCGGTGCGGCAAATCGAGGATGCCGCCCGCGAAGCGCGGGGCGACGTCAAGGAGCATTTGCCACTCGATCACGGGCGCATCGCCCGGTTCATTGCTGCCGACGACTATGGGTTCATCGAAGCTTCGGACGGACAGGAGATCTATTTCCACCGCAATGCGGTCCCGAAGGGCGCTTTCGACAAGCTGAAGATCGGCGACGAGGTCCGGTTTGTGGCTTCAGCTGGCGAAAAGGGTCTTCAGGCCAGCACGGTGCATCCGCTGGGAAAGCACCATCTCAACTGACTGGAGGCACCATGCCGTTCCACGATCGCAAGGACGCCGGAGAGCAATTGGCTGGGGCACTGCAGAAGTTCCGGAAGGATGGCCCCGTGGTCATCGCGCTGCCCCGAGGCGGCGTGCCAGTTGGCGTCGAGGTTGCCCGTGCACTCGATGCGCCGCTTGAGCTGCTGATTGTGCGCAAGATCGGCGTCCCCCGGCAGCCAGAGCTGGCAATGGGCGCCATCGTGGATGGCGATGAGCCCGTCGTCTTCCGCAATGAGCACGTGATAGCCATGGCGAAGGTCTCGGAGGCCGAGTTTGCAGCGATACGGGACCGGGAGCTGGCAGAAATCGATCGTCGGCGGCAGCGTTACCTTGCGGAACGACCATTCCCGCCGCTGGCAGATCGCACCGTCATTGTCGTCGATGACGGTATTGCCACCGGTGCTACAGTCCGCGTCGCCATCCGCGCCTTGCGCGTCAGGCATCCACGCCGGATCGTCGTAGCGGTGCCCGTCGCGTCCCCAGATGTCGTTCAGACCCTGCGGGGCGAGGCTGACGAGGTCATCTGCCTGGAGACGCATGAAGCATTCGGGGCTATCGGGCTCTACTATGCCGACTTTGGGCAGGTTGAAGATGACGAGGTCGTTCGGGCCCTGACCTCGGCAGCACCCGCAACTAAGGGATCCGGTGCATAGCCGCGAGATGGGCTTCGATCTCGGGGGTTGGCAATCTGCAGAGGTCCTTGTTGATTTCGGCTTTCAACACAGCCTGGACGCCCGGGCTCAGGCGGGTCCGCAACACGCCCATTGCCCGCGCGGGCGCCACGATCACAAGGTCCCGCACCTCCTGTGCGCGGACGGTCAGTTCCAGTTCATCAGCTACTTCCCCCAAAAAGTCCCTCTCCGCGATCTCGTGCCAATCCGTGCCGTCCACAGCGCTGCGGCCCTTGCCGAATGAGCCAAAGGAGCGCCCGGGCCGTTCCGTCCCGATATCCCGGGTCCGCTCATCGGGCTGGGACTTCGCCTCCCTGAGCTGCAGATTGAGGTGGAGTGCGTCCCCCTTGTTCTGAAAGATCAGCGCTTTGCTGCCATCGCAGACAAGTATCCAGCTCTCGGCCGGTAGAATGACCCTGTCCATCGAATACTCCTTCTCTTCCGGCGGCCACCCGGCCGCCTCTTCATTTTCACGACGCTACCCATTGGAGCACGCAGTCTTGGGCTGACTTGATCGCGCACTTAAACCCAAGGACATCCGCCGTCTGCCGCAGGTCACTAAAGTCCGGTTTGCGTGATCCGGTTTTGATGTTCGTCAAGTCGTCCTCCGGGCGACATGCAATTCTGACTTTATGAGAGGGTGACTTCTGTCGGGCCTGGTGGGCTCACCCAGCAACCAGTCTTACACAGGACCGACCGGATCCCCTGCGGTCTCGCTGAAAGGATTTTCCGATGGCCTATAAGCAAGTTCTCTTCCAGTCCGCCGCGCGCGAGAAGGTCCTGGCTGGCGCGACCCAACTTGCCAATGCGGTTCGCGTCACGCTTGGACCACGCTCCAAATCGGTGCTGATCGAGAGGAAATGGGGTTCTCCGCTGATCTGCAATGACGGCGTCACCATTGCCAAGGAATTCGACCTGAAGGACCCCGAGGAGAATCTGGGCGCCCGCATGCTTCGGCAGGCCGCTGAGAAGACTGGCGAGATGGTCGGCGATGGCACGAGCACCTCCACTCTGCTGGCCCAAGCCATCCTTGCCGACGGCATTCGCAACGTTGTGGCAGGCGCCAGCGCGATCGACCTGAAGCGCGGTCTCGATCGGGCGACGCTCCGGGTCGTGGCGGCGCTCAAGGACCTCTCCCGCCCCGTGCAGAGCCGCAAGGAGAAGGAACAGATCGCCACCATCTCGGCGCATAACGATCCAGCAATCGGCAAGCTGGTTGCCGATGGGATCGACAAGGTCGGCGATGAAGGCGTGATCACGGTCGAGGAGTCAAAGACGACCGAAACGGTGCTTGAAGTCGTCGAAGGGATGCAGTTCGACCGGGGATACATCTCACCCTATTTCGTCACCAATCCGGAAAGCATGGAGGCGGTGCTCGAAGACGCATTCCTGCTGATCGTCGACCACAAGGTCAGTGTCCTCAGCGATCTCCTCACCCTGCTGGAGGGGATCGCCAAGTCGGGTTCGCCCCTCCTCGTCATCGCCGAAGACGTTGACGGCGAGGCGCTGGCAACCCTGATCGTCAACAATCTGCGCGGGACGTTTCACAACTGTGCCGTCAAGGCGCCGGGCTTTGGTGATCGTCGCAAGGCGATCCTGGAAGACATCGCGATCCTTAGCGGAGGCCAGGTCATCTCAGGGGACCTTGGCCTTAAGCTGGAAAATGTCACCCTCGACTTGCTCGGGCGGGCCAAGCGAATTGTTCTCGACAAGGACACCTGCACGATCATCGGTGGGGCGGGAAAGCCCAAGGCGCTCAGCGGCCGGATCGATCAACTGCGCCGGGAAATCTCCAAAAGTACGAGCGACTACGACAAGGAAAAGCTCCAGGAGCGCTTGGCCAAGCTTGCCGGGGGCATCGCCGTGATCCGTGTTGGCGCGCCTACCGAAGCCGAGATGAAGGCGAGGAAAGACGCACTCGACGATGCAATCAGCTCTACCAAGGCCGCCGTTGCCGAGGGCATCGTTCCGGGCGGCGGTCTGGCATTGCTGCGCTGCGTCAAAGCGGTCGAAGACGAAGCAGCGCTGTGCGAGGGGGACGAGCGCACTGGTGTGCTGATCCTGCGCCGTGCTCTCGAAGCACCTTGCCGGCAGATCGCGGAAAACTCCGCGGTCGATGGCGGCGTGGTTGTCGCGCAGATGCTGGCCAGCGAGGGCGCTCTTGGCTACGACGCGTCCCGCAAGGTCTATGTGGACTTGTTTGATGCGGGCATCATCGATCCTACCAAGGTGGTGCGGGTCGCGCTTGAAAACGC
This sequence comes from Devosia sp., assembly GCA_036675975.1. Classification (GTDB taxonomy): domain Bacteria; phylum Pseudomonadota; class Alphaproteobacteria; order Rhizobiales; family Devosiaceae; genus Devosia. Next base: position 75,372 of record JAKFDU010000043.1, on the reverse strand, counting down.
GGTGAGCGTTGCCAGCACACTTCTGCTGACCGAAGCAACTATGACTGAGATACCGGAACATCCTGCAGAAGGTCAGCAGCCTTCTCAGCTCGGATTTTAGGGTGGAACGCACCCATCAAAAGAGCGGCAGCTTGCCCGAGCGGTGCCCGCAACCGAGCATGGCCGCCGCTATGCAGGCCAAGGGGGCGAAGCGCCTGCAGTCGCTCCAATGTGTCGGCGATACATTGGAGCGAGAAACGGGCTTCACGTCCTGGGCCTATCCCGGCGACTCCACGCTGGCCGCGTGGAGAAGACACTGGCATGGTCAAGTTGAGTCGCTAGAGCGGGGAGATTGAGCGGTGAGGGCCATGGTCCTTCATGGGGTGGGGCAGCGACTGGTTCTTGAGGAGCGGCCTGAGCTCGCGCCTGCCACGGGCGAAATTCGAGTGCGGGTCGAAGCTTGCGCGGTCTGCCGAACAGACCTGCACGTGCTCGATGGTGAACTCCCCAATCCTCGGTTTCCCATAGTTCCAGGTCATGAGATCGTCGGGATCGTGGACGGCCTGGGCGAGGGAGTGACCAACCCCAGTCTCGGCATGCGGGTCGGCATCCCCTGGCTGGGCCATACCTGCGGGCATTGTCGCTACTGCGCCGAGAGGCGGGAAAACCTATGCGACTACCCGGTCTTTACTGGCTATACCCGTGATGGTGGATTTGCCACCCATGTCGTTGCGGATGCCGACTTCGCATTCCCGCTAACCGGCCATTCCGATCCGGTCGCTGCTGCACCGCTGATGTGCGCCGGCCTGATCGGCTGGCGTTCGCTGCGCCTGGCCGGCCAAGCCCACCGCATAGGGCTTTATGGCTTCGGCGCTGCCGCCCATATCCTGGCCCAGATATGTCGATGGCAGGGGCGTGAGGTCTACGCCTTCACCCGGCCGGACGACGCAGCGGCCCAGACCATGGCGCGATCGCTGGGTGCGGCATGGTCAGGCAGTTCGGAGCAGAGCCCACCGGCGTTGCTCGATGCCGCAATCATCTTTGCGCCGGTGGGTCCGTTGGTACCGACAGCATTGCGGGCAGTCCGCAAGGGTGGCCGAGTTGTCTGTGGCGGAATCCACATGAGTGACATCCCGCAGTTTCCCTACGACGTGCTCTGGGGGGAGCGCGAACTGGTCTCGGTAGCCAATCTAACCCGCCAGGATGGCGTCGAATTCCTCTCCATTGCCGCTGAGGCTGGCGTGCGAACGACGACCACCGTCTATTCACTCTGTGACGCTAATCAGGCATTGGCCGATCTCAGGCATGGTCGGTTCCAGGGCGCGGCCGTTCTGGTTCCCTAAGCCGACCAATCTGCGCCGCCCCTCAAGCAGAGACTCGGTGTGTTTTGGCAACGCTAGGCGCATCGGCGGCGAGCTCGTCGAGCTAGATCAAATTCGTCCGCGCCGAGGCGGGCTCCGGTGGGACTCGAACGCGCCGATCTTTCTCTTGAGCAGCTCGGAGGAAATCCCGTAGGCGGTTACGATCGCCACCAGGGATAGCGTCAGCGGTAAGGGCAGTGGGTGGAAACCCGTTGTTGCCGCCAGAGGCAGGTAGGGCAGAACGACGGCGATAATGCCGACTGCAACCGAAGTCGATACCAGGAGTCCGCTCGCCGAGCTGGCGTAAAAGGGCTTCTGCGTCCGCATAACGCCGACAATGATCAGTTCGGTCAGCAGGGACTCTACAAACCAGGCGGTCTGGAAGAGTGAGGCGTCGGTGCGGAACACAAAGAGCAACAAGGCGAAGGTCAGCGCGTCGAACAACGAACTGACCAAGCCGAAGCCAAGCATGACGCGGATCAAATGTGAAAAGTCCCACCTTCCGGAACGCTCGAGAACTTCGGCATCTACTCGGTCGGAGGAGATGGCCATCAGCGGCAAGTCGGAGAGGAAATTGTTCATCAGGATTTGCTTGGCCAGCAGCGGCAGAAAGGGCAGGAACAGCGAGGCGATCGCCATGCTGATCATGTTTCCAAGATTTGCGCTGGTCGTGATGGCGATATATTTCAGTGTGTTGCCGAAGGCCGTGCGGCCGATGAGAACGCCTTCCAGCAATACCTTGAGGTCGTGCTTCAGCAGCACAATGTCGGCGGCCGCCTTTGCGGCATCCACCGCTGTATCGATGGAAATACCAATGTCGGCGGCGCGAAGGGCTGGCGCGTCGTTAATGCCGTCGCCGAGATAGCCGACCACCTTGTGGGAGCGCCGGAGAGCGGCGATGACGCGCTCCTTCTGATCAGGATTCACCTCGGCAAAAATATCGATGTGGGATACCCGACGGGCTAGCATGCGATCGCTTAATTTCGTCAACTCGGCGCCGGTCATTGTGGCAGTTGAGGACAGGCCGATTGTGTCTGCGACATGCGCCGCCACATAGCGGTTGTCACCGGTAAGGATCTTGAGGGCGATGCCGCGCTGTCCGATAGCGGCAATCGTTTCCGCTATTCCAGGTTTTGGCGGGTCCGCGAACAGCAGATAGCCCATCAACGTCAGCCGGATTTCGTCGGCGACGCCGCATTCGGTGCCGCCTGGCATGGGCTTGGTCGCGACAGCGAGAACCCGAAAACCCTCGGCGCCCCATTGCGCGAGGCGCAGCTCTTCTTCCTTTCGGCGCCCAGTGGTCAGCTTTTGCAGGTGTCCGGCATCAGAGACGCGATCGCAGGACGCAAGCACCTCGGCTACCGCGCCCTTGCAGATGAGCATGCTGCCTTCCGGGCCATCGACCAACACCGACAGGCGTTTGCGCTCGAAGTCGTAGGCGATCTCCCCGAGCTTGCTGTAGCCCGCTGCCTCTGCTCCCGCCGCCCCGATGATGGCGGTATCGAGAGGATTGGGCAGCCCCATCTGCAGACCGGCATTGAGGGCAGCGAATTTGAGTACTTCGTCAGAACGCTTTCCCAGCGCATCGACAGCCTGCTCAAGCCGGATATCACCCTCGGTCAATGTGCCGGTCTTGTCAGTGCAAAGCACATTCATGGCGCCCAGGTTCTCGATCGCAACAAGGCGCTTCACCAGCACGCCGGCGCCGGCGAGTTTGCGCGCACCGCGGGCGAGGGTCACGGTCACCACAGCCGGCAGAAGTTCGGGAGTGAGGCCAACGGCAAGGGCCGCAGCGAACAGCAAGGAGTCGAGAAGCGGACGTCCGAGCAGCACATTTGCCACCAGTACGAGCGTGACGATGACCATCATGATTTGGGTCATCATCAGACCGAAGCGGCGAACGCCCTTGGCAAAGCTGGTTTCGGGCTCCAGTCCGGCCACTGCCTCGGCGATGGCGCCAAACTGGGTGGCACTGCCGGTGCGAAGCACCAGGGCGCGAGCCGTGCCGCTCCGGACGGAAGTGCCCATATGCACCAGGTTCTCTTCGGCCAAGGCCAGGGTAGCGGAAGCGGCAGCCTTGGCGGCCGGGAAGGACTCGCCCGTCAGCGCGGCTTCCTCGACGTGGAGGTCACTCGCTTCAAGCAACACCGCGTCGGCCGGGATAAGACTGCCTCCGGCAAGGATTATCAGGTCCCCGGGCACTAGATCCGCCGTTGCAACGTCTTGTGGCGTCCCGCCACGCATCGCCTTCACCCGGATGGCCACCCGGCGCTGCAGCGCCTCGAGCGTACTCGACGCGCGATACTCCTGAAAAAATCCCAAACCCGAGCTGGCAAAAACGATGACGGCGATGATCAGCGCCTCACCCGATTCTCCCAGCGCAAGGGAAAGCGCCGCCGCCGCCAGCAAGATCAGCACTAGCGGTGAGCGGAACTGGTTGGCCAACACGGTAAGCGGCAAGGTCGCGGCCGGTGCGTGAAGCACATTGGGACCGAAGCGGCGCAGGCGTCGGGCCGCTTCCACCGATGACAGGCCCGCGATAGTGGCGTCGATGGCATGAAGGCAGTTCGCCAGTGAGCTTGCAGGAAGCCGCGAGCCATTTTCAGCCGACATGGTCGGCACGAAATTGCTGCGCTTCTTTGTCATCGCTTGCCCTGTGCCTATGCGCCTCGTTGGTCGGCGGAGCATGACCCTGCCTTGAGGCAGGATAGGCTCGGTGGATCGTTCGGCTTTTGATCGATATCAACCAGTTTGGACCCGAATGGCAGCAGTTGGCGCGCCACCGGGTCAGCGCCGCAGGCGTGCCGTGACGCGGCGTTCGATCCCGCCTGTTGGGATGGCAATACAATCGCCGTCCAGCTGTCGACCATCCACGGTAAGCTCGACGCTGCCGGAGCCGAGCCGTTCGGGATCTTCGATGGTGATGTTCAGGATCCCGTCGGGGCCCTTGACCCTGATCTCTGCACCGCCCCAGCTCTGGGGGATTCGAGGGGCGATCCTGACTGCGCCGCGCCGGAGGCTCAGGCCGAGAATACCCTCGACGGCCAGTTGCCAGGTCCACCCGGCTGCGCCCGTGTACCAGGTCCAGCCGGCCTGACCGATCCCAGGCTCGGCACCGCGCACGTCGGCGGGTACGACATAGGGTTCCGCTCGGTAGAGTTCTGTCCCGGCGAGACTTTCTGCGCGTCGGATGGGGCTGATGAGATCGAATATGCGATAGGCCTCATCGCCATTGCCCAGCCGTGCATGGGCCAGACCCAGCCAAGCCGCGGCATGGGTGTACTGACCACCGTTTTCCCGCACACCTGGCGGATAGGCGCGAATATAGCCCGGATCGCGCGGGGTCCGATCGAAGGGCGGCGTCAACAGACGCACCAGCCGCGCATCATTATCGACAAGGCGTCTGGTCGCGGCGGCGACGGCCATGGCGGTTCGATCAGGAGAGGGGCCGCCGGCGAGTGCCGCCCAAGACTGGGATATGCTGTCGATCTGGCATTCGTCGGAATCCTTCGAGCCCCAGGGCAGGCCGTCATCCGCGAAGGCCCGCGTGTACCACGCTCCGTCCCAGCCGGCGGCGTCGGCAGCCCGACGCAGATCATCGGCGCGCGCTTTCCAGATGTCATGGAGATCTTTGCGTCCGACGTCCATGGCAAGGCCCGCGAAGGCGTCGGCGCAGACCGCGGCAAACCAGGCGAGCCACACGCTTTCGCCACGTCCCTCGCTGCCGACGCGGTCCATGCCGTCGTTCCAGTCCCCCGTGCCGATCAGTGGCAACCCATGAGCGCCCAAGATGACGCCGCGATCCATTGCCCGCCGACAATGCTCGAACAGGGTATCGCGCTCCGCGCCCGACTCGAACAGGGCGTAGCGGTCTTCCTCGTCGATCCCCAGCGGCGGCGCGGACAGAAACGGAACTTCTACGGCGAGAATGGAGGTGTCACCGGTGGCATCAACGTAGCGACCCGTTGCATAGACCAGCCATAGCAAATCATCCGAGCAGTGCGTTCGTACACCTCGTCCCAGGGGGGGATGCCACCAATGCAGAACATCGCCCTCCTCGAACTGGCGCGACGCACAGTCCAGAATATGCGCACGCACGCGTGGAGGCTCGGAAAACAGAAGCGCCATCATGTCCTGCAACTGGTCGCGGAAACCGAAGGCGCCCCCGGCCTGCTGGAACCCGGCGCGTGCGAAGATACGAGACGCATAGGTCTGGTTGAGGAGCCAGCGATTGACCATGAGGTCGAACGCCGGGTCCGGCGTGGTGACCTGGACGGCGGCGAGCCGCCGCTTCCAGGCCGCATCGTTTTTGACGAGCGCCTGTTTGGTCGTCTCGACGTCAGCCCAATGCACCGCCAGGCGCGCCGCGTCGGCCGGATCGGTTCCTTCGCCAAGCACGAACACAACGTCCTCTGTTGCACCGGCAGCCAGATCGATGTGAACCTGGAACGCCGCGCAGGGGTCGGCGACGTCGCTGGTTGCACCATCGAGGCCCCAGGCCGTTAGGCCGGCCGGTCGGGCCGTATCGCCCTGTCGTCCAAGAAATGCGGCACGGTCGCTGGTCAGGCTGTGCGGGGGGCGGCTTGCGGCAAGAAACGCCGTGCGGTCCCCGAATTCCGGGTTCCAGCCATTGCGGGCGACCAGAGCCCTGCTTTCGAAGTCGAAACCGCAGACCAGATGCGGCCGCGCGGTGCTCGACATGGCGCCAAGCAGCCATTCGGCATAGTAAGTGACCGTGAGCCGACGGCCGCGGCTGCCAGGATTGGACAGGGTCAGCAGCACCAGCTTCACCGGAGCATCAGGCGGCACGAAGACGGTGAGTTGCTGTTCGAGGCCTACATCGTTGCGCTGCCAGGTCGTGGCGCCTGCGCGGTGACGGATTTGGCAGGACGCAGCGCCGCCGGCGGGCAGTGGGGTTGGTGTCCATATTCGGGCTGTTTCCTCGTCGCGCAGATAGAGCGCCTCGGACTGCGGATCGCCCACCGGGTCGTTCGACCAAGGCGTGAGGCGATGCTCGCCGCTGTTGATGGACCAACTGAAGCCCAGTCCGGCTTCCGAGACGATGGTGCCGAAGCGCTCATTTGCCAGAACGTTGCACCACGGCGCCGGTGTCAACTGCCCGCCCTCCAGATGGATCGTATAGTCGCCTTCTCTCGGGGTGAACCCACCGAGACCATTGTCGAAGGCGAGGTTTTCGGGGCGCATGAGTGGTGGCGCGGGCACAGGATCGGGCGGTGGCGGGCCGACCGGCTGGAAGCTCGGCGGCGCGGTGCGTCCCGATCGCGGCGGTGCCACCGCCTGGGCCAGCGATTCGGCCGCTCCGTCGAGGGCCACCCGGGCCGTCGCCTCAAGGGTCCGGCGCTCGGCTGCACCGAACTGGTCTGCCGCCAGAAGATGGATGCCTCCCGGTCCGCCCAGACCTTCGGGCACGTTCGCGTCGCGAAGAGCGGCAAACAGCAGATCACGGATCGGCTCTTGATATCCCGATGTGCCCTCGCGCAGGATCACCAGGTCCGCCCGAAGGCCATGCCTCAGCCACCATTGATGCGTCCGGACGATGATCGGCAGAAGTTGCGCATGCGCGTCGTCGACAACCCGAACCAGGAGGATCGGAAGATCGCCGGACAGCCCCATGCTCCAGAGCTGCGGCTGGGCCGGAAGGGCCGCCTCCGACACCGCCGCCAATATGAGCGGGGGCAGTCGTGGGAAGACGAGATTGCGGCATAGTGCCTGCGCCTCGGCCAGTGTGCGGGAATCGAGCCCGAGGCGTCGCGCTTCGAGCGCGGCAGATCGCAGCGCGTCTTCCATCGCCCAGTCGAGAGCCGCAGGGGAGGCGTAGCGCTCGGCGATCTCGAGCGCCGTCTCGCGTGAACCGGCCGCAACCGTCACGAAATCGACCTGCGCGCGCGCCCCGGGCGCCAGGACAACGCGTGCCCGCAGCGCCATGACCGGATCGAGCGTCCATCCGACGGTGCCATCCAGCGGGTCGATCGCGCCCGGCGGTCGTTCGGAGTCGCCGTGTCGGCCGAGAAACCTTCTGCGGTCTGTCTCGAAACCCGCTGGCGTCACCGCGGGGCCGCCCGGCAGAAGGCTATGAATGAGGACCGGCGGTCGATCGGCGGGGCGTCTCGGACGGCGCTTGAAGACAAGCGCATTCTGGCTATCCAGCCGTTCGCTGTGGACGAAGAGTTTACTAAAAGCGGGGTGTCGTTCATGGGCGGACGCAGGCGCAAGGACGACCTCCGCATAGCTCGTTATGTCGATTTCGCGCGTCCGGTCGCTATCGTTGGAGAGCGTGACGCGGCGGATCTCGACGTCGTCGCCCGGGGCAATCGCGATATCGAGGTTCATCGACAAGCCCTCTACACGCTCGTGAAACTCGATCTTGTGGGCATGGAACGTCGTCTCCGATGTGCTGCCCGGTCCGCGGCCGCCGAGCGACCGGACCGTTCCGCCCTCGCTGACATAGATGCGCGCGTCGCCGCTGCGGCCGACATCGTCGCCAGTCCAGCGCGTGAGCGATTGCCCGCGCCACCAGAGCGCTCCGCCACCGGCGTCGGTTATCCAGGACGCGAGGCTTCCGTTGCCGATAACGTGGAACTGGGGGGCCTGCTGGTCTTGTGCAGTCCAACCATGCAGTGCCGGGGTCGGCGTGCGGGCGAGGTCGGGCGCCGTGGTCTCGGCCTCGGTCGCCTGCTCGGGCGGAAACTCCCACGGAACGCGTTCCTGCAGCAGCAGTTCCGTAGCGCGCATGCGCGGCTCCCGACCAAAACGCTTGACCAGGACGTTGTCGTTGAGCGCGTTCCCGATCGCAGCGGATATCATGCCCTGATGATGGGCCATATAGGCTCGCACCGGCGTAAAGCCGCCTTCTGCTGGCCGCCGGTCCGGCGAGAAATCGGCGGCCTCGAAGAATCCGTACCGGTCGCGCAGGCCGAGCTTGTCCAGCCAACGAAGGTTGGTCGTGGCGGTGGCTGGTGCGACGGCAAGTGCCAACGCGCTCGCATAAGGCGCGACAACATAGTCCTCCGAGAGGCCGCGCTTCAGGCCGAGTCCGGGAACCCCGAATGCCTGGTATTGGTAGCGGTGCGAGGCATCACGGGCAGCATACCCGGATTCCGAGACTCCCCATGGCAGGCCAAGCTTGTCACCATAGCGCTGCTGCGCGGCAACGGCGGCACGTTCGCTTTGACCTAGAAGCCGCCCCGCGTCGCTCGGCAACAGCAGAGCTGGCATGAGGTACTCGAACATCGAGCCATTCCACGACAGCGTCGTCAGTGTACCGGCCGCCTTGGTGATTGGGCGCCCCAGATGAAACCAGTGTTCGACGGGTACATCGCGCTTGGCGATCGCGAAATAGCTTGCGAGCCGGGCTTCGCTTGCCAATAGATCGTAGTGGTGCTGGTCCAGTCGGTCAGAGTCGAGATTGTAGCCGATGAAGAAGGTTCTGGTTTCCGCGTCATAGAGCGGCCGAAAATCCATGCCGAAGGCTCGGGCCTTCGCGCGGGCCGCGCATTGCTCGAGGCTGTCGGAGAGATCGCGGCAAGTGGCATCTCCCTGGTCGAGTGCCGCAACCACCTCGGCAACCCAGCGCCGGCTCTTGGGATCGACAGGTGCGATCCGTGCAAGGGCGTTGCGCGCTTGGTTGATCCTGTCGCCAATGCGATCGAGGGGGGTATCGGGTGTGGGGAGCACGTCGGTCAGCGCCGATATTCCCGCAAGTCCGTCAGGCACCACATCGAACAATGCACGCCATGGTTCCAGCGCGTCCAGGTCGCGCCGCATATTGTTTAGGTGGTGATCAGTGCGCTCCAGCCAGAGATAGATCTCGTGTGGAACTGCCTCCGCGCCCGTTTCCAGCGCCTTGGCGGCGAGGACCTGGATCTCCCGCCAGTCTTCCGCGGCGATTTGCGCCAGCGCGGACCGCCAGTTCTGCGGTGCTCCGCGGATAGGCGGAATCCTGCCTAGAATGCTATCCACCCGCGCACGGATCTTCTTTCGGTCAGGCTCGGGCATCGTGGACAGGGCGTCTCGCAACAGGTGGAGCGAATCTGCAAGCCCGTCCCACAGGGTCGGAGACATCGTCGGCCCCCTTGCGGCCTCCCTGCAGCCTTGGCGCAGCGTCAGCAGGCTGACCGCCAGATTGCCGCTGTCCACAGTCGAGACATAACGCGGCGTGAGCGACTTGAGTGTTTTCGTGTCGAACCAGTTGAGCGTGTGGCCGGCATGGCTCTCCAGTCGATCGAGTGTGCCCAGGGCGGCGGTCACCCGCGCGGAGAGATCACGAAGGCCTATGTGACCCAGATCGCACGCCGTCAGCGTCGACAGGAAGAGCATCCCGACATTGGTCGGGGAGGAGCGGTGCGCGATCTCCTCGTGCGGATTTGCCTGATAGTTGTCTGGCGGTAGCCAGTTGTCGTCCGGGCCGCTAAACGTCTCGAAATAGAGCCAGGTGCGTCGCGCGATCAGGCGTAGGTAGCGCCGGTCTTCGGGCCGCAGGATCTCCGGCACCCTCTGCCGCTTACTGCTGATGAGCCGCGCGATCTCGGGTGAGGCGAACCACAGGAGGAGCAGCGGCGCAGCACCGGGCAGGGCGGTAAGATCGAGTCTGGCAAGCAGGAGGGCGATCGCTGTAGCGATCAAAGGGGCCGCAGCCATCTCTCGCCAGGTCCCGAGCCGGGTTTGCGAAACCTCCGCGGCGGAATGGGCGGCCGACGTCCACTCCAGCAACCGGCGTCGCGAGACGTATACGCGTTGGAGCGTTCGCGCGATCGCCTCGATCGCCGTCGCGGCCTCGTAGGCGAGGAAGATGATGGCCAGCAGCCAGCGCCCGGCGTGATCCGCCAACTGGCGAAGAGTGCTTCGCGTGGCGCCCCGCCTGCGTCCGCGTGCCAGGCCGGTTATGAGGTCGGTGAAGAGGTATGCGCCCGGCGCGGCAATCGTCAGCACCGTCCAGATCAAGGCCTGTCCCGGCAACGCCAACCATCCCGCAACCGCGAATGCAACAAGTGCCGGGGGGATGAGGCTGCGGCGCAGATTGTCGAATATCTTCCAGCGGTCGAGCGCCGAAAGCCGGTTAGGAAGGTTCGTGTCGTCGCGGCCTGGTGCGGTTCTGCCCAGCCAGGGCGTAAGCTGCCAATCGCCCCGGATCCAACGAAAGGCGCGACGGGCAAAGGCGAGATAGCTGGCGGGGAAGTCCTCATAGAAGACGATGTCGCTGGCAAGTGCGGCGCGGCCGTGAAGCCCCTCGAACAGATCGTGGCTAACGATCGCGTTCTCCGGTATGCAGCCATGCAAGCATCGGTGAAACGCGGCGACGTCGAAGGCTCCCTTGCCGGTGAATATTCCCTCGCCGAATAGGTCCTGATAGACGTCCGAGACCGCCCGGCTGTAGATATCGATCGCGGTATCGCCGGTATATAGGCGGGTGAACAGCGAGCGGTCGCCGGCATTGGGCAATATCTCGACTCGGGGCTGAATGAAGGTATAGCCACGGAGCGGTCTTCCCGTCGCCGGGTCAAACTCGACGCGGTTCAGTGGATGGGCCAATGCACCCAGGAGCCGGTTGATGCTATTGGGCGGCGGCATGGTGTCGGCGTCGAGTGTAACGACGAAGCGTGCCCGGCGCAGCGCGTCGACATCGCCTTCGCGCAAGGCAAAGGCATCAGGCAGGTGGCCCAAAATGAGGCCGGTGAGCTCCTCGAGCTTTCCGCGCTTGCGTTCCCAGCCCATCCAGCAGCCTTCGGCGGCATTCCAGCGGCGCCCCCGGTGGAGGAGCACGAAAGGTGCGTGGTCGGCGTAGCGCGCGTTGAGGCCACGCACGCCAGCGATCAGAGCTGCTTCGATCGGCCCATCTTCCGGCATACGCTCTGCATCTGCATCCGCAAGGTCGCTCAGTAGTGCCAGGCGGATGAACGGATCTGGGTTCGACAGCCAATGCGTCTCCAGCCGCTCGATGAGCGGTGCAACCTCGACTTCATTGCGCAGGATTACCGGCATCACCAGTGCGGCATCGGCGCCGGCGACTAGGCCATGCTCGACGTCGAGCTTCGGGAGCACCCGAGGGGGGACGAGCCTGGTGATGATCCAGTGTGTGAAGGCAACGCTTATGATCATGGCGGGTGTGAGCGACAGTACAAGTCCGGCCACCCACGACACCACGCCCGCACCGTTGAGGGCGAGCAGGAGCGCCGGCACGATCAGGGAGGCAATGGCAAAGCCCGCCAGCGCCCCCGCATAGCTCCTGCCGGGATGAGCGATGATCCAGCGGCGCAGGTCGGCATCCCATTTGGCGCGAAAGCCCAGCTTCTGCTCCAGCTCCGCTCTGCCTTCTGCGACCAGCCAGCATCCGACATGGCCGCGGCGCCGCGCGCCGGCATGGGCGCGCGTCAGGTCCAGCGCAGCCTCCGCGACGTCCCACTCGGACATCTGTGCGCCGTCCGCGATCTCTTCGACGACCTTGCGGTATCGGTCCCGGGTGTCGAAATCCATGGCTGAATAGACGCCGGCAGGATCATCCTGCAGGATCGCTTCGACACGGCTCACCTGCTCGAAGAACACTTTCCAGGAGGTGTTCGACACTGCAACGAGGGCCGAAATCGCGCGCGAGACGCCCTCGGTTGGGTCGAGCGTCTCGTGTGGCGTCGATCGGGGTGTCGGTTCGAAGGGCGGAGTAAGGTCGGGCAAAAGTTCGGAAAACGAGTGAACGAGCGCCTCCAGGCAGGCAAGGCGCAGCATCGCCGGAAACGCCCAGAGCTCTGCAATCGTCAGCGGCCCCTCCTGCTGGTAAGCCCTGACGAACGCCACCGTGCCCGCAAGGCTGACCTGCATATGCGTAACATCAAGCATGCCTTGCGCCAGCGACATGACACGCGGGATTCCCCGATATTCGAGCGCGGCCAGCCGGGGCAATCGGCGGTGGAAGGCAGTTGGGAGATCCTCCCGAACCTGCCGAATGGCGCGTCGCACCTGAAACTCGTTGTCCAGCAGCCACTCCGAGGCCTTGGCCGCATGGGGCGGCGGATCGACGCAATAGCGGCGCGCGCGATCCAGCCACGGAAGGATGGCTGAGAGTTTCCGCCAGACAGGGGCCGGCTCGGGCAGCCCCCTGTCGATGTCATGCCGGGCTCGGATCGCGATGGCGGCAAGCGTATACGTGCTGTCCGGCGCGGTGGTATCTTCCAACGGCGCTGCGGCCAGAGTCATATTAGCGCGCGGCTCGGCAGCCTCACGGCCATCGCCTCGCCTGACTCCCTGTGGGCCGTCGGCGGCCTTCCCTCGTGTCCCCGGACAAGCAGGATAGGGATGTTGACGTGGTTCATCAGATAGTCGGCAACGCTGCCCACGGTCATGTCGAGATGTCCGCTCTGCCCGGTGGATGAAAGAACCAAAAGGTCGGCGTGCTCTTCCACCGCCGCGCGAGCGAGCGAATGGCGGGGATCGCCGCTCGGCAGTACCCGTACTCTCGTCGCTGGGGTAGGGGGCAACCGGGATCTGACCCGTTGCAGATAGCGCTCGCCGGCACGCTCGTTTCGGCGGCGCAGCCGGTCCCGCAAAGTGATGGTCTCCGCTCCGGGCGGGCCTGCCTCTGTGAGATCGACATTGGGGGCCGCGTGGACAAGTACCATCTCGGCGCCGTGGGCGGCCGCAATCCCCAGGCCCAGCGGCAAAGCGCATTCCGATCGCGACGAGCCGTCGAGCGGAATCAACATCGTGCGATACCGTATCGGCGCGTCTCCGATCAGCGACGACGGGACGATCAGCACCGAACCGCTGACGTCCTCGGCGACCCGGCGCGCGGTGCTGCCCAACCCGGCGAAGGACCCGTTGCTTTCGCCACACCGACCCACCACGGATAGCTCTATTGCATTGTCACGCGCCCAGGCACAAATGCGGTCGGCGGCCGGCCCATCGTCGATCACCGTATCGGTTTGAAGGCCACCAATGTGCGATGCGCGTTTGCGCAAGTCGGCCTCCACTTCGCGGTGGCGCAGCGTCCACTCCACTGGGTCCATCGGCGACTGCGCCGCCGACGACTCGAGAATGCGCATGACTGTCAATCGTGCCCCCGCCGCCATGGCCACCGCAGCGGCGTGCGCCAACACGGCATCCGCAAAGGATGAGGCATCGACACAGGCTAGGACATGGCGAAGGACATGGTCATCGGCATGCGGGGAAAGCGGCAGACCCCCCGTCATGTCACGCTTCATGCGTTCTGGCTCAGGCATGGCAACCTCCCGTCCAAGACAATGCGGCAACCGGCGCTCATACGAATGGCTCGGCCTTGCCCACCCAGCCAGCTTGGCATGGGCAGCAAAGAGCGACACTCATCAAGCTTGCTGATTTACTCTACGCTGACCAACAGCATTTGGACTTGATCCAGGTCATATGGTGGCGATGATATGACACTATCTTGTCAAGAGTTGGACCGTGCTCTCGGCTCGGCTGTGGAGTTCGCCGGGATCTCTGCGCTGAGGTGCATGACCACGGCCGGAAAGCCGTGCCATCGCGCCAAGGGCGCGGATTGCACCCGCTGGCCGGTGGGGCGCCACGGCGACCAGGTAAAGCGTTGGGTCGCGGCTGAAGAGGGCGGTGTTGCACGAATGCTTGCGTTCAGACGGCGCAGGGACGCGCCCAGGTTCAGTCCGGGTCAGGACGCGCGGGCGAATACTTCGCCTCTCCGGGGAGCTTCTGAGACCACCCGAACCCACGCTTACCCACCAGATTGTCTTTTGACCTCAATGCAGTCGTTGTCGCCGGCCTCTCCCACGACGCATGTCCCGACCTGGATTTGTTCTGGATCAAGTCGACGGGCGGTTGCGCCTGCTAGACTTCCGCCAGTTGAGTAGCGCCCGCGACCTTGGCTGGCGCGCAAGTGAGGGCCAGGTGCAGAACGCGGTAGGCGGCCTCAAGGACGCGCTGAAGGGCGAGCAGGCACACGGCATGAGCAGAAACATACTCTACCTCGTCAATGGGCTGTTGCCGGTCGTGGTCGCGGCCTCCGCAATTTACTTCTTCTATCAGGAAACACAGAGACCCAGCCTTGAGATCAAGGTCGATGAGCAGGGCATAACGGTGAAGTAAGAGGAGTCATTAATGAAAGGCTTTGTACAAGACATCGAGCGTCTCGCGGTAGACAATGACGATTTCCGACGCGTCCTTTACACGGCAAAACACTGCCAACTCGTCGTCATGACGTTGAAGCCCAAAGAGGAGATCGGGGCGGAGGTCCACAAACTCGACCAGTTCTTTCGCGTCGAGGAAGGACGTGGTGAGGCCGTTCTCGATGGGGTTCGGACTGCAATCCAAGCCGGCTTCGCCGTAGTGGTGCCGGCGGGGGCAAAGCACAACATCATCAATACCGGCGATGGTCCGCTCAAGCTCTATACGCTCTATTCGCCGCCCAACCATCGGGACGGAATTGTCCACCACACCCGGGCCGAGGCGGAGGCCGATACGGAACATTTCGACGGCAAGACGACGGAGTGACGACGGCGGCCGCAACGATCAGGTGCTTACCGCCGCCGGGAAATACGCTTTGAGCCATATCAATGCGTTCGGGCGCAGAAGCGACAGTATGGGCCTGCGGTTTCGTCAGATCACATTGTCGACGACTGCGTGAGCGGTGGAGTTTGGCGCGTGACATTCGGTTTCCTTGAGCATCCTACACGGTTCTTGTTCTTCACCGGCAAGGGCGGCGTCGGGAAGACATCGGTCGCCTGCGCAACCGCATTGGCACTCGCCGACCGCGGCAACGCCGTACTGATTGTCAGCACGGATCCCGCGTCCAACCTGGATGAGATCCTCGGTGTGCCGCTGAGCAACCAACCGGTCAGCGTGCCGAATGCGGGGCGGTTGCAGGTGCTCAACATCGATCCGACTGTTGCAGCTGAAGCCTATCGGGCGCGGGTCCAGGCGCAAATGGCGCCTGACACAACCGACGCCGCGCGCAAGAAAGTTGAGGAGGAGCTGTCGGGGGCCTGCACCACGGAGATCGCCGCCTTCGACGAATTCGCGGGACGGCTCGCCGGCACTGACGCCACGCACGATTACGTTGTGTTCGACACCGCGCCTACGGGCCACACACTACGTCTGCTCAGCCTGCCGCAGGCCTGGAGCGGCTTTCTTGAGGTCAATGAGGCGGGGGCCTCGTGCCTGGGGCCGCATTCCGGGTTGAAGCTACAGGAGGCGCGGTTCAAGCAGGCCATGGACGCTCTACGTGATCCTGCGGCGACTACCATTATCCTGGTGGCCCGCCCCGAAGCCGGTGCGTTGACGGAAGCCGCACGTAGCTCCGAGGAACTGAACCGCTTGGGCCTGTCCAACCAGCGCCTCGTGATCAACGGCGTGTTCACTGCTGCCGACCGGGCCGACACCGTAGCGGCCTCGATCGAGGATTTGGGCAAGCAGGCAATTCGAGCGCTGCCGGAGCCGCTCAAGGCTCTGCCACGCGATGATATTCCACTCCGACCCATCGAAATGCTTGGGCTCAGCGCCCTGCGGAGCCTTCTGGACCCTGCGGCATTCATCCCCTCGGCGGCGCTGCCGCAATTGCCCGACTTCCGCAGTGATCTTCCGGCGCTCGCCCACCTGATTGATCAACTGGCAGCCGACGGCAGAGGCCTGATCATGGTCATGGGCAAGGGCGGCGTCGGAAAGACGACGATAGCGGCCGCGATTGCGCTCGGACTGGTGCAACGTGGTCATACCGTGCACCTGAGCACGACCGATCCTGCTGCCCATCTCGCAATGACACTGGGGGGCGAACGACCGGGCCTGCGCGTCGATAGGATCGACCCTAAGGTCGAGACCGAACGCTACGTCGAAAAGATCATGAAGGAGCGGAGCCGCGAGCTTGATGCGGCAGGACTGGACTTGCTGCGCGAGGACTTGCGGTCGCCTTGCACCGAAGAGGTCGCGGTCTTTCACGCTTTCTCGCACATCGTCCAGGAAGCGCGCAGCGCCTTCGTCGTGCTCGACACAGCACCGACTGGTCACACGCTGCTGCTGATGGATGCAACTGGCGCCTATCACCGCCAGATCACCCGTCAGGTGGACACCCAGGCGCCGGGCCGGCTGGTCACGCCGCTCATGCGGCTACAGGACCCCGTCTATACCCACGTCGTGCTCGTGACGCTTGCCGAGACCACGCCAGTGCTGCAGGCCAGGGCGCTGCAGGACGATCTCCGGCGCGCCAAGATCGAGCCCTATGCCTGGGTCATTAACAAGAGCCTGCTCCCGTTGGGAACGCGCGACCCGCTGCTGCGCCAGCGCCTCCTGGGCGAGCAGAAGCAGGTCGACCTGGTGCGAAAGTCGCTCGCCAAGGACGTCTTCTTCGTGCCGTGGCAGACGACGCCGCTAGTTGGACTTGCAGCGCTGGAAGAACTGGCCATCGCTCAAGACGATAGGGGCTAAGGTCTCGGATCGACTCGAGGTCCGGGCTCCAAACCTCCGTTGGCCAGGCCGACGGTCTTCTCGGCCGCGGCCACATGACGTTTCACGGCCATGAAGCTGTCCGGACTCACTGAGATCGAGTCTATGCCGCAGGCCACGAGGAACTCGGCGAATTCCGGGTGATCGCTGGGTGCCTGGCCGCACAGCCCGATCTTGGTGCCGGTCTTGCCTGCCTCATCGATGACTCTGGCGATCATCCATTTGACTGCCTCGTCCTGTTCGTCAAACAGTTCGGCCAGATCGCCGGAGTCGCGATCGACCCCGAGCGTCAGCTGCGTCAGGTCGTTGGAGCCAATGGAGAAGCCATCGAAGCGATCGGCGAACCGGCTGGCAAGAATGACGTTGGAGGGTATCTCGCACATCATGTAGACCTGAAGCCCGTCCTCTCCCCGCACCAGCCCGTTCTCCGCCATGACCTCCAGCACCCTGTCCGCCTCCTTTACAGAACGGCAGAATGGGATCATCACCACGACGTTGGCGAAGCCCATTTCCCTGCGCAGCCGAACGATTGCCCGGCACTCCAGCGCAAACCCGTCCCGGTAGAGTGGCGAATAGTAGCGAGAGGCGCCACGAAAGCCGATCATCGGGTTTTCTTCCTTTGGCTCGAACTGCGCCCCGCCGATGAGGCCGGCATACTCATTGGTCTTGAAGTCGCTCATCCGGATGATAACCGGCTTGGGGTGGACGGCCGCGGCAATCCTCCCGAGCCCGCGCGACAGCTTGTCGACGAAGTACTCTGCCTTGTCGGCATAGCCAGCGGTCAACTCCCTGACCTGCTTTTTGGCCGCCTCGTCCCTCAGCTCCTCGAAACGCAGAAGCGCCATCGGATGCACGCGGATGGAATTGTTGATCACGAACTCCATCCGCGCAAGACCGACGCCGTCGGCCGGCAGGCGCCACCAACGGAAGGCCGCGCCAGGATTGGCGAGATTGAGCATGATCGCCGTATGGGTCTCAGGCAGGCTAGTCACATCAAGCGTCTCGACCTCGAAGTCAGCACTGCCTTCATAGATGTATCCTTCGTCGCCCTCTGCACAGGAGATCGTCACCACCTGGCCCGTATGCAAAACCTCTGTGGCATTGCCGCTCCCCACGATGGCCGGAAGCCCCAGCTCCCGGCTGACGATCGCCGCATGCGAGGTTCGTCCACCATGGTCCGTTACGATTGCACCGGCCCGCTTCATGATCGGCACCCAGTCGGGGTCGGTGGTCGAGGTCACAAGGATCGAGCCGTCGACGAACTGATCTATATCGCGGGCGTTCTCGATCAGGCAGACGCTTCCGGTGACCACCGCGTCACCGATCGCCAGTCCCTTGGCGGCCACGCGTCCCTTGTTGCGGATGCTGTAGGACTTGAACGTGCCCGCCTCGCGCCTCGCCTGTACCGTTTCCGGGCGCGCCTGCAGGATAAATATCTCGCGGGTGTCGCCGTCGCGTCCCCACTCCATGTCCATTGGACAGCCGTAGTGCTGCTCGATAATCATCGCCCAGCGGGCGAGTGTGAGGATTTCCTGGTCGTCCAGCACGTAGGCGGCGCGCTCCACCTTCGACGTGGGAACGTTGCGCGTCGGCGGGTCACCGGCGGCGTAGATCATCTTCTGTGCCTTTGCCCCCCGCTTCTTCTCCACGATCGGCGCCAGGCTGAGGTTGGCAAGCAGCGGCTTGAAGACCTGGTACTCGTCCGGATCGACCGTCCCCTGCACGACGTTCTCACCCAATCCCCAGGCGGCGTTGATCAGCACCACCTGGTCAAATCCGGTCTCGGTGTCGATCGAGAACATGACGCCCGAGCCGCCCAGGTCGGCGCGGACCATCTGCTGCACACCGATCGAAAGTGCCACCTTCATATGGTCGAAGCTCTTGGCCTTGCGGTAGCTGATGGCGCGGTCGGTGAACAGCGACGCGTAGCAGCGGCGGCAGGCATTGAGAAGCGCAGCCTCGCCTTGCACGTTGAGGTAGGTTTCCTGCTGTCCGGCAAAGCTGGCATCTGGCAGGTCCTCGGCCGTGGCGCTTGAGCGCACCGCAACGGCGATCTCGCCCTTGCCAGCGCGCAGCGACAGCGCCCGGTAGGCCTCGGTGATTTCGGTAGCGATGTCACTCGGCCATTCGCCCCTGAGAAAGAGGCTCCGGATCTTCTGGCCCGTCTCGGCAAGCGTGACCTGACCGGCCTCCCACTCGGCGAGGAGGGCAGTGATTGGCTCCTTCAGCATATTGGCCTCCACGTAGCGCCAATATGCGTCGGCCGTTGTGGCAAATCCCGGCGGCACCTTGATGCCCTCGAACGCCAGCGCCTGCACCATCTCGCCAAGAGAAGCGTTCTTTCCACCAACCCGGGCGACGTCGCCACGCCCCACTTCATCAAACCGGACGATATTTGCAGCGACGCGTGCCATGTGTCGTTCCTTCGCTCCGAGGAGGTGACCGACATCTTGGCGCAAATCGGAGTCGCCCTCTTGATGGGCGTCAATTTTCGACTCCCGGCGCCGTTATATGATCCAGATCAATGCGCCGTTCCTGTTTGGCGCCAATAGTGGAATAGTATCCAGCAACGGGGATCGGCGATGAGTGAGTATTCCAGACAGGCGCTCGTCGGCGCCATCGGTGGGACATATATCAGCCTCGCCATTGCCGATATCGACGAGCTGACGATCACCAACTTTGCGCTACTGAATAGCGCGGACTTCGAGCGGCCTATGCAGGCGGTGGAGCGTTACCTCGTCTCGGTGCCCCGCCGCCCCGACAAAGTCGGCCTCGCCCTGGCCGCCAAGGTTGCCGGCAACGAGGCTGCCTTTGTTCATCGACCATGGACGCTGACCAAAAACGATGTGCGTGCCGCGACCGGCGCGGACGATGTTGCCTTCATCAACGACTTCGAGGCACTCGCGCTCGTTCTGCCCCATCTCACAAGTGACGACCTGCACGTGATACACTTGGGAGAGATGGCGCTACAGGGTACCAAGGTAGCAATCGGTGCCGGAACTGGCCTCGGCGTCGCGGGCCTGGTGCATACAGGTGAAAACTGGCTCCCCATCATCGGTGAGGGTGGGTATGCCGCCTTTCCGGCCCAGCCACATGGGGAATACGACATCCGCCAGGCTTTCCCCCCCGGAAGCCACATCTCATCCGACGATGTGTTTTCGGGCCGTGGCCTCGTAACGCTCTATTCGGCGCTCGCGAAGAGCAGGAATGCCACTGCAGTGGCGACTGGCGCGCGCAGCATCGCCGCCGCGGGCATCGCCGGCAAGGATCCGATCGCCGTCGAGGCTCTGGACCTGATGGCTATTTGGCTCGGCCGCTTCGCTGGTGAAATCGCCCTGATCTATGGGGCCCGCGGCGGGGTGTATCTCGCTGGCGGTCTGGCCGCCAACATCGTGCCTGTTCTCTTGAAGGGCAGCTTCACCGAGGCCTTCGAGGCCAAGGGCAAGCGCAGTGCCTATCTCCGTGCCATCCCAGTCAAGGTGATCAAGACTGGCGCCGATTCCGGGCTTAGGGGGGCGGCGCTCGCCTTGGCGCGAACCCTGGCTACGCCTACGCCTGCCCGCCGTGTAGCGCCCAGTTCCTCGTGATCAGCGGCATTGAGCAAGCGGAACGCAAATTCCCGAACACGAAGTCATAGCGTCCGATCAGCGGTGATCGTGCAGGGCAGAATGTCGCAAACAACTGGTTGAGCCCGCCCTGACTCCGCACATTCTCTCATGGTGTCCTACACCGGTGGTTGCCTGGATCTCAGTTCTCTTGCAGCCTCCTCGACCAACCGCCATCGCTTGAGCTCCAGGGTGGCGTCGGCCAATGCCCGGTGAACGGGAGCACTGGGTTCGGTTCTCAGGACGACGCCTTCGACGAGTTCGGAGATCAATTCGCCGCCATACTGTGGTCCTAGAATCTGTCGAGCCTTGAGCTGGAACGCGACGTCCGATTTCGTGAGCCGCAGGAGGTGGCGCGGATGTCCCGCTGCCCGCAGCAGCACGCTGAGCCACTTGCCGTCCCAGGAGGGGGCGCTTGCATGAAGTTCTTGGCCGCCCAACGCCTTGATCATCTCCTCCGCTACCTGGTCCACCGGCACGCCTTCCAATTCCAGCTGTCGGCGAGCCAGGCCATGCAAACGTTCCGCCCCGAAGGACCAGTCTGTCCAAGCTTCATCAGGGCGGATCAGCATCGACCGGGATCGTCCGTCCTCGAAGATCCAGGCCACTTCTATCGGATAGCTGTCCTTGCCGAGAGATGATGCTTCGAAATCGAGGAAGACGATCATGGACGGGATGGGCCCCCATTCTCAAAATGAGCCAGCAGCGCCCGGAAGGCGGGGGGTGATTGTCGCCAGCATTTGCCCGGGACTATCATTGAGAACTGACCCGATCGAACAATAGTTTCCCACGGTACGGGGATGGTCAAGAGGCTGGGCGCCGATGCTTGCCTGAGGCGGGGCCAATACCATTCTGGCCAGTGATCGCTGTATCGCGTGGTGGATCATCAATAATATGCAATCAGCTGAGCGACCGAAATTGGGGGCAAAGCAGATGGGCAGGGTAGGGGCCCGGGCTGTCGGTTCGCCCTTCGGCTTGTCGACAGGAGGTAGGACATTCAATCAAAACGCTTGTCGGGTTACAGCGGCCAACGCGCACCCCAATATGGGCCAGTCTGTGCAGGTCTATTGGTTTATCTGGATCCGAAGGCCATACACGAGTTGTGGCCTTGCGCCGAGATATGCATTTCTATCTCATCGTCGAAGAGCTGCTAAAGGAGCGGCAGGAATATATTGGAAATCCTTGACCTCCTGATGCTGGCCATGGCGTCGAGCAGCTATCGGCTAAAGTCGGAACACGATTGAGTTGCGAGATCGCGTCCATTGCCGACGCCGAAGCGCGCTCGATACCAGCTGGGTTCAGAAGCCGACGCCCATTTATGGCGTAATCTAAACCCAGCTTTCGAGGCGGCCTTTGCCGTAGAAGTCGCCTAAGGCGACACTGCTGCAGCAGCGCTCTTTCAGGACTTTCGGCGAACGCGTTAGTTCCATAATATATATTATGCGAATGACGGTTGGGTGCGAAGTGCCTTGCGGGGGACCGTTTTGGGGTGCCAGAAGTCGCAGCGCTGACCCGTCCCCGCTGCAACGGGAACGATGACGGCATCTCGTTCACCCCAGCCGGGCCGATAGCCTTCAGGGAGACACAGCAATGGAGCAACTTACCGGCGGATGCCTCTGTGGCAGCGTACGGCTTGTGGCGACGGGTCGCCCATATCGGGTTGGCCTCTGTCACTGCCTCGACTGCCGCAAGCATCATGGCGCGCTGTTTCACGCTTCAGCGATCTTTCCACAGGAAGCGGTGACGATTGATGGCGAAACCAGCGACTATGCCGGACGGTTTTTCTGTCCCCGTTGCGGCTCGTCCGTTTTCTCCCGAAGCGACGACGAAATCGAGGTCAATCTGGGATCCCTGGATGAGCCCGACCAGCTAGTGCCGACCTACGAACTCTGGACTACCAGGCGCGAGTCCTGGTTGCCGCCGTTTCCGCTTACGCGACGATATGAGCGTGATCGTGATGCCACGAGCCGCTTTGAGGCATAAGCGAAAGCGCCGTTGCTGGTAAGCTCGGCCGAACGATTCCCGAGCCCGAGACGAAGATGCAGCCTTCCCGCGATATCGCCCGCCTCATCGAGATCATGGCCGCCCTACGCGATCGGGTTACTGGTTGCCCGTGGGACCTGGAGCAGGATTTCTCGACCATCCGACACTATACGATCGAGGAAGCCTATGAGGTGGCCGACGCGATCGAGCGCCAGGATTTTTCCGACCTGCGCGAGGAACTGGGCGATCTGCTGCTGCAGCCGATCTATCACGCGCAGATGGCAAGCGAGGCTGGTCATTTCGACATTGGCGACGTGATCTACGCCATCACCGACAAGCTGATCCGGCGGCATCCGCATGTTTTCGGCGATGTCGAGGCCGGCACATCTGCGGCGTCGGAGGGGCGTTGGGAGGCCATAAAGGCCCAGGAGCGTGCCGCCAAAGCCGCCCGCAAGGGCGAAACTGCGCCGTCGATCCTTGATGATGTTCCCAATGTACTGCCCGCCCTCGCCCGGTCAGGCAAGCTCACCAAGCGCGCGGCGAAGGTCGGGTTCGATTGGCCCGATTTTGCGGCGGTGAAGGCCAAGGTCGACGAAGAACTCGATGAGGTCGTGGAGGCGCAGGCCTCCGGCGACCTCACGGCGGTGCAGGAGGAGATCGGCGACCTGCTGTTCGCCGTGGCCAACCTGGCGCGTCACGCCGGCATCGATGCCGAGGCAGCGCTGCGGGACGCGAACTACAAGTTCACCCGCCGCTTCCACCATGTCGAGGCGCGCTGCCGCGAGGACGGCATCGAGCCGAAGGACGCTGGTCTCGAGCGGCTGGATCGCTACTGGAACGAAATCCGCGCCGCCGACAAGGCCTAGCTGGTTTCGAAACGGCCGTTGAAGCGCTCGAGGAAAGCGGCCTTGTGGCGAGGCTCGACGCGCACGACAAAGCCGGAGCCTTGCTCAGTCGGCTCGTCGCGCGAAATGATCTCGGCGTGAGAATGAAGCCATCCGATATCGGCGCCAGCAGTATGAGGGACATGGACATGGTAGGTCCGGCTCTTTTCGCCGAGCGCCTTCTCGATGGCGAGCTTGAGTTCGTCGAGCCCCTGCCCGGTCAGCGCAGACGCCTGTGCGACTCCAGCCACCTTCCCGGCCGGCACGATACCGACCATTGCGTCTGGGCCGACCAGATCGATCTTGTTCCAGACCTCGATGATCGGCGTTGTCTCTGGCGAGACGCCGAGGTCGGCCAATACCTTGAGCACGTCATGCGCCTGGGCAACATGGTCAGGATTGGCGATATCGCGGGCATGCAGGATCACGTCGGCGTCGAGCACTTCTTCCAGCGTGGCGCGAAATGCCGCCACCAGGTCGGTGGGCAGGTCGGCAACGAAACCCACGGTGTCGCTCAGCATGACATCGCGGCCATGCGGCAGTTGCAGTTTGCGCACGGTGGTATCGAGCGTCGCGAAGAGCAGGTCCTTGGCAAACACCCCTGCCCCAGTCAGCGCATTGAAAAGGCTGGATTTTCCAGCATTGGTGTAACCCACCAGTGCCACAATGGGTGTACCGCCGCGCTGTTGACGCTGCTGGGCGCGGGTCTTCTTGACCTTCTCAAGCCGGTCCTCAAGCAGGACGATGCGATCCATGATCTGGCGGCGGTCGCTTTCGATCTGGGTTTCGCCCGGGCCGCCCATGAAGCCGGTGCCGCCACTGCCCCGCTGGCGTTCAAGGTGGGTCCAGGAGCGGACCAGCCGGCCCTTCTGGTAGTTCAGGTGGGCCAGTTCGACCTGCAGCACGCCTTCGCGTGTCGCTGCGCGCTCGCCGAAGATCTCGAGGATCAGCGCCGTACGATCGAGCACCTTGGCGCCGGTTTCGGTTTCGAGATTGCGCTGCTGGATGGCGGTGAGACCGGCATCCACCAGCAGTAGCTCGATCTTCTCGGCTTTCACCCGTGCCGCAAAGGTCTCGGTGTGGCCACCCCCGATGAAGGTGGCCGGCTTGATCTCGCGAACCTTGATGATCTCGGAAAACACGATATCGAGGCCAATAGCCTGGGCCAGGCCTTCGAACTCCGCCTTGCGGGCCTCGATCATGTGCTGGGAAACCTGGCCCCGCACATCGGGTATCACCAGCCCGGCGCGCGTCGGCTGAGCACGCTGGTCTATGAACGCCTTTGGGCCGCCCCGCTGGACGGCCTCTTCGTCGTCAAATTCGGTCAAAGTACCGCCTATCAGTCGCTATCGTGGTTCTGCTCAGGGTCGAACAGCTGAATCGGGGCGCCCGGCATGATGGTCGAGATCGCGTGTTTATACACCAGCTGCGACTGCGCATCGCGACGCAGCAGCAGACAGAAATTGTCGAACCAGGTGATCACACCCTGAAGTTTCACGCCGTTCACAAGAAATATTGTGACCGGCACCTTCTGCTTGCGAACATGATTGAGGAAGGAGTCTTGGAGATTTTGTTGTTTTTCGTTCGCCATTCAGGCCTCTTTTCGCGGCATTGCTTGTCGCTGTCGTCGTTGCAACCACCTGCCATTCCAGCCTTGGGGCTGCCGCCCAGTCCCTGCTGGCATGAAATCATCACGCTCATTGACTATGGCACATATCGTTTTTCGTGCCTACCGCGCCAGTCGCATGGCGCCCCGGAATTTTCAGCGGGTTTTCAGAGGCCCAGTGATTTGATCTTCCGGTGCAAGGCGCTACGCTCCATCCCAACAAACTCCGCGGTCTTGGAGATGTTCCCGCCAAACCGTTCGATCTGGGCCAATAGATACTGCCGCTCGAACACTTCGCGCGCATCGCGCAGGGGCAGGCTCATCAGGTGAGCCGAGGCGTCGGTGTCACCTACCGTCGGCAGCACCTCACCAATGTCGGATGGCAGCATGGCGGCAGTGATGACGCCATCGGCGGGCTGCTGGTCCTTCATGAGGATGAGCAGGCGCTCGATGGAATTGCGCAGCTGTCGCGCATTGCCTGGCCATTCCTGCGCCTGCAGCACGGCAATGGCGTCGTCGCCCACGGTCACGCGCTGCAGGTTGTGCATGCGGCAGACCTGTTCGATGAAAACATTGACCAGCGGTGGCACGTCCTCGCGCCGCTCCTTGAGCGGCGTCAGCGGCAGCGGCACGATGGACAGGCGGTGGAACAGGTCGGAGCGCAATTCGCCGGTCTCGATCTGGGCCGCTACGTTCTGCGAGCTCGATGAAATGATGCGGACATCGATGGGTACCGCCTGCGTACCGCCGACTCGGTTGAAGCGGTTTTCCACCAAAGTCCTGAGCAGCGCCGCCTGTGTTTGCGCCGGCAACGTCGTCACTTCGGACAGGTAGAGCGTGCCGCCATGGGCCTTTTCCAGGGCCCCGACCTCAACCTTGAGCATGCTGTTCTTTTCCCGCGCCTCGCGGCCGAAAAGCACGACGGACACCTCCTCGGGGGCATAAAGCGAAGCATTGATCTCGACGAATGGCGCCTCGGCGCGCGGGCTGCGCTGATGAATCAAACGCGCCACGAGCCCCTTCCCCGTTCCCGAGGGGCCGGAAATGAAAATGCGGGAATTGGTCGGCGCGGACTTCTCGATGATGGCCCTCACCTGCTGCAGGGCCGGCGATGTGCCCACCATGTCGGCGCTCTTGGTGGCCGAGCGCTCCTTGAGCTCAGCCACTTCGTTGCGCAGGCGCGTGGCTTCCATGGCTCGCTGCGTGATGTGCAGCAGCCGGTCGATCTTGAAGGGTTTCTCGATATAGTCGTAGGCGCCGCGGCGGATAGCGGACACCGCTGTTTCCACGTTGCCATGGCCGGAGATCATCACGACAGGCATGTCGGGGTGCTGGCTCTGGAACACATCGAGCAGTTGCAGCCCGTCAAGGCGCGATCCCTGCATCCAGATGTCGAGGAAAACGAGGCTCGGGCGCCGACGGGCGATTTCGTTGAGACCACTGTCGGCGTCATGGGCCTGCCGGGTCTCGAACCCCTCGTCCTCGAGAATGCCAGCGATCAGGTCGCGAATGTCGTCTTCGTCGTCGATGATGAGGATATCGAGTGCCATTACTTGTGAACCACCGCTGAAATGAGCGGTTCCTCCTGTTGGGCGGCTGGGTGGTCCGAATTGGTCGGACGATCCGGCTCTGAAGATGTGGTGGGCGATTGCAAGGGGAGTGTGAAGGTGACGCAGGCGCCGATCCGGCCTGCGGGATCGGGTTCCGCGTCGATCAGCTCGACGATGCCGCCGTGCTGTTCGATGATCTTGGCCACGATGGCCAGGCCCAGGCCGGTCCCCTTTTCCCGCGTGGTCATATAGGGCTCCAGCAGCCGCTGGCGATTATCCTTGGGCCAGCCTTTGCCATTGTCCGAGACAGCAACCCGGGCGTGGTTGTCTTCCAACTGGGCTTCCACGATGATCGTCGGGCTCCAGCTATCAGATTTTTCCACCGATTCAAATGCTTCCACGGCATTCTTGATCAGATTGGTGAGGGACTGGGAAATGAGGCGGCTGTCGAACCAGGCGTAGATCGGCTGCTCGGGCAGCTGGGTATGGATGGTGATCTCTGGCAGGCGGACGCTTTCGAGGAACACCGCCTGGCGTACCGTGTCGTTGAGGTCGGCGATTTCGGGGGCGGCCTCGGGCATGCGGGCAAAAGCAGAGAATTCATCGACCATGCGGCCGATGTCGCCCACCTGCCGCACGATGGTGTTGATGCATTTGTCGAAGACGTCACGGTCGTCCTCCAGCCGCGCCCCGTAACGGCGGCGTAGCCGCTCCGCTGAAAGCTGGATGGGCGTCAGCGGGTTCTTGATCTCATGCGCGATCCGGCGCGCCACATCGGCCCAGGCACTGGTCCGCTGCGCGGATTCAAGGTCGGTAATATCGTCGAATGTCAGCACATAGCCCTTGGATTCGGTGATCGAGCCTTCGCGGGTCAGCTGCACCTGATAGGTGCGGCGATCGGTTTCGTTGCCGAGCTGGATCTGGTCGCGCACCTGGCCGCGGCGGGCCGAACGGGCGCGCTCCAGCGTGGGGGCAAGCAGTGGCATGACCTTCTCGATCGGCTCGCCCATCAGGTCGATTTCATTGCGGTCCAGCATTTCGCAGGCGCGGGCGTTGACGAGGGTCACGGCTCCGAACGGATCAAGCCCGATGATGCCGGCCGACACGCCTTCCACCACCGCCTCGGTGAATTGCCGCCGCTTCTCGTTCATCTCGCTGGCGGTCAGCAGGGCCTCGCGCTGGCTCTTGAGCTGCTCGGTCATGCGGTTGAAGCCATTGCTGAGGTCGCGCAGGTCGCCCCTGCCCTCCTGCACCGGAACCTGCACGTCGAGGTCGCCATTGCTGACGCGGTTGGAGGCGATCATGAGGTTGCGGATCGGGTCGACAAAGCGGTTGGCCAGCGCGATGCCGATCCACAGTGCGGCCAGCAGCAACACCACGGCCAAGCCGACATACATGATGGTGAAGGTAATCTGGAACACTAGTCGGTTGGAGGCGTATTCGCGGTATTCGGTGATGTTCTCGTCGGTGAGCTGCATGTATTCGAGCACCTCGGCCTCCACTGGCCGGGCCACGAACAGGTAGGTATCCTCATAGCCCCGCAGCTTGATGACAGAGCCGACGAGATTGATGCGTCCCGGCGCGATGGCCGCCGGTATGCCCTCGACAAGCCCGGTGGTAATGCCATCAGGCAGGCGGGGATAAGCCCCCTGCACCGCGATCTGCGCGCGCATCAAGGTATCGCCCTGGGCGTTGACCAGCGACGTGAAGGGCAGCGAGCGCGTGACGGCGAGAGCGGTGAGGATGCGCTGGAAACGCTCCTTGTCCTCGTCGAAGGTGCCATGGGCCTGCTCGAGTTCCTCAGCCACCCAGATGACATCGTCGCGCAGCACCTGGGCATGTTCGAGCATGTAGGAGCGTGCGACCAGTCGCGAGCTCTCCACCATGGCGCGGGTGCGCTCGGAGAACCACTGGTCCAGCCCCTGGTTGAGCGCGATGGTGGCGACCACTGCCACGATCGCGGCCGGAATCGCGGCGACCAGGGCGAACATCGTCACCATACGGATTTGCATGCCGGCACCGGCCTGGCCTTGCAGGCGAGCTTGAATCAGCAGCATGGCCTCGGTGACAACAAGGGCGATCACCAGCAGCACGAGCACGCCGGTCACGATCCAGATGACTGTCCAGACGGTCGTGGAAGGCTCGATATTGGTCGTGCCGGACAGAATCAGGAACGACAGCGACGACATCAGCACCGAGGCGAACACCACGATGAAGCCCAGAATGCGAAGGGATCGGTTGTTGCGGGCAGCCGCAAACGGCGATTTGACCGGCTGAGTCACATCGCTCGCGACACCCCGCTGGGCCGCACCGCCTGTCGCTGCTACGTCACTCATCAATGCCCAAAGGCACTCCACTTCCGCCGCAAGGGCAGAACCTGACCCAATTTGCCCGACCCTTCAAGATAATTGTTGCTAAAATGTGACACTAGTTGGTGACCGTGCCCTGACGGCGCCGCATGGCTAGCCGACATCGAGCGTGTCGACCCGTCACACCGGTGGCGGGCCGCCACTATCGACGGGGTCCTTCGTCGTCTTCGACATTGCGCGGTTTGGGCGGAGCGGAGCCGTCATGCTTGCCACTGTTGGGCCCAATATCAGTTCGAGGGGGCCGAGCGCCGCCGGGGCTTTTCTGGCGATCGTGGTGTTCCTCCGTGGCCGGGTGAGGATCGGCGACGTCCCGTTCGGGAGGCGCCGTACCGCTGCCTGTGGGGAGGCCGTCGCGGCTCATTTGGCGACACGCTCGGCCAGGGCATCGGCCTTTTGGCGGCTGGTGCCTGCCGCCCGGAGGATTTCGCGGGCCTCTTCGGTGGTTATCCCGTGCCTGCCCGCAAAGTAGCTGACTTCAAATTGCGGCTCTACCGCTACGCGACTGCGGTCCTGGCCGGCCGCGAGTTCCTTGTTGTCGGTCATCGTCCCCTCCTGTGTCTTCGAACAACATCGAGGCAGCGCGATCGTTCCTTCCGCCGATCCGGCCGGGCTATTCGGCATGCGAAATAAAGTGGACTGGATCGGAACGGGCGTGAGCCGGCGGACATTGCTACTGGCAAGCGAGCGAGACGCTCGCCAAGGAAGTCACCGGGGATAGCCTCGAGGCAGGCAACATTGAAAGTTGAACACGAGGGAGCGGACGACCTGCTTCCCACCGATGCCGACAGGCAGAACGCAATGCAGCCGGGCCGTGGCCGTCGGGCAACGGATCCGACCGAAATCCCCGGGCCGGGACGCCTGGATGTGTTGTGGCGGCTCTATCGCAGCATTGCGGAAGACCGCATCCTGCTCACCGCGGCGGGGGTCGCCTTTTACGTGCTGCTGGCTCTTGTGCCGACGCTGACTGCCATCGTTTCGATCTACGGGCTGTTCAACAATCCCGCCGGGGTTGTCGACCAGGTTGGCATGCTGGCAGGGATCGTCCCGTCCGGCGTATTGGATATCATCCGTGATCAACTGATGCGCCTTACCAGGCAAAGCAACGACACGCTCGGCCTGGCGTTGATCTTCTCGCTGTGCCTCGCGCTCTGGAGTGCCAGCGCGGGTGTGAAGTCCATGTTCGAAGCGCTGAACATCGCCTACGGCGAAGAGGAGAAACGATCCTTCATCCATCTCAACGCCTTGGCGTTGTTGTTTACACTTGGAGGCGCAATGGCCGCCTGTTTCCTGGTTGCAGTCCTCGTTGTGCTGCCGGCCATAACGTCGCTGCTTCCCGGCGGGATTGCCCTGGAATGGACGGTGCGGATCGCCTCATATTGCGTGCTGCTGGTGGTCGTGCTCGCGGTACTGGCCGCGCTCTATCGGTGGGGGCCGAGCCGGCAGGCGGCGAAGTGGCGCTGGATCACGCCGGGTGTAATCCTCGCGGTGTTGCTGTTCGGCGTCGTGTCGGCGGTGCTCTCATGGTACGTGGCCAATTTCACCGACCACAACGCCACGTATGGCTCCCTTGGTGCCACGATCGGCCTGATGACCTGGTTATGGATCACCATGACACTGGTTATCATCGGCGCGGAGGTAAATTCGGAAATCGAACACCAGACCGCGCGAGATTCCACTACAGGGCCGGAAGAGCCTCTTGGCGAGCGAGGCGCGCGCGTGGCCGACAGCGTCGGGCGGGCCTGGCCG
Organism: Devosia sp.; assembly: GCA_036675975.1. GTDB lineage: Bacteria > Pseudomonadota > Alphaproteobacteria > Rhizobiales > Devosiaceae > Devosia. The sequence goes on along the minus strand of JAKFDU010000043.1, from coordinate 44,857 downwards.
CCTGCGCGCAAGAAGGTAGAGCGCGCCCCGCCCGGGGGATCACGACCAAAGCGCCCGTCATGGGCCATACTGGCCTTCGCGGTGCCCGCGGCACTGGTCTTGCATCTGGCTATCAGGCGCCGGCGCTAGTCGCCCTCACGCACATTGGACAACGGGCCGGCCAACGGGCACGCCGCCACCGCCCCTGGACCGCCGAGTGGCGTGCCCCGATCTGGAGCTCCATCTTCGGCTGTCTGTTTGGCTGAAATGCCGGCCGGCACCGTCAATGTCGGTGCCTTCCTCGTGACGGCGTCGACCCGGCGCTCGCCCTCAGCGAGCGCCGCAATCGCCCGGAGATCGTCGACGCGCCCTAGCTGCGCCGGCTGTGCTTGACGATCTCGATGCTGTGCGTCCGGATTTTCTTGCGCAATGTGTTGCGGTTGAGTCCGAGCAGGTCTGCGGCCTTGATCTGGTTGCCGCCACAGGCGTTGATGGCCATGGCGATCAACGGGGCCTCCACGCGATCAATGACGCGCTGATAGAGGCCAGGCGGCGGCAGGTTGGGCTCATATTCGCGCAACAACTGGCCTACATGGGTTTCCACGGCCATGGACACGTCCATCGGCCCGGCCGCGCCCGGCGCGCCGGGGCGTTCGGCGATGTTGAGCTCGTTCTGCACGATCTCGGCCGAGATCGATTCGTCGGCATAGAGTGCTGACAGGCGCCGAACCAGGTTTTCCAGCTCGCGGACGTTGCCGGGCCAGGAATAGTTCTGCATCAGCCTGATCGCATCGGGCGCGATCGACTTGATCGGCTCGCCCTCGCGCTGCGCGACCTTGAGGAAATGCGCTGCCAGGTCACCCACGTCGTCAACGCGCTCGCGCAGCGGCGGCAGGCGGATCGGCACGACATTGAGGCGGTAGTAGAGATCTTCGCGGAACAGGCCCTGCCGGATCATCTGGCTGAGGTCCCGATGGGTCGCCGCAACGATGCGTACGTTGGTCTTGATGGCATTGCGGCCACCCACCATCGTATATTCGCCTTCCTGCAGCACGCGCAGCAGGCGGGTCTGGGCATCCATCGGCATGTCGCCGATCTCGTCGAGAAACAGCGTGCCGCCCTCGGCCTGCTCGAAGCGGCCCGAGGAGCGCGTATTGGCCCCGGTAAAGGCCCCCTTCTCGTGGCCGAACAGTTCCGCCTCGATCAGATCGCGCGGGATGGCGGCCATGTTGATGGCGACGAAAGGTCCGTTGCGGCGTTTGCCGAAATCATGCAGCGCCCGCGCCACCAACTCCTTGCCGGTGCCGCTCTCGCCGGTGATCATCACCGTCAGATCGGTCTGCATCAGCCGCGCCAGCGCGCGGTAGATATCCTGCATGGCGGTCGAGCGACCCACCAGCGGCATGGTCTCGCCCGGTTCGTCCGCCTTGCGCTCGGCATTGGTCGGCTTCTTGGCGTCAGCCAAGGCCCGCGCCACCACTGAAAGAACCTCGGTGATGTCGAATGGCTTGGGGAGATATTCGTAGGCGCCCACTTCCGAGGCACGAATGGCCGTCATGAACGTGTTCTGCGCGCTCATCACGATCATCGGCAGGTCGGGGCGCAGCTTCTTGATCTTGGGCATCACCTCGAAGGCATTGCCATCGGGCATGGCCACGTCGGTGATCAGGATATCGCCCTCGCCCCGGCTCACCCAGTTCCACATGGTCGAGATATTGCCGGTGGGGCGGACTTCGTAGCCGGCGCGGGTCAGCGCCTGGTTGAGCACCATGCGGATCGCGGCGTCATCATCGGCGAGCAGGACGACATGGCTCATTTGACCGCTTCCTCATCAAGTGGCGACTGGAATGCCCCGCTCGCAACGGGAAGCAATATTCTGAACTTGGTCCGACCCGGCCGGCTGTCGCAGTCGATCACGCCGCCATGGTCGCCAACGATCTTGGCCACCAGCGCCAGGCCGAGGCCTGAGCCGTTCTGCTTGGTGGTGACGAAGGGATCGAACAGGAATGGCAGGATATCCGGCGGAACCCCGGGGCCGTTGTCCTCGATGACGATCTCGAGCGGCAGGGAGATGCGCTCGGAGACGCCGGTCACCGCAATGCGGATCCCGGGGCGGAAAGCCGTCGAGAACTTGATCTCGGGTTTCTGTGTCCGCTCAAGGGCTTCCGAGGCGTTCTTCACCAGGTTCAGGAACACCTGGATCAGCTGATCCCGGTTGCCATAGACCGGCGGCAGCGACGGATCGTATTCCTCGGAAAAGGCGATGCCCCGCGCCACGCCATTGCGCGCCAGCAGCTTCACCCGGTCCAGCACGACGTGGATGTTGATCGGCTCACGCTCCATCGGGCGCTCGTCGCCGAACACTTCCACCCGATCGATCAGCCCGACGATACGGTCGGTCTCCTCACGGATCAGCCGGGCCAGCGGGATCTCGTCGCTGTTGACAGTCTGTTCCAGCAGTTGCGCAGCGCCGCGGATGCCCGAAAGCGGATTCTTGATCTCGTGGGCCAGCATCGAGGCAAGTCCCGTTACCGAGCGAGCCGCGCCGCGCGACACCATCTGGCGGTCGATCTTGTCGGCCATGGTACGCTCCTGGATCAGCACGGCCACACGGCCGTCATTGTCCGAAAGCGGGCTGGCGAACACGTCGGCGATGCGTTCGTCACCGAAGCGCGAGGAGCCGATGCGCACGCGGTATTCGGTCATCGGCGCCCGCCGTGCCACCACGGTTTCCACCAGGCTGATGATCGGCGATCCGAAGGCAATGAGGTCGTCCAGTCGCTGGCGGGTCAGCACGCTCAGCGAGGCCCCGAAAAAGGCTTCGGCAGCATAGTTGACGAAGGTGATCTGGCGATCCTCGCCGCAGACGATGATCGGCTGCGGCAGGGCCTGCAGTACGGCCGTCGACGGAACGGCGCTGACGGCGAGCGCCGCGGCCTCTATGGCGCTCATGCTGCGGCCCTTTGTTCGCTGGAAAAGATGGTGCCGATCTGCCTGATGACGTCGGCTGGCTCTTCATTGTTGAGGAAGTCATGGCGCGCCGGCTTATCGAGCAAGATACCCGCGGCCTCGGTGTACCAGTCCAGATGCTTGCGCGCGGCGCGCAGGCCGACGGCGATGCCATATTCGATCAGCATGTCTTCGTAATGCTCGGCCACGAGCGCCGCCAATTCAGCGCCCCGCGGCGCTGCCGGCCCCGGCCGCCCGGCCAGCCCCGCCCCGATCTGCGCCACGGCCCAGGGTTGCCCCTGTGCGCCGCGGCCCAGCATCACGGCTGCGGCGCCGGACTGCTGCAGCGCCTCGCGCGCGCTCGCCAGATCGATGATGTCGCCATTGACGACAACGGGCACGTCTACAGCCTCGACCACCGCGCGCACCAGCTCCCAGCGGGCCGAGCCCTTGTAGAACTGTTGCCGCGTGCGGCCATGCACGGTGATCATCTGCACGCCGGCATCGACGGCACGCCGGGCCATCTCCGCAGCGTTGAGGCTGTCATCGTCCCAGCCCAGCCGCATCTTGACCGTGACCGGCAGCGGCGTTGCCTTGACCACTGCGTCGATCAACGTCATCGCGTGGTCAGGTACGCGCATCAGCGCCGAGCCGGCATAGCCGCTGGTGACGCGCTTGGCCGGGCAGCCGAAGTTGATATCGATGATGTCGGCGCCTGCGTCGTGCGCGATCCTGGCGCCACGTGCCATCCACTCGGCCTCGCAGCCCGCCAGTTGCACCATATGTGGCAAAGTGCCCGGCTTGCCGAGCTTGCGCGCCATATCCTGATTGCCGACCGCCAGGGCGTTGCTGGCAATCATTTCGGAAACCACCATGCCGGCGCCGAAACGCTCGGCGAGCTTGCGAAACGGCCGGTCGGTGATTCCTGCCATCGGTGCCAGGAACGCGGTATTGCGCACCATGTGGCTCCCGATGCTCAACTTGCAGGCATCTTCAGACACAGACTGCCCCAGAAATGGTCATTTTCAAAATAGTGCCCGCACAATAGTCAAAATGGCTGCCAGTGCAACACCCTATGTGGTGTCGGCGACGGTGCTGCTGCCCTGCACTTGCCGCATGCCGTGGCGGGCGCTAGACCACGACGATATGGCGGTTTCAAGTGCAGAGTGCCGGGGTCCATGCGTCAAAAATCGATTGCCGTCCTTGTTGTTGCCGCTGGCAAGGGCGAACGCGTCAGCGCCGATGGTTCGATCGATCCCAAGCAGTACCGCCTGATCGGCGCCAAGCCGGTACTGGCCCGCACGGTTGAGGCGTTCCTCGATCTGCCCGTTGTCACCTCGGTCCTGACCGTCATCCATCCAGACCATGCCGACCGCTATGCTGCCTTGGGGCTTGCCGATGCACGGCTGCTGCCCCCCGTTGTGGGCGGCGCGTCGCGGCAGGCCTCGGTGCTGGAGGGCCTCAAAGCCCTGGCGCCGCGCAGGCCGGACCTGGTGCTGATCCAGGACGCGGCGCGACCCTTCACAACGGAAAAGGTCATTGGCGATGTGGTCGCTGCGCTCGAGCACTATGAGGGCGCCCTGCCCGTCCTTGGTGTCACCGACACCATAAAGCGCTCGGTAGACGGTCGTCAGGTCACGGTCACCGAGGATCGAAACCAGCTCTTTGCGGCCCAGACGCCGCAGGGTTTTCGCTTCGGGCAGATCTTCTCCGCCCATATGCGGGCCTCGACCATTCGCCGCCAGTTTACCGACGATGCCGAGATCGCCGAATGGGCCGGCCTGCGCGTCGCCATGGTCATGGGCGACCGCGACAATATCAAGATCACCCATCCCGAGGATTTTGCCCGGGCAGACCGTATCATTTCCGGAGATCAGATCATGGAAACCCGTGTCGGCACCGGCTTTGACGTCCATCCGTTCGAGCCCGGCGACGCAGTGTGGCTGGGGGGCGTCCGCATTCCGCACACGGCCAAACTCAAGGGACACTCCGATGCCGACGTGGCGCTGCATGCCCTTACCGATGCGATCCTGGGCGCCATCGGCGAAGGCGATATCGGCGTACACTTCCCGCCGTCCGACATGCAATGGCGCGGCGCGGCGTCCACGGTGTTCCTCAAGCATGCGGGCGATCTTGTCACCAAGGCCGGTGGGCGCATCGTCAATCTCGACGTGACAATCGTCTGCGAAGCGCCGAGGATTGGTCCGCATGTGGCGGCGATGCAGGGGATCATCGGCGAAACACTCGGTATCGCGACGTCAAGGATCGCGATCAAGGCAACGACAAGTGAGCAGCTCGGGTTTACCGGGCGGGAGGAAGGTATCGTGGCGATGGCGAGTGCAAGTGTAGAAGTGCCGAGGGTCGATTGATGGCAGCCAAAAAAACAGAGGCGGCAACGTCTGACCCCGGCAAGCGGATCATCGATATTCTGACTGAAGCCAAAAAGACCATCGTCACCGCTGAAAGCTGTACCGGCGGCATGATTGCCTCGGCACTGACCGATATCCCCGGTGCCTCCGCAGCCGTCTATGGCGGCTACGTCACCTACGCCAACACCGCCAAATCCCGCATGATCCACGTGCAGGCCCGCTTGATCCGCGATTACGGCGCTGTCAGTAACCAGGTGGCACGGGCCATGGCCGACGGTGCCCGCAACACGGCGCGGGCCGACTACGCTGTCGCGGTGACCGGCATTGCCGGCCCCGATGGTGGCAGCGACAAGAAGCCGATCGGGCTGGTCTATGTCGCGGTGTCTTCAGAATTGGCGACCGTGGTCATCGAGCACCGGTTCGGCGATCTGGGCCGCGACGAGGTTCGCAAGGCAAGCGTCAAGGCAGCGCTCGATCTGGTGCTGCAGGTGCTGACCAGCGACAAGGACTAGTCGGCGTCAGGCGCCGACCAGCACGAAGACATTGCCATCAGGCGCTTCCATGACGGCTACATGACCGGATTCGGTGGCGAAAGGCTCGCGGATCCAGCTCACTGCCGGGTTGGTACGCAGCTCGACGAAACTTGCGCGGACATCGTCCACCGCCAGTTCGATTTCGGTGAAGTCGATGTCGGGGTTGTCGCTCAACACCAGTTCGGAGCTGGCCGCGTCGGGGAATTTCAGCCCGACCAGGGTCCAGATCGCCCCGTCGGGCCGTGGCCGCTCGATGATCCAGCTGCGGCGCAGCCCCAGCGACAGATAGAAGGCCTCGGACGCAGCGACGTCTCGCGTGGGGATGCAGACGCATTCAATCTTGCGGATCATTGGTCACCAGACGTTGTCCGAACAAATCGGGAACATTTAGTCACCGTAGCGGAGATCGGCCTCGTCTGCAAACGCCTGCATGATTTCGGCCTGCTTGGCCGCAAAAGCGGGTTCCGCCACTGCCGCGATGAGGGGATTTGAGATCTTGAAATCGATCTCGAACCGCACCCGTGTGCCCATGCCCTCGGGCTCGAAGCTCCAGACGCTGTCGAGATAGGCGAAGGGGCCGTCCACGGCCTTGGCCGTGATGGTCAGCGCCCTGTCGTCGAGCACCACCCGGCTGGTATAGGCCTGGGTAATCGGTCCAAAGGACAGCGTCATCCTGGCCAGGCGCACATCCGCCACGCCGGCGGCGGGGTCCTTGCGGACGTCCATTGCCTTGCAGTTTGGAATGAAGCGCGGGTAGTCGCTCAGATCGGCGACAATCTCGAACATGCGCTGCGGCAGGTGCGGCACATGCCGCTCGAAGAAACGCTTCATTGGTCTGGGCTCTGGAGGAAATGAGACCTCATGGTGAGCTTGTCGAACCACGACGTCGGGGACACAAATCCCGGTACGACCTCGTGGTTCGACAAGCTCACATGAGGTCTACTGCAACGTTTCGTCGGTCACAACGTGCCCTGGTGCCCCAGCTTGGCCATCCGCGCCGCCTTCAACCGGGCAAAGTCCTCGCCCGCGTGGTGGGATGACCGCGTCAGCGGGCTGGACGATACCAGTGCGAAGCCCTTGGCCGCGGCCACTGTCGCAAAGGACTTGAACTCGTCCGGGGTCACGAAGCGCTGCAGCGGATAGTGCTTCTTGGTCGGCTGCAGGTACTGGCCGATCGTGAGGAAGTCCACGTCGGCGGACCGCAGGTCGTCCATCAGTTGGAGCACTTCGTTCCGCTCTTCGCCAAGGCCGACCATGATGCCCGACTTGGTGAACATGGTCGGGTCGAGTTCCTTGACCTTCTGCAACAGGCGGATGGAGTGGAAATAGCGAGCCCCGGGACGCACCTTGAGATATTTGGACGGCACCGTTTCGAGGTTGTGGTTGAAGACATCGGGTTTGGCGGCCACGACGATCTCCAGCGCGCCTTCCTTGCGCAGGAAGTCCGGGGTCAGGATTTCGATGGTGGTGCGCGGATTTGCAGCGCGGATGGCCAGGATCACCTCGGCAAAGTGCCGTGCGCCGCCGTCGGCCAAGTCGTCGCGGTCGACAGAGGTGATGACGACGTGCTCAAGGCCGAGCTTCTGCACGGCCAGGGCGACGCGTTCCGGCTCACCGGCATCGAGCGGTCCCGGCAGGCCGGTCCGCACATTGCAGAACGCGCAGGCGCGGGTGCAGATCTCTCCCATGATCATGAAAGTCGCGTGCTTCTTGGACCAGCATTCCCCGATATTTGGGCAGCCGGCTTCCTCGCAGACGGTGACGAGATTGTTCTCGCGCACGATCTGCTGGGTTTCCTTGTAGACCGGGGAACCCGGCGCCTTGACGCGAATCCAGTCCGGCTTGCGCAGCACCACGCTTTCGGGCCGGTTGGCCTTTTCGGGGTGACGCGGCTTGAGCGCGGAATTGTCGATCAGAGTGACCAAGGGATGTCCTGACTGTTAGGCAATCAGCCGTGCCAGCAGCACGACGAGGATGGCGCCGACCGTCGAGGTGACGATCTGGCGAACCACATCGTTGCGAATACCCAGATCGATCCGTAGCGCGGTGAACAGATACCCTCCCACGAACGAACCGATCACCCCGCTGATGAGGTAAGTGATCAGCCCGCCGCCTCCGACGATGAGACTGGCGAGGAAGCCCGCCAGGATGCCGATTCCCAGAAAGATCAGGATCGCGCGATTGTTGTTGCCACCCATGGTGAAGCCCCCGCCTGCTGACTGCCGTTCCGGTAGTGCCATAATTTGCCCTCTCAAACTCCCGACGAGATATTGCGTCCCGTCGAGCGTCCTTCAAGCCCCTGCCCTATCGCGCGACGACCCGCGCCACCGCGATGACAACCAGAGCACCAATGGTCGCGGTGATGATCTGGCTGACCAGCGCATTGCCAATGGGCAGGGATATGTTGGCGACCGACAGCAGCCAGCCGCCGACAAAGGCGCCGATAACGCCCACGATCAGGTTGCGCAGCAACCCGCCCCCGCCCAGCACCAGGCCAGCGAGCCATCCGGCGACAAGGCCGATGGCGAGAAAGATCAGCAGTTCAGTCATACCGACGCTCATTGCAGCACCTCTGCTATTTCAACCCATTCGCCATGGCGCGACGCCGACAGAATCGTCGCCTGCACCAGGGCCAGGGAATGCAGATTATCCTCTCCCGAGCTGAAACGCGCGGGAATAGAACCGGTCTCTATCACCTTGGCGATGGCCGCCAGCGTGCCGGTGCGATCGGAATATTCAACGGGTTCGAGCGGAAACGGGACGACCTCGCCATCGCGCTCGCGCAGGCTGAGCTTGTCGGGACCGGCTTTGCCCATGAAATGGTCGCGCGAGCTCCAGATGATCTCGCCCTCCGAGCAATCCATCGTCCATTCGCCCGCCCATGGGGTCACCGGCCCGCTGCTCATCCAGCTTCCGCGATAGGAAACAATGGTGCCCTTCTCGAACTCCAGCGTCGCCACCCCGATTGGGTGATGCCCGAACGGACTGGCCGGCGGGTTCCACGTGCGGCACGAAACGCGTTTCGGGTTGTCGTTCAACACCATGCGCATCAGGTCGAAGTGATGGATCGACATGTCGGCCAGCAGCGGATCGGGCATGTCCCAATAGCGGTAACCCTGGCTGGGTGCGTGGCGACGGAATTCGATCGAAACCAGGTTCACCGGCCCGAACTTCTGGGCGCCGATCAGTTCGGCGGCCGCGATCGGCGCCGGCTGGAAGCGGTAGTTCTGGCTGACCATCAATACGCGACCGTTGGCGCGCGCCAGTTCCACCAGTTCCTTGGCCTGCGCAATGGTTGACGCGAAGGGCTTTTCAACGAGAACATTGAATCCCAGCTCGAGGCAACGTTTGACCACCGGGTAATGGGCCTCGGTGCGAAGCGTACAGATGGCAAGGTCGGCTTCAACGCCCTGAGCCGCTTCGTCGAGGCTCTGGAAGCAGCGCTTTTCCTCGATGCCGAGTTCGCTCTGCACCCGCTTGGTGGCTTCGGGGCTGGAATCCACATAGCCCACCATGTGAATGTTGGGAACTTTGGGGATAACTTCCTTCGTCCAGCTGAACCCCCAATGTCCCAGGCCGATCTGGATCGCCTTGACCATGTGGATAACTCCTTATGCTGCGATACCCGAGACACCCACCGGGTCATTCCGGCGAAGGCCGGAATCCATCCTGGGATGCAATTCCGACCACGATCTCAGGATGGACCCCGGCCTTCGCCGGGGTGACATCGCGTTGATTGATGGGTCGTCGCCCCTCGCTAGATGTTCAGCGCGCGCCCGTAGGCATCCAGAACGCTTTCCTTCATCGTTTCGCTCAGCGTCGGATGCGGGAAAATGGTGTGCATCAGGTCTTCCTCGGTGGTTTCGAGGTTCATGGCGATGACAAAGCCCTGGATCAGCTCGGTGACTTCCGCCCCGACCATGTGCGCGCCCAGCAGTTCGCCGGTCTTGGCATCGAAGATGGTCTTGACCAGCCCATCGGGCTCGCCGAGGGCGATCGCCTTGCCATTGCCGACGAAGGGGAAGCGGCCGACCTTGATCTCGCGTCCGGCTTCCTTGGCCTTGGCTTCGGTCAGGCCGACGCTGGCCACCTGCGGCTCGCAATAGGTGCAACCGGGCACCTTGGTCTTGTCGAGCCCGTGGACCTTGAGCCCCGCGATCTTCTCGACCGTGATGACGGCTTCATGCTCGGCCTTGTGCGCCAGCATCGGCGGGCCGGCGACGTCGCCGATAGCCCAGATGCCGGCCACATTGGTCGCCCCACAATGGTCGATGACGATGGCGCCGCGCTCGGTCTTGACGCCGACCGTTTCGAGGCCGAGGTTTTCGATATTGCACTGCACACCGACGGCCGAGATCAGCTTGTCGCCGGAAACCTGAAGCTTGCTCCCGTCTTTCAGCAAGACATCCGCAAGAATTCCTGCGGCATGCTTGGTGACTTTCTCCACCTTTGCGTCGGTCAGAATCTTGATGCCGCGCTTCTCCAGACGCTTGCGCGCCAGCCCGGCAATCTCGGCATCTTCCACCGGCATGATCTGCGGCAGCAGCTCGATGATGGTCACTTCCGCGCCCATCGAGCGATAAAACGAAGCAAATTCAACGCCGATGGCACCCGAACCCATCACCACCAGGCTCTTGGGCATGGCAGCCGGCTTCATCGCCTCGAAATAGGTCCAGATCTTGTCGCCATCGGGCTCGATGCCCGGCAGCACGCGCGGGCGGGCGCCGGTAGCGATGATGATGTTCTTGGCCTTGTAAGTACCTTCACCCAAAGGGTTTTTCGGCACCGGGCCCTGCGGTTGCACGATGGTCTTCTTGGTCGGCGCAACCTTGACTTCGCCCGGCTTGGTGATGACCGCCTCGCCCCAGATGATGTCGACCTTGTTCTTCTTCATCAGGAACTGGACGCCATTGTTCATCTGCGCCGCGATAGCACGCGAGCGCTTGACGATGCCATCCACATCGAAGCCGAACTTCTCGGCGGTGAGGCCGTAGTCCTTGGCATGGCTCATATGGCCGTAGATTTCTGCACTACGTAGCAAGGCTTTAGTCGGGATGCAGCCCCAGTTCGAGCAGATGCCCGCCATGTGCTCGCGCTCGATAATGCCCACCTTCATGCCAAGCTGCGCGCCGCGGATGGCGGCAACATAGCCGCCGGGGCCGGCGCCGATGACGAGAAGATCGTATTGGTCAGCCATTTGGGCCTCCAGAAAGTCTTGTTATCCCGGCCTAGAGGCCGAGCATGGATTTGACGACCGGCACGAGCCCCTCGCCGATCGCGCGGGTATTGGCCGCGTCGAGATGGACGCCGTCGAGCGGATCGGCCTCGGCCACCGTCGATGCGTCGAAGAAACCGGTGTCCCACTCCTCCGCGCGGCGCGCATAGTGGCCGGCAAACTGGCTCGATTGCTCGAGGCCATGCGCGAGACCGCCAAAGTGCCCCATCATGTCGGCATTGTCGGTTTCGCAGAGCAGCGGCGGCGCCACCAGGATGATCTTGGGCGCGACCTCGCCCTTGCCGGCATAGTGGCCTCGGATAAGCTGTACCAGCCGGCGCATGCCGAATGAGGCCTCCAGCGCCGAGCCGCAGATCGCGGGCTTGAGATCGTTGGTGCCGAGCATAATGATCACCATGTCGAGCGGGCTGTGGCTCTCCAGCAGCGTCGGCAGGATGCGGGCGCCATTGCGATCAGCGTTGGCAAACCAGTCGTCGGAAGCCGTCGTCCGCCCGCCAAGTCCTTCGGCGATCACTCGAACCTTGCTGGCCAGGCGATGCTCCAGCACGCTCGGCCAGCGATCTTCGTAAGCATGGCGCGGTCCGCCAGGCTGCGGATTGGCGCCGAATGTCAGGCTGTCGCCATAGGCAAGGATGGTTTTCATGCGCCCTGCCCCTTAGGCCAGCATCATTACCGGGTTTTCGATCAGGCCCTTGAACACTCCCAGCACCTCGGCGCCGAGAGCACCATCGACGGATCGGTGGTCGCAGCTGAGGGTGCAGGTCATGAACTGGCCGATCTTGATCTCGCCCTTGTCGGCGTAGACCCGTTCCTCCCCGACACCCACGGCCAGGATCGTGCCATGCGGCGGGTTGATGACGGCGCCGAATTCCTTGATGCCGAACATCCCCAGGTTGGAAACGGAGGAGGCTCCGCCCTGGTATTCGTGCGGCGCCAGCTTCTTGTTGCGGGCGCGGGTGGCGAGGTCCTTGACCTCCTCGGAGATTTCCCGAAGCGTCTTGGTATCGCAGGATTTGACCACCGGGGTGAACAGGCCACCCGGCACCGCTACGGCAACCGCCACATCGCTGCGCTTGTGGTAGAGGATCGAATCCACTGCCCAGGTGGCATTGGCCATGGGCACGCGCTGCAGGGCCACGGCCCAGGCCTTCATGACGAAGTCATTGACCGAGAGCTTGAAGGCCGGCTTGCCGTCTTTGCTCTTGGGCGCAGAATTGTTGATCTGCTCGCGTGCGGCCAGCAGCGCGTCGATCTTGCAATCAAGCGTCAGGTAGAAATGCGGCACCGTCTGCTTGGATTCGGTCAGGCGCGCCGCCACAACCTTGCGCATGCCGTCATTGGGCACGAGCTCGTAGCTGCCTTCCGGGTAGAGCGCGAGCACCTGCGCCTTGGTCATGCCAGTCACAGCAGCGCCGCCCGCGGCCGGAGCCGAAGTAGTGGTGGAAGCAGCCTTGAGCGGGGTCTTGCCGGATTTGGCGGCTTCAACATCGGATTTGACGACGCGGCCCTTGGGACCCGAGCCGGAGATTGCCGAGACTTCGATACCGGCTTCCTTGGCCAGACGACGGGCGAGCGGCGAAGCAAACACCTTGCCGCCTTCGGATTTGACCGGCGCAGCGACGGGAGCAGACTTGGCCGCTGGAGCCGGCTGCGTTTCAGCATTGGCGCGCGTGACGGTGCCAGCTTCGGCCTTCGGCGCTTCCGCTGGCTTGGGAGCCTCAGCCTTGGGAGCCGGAGCCGCCTTGGGCGCGGCGACCGCATCGGCGCTTTCACCCTCCTGCAGCAGCACGGCGATCACGGCGTTGACCTTCACGCCCTCGGTGCCTTCGGCGACCAGGATCTTGCCGATCTTGCCCTCGTCCACGGCCTCGACTTCCATCGTGGCCTTGTCGGTTTCGATTTCGGCGATCACGTCACCGGAAGAGACGCTGTCGCCCTCCTTGACGTGCCACTTGGCAAGCTTGCCCTCTTCCATCGTCGGAGAGAGCGCCGGCATGGTGATATCGATTGGCATCCCGGTTCTCCTTACGAGCGGTAGGTCACGGCGTTGACCGCCGCGATCACTTCATCGACGTTCGGCAGCGCCAGCTTTTCGAGGTTGGCGGCGTAGGGCATGGGGACGTCCTTGCCGGTGACGCGCATCACCGGGGCGTCGAGATAGTCAAAAGCCTGCTCCATGACGCGGGCCGAAAGCTCGGCGCCGATGCCGCCCTGCGGCCAGCCCTCTTCGACGGTCACCAGGCGCCCGGTCTTCTTGACCGACGCGATGACGGTGTCGCTATCCATCGGGCGCAGGGTGCGCAGGTCGATGAGCTCCACATCGACGCCGGCAGCGACCAGCTTCTCGGTGGCCTGGGTGGCGTAGCGCATGCCCATCGAGAAGGAGACGATGGTGACATCGGCGCCCTTGCGAGCGATACGGGCCTTGCCAATCGGCAGCAGGAAGTCATCGACCTTGGGCACGAGGCCGGTCGAGCCGTAGAGGATCTCGTTTTCGAGGAAGATGACCGGGTTCGGCGACCGGATGGCTGCCTTGAGCAGGCCCTTGGCGTCGGCAGCGCTGTATGGCGCGATGACGGTGAGGCCGGGAACGTGGCTATACCAGGCCGAATAGTCCTGGCTGTGCTGGGCACCCACGCGGGCGGCAGCGCCGTTGGGGCCACGGAACACCATCGGCGCCTTGACCTGGCCGCCGGACATATAGAGCTGCTTGGCGGCCGAGTTGATGATCTGGTCGATCGCCTGCATGGCGAAATTCCAGGTCATGAATTCAACGATAGGCTTCAACCCGGCAAAGGCTGCGCCGACCGCGAGTCCAGCAAAGCCATGCTCGGTGATCGGCGTATCGATGATGCGGTCGGGCCCGAATTCCTGCAGCAGGTTCTGGGTGATCTTGTAGGCGCCCTGATACTCAGCGACTTCCTCGCCCATGACAAAGACGTCCTTGTCGCGACGCAGCTCTTCGGCCATGGCCTCGTTCAGCGCCTGGCGAACGGTCATCTCGACCATCTCGACGCCCTCAGGCAGGTCGGGGTCATTCTGGGCTTCAAACTTGGGTGCGGCGGGCACTGCAGCCTGAGATGGCGCAGCATCGGCGGCCTTCTCAGCGGCCACGACTGGCGCTTCGGAAGGCTCTGGAGCCGTCTGAGCGACGGGCGCTGCGGAGGCGGTTTCGCCTTCGGCCAGCACCAGTGCGATCGGGGTGTTGACCTTCACGCCCTCGGTGCCTTCGGCCACCAGCAGTTCCTTGACCACGCCTTCATCGACCGACTCGACTTCCATCGTCGCCTTGTCGGTTTCGATCTCGGCCAGCACGTCGCCGGACTTCACGGTATCACCGACCTTGACCAGCCACTTGGAAAGCTTGCCCTCTTCCATGGTGGGCGACAGCGCGGGCATCAGGATTTGGGGCATATCAGCTCTCCAGGATTTTTGGTGCGCCGGGCATGGTGGCCACGCGGCGAAGGTCAGTATTGAGGGCGAATTGGGCAGGAATGATGCGCGGGTCGTTGATCAGCCGGGGGGCGGCGGATGCGCTGGCCGGGGCTGGCGATTGATTGACCGCCCAGCCGCTCAGCGCCACGCCGAGCACGATGAAGACGATGAAGGCAATTGCCGCCCGTTTATAGATTGCGAGGTGCTCGGCCGCGGCGGGACCGGCCTTCTGCTCCAGCTGGCCGAACTTCCACCAGCCGAGCAGCATGTAGGAGCCGAGTCTCTCGCTTGCCGGGGCCAGCCGCACAATGGCAACGGCCTGTAAGGCCGCCACTAATAGCGACAGGATGGCAAATAGCGCGATCACACCGAGCAGGATGCTCATCTATGGCTCTCAGGCGCTGATGGTGATGTCGGTCCAGAGTTCGGACGCATCCGGCTCCGGATCGTTGGTGGCAAAATCAGCCGCTTCGGTGACGACCGCACGAATGTCGTTCTCGATCTTCTTGAGGTCGTCCTCGGTCTGGAAACCACCCTCGATCAGCCGCGCCTTGACCTGTTCGATCGGGTCGCGCTCCTGGCGGTACTTGGTCACTTCGTCCTTGGAACGATATTTCGCCGGGTCGGACATCGAATGCCCGCGATAGCGATAGGTCAGCATTTCGAGGATGAACGGTCCCTTGCCCGAGCGGGCATGCTCGATGGCGCGCTTGGCCGCGTCATAGACCATGCGTACATCCATGCCATCGACCTGCTCACCCGGAATGTTGAACGAAGCGCCGCGCATGGAGAAGTCGGTGGTTGCCGCAGCGCGCTCGATCGAGGTGCCCATGGCATATTTGTTGTTTTCGATGACGAAGACGACCGGCAGGTTCCAGAGCTTGGCCATGTTGAAGCTCTCATAGACCTGGCCCTGGTTGGCCGCGCCATCGCCGAAATAGGCCAGCGCCACGGAACCGTCGCCCTTGTACTTGGCCGCGAAAGCGAGGCCCGTGCCGAGCGACACCTGGGCGCCGACAATGCCGTTGCCGCCGTAGAATTTGTGCTCATTGCTGAACATGTGCATCGAGCCGCCCTTGCCGCGGCTGAGACCGCCCTGGCGCCCGGTCAGTTCGGCCATGACGCCCTTGGGATCAAGCCCCATGACCAGCATGTGGCCGTGATCGCGATAGCCGGTGATCTGGGCGTCCTTGCCCTTCTCCGATGCCATGGTGATGCCGGTGACGACAGCTTCCTGGCCGATATAGAGATGGCAGAAGCCGCCGATCAGACCCATGCCATACATCTGGCCGGCCTTTTCCTCGAAGCGCCGGATCAGCAACATCTCGCGATAGGCTTCGAGATCCTGTTCCTTGGTGAATTCAGGTACGTTGGATTGCGTCTTGGCCTTGATGGCCACAGCTTTACGCGCCATGAGAACGCTCCGCATCGAAATGGATTTGCCGCTTGGCCCGATCTGGCCATACTTGCGCATCATAGTGCAAGCGCGTGACGGAAAGCAATGCTCCCGGCCGGCCTCGAATGACGGCTAAAGCGTTGAATCGGCTTCGATAAGTTGAGTTAACTCATCTGTGGCTAATTCTTCAAATTTACCGGAAAGTGGTTTACCCGTGCGCGGGTCGACCATGACGATAATGTCATCTGCATTGGCCATGTTCAGCAGGGCCCTGGCCCGCTCGATGACTATGTCAGGGTCGAGCCGGCGCGTATCCATCAGGGTCGCGCGATGGCTGTAGGCGTCGATCTCGGCCTGCAAGGCGGCCGATCTGGCCTTGAGCTGATCGATGTCGAGCATGATCTGCGTCCGGCTCTCGATGCCGAACTGACCGCCGATAGCCGAAAAACCGAGATACCCCTGAAACCCCAGCAGCGCCACGGTCAGCGCCAACGGGCGCCAGAGTGCAGGACGTTTGAGACGGGTGGGCATGGGCTAACCAAGATTGAACCATGCCACTATGCCGGACAAGGGTTTAACGCAGGGTTTCGCTATTCCGCCGCCGCACGATCGGCGGTTGGGATTTCGTGGAACAGCGCGCTGACCGACTCCCCGCTATTGATGCGGCGCATGGCTTCGGCCAGGGCGGGTGCGATCGACAAGACAGTCAGTTTGTCCGGCATGGGTGAGTGCGACACCGGAACAGTGTCGGTACAAACAATCTCGCTCAAACCGGGCTGTGCGGCCAGTCGCTCAAGCGCGGCACCGGCGAAGATGCCGTGGGTACAGGCGATGCGGATTGACCGGACCCGGCTCGCCCGCAGGTGGCCCAACAATTCGATCATCGAGCCGCCGCTGGCGATTTCGTCGTCCAGCACGATGACGTCGCGATCATGCACCTCGCCAATGATCGCCGAGATGCGGACTTCGGTGTCGCTGATGCGCTCCTTGGCGCCCGCGGCGACGGGTGTGCCGAGACGCTTGGCGAAAGCAGCAGCCGTCTTGGCGTTGCCCAGGTCAGGCGAGACTACGACAGCATTGCTGAGGTCGTAGCGCTGGAAGTAGGCGGCAAGCTCGCCCAGTGCATGCAGGTGATCGACGGGTACGCTGAAAAAGCCATGCACCTGGGGCGAATGCAGCGTCATGGTCAGCACCCGGTCGGCGCCAGAGGTCTTGAGCAGGTCGGCGACAAGACGACCACCGATGGAAATGCGTGGCGCGTCCTTCTTGTCGGAACGCGCATAGGCATAGTGCGGAATGACAGCCGTGATGCGGGCGGCGGAGGCGCCGCGGGCGGCATCGAGCATCAGCAGAAGCTCGACCAGGTGATCCTGCACCGGCGCGCTCAGCGTCTGGATCAGAAACACATCCTGCTCGCGGCAATTGGCCTGCAGCTGGACTTCGATGCAGTCATTGGAGAAGCGCTTCACTCGCGTTGGATTGAGCGGCACACCGAGCTGAGCGCAAATGTCCCGGGCAAGTTGTGGATGAGCGCTGCCACCGAATACGGCGATCTGGTTCATCGGGACATCCTGGCTCGTGGGAGGGCTCGCCCCGCCCTTTACCGCAATGACCCGATGGCGGCAAGCCGCCGTCAGAGCGGCACGTAGTCAATCTCGAGGAAGCGTTCCACTTCGGGTACCCAGCGGTCTCGCACGAAGGCGACATGATCGGGGTGATCGTTGTAGCCCGAATAGGCGGCCTGGTCGGCAAACTCCATCGAGAAGCCGAAGGCGTAGTCGCTCTTGGGGCTAACCTGACGCAGTTGCTCGAATTTCTCCACGCCCGGAATGGCGGCAAGCACCGTAGCCTCGCGGAGGAAGGCGCCCTCCTCCGCTGAGCCCGCAGCGTGCCTGAGGCTGAACACGACGGTGTGACGGATCATGCCTCGGCTCCAATAGCTTCCGTGGCCGCAATCGCCGCCATGTTGACGATGCCGCGACTGGTCGTCGAGGGCGCTAGGATGTGGGCCGGCGAGCGCGGCCCCATCAGGATCGGGCCGACCGAGAGGGCGTTGTTCATTTCCTTGAGCAGCGTCATCGACAGGTTTGCAGCGTCGAGATTGGGGAAAATCAGCAGGTTTGCTTCGCCGCCGAGCACACTGTCGGGGATATAGCGCTCGCGCAGATCCTGGTTGAGCGCCAGGTCGCCCTGCATTTCGCCCTCGACGATAAGGTCGGGCGCGACGGCTTTCAGTTTCTGGTACGCCTCGCGCATCTTGTAGGCGCTGTCGCCGTCGCGCGAACCAAAATTGGAGTAACTCAGCAGCGCCACCTTGGCCTCGATGTTGAAGCGCTTGAGGTGGTCGCGGGCCTGGAGGGCAATGCCGACAATTTCGTCGGGCGTCGGGTCCTGGTTGACGTAAGTGTCGGCGAGGAAGAAGGCGCCGCGCGGCATGATCAGCATGGAGAGCGCCGAGACGTCCGTCACCCCATCCTGCAGACCGATGATCGATCTGATATCGCGGACATGCTTGATGTAGCGGCCTTGCAGCCCGCAGATCATGGCGTCGGCTTCGCCGCGCTTGACCGAGAGGGCGCTGATCACGGTGGTATTGGTGCGCACGACCTGGCGGGCGGTGTCGGGTGTAACGCCACTGCGGCCGACCAGGGAGTGGAACAGGCTCACATAGTCACGATAGCGCGGATCGTCCTCGGGGTTCACCACCTCGAAATCGACGCCGGGGCGAAGGCTCAGTCCGAAGCGCTCGATGCGCGACTCGATGACCGAGGGGCGGCCGACCAGGATGGGGCGGGCAATACGCTCCTCCAGCAGCACCTGCGTGGCTCGCAACACGCGCTCGTCCTCACCGTCAGCGAAGACGATGCGCTTCTGCTGGCCCTGTGCCCGGTCGATGATCGGCTTCATCACCAGCCCCGAGCGGAAGACGAAGCGGTTGAGGCCGTCCAGATAGGCGTCCCAGTCGGCGATCGGTTTCTTGGCGACACCCGATTCCATCGCCGCCCGCGCCACTGCCGGTGCAATGCGTAGGATCAGCCGCTGGTCGAACGGATTGGGAATGATGTGTTCGGGCCCGAACACGGCGGGCGAGCCGGAGGGCGAAACTTCGAGGCCCGGCTCATGGGCCAGCTTGGCGATGGCGCGCACGGCGGCCAGCTTCATTTCCTCGTTGATCGTGGTTGCTTCGACATCCAGCGCCCCGCGGAAGATGAAGGGGAAGCAGAGGACGTTGTTGACCTGGTTGGGATAGTCCGAACGCCCGGTGCAGACCATCGCGTCCGGGCGGGTTTCCTTTGCCAGTTCCGGAGTGATTTCAGGGTTGGGATTGGCCAGCGCCAGGATCAGCGGCTTGGGCGCCATCTTGGCCAGCATTTCGGGCTTCAGCGCGCCGGCGGCGGAAAGACCAAGGAAGATATCAGCGCCCTCGATCACCTCGGCCAGCGTCGTCGCTTCGCTGGTGCGGCGGAACTGCCCGCGCCACTTGTCATTGACGTCGTTGCGCTTGTGGGTCACCAGACCATCCTTGTCGGCGACCCAGATATTTTCGTGTTTGGCGCCAAGCGCCACCAGGACGTTTAGGCACGCGATGGCGGCCGCCCCTGCCCCGGATGCGCAGATCTTGACCTCGTCGATCTTCTTGCCCTTGAGCTCGAGACCATTGAGCACGGCGGCACCGACGATGATGGCCGTGCCATGCTGGTCGTCATGGAATACAGGGATCGGCATGCGCTCGCGCAGCGTTTCCTCGATCTCGAAGCAATCAGGCGCGCGGATATCCTCGAGGTTGATGCCGCCGAAGGTCGGCCAGAGCGGCGCCACGGCCTCGATGAACTTCTTGGGATCGATCTCGTCGATCTCGAGATCGAACACGTCGATGCCGGCAAACTTCTTGAAGAGCACCGCCTTGCCCTCCATCACCGGCTTGCTCGCCAGCGCACCGATATTGCCAAGGCCCAGCACAGCCGTGCCGTTGGAGATGACGCCGACCAGGTTCTGCCGCGAGGTGTACTTGGCGACCGATTCCGGATTGGCGGCGATTTCCTCACAGGGCGCAGCGACACCGGGCGAATAGGCCAGTGCTAGATCGCGCTGGTTGCCCAGCGGCTTGGTCGGCTGGATTTCGAGCTTGCCGGGCTTGGGGAACTCGTGGAAATGCAGGGCGGCTTCGCGCAGGGCTTTCCGCTGCTCATTGAGGTCGGTCGTCACGCAGTCCTCCTGGCCCGCCTCGTGTGATCGCGGACATAGCTTGGGACAGCGTTGGTGCCACCAATCGCCGCGGTTGAAAAGTGGCTAAGTCAGCCGAATGCTGCAACTAAAGTCGCAGTACCCTCAGGCGGCGCTGGCGACGATGCTCTCGATGCGGCTGCGCGGCGCCACGGTACGATGAAGCGCGGTCGCCAGTTCGCGAAAGGCCCCGATCTTGAGCGCCGGCGCGAAGATGAAGCCCTGCGCCTGGATTACGCCGCGCGCTCGCAGGTAAAGCGCCTGTTCTTCGGTCTCGACGCCTTCGGCGACGATCTCGCAATCGAGGTCCTTGGCCATGGAAATGAGGCCGTCGAGTACCGGAACCTGTGTCGTGCCGGGCTTGACCATGTCGACGAAGATGCGGTCGATCTTGATGATGTCGATGCCCAAGGTGCCGAGATAGGCCAGGTTGGAGTGACCGGTACCGGCGTCGTCCATGGCGAGCTTGGTGCCGAGGGCGTGCAGACCCGCGATGACGCTGTTGGCCACCGCCGAATTGGCCAGCGGATGCCGCTCGGTGATTTCGAACACCAGCTGACGGAAACTGATGGGCGAATTGCCGAAAATTGCCTGGACGTCCTCAACGATGCTGTCGTCGCGAAAGTGACCCTCGAACAGATTGATGGAGATTTTCATCTCCGGCATCATCTGGCTGAGGTCGCTCAGGTCGAACTTGACCTGCTGCATCAGCGACAGCGTCATGGGGATGGCAAGCCCAGTGACTTCGGCATAGTCGATGAAGGCACCCGGCGGCACCACCTGCCCGTTCTTCTTTTCCCAGCGGCAGAGCACTTCGCAGCCCATCAACTCGCCCGTGCGCAGGTTGATGACAGGCTGGTAGTAAGGCTTTATCTCGCCGCGGGCGATGGCCCTCTCCAGATCGAAGGCTGGTACACGCGAACGTCGCACGTAGCCGAGCGACAGCAGCAGGACCACCGCGCTCATGCCGCAGGCAATGGCGGTAAAGGCCATGTCGAGATCGGCATAGGTCGAACGGGCCATGACAAAGGGAATGGCATACTCGACCTTGAGCGGGAGCTCCCCAGCAAAGGCATCGGCGACGATGAACTCGGCGCTGGACCCGCGCCGATCGAAAGCGGTGGCATCGCCGATGGTCAGGACTGGCGTGCCATTGGTCAGCAGCACGCGCATCATGGCGGCGCTGGGAAGTCCCTGCGCCAGTCCATCCGAGGTCTGCCCCATGAGCGGTACGAAGGCCGAGACGCGCCGCGTCTGGCCAAAAGCTTGGGTGATCTTGAGCGCCGGCATGGCCAGGTCGCCGAACTGAACCAGCGTCATGGTCTCGGTATGGCCCGGCACCGGCAGGCTCTCGGACAGCGGCGAAAAAGCAACCGTGCGTCCGAAGGCATCGCAATATTGAACCCCATCGGAGTTTTCGACCAGCACCTGCTTCATATTGAGACTGGATTCGATCTCGCGTTGCACGTTGGCGACAAAGGTCGGCGTGCATAGCGACGGGCTCTCGGCGAGGATGCGGCGCAGCGCCACGATAGCGTCGTTTACGCCGATTTCTATTTGTGAGGTAACTCCGCTAACATATTGTGCTGTCGCGGCTTTTTCCCGTAACCGAACATAGCTGTCCAATAGATAATCCACCGCAATGATGGGAACGAACGCGAGCAGCGCACCCATCAGCGTCAGAATATGAGAGTATTTGGACTTCAAGATCCGAATCCGAAACGACTATTCGCCTCATTCATCGGTATCAACCAGCCTTTAACGGACTGTTAACGCTGGTTAACCGACTACAAACCGGAGAAATGCCAGGGATGAGTCAGGATTGGCCGGCAACGTCATTTGGGCACCTGTGGCCGGGCGTGACCTATGTGGTCGTGCAAGTCTTTCGGGACTTCGATGGGCGGGAGCATCCGGTGGGCGAGGTCTGGACCTTCATAGGCTCCAGTTTCCTGCCCTATGACGATGGCCTGTCGCTCTTCGTCACGATCGAAGGTGAGCGCAGGCACATCCGTATGCAGTGGCGCGAAGGCGCCCAGGGCGAGATCATCGACAACCTCACCGACTACGTGCAGGCAAAGAAATAGGCGGCCCTGGGGCCGCCCACTAGCATCGATTGAGGCGACCTGATGGTCGCTACGACTGAACGTTGAGCCTGATGCTCAGTTCGCGCAGCTGCT
This sequence comes from Devosia sp., assembly GCA_036675975.1. Classification (GTDB taxonomy): domain Bacteria; phylum Pseudomonadota; class Alphaproteobacteria; order Rhizobiales; family Devosiaceae; genus Devosia. The sequence goes on along the minus strand of JAKFDU010000043.1, from coordinate 22,559 downwards.
TGGCCGAAGCCGGGGTTGGCGCCCCCATCAGCAGGTCTTCGCTCTGCTGGTTCATCGGGAACGCCGTGACCTCGCGGAGGTTCTCTTCGTGCGCCAGCAGCATGACAATGCGGTCGACGCCCGGTGCAATGCCGCCGTGCGGGGGCGCGCCCAGCTCGAATGCGCGCAACATGCCGCCGAACTTGTCCTCAAGCTCCTCGTTCGAATAGCCGGCAATCTCGAATGCCTTCCGCATGATATCGGGGCGGTGATTACGAATGGCACCCGAAGACAGCTCGTAGCCGTTGCAAACGGAATCATACTGATAGGCGTTTATGGTCAGCGGATCCTGCGTCTGCAGCGCTTCCAGCCCACCCTGTGGCATCGAGAACGGATTGTGCGAGAAGTCGATCTTCTTTTCTTCTTCCATCCACTCGAACATGGGGAAATCGACGATCCAGCACAGTGCGAACTGCTCGACGTCGACGAGGCCCAGATCAGTGCCGGCCTTGGTGCGCGCCTCGCCGGCGAACTTGTAGAACTTCTCCGGGCGACCGCAGACGAAGAACACGGCATCGCCGTCGCCTAGGCCAAGCTGCGCCTTGAGGGCAGCAGTGCGTTCTTCGCCAATGTTCTTGGCAATGGGGCCGGACCCTGCTCCATCCTTGAAGAAGATGTAGCCGAGGCCGGGCTGGCCCTCGCCCTGGGCCCAGGCATTCATGCGATCGCAGAAGGCTCGGCCGATCGGCTCGGCCCCGGCCTTGTTTTTGGCGGGAATGGCCCAGACTTCGACCTTGGAATCGGCCTCGATCTGGCCGGCGAACACCTTGAAGCCTGAACCCGCAAAATGCTCGGTCACCGCCTGCATTTCGATCGGGTTGCGCAGATCAGGCTTATCCGAGCCATACTTGCGGATGGCCTCGACGTAGGGAATGCGCGGGAACTCCTGCGTCACGCGCCAGCCGTTGGCAAATTCCTCGAATACGCCGCGCAGCACAGGCTCGATCGCCTGGAAGATGTCTTCCTGCTCGACAAAGCTCATCTCGATATCGAGCTGGGTGAATTCGACCGCGCGATCGGCACGAGCATCTTCGTCGCGGAAGCAGGTTGCGATCTGGAAGTAGCGATCAAAGCCTGCGACCATCAGCAGCTGCTTGAACAGCTGTGGCGATTGCGGCAGCGCATAGAACTTGCCGGGATGCACGCGCGACGGCACCAGAAAGTCGCGAGCGCCTTCCGGGCTCGACGCCGTCAGCATTGGCGTCTGATATTCCATGAAACCCTGCTGGACCATCCGGTTGCGCAGCGACGAGATGACCTTGGAACGCAGCACGATGTTGCGGTGCAGGCGCTCGCGGCGGAGGTCGACGAAGCGATACTTGAGGCGCACGTCTTCCGGATATTCCTGCTCGCCAAAGACCGGTAGCGGGAGCTCCTTGGCCGTCGACAGCACTTCGATCTCGCGGATGAACACTTCGATCGTGCCGGTGGGCAGGTTCGGGTTCACTGCCGACGCATCGCGCAGCTTCACCTCGCCATCAATGCGGATCACCCACTCCGAGCGCACCTTTTCGGCAGCCGCAAAGGCGGGAGAATCAGGGTCGATAACGGCCTGGGTCACCCCATAATGGTCGCGCAGATCGATAAACAGCAGGCCGCCATGGTCGCGGATGCGATGTACCCAGCCGCTGAGGCGCACGGTCTGGCCGGCTTCCCTGGCAGTAAGAGCCCCGCAGGTATGCGAACGGTAGCGATGTGAGGTCATGTCGGAACTCTGGAAAAGGCCTGAATCTTGGGCGGGAAAAGCGCATGGGAGTCCCCGCTTGTCAAGTTTCGCCAGCCGCGCCCCTGCCGCCCTTTCAACGGGCTCGCTAACCCTACCGGATTGCTTAACAAATCCGGTATGGAGTGGACCGGTCGCACCTGCTAGGAAGAATATTGACGAATTTGAGACGGACGCCGATGGACCTTATAGTTTCCACAGATGTGCTCGCTGCATTCTGCGAGCGCGCTGCGAAGTTTGATTTTGTGACTGTCGACACCGAGTTCCTGCGCGAAACGACCTATTGGCCGAAACTCTGTCTCATCCAGGCGGCTACGGACGACGAGGCGGTGTTGATCGATCCGCTCGCGCCGGAGCTGGATCTCACGCCATTCTTCCACCTGCTGGCCAACCCCAATGTCACCAAGGTGTTCCATGCCGCCAGGCAGGACATCGAGATCTTCGTCAAGCTCACCGGCAAGGTGCCGGTCAACATCTTCGACACTCAGATTGCGGCCAGCGTCTGTGGCTTTGGCGACAGCGTCTCCTACGACAACCTTGTGCGCTCCATCACCAATGTCGAACTGGACAAGTCGTCACGCTTTACCGACTGGTCGGCGCGCCCGCTCAGCGAGAAGCAGCGCCTTTATGCCGTGGCCGACGTGACCCACCTGCGTGACATCTATCGCGAGCTTCGCAAGCAGGTGGATGCCACCAAGCGCTGGGATTGGGTCGAGGACGAGCTGGGCGTGCTACGCAGCATCGACACTTATGTCGTCCAGCCCGAGCAGGCGTGGGAACGGCTGAAGATGAAGATCAATCGCCCGCGCGACCTGGCGGCGATGATGAAACTCGCCGCCTGGCGCGAACGTCGGGCGCAGGACAGCGATCAACCGCGTAGCCGCGTGCTCAAGGATGACGTGCTGTTCGAGCTGGCCATGCAGCGACCGCTGTCGCCAGACGCCTTCGAGAAGCTCCGCGCCGTGCCGCGCGGCTTTGGCCGCAGTTCGGCCGCAGCCGAGATAATGGCGCTGCTGAAGGATGTGGAGGCGCTGCAGAAGAACGAGTTGCCGAGCATGCCGGAGCGCTATCGCGGGCCCTCGCCAAAGGGCGCCGTCGGCGACCTCATCCGTGTGCTGCTCAAGTCGGTTGCCGAGCAGCATGGCGTTGCCGCGCGCATTCTCGCCACTTCGGACGACATCGATGCGCTGGTGCTCGACGACGATGCGGACGTCCCTGCCCTCAAGGGCTGGCGTCGGAAGCTTTTCGGGGACAAGGCGCTCGACATCAAGCACGGCCGTATCGGCCTCGTCGCCACCCGCAAGGGCGTGCTGGAATTCGCGGTGAAGGATTCGACGCCTGCCGAGTAGCTTTACGCCACCCGCACCATCGAGCCCTTGAACCCGGCGACCCCGGCCAGTTGCTCGAGCCGGCCACGCAGGTGCTCGCCATCGAGGAAAGCCAGGTCACCAGGCAGTACGAGCGACATGGAGCCGGCCGTCAACTCGAAGCGGATGCGCGGCAGGATGCCCGGCATGGCAGCCGTCATGGGATAGGCCACCCGAAACAGCGCACCGATCAGTCGCGCGCGTGCTGTCAGCTCCGGCGAGCCAAGCCCGGCGAGCGGCGTCGCCGCCTTGCTCTTGAGCCCGTCATAGCGCACGGCGATGACCTGCGCCAGAAACGAGCGACCGGGATGGTCCACGCCGCTCAGCGAGCCATAGGCGACGGCATCGACACTCTGTGTGCCGCGATAGTCCGGATGGGCGCGCCAACCAATATCGGCCAGCAGACACGCTACGGTGCGCAGCCGGGCCTGGTCGGCGGTTTCCGCCGTGCCGGTAACATCGAGGAACTGACCGCTGAATTCGACCAGGTCGCTGGCATGGGCGGGCGAGCGGGACCGCAGGACCGAGAGTTCCTCGGCGCCCTGGATCAGCGGATCGATAGCCTGCTCCCGCTTGTCGAGCAGACCGTAGAGATAGCCCTCGCGCACACCGAGGGCCGAAAACACCACATTGGCGAACTGACCGGCCTTGAGCACTTCGGCCATTACGGCCGCGCCGAATGGCACCAGCTCGCGGCGGGACGAGCTGACATGCTCGGCGCCGTCATAGGCCTTGAGCGAGGTGGCGCCGATGATGTCGTGGCAAAACTGGATCATGTCGTCGGCCGGCACGACATAGTGCTGCACCATATGTAGCGGATAGTTGCGCACGATCTGATGCAGCTTGGCCAGCGAGCGCCAGGTGCCGCCAATGGCGGCAAACGAAGCACCGGCTCCAGTTCCACTCAGTGAAGATCTGAGGAGGCGCTCGCGCACAATTGCAGCGGCCCGGACCGGCGAGCCGTTGCTGTCGTCCTGCAGGCGAATGACCCCGATCTCGAACGATTCCCCGTCGGTGTCGCTGCCTTCAGTTATACTGGAAAGCTCGAGACTACCGCCGCCGAGATCGCCGACAATGCCAGCAAAGCCGGGAATACCCGCTACGGCTCCAAGGGCGGCGTAGTGGGCCTCCTGCTCGCCGCTTAACACCTGCACCTTGCTGTCCATCAACGCCTCGACGGCGTCGACGAACTCCTGTCGGTTGGCAGCATCGCGGACCGCTGATGTGGCCAGCACCCAGACCTTGCCGACCCGCATCATGCGCGCCACCAGGGCAAAGCGCTTGATGGCGTCGAGGGCCTGGGCAACGTTAGCGTCGGCGAGGCGGCCCGTCCGGCCCACCCCGCGTCCGAGGGCGCAGGCCGACTTTTCGTTGTAGAGCGGCGTCAGCGCCCTTGCGTGGCGCTCATAGACGACCAGACGCACCGAGTTGGACCCGATATCGAGGACGGCCACGGGCTTGGCCCCCTTGATGCGGCCCTGCGCCGTCGGATCGGCATCGACGCCCCAGAATTGATTCAAGCCAGGCCCTCTTCGCCATCGCCGCCAGCGCTACCGCGTCCAGACAGCGATGGATTGGTCATGAAGTAGTCATGCGCATTGAAGGGTTCTTCGCCTTCAGCGGTCCGCACGCGATGCGAACTGCCGTCTGGCAATACCTCCCAGCTCTGCTGGTTGTCACGCAGATACGCAACAAGGATGCGGTCGAGGATCTGCTTATGCACGGTCTTGTTGAGAATGGGCACCATCACCTCGACGCGGCCGTCCAGGTTCCGTCCCATCAGGTCGGCCGAGGAAATGTAGACCTTGGCAAGTGGGTTGGGCATGCTCTCGCCGTTGCCGAAGCAATAGATGCGGCTGTGCTCGAGGAACCGTCCGACCACCGATTTGACCCGGATATTATCAGAGAATCCGGGTATCCCGGGTCGCAGGCAGCAGATGCCGCGCACGATCAGGTCCACCTTCACGCCCGCCTGGCTGGCGTCATACAGCGCGTCGATCACCTGCGGATCGACCAGCGAGTTCATCTTGAGCAGGATGCTGGCCGGCTGACCGTTGCGCGCGAATTGCACTTCGTTCTGGATATTCTCGACCAGCGTCTGCCGCAGGTTCACCGGCGACACCGCGATGGTTTCGAGTTCCGTCGGCCTCGCATAACCGGTGATGAAGTTGAACACGCGCGCCACGTCGCGAGTGATCGAGGGATCAATCGTGAAATAGCTGAGGTCGGTATAAATCTTGGCCGTGATCGGGTGGTAGTTGCCGGTTCCGATATGGCAATAGCTCACCAGCTTGCCCTTTTCGCGCCGGACGACCTGGCTCAGCTTGGCGTGCGTCTTGAGTTCGATGAACCCGAACACCACCTGCGCGCCGGCCCGTTCCAGATCGCGAGCCCAGCGGATGTTGGCTTCCTCGTCGAAGCGCGCCTTGAGCTCGACCAGGCATGTCACCGACTTGCCCGCCTCGGCGGCCAGCACCAGCGCCTTGATGATCGGGCTGTCGGCCGAGGTGCGGTAGAGCGTCTGCTTGATGGCGACCACGTCCGGATCGCGCGCCGCCTGCATCAGGAACTGCGCCACCACGTCGAAGCTCTCGAACGGGTGGTGCACCAGGATGTCCTTGGCGCGGATAGCGGCGAAGCTGTCGCCGCTATAGTCGCGGATGCGTTCAGGGAAGCGCGCGTGATAGGGCGTGAATTTCAGGTCCGGGCGCTCGACGTCGCAGACCTTGCGGGCATCCGCGAGCCCCAGGAAGCCCTGCACCTCGAACACGTCGCCATCCTTGACGCCAAGCTGCTCGCTGATCTGGCGCTTGAGCGCACGTGGCATCGAGCTTTCGATTTCGAGGCGGATCACCTGGCCGCGCCGACGCTGGCGCAGCGCGCTCTCGAACTCCACCACCAGATCGGCGGCTTCGTCGTCGATTTCGATTTCGCTGTCGCGGATGACGCGGAAGGCGCCCGAGCCGACCACTTCATGGCCGGGGAACATCTTGTGGAAGAACAGCTTGACCAGCGTATCGATGGTCACGACCTCGCTGCGGCCTTCCGAAACCAGCCCGGTCGGCAGGTTGATGAAGCGATCGAGGTTGCCGGGAATACGAACCAGCGCGGTCAAGGGCAGGTCATTATCCGGGCGCTTCAGCTCGAAAGCCAGAGCCAGGCCCAGATTGGGAATGAATGGGAACGGGTGGGCCGGATCGACCGCGATCGGCGTCAGCACCGGGAAGATCTCTTCGCGGAACAGCTTCTGCAGATAGTTCACCTGGTCCGGCGTCAGGTCATCGGCCTCGTGGATCACCACGTTCTGGGCGAACAGTTCCTCACGCAGGCTCTGCCAATGATCCTGCTGCTCAAGCTGCAGGTGCTGGGCGAGCGTCGCGATCTCTTCCATTTGCTCGGCCGGGGTCAACCCATCGGCGCTCTGCTTGGACAGACCCGCGCGCATCTGCCCTTTGAGGCCGGCGACGCGGACCATGTAGAATTCGTCGAGGTTGTTGGCCGAGATCGACACGAAGCGCAGCCGCTCCAGCAGCGGGTGGTTCACATTGCCCGCTTCCTCGAGCACGCGCATGTTGAACTGCAGCCAGCTGACCTCGCGATTGACGAAGCGCGCGGGGCTCTTGCGCAGGGCTTCGATATCGGGGACCGAGACATCGGATTCGGCGAAGTCGCTCATTTCATTCATCGTCTTGGGTGTCCCAATCCTGTTCCAGGCTTGCATCGCCGCGCGCGAGGCGGCGGCGGTTGAGCGCATCTGCGGCGACGCTGCGGGTAATGGCCGTGCCCTTGGCAAGCGCCAGCCGGTCCATGAGGTCAGCGAGTATCACGACTTCTTCAGCGGAACGCTCCATGCGCGCCACCAGATAGCCAATGATTTTGGGATCGACCTTGATCTGGCGATCCCCGAACAGTTTCACGAACATCTGTGACAATTGAATGTCGTCCGTCAGTTCCAGCGTGTATGCGGCTGCCCGTCGGGCCCGCGAGCGCACATCATCGGTCGCCAGCGGCCAGTTCGCAATGTCTTCCCGCGCCGTCAGCAAAATCGGCCGGCGTTCACGCATCGATTGGTTGAGCAGGTGGAACAGTCCCGCCTCGTCATAGTCCAGCCGGTCTACGTCCTCGACGATGACAGGCGCTATGCCGCCCTCGGTCGCCAGGGACTTGAGATCCTCAATGCCGGCAAACCGCGCGCCGCTGCGGTCGGCAAAGATGCGGGCCAGGTGCGACTTGCCCGACTTCGGCGGTCCGGTCACCAACGTCACCGGATCGGGCCAATGTGGGAAGGCCATGATGCGGCCATGGGCGAGCGCGTTGCCCTCGCCGACCAGAAAGTCCGCCTCGCCCTGCGCGGGCGTGTGGCCCAGTTCGAGCGTCAGTTGCCCCCTGGGCTCGTCAGGGCTGGCCGGGAGTGCCATCGGGGCCACCATTCTGCCCAAGATAAAGGGTGCTGGCCTTGTACTTGGCCACGCCGTACCGCACCAGCACACCGACAATGGCTGCCAGGGGCACCGCCAGCAGCAGGCCGACAAAACCGAACAGGGCACCAAAGGCCAGGAGGGCGAACATCAGCCAGACTGGATTGATGTTGATCGAGCTGCCGACCAGCTTGGGATAGAGGATGTTGCCCTCGATGAACTGCCAGCCCAGGAAAATGGCGCCGACCGCGACAACCATCCAGTAATTGGGCCAGAATTGCACGATGGCGATGCCGACCGACAGCACAAAGCCGAAAACGAAGCCCACAAAGGGGATGAAGCTCAGCAGCCCCGCGATCAGGCCCACGGCCAGACCGAAATTGAGCCCGATCAAGCTCAGGGCCGTGGCGTAGAAGGCCGCGTCGATCAGCAGCACGCCGCCCTGCCCTCGGATAACACCCGCCATCGACTTGTCGATGTCTTCAAGGATCTGGTTGATCTCGGGACGCGACTCCCGCGGCAGCAGGCCCTGGAGGCCGCGTATCATGCCCTCCCAATCGAGCAGGAGGTAGAATGCCACCACCGGCGTCAGCAGCGTGAAGCCGATGACGCCGGCACCGGTGAGGCCGATATTGACCAGTTCGGCCGGGAGCGTGGCGATAAAGCCGAGCACCTGGCTGGCCATGTCGCTGATGGAGGCCTCGAGCTGCGCCGCACGCTCCGGGCCGAGCCATTCATTGATCTCGGGAGACCAACGGACAATCAAATCCTGCAGATCGCTGACATAGCCGGGCAGCCGCTGGATCAGGCCTATGATCTGCTGTCCGATCAGCGGCACGAACATGAAGAACAGGCTGACGACGATGGTGATGACGCTCAGCAGCACCACGGCGGTGGCCCAGCCGCGACTGAATCGCCAGCGCTGCAACTGGTTGACCAACGGGTTGAGCAGGTAGGCCAGTGCAGCGCCGACCACGAAAGGCAGCAGGATGCCCCGGAACAGCCACAGCAGCAGCACCAGCACCACGAGGAACGTGACCCAGATCAGCACTTGATTTCGCAGTGTCATGGTGCCGGGCGGCCCTTGCGTCGGTGTGGTGGAGAAGCTATCAGGCCGTCTAGCTTCCGGCTCCGGAGTTGGCAACCGCCTTGGTCTTCCGGTAGAGGCTTTGCGCACGCTTTCCCCAATACGGTCCGAGGCCAATGTCCGATCCGCAAAACCTGACATCAAACGGTCTGTCATACAAGCAGGCGGGTGTCGACATCGATGCCGGCAATGCCCTGGTCGAGGCCATCAAGCCCGCCGTCCGGTCCACCCGGCGCCCAGGCGCCGATGGCGAGATTGGTGGCTTTGGCGGCCTGTTCGATCTCAAGGCCGCAGGTTTCACCGACCCAGTGCTGGTCGCGGCCAATGACGGCGTCGGCACCAAGCTCAAGATCGCCATCGACACCGGCAATCACTCCACCATCGGGCAGGACTTGGTGGCCATGTGCGTCAACGACATCATCGTGCAGGGCGCCGAGCCGCTGTTCTTTCTCGACTACTTTGCCACCGGCAAGCTCGACGTCGAACAGGGCACCGCCATCGTTTCTGGCATTGCCGAGGGCTGCCGCATTGCCGGGTGCGCCCTGATCGGCGGCGAGACCGCCGAAATGCCGGGCATGTATCACGGCAACGACTACGACCTGGCGGGCTTTGCCGTCGGCGCCGCCGAGCGCGGCACCCTCCTGCCCCGAGCCGATATCGCGGACGGCGACACGCTGGTCGCCATCGCCTCCTCCGGCGTGCACTCCAACGGCTATTCGCTGGTCCGCAAGATCGTGGACCTTAGCGGCCTGTCCTGGACGGCCGATGCGCCCTTCGCGCCTGGCCAGGCATTGTCGGAGGCGCTGCTGACGCCCACCCGCATATATGTGAAGCCCTTGCTGGCCGCCCTCAAGGCCGGCATCGGGATCAAAGCCCTGGCCCACATCACCGGTGGCGGCTTCATCGACAACATCCCGCGCGTGCTGCCTGACCATCTGGCCGCGCATGTCGACCTCAATGCCGTCTCCGTACCCAAGGTCTTCGGCTGGCTCAGCCAGGTCGGCGGCATGAACGAGCGCGAAATGCTGCGCACCTTCAACTGTGGCGTGGGTATGCTGGTCGCCGTGGCGCCGGATGACGCGCAGAAGTTGGTCGATCACCTCAACGCATCAGGCGAGATCGCCTCGGTCGTCGGCAAACTGACCGACCGCAAAGACGAGCCGGTGACCTTCGAAGGCCGGCTGGCCCTCTGACATGCGCGAGCCCGGCCGCCTGATCCTGATCTGCGGCCTGCCGGGCGCGGGCAAGACCACGGTTGCCGATCGTCTCGTGGGTCGGCTCGGCGTTCCCCGCTACAGTTCAGACGACTGGCTGGCGCGGTTGTCCCTGCCCGTTTGGGACGAAGATCGACGGGCGGCAATCGAAGACCTGCAATGGATCGAGATTCAGCAACTGCTGGCATTGGGCGGCAGTGCCATCGTCGAGTGGGGCTTTTGGGCCCGCGCCGACCGTGATCGCCTGCGGCTGACCGCCCGTGCTTCGGGCGCCTCCGTGCATCTGGTCTATCTTGAGGCTCCGCTGGACGTGCTGATCGAGCGGATTGCCCGGAGGGGCCGCGAAAATCCACCCATCACCCGGCAGATGATGGAGCGGTGGGCAGCGCTGATGCAAGCGCCAGACACCGACGAGCTTGCCCTGTTCGATCCCCTGCCCCAGGACCTCCTTAATGACTGAGCCAAAGAAACGCGTCGCCATCCTTATCTCTGGGCGTGGCTCCAACATGTCGGCGCTGATCGAGGCCGCCAAGGCTGCCGACTATCCCGCCGAAATCGTCGGTGTGCTTTCCAACCGTGCTGCCGCGCCGGGCCTGGCTATCGCCGCGGTCGAAGGCATCGCCACGGCGTCGCTGGCACAGAGCAAATTCCCCAGCCGCGACATGTTCGAGGATGTCATGACGCGTACGCTTGAGAGTTGGGAGGTCGACATCGTCTGCCTGGCAGGTTTCATGCGTATTCTGGGCGATGACTTTGTCAACCACTGGGCCGGCCGGATGATCAACATCCACCCTTCCCTGCTGCCCCTCTATAAGGGTCTGCATACCCACGAGCGCGCCTTGGCCGATGGCGCTACTGTCCATGGCTGCACGGTCCATTTTGTTACGCCCGGACTCGATGAGGGTGCGCCGATCCTCAAGGCCGAAGTGCCGGTCATGCCTGGTGACACTCCCGAAACGCTGGCCGCGCGGGTGCTTGCAGAAGAGCACCGGATCTATCCAGAGGCACTGCGACTGCTGGCTTCGGGCGCGGTCTAGCCCTCTCCAGGCGACTGACTCCGCGGGCTCATCACGAGAATTGATCGGGCGCATCGTCAAAATCGGTTCGACCTTTGTTCTCCCCGGGCGTAGCGTCCGACGACAAAAGGGGAATCACATGTCCTTGCGCGATTGGTTCTGGATTGTGCTGCTGGGCGGCATTTGGGGGTGCTCGTTCATCTTCAATGCCGTGCTGATCCGCGAGATCGGGCCATTGTGGGTGACGAGCTTCCGCGTGGGCATTGGCGCGCTTGGCTGCTGGCTGGTCATGCTGGCGCTGCGCAAGCCCATCCCGCGTGATCCCATGCTGTGGCTGCAACTGGGCGCACTCGGCGTCGTGGCCTACGCAATTCCCTTTGCTCTGTTCCCACTTGCCCAGGCGCATCTGGCCAGCGGCGTTGCCGCCATCATCAACGCGCTGACGCCGATGGTCACTGCAGTCATTTCGCACTTCTGGATCGGCGGCGAGAAGGCCACCCGGACCAAGTTCACAGGCGTGGCCATCGGCTTCGCCGGTGCGGCGCTGTTGGTGTCACCGGCTCTGTCGTCCGGCGGCAGTTCACAGCTCTGGGCCGTTGCTGCCTGCCTGGGCGCCACGTTATGCTATGCGCTGACGCTCAACATCACCCGCAGCTACAAGCATATTGAACCGACCGCGTTCGCTTCGATCGCCCTGACCGGAGCGGCCATTATCGCGGTGCCGATCGCCTTTTTCACCGAGGGCGTTCCGGTGATCGTGCGGCCCGAGACATGGGGCGCCGCGCTGGCCATCGGGCTGCTATCGACCGCCTTCACCTTCCAGATCATGTACCGAATCCTGCCGCGGGTCGGCGCAACCAATTTTGCAACCACTACTTTCATAGCGCCGATATCGGCGCTGATTCTGGGCGTTACCCTACTTGGCGAGACCATCCTGCCGATTCAGGTTGGCGGCATGCTGGTGATTTTCCTCGGCCTGCTGTTCATTGATGGCCGCATCGGCAAGATCTGGCGGCGAGCGGCGGTCTGACCTGCAGCAATTCGAAACGGAGAACGTGTATGCCCCTGCGCTATTGGCTGCTGATTATCCTGCTTGGCGCGGTCTGGGGCTGCTCCTTTCTCTTCAATGCCGTGCTCATTCGCGAAATCAGTCCGCTCTGGGTTTCGGCAGGCCGCGTCAGCATTGGCGCGGCTATCTGCTGGGTCTATTTCCTGGCCATGCGCAAGACGCTGCCCAATGACTGGCGCATTTACGCGCAGTTGCTGGTCCTCGGCATTCTCAACTATGCCATCCCGTTCACGCTGTTTCCCTTTGCCGAGCAGACCGTCGCCAGTTCCATTGTCGGCGTCATCAACGGCCTCACTCCGATGAGCACCGTGATCGTCTCGCAGCTTTGGCGCGGCGGCGAACGCGCTACCTGGAACAAGGTTGTTGGCGTCGTTCTTGGCTTTGTCGGAGCCTTCATCCTGGCGCTGCCCTCCCTTGGCGCAGGAGCGTCCGCGCAGGTGCTCGGACTGCTCGCGGCCATGGGTGCGACGCTCTGCTATGCCCTGACCCTCAATTATGCCCGCCGCTTCAAGGACATCGACTCAGCGGCCGTCGCGACCTGCTCGCTGACTGCGGCTGCCCTGTTCTCGGTTCCCATCGCGCTGTTCTTCAGCGGCGTGCCGGTCATCACCCGAATGGAGACCTGGGGCGCTCTCTTCGGCATCGCGGCTTTCTCCACCAGTTTCAGCTTTCTCCTCGTCTATTGGCTGCTGCCCAAGGTCGGTGCGACCAACCTGTCACTCAATACCTTCATCACGCCCATTTCGGCGATCCTGCTGGGTGTGCTGGTGCTCCACGAGCGCTTCGAGGCGGCACACGTGATGGGCATCTTTGTGATCTTCATCGGGCTGATTTTCATGGATGGCAGGCTGGTCCGGCGGCGCACGCCGGCCGCGGCGTAGGGGAACTGTCAGGGGCGCCGGTCGTTCTGCTCCGACAAGGAGCGTCCCATGAACCAGCCCAGGCCAGATATTGATCCGCGCCCCATACCCGAGATCGTGCCACAACCGGAGCCGGCGCAGCCGGAGCCTACAAATCCGAGGCCACCATACCCCCAAGAACTGCCGGATACGCCGCAGCCCGTCGAAGACCCGACGCCAGGCCAGCCTGCACCTGAACCCGGACCAGGCACGGATCAGCCTCCGACCCGAGCTGGTCAATGACCGACAAGCGCAAGCATGGCGAGCAGAAAACCCCGCCACCCGAACCGGTGCCGCCCATGCCCGCGGGCCTGCCCACCAGTGATGCCGGGCACCCGCACACCTCCCCGCTCCGCCACGGGGAGAAGGAGCTTGTCGACCCCAACCTGCCGCCAGAGCCGGGGAACGATCCCAATCCCTAGCGTCTTGGCATGGCCGGCGGTTGGGATAGTGTGCCACCAGGCAAACCTTGGGGTGCAGCATGTTCCTGAAGACGGTCGGACTGGACGAAGCCACTGGCGAGGTTGCCGAGATCTATGCCAAGGAGATCGCCTCCATGGGCCTGCTGATGGAGGCCACTCGGTGCTGGACGACCCGGCCAGAGGTGTTGCCGCTATTCGAGCATTTCTCGGAGGGGGTGAAGGCCAATTTTTCGTTGGGCACCCGCGGCTGGCGCCTGATCACCTTCATTGCCGCCAAGCAGGTTCCCTCGACCTATTGCACCCATGTCTATGCGCGGACGCTGGCCCGGGAACTTGGCAAGGATCAGGTACTGGCGATCCAGCGTGATTTCCGCAATGCCGGACTGGGCGCCAAAGATGTTGCCATGCTTGCCTATGCCGAGCAGGTGGCGCGCGATGCGTCAAAGATCACGCAGGGCCACATCGATGCCCTGCGGGAGGTTGGTTTCTCCGACGTCGAAATCTCCGACATCGCCCTCTGCGCCTCGATACGCAGCTTTGTGAGCCGCTTCTTCGACGCCACAGGCGCAACGCCCGAGCCGGAGTTTTTGGACGAGGACCCGGAATTCCGGGAGGCCATGACGGTCGGCAAGGCGATCTAGAAAATCTCGCCGCTGACCGGCCCTGGCCCCCTATTCGATGCCGAGCTTTTTCTTCATCAGGTCGCTCAGGGCCTGCGGGTTGGCCTTGCCGCCGGAGGCCTTCATGGCCTGGCCGACGAACCAGCCGATCATGGTCGGCTTGGCGATGACCTTGGCAACCTGATCGGGGTTGGCGGCGATGATTTCGTCGACGATCGCCTCGATCGCCCCCATATCGGTCACCTGCGTCATGCCGCGGCGCTCGACGATTTCGGCGGGCTCGCCCTCGGGCTCCTCGGCGATGATCACCTGCAGCAAGTCCTTGGCGCCCTTTGAAGAAATCGTCCCCGCGGCGACCAGATCGACGATGCCGGCGATCTGGCTCGGCTTCAGATGTGTCTCCCAAACCGCCAGGCCCTGGCTGTTGGCAAAGGCGGCTACGTCAGCATTGAGAATGTTGGCGACAGCCTTGCCATCGCGCTTGGTTCCGCCAAAAGCGACGCAGGATTCGTAGTAATCAGCGGTCTCGCGATCGAGCGTCAGTACCATGGCGTCATAGGCCGTGACGCCGTAGTCCCTGACGAAGCGTGCCTTCTTTTCATCCGGCAGTTCCGGCAAGCCTGCCGCAAGATTGCTGATGAACTTCTCGTCAAATTCGAGCGGCAGCAGGTCCGGGTCAGGGAAGTAGCGATAGTCGTGCGCTTCCTCCTTGGAGCGCATCGAGCGCGTCTCGCCGGTCTTGGGATCGTAGAGCCGGGTTTCCTGGTCGATCTTGCCACCGTCTTCGAGGATGTCGATCTGGCGGCGCGCTTCATATTCGATGGCCTGGCCGGCGAAGCGGATCGAGTTCACGTTCTTGATCTCGCAGCGCGTGCCAAATTCACCGCCGGGCTTGCGCACCGACACATTCACGTCGGCGCGCATGGAGCCCTGCTCCATGTTGCCATCGCAGGTGCCGAGATAACGCAGGATGGTGCGCAGCTTGCCCAGATATTCCTTGGCTTCTTCGGATGAGCGGAGGTCGGGCTTGCTGACGATTTCCATCAGCGCCACGCCGGAGCGGTTGAGGTCGACATAGCTCATGTTCGGATGCTGGTCGTGGATCGACTTGCCGGCATCCTGCTCCAGATGCAGGCGCTCGATGCCGATCTCGATCTGGCCCTCGGGCATATCGAGCAGCACCTTGCCCTCGCCAACGATGGGGTCCTTGAACTGGCTGATCTGATAGCCCTGCGGCAGATCCGGGTAGAAGTAGTTCTTGCGGTCGAACACGCTGCGCTTGTTGATCTGCGCCTTAAGGCCGAGACCGGTGCGCACCGCCTGACGAACGCATTCCTCGTTGATGGTGGGCAGCATGCCGGGCATGGCCGCATCGACGAAGGACACGTTGGAATTGGGCGGATTGCCGAACTCGGTCGAGGACCCCGAGAACAGCTTGCTCTCCGATGTCACCTGGGCATGCACCTCCATGCCGATGATGACTTCCCAGTCACCGGTCGAGCCGGCAATGAAGCTCTTGGGATTGGGCGTGCGCGTGTCGATAAGGGTCATATGCTGAGGCTCTTGTTCATTCCGACTTTGTCTATGGCATAACCAAGTGAACTGGAAAACTTCTCAGCGCGCCATATGACGACAAATCCATGCCGTTCGTAGAAGTGGATGGCTTTGCTGTTGCTGGCCAGCGTCTCCAATTCGGCATCCATCCCCAACGCGGCCACTTCCGCTTCCAACGCGCCAAGCAGCGCCGTGCCGATTCCCTGCCCCTGGAACTCAGGCGCAACCCAGAGATCGGAGATGCGGTGGTCCTGATCCTCGCGGGCACCCCACCCGACAAGCTTACCGCCCGCTTCCGCAACGAGTATCGTTTCCGGGTGCTCCTGGCCCAGCTTCTCAAATTCGGCTAACAGGGCCCTGCGGTCGACGCGGCCGTCGTCATTGACGGCAAATTGGCTCGCTGCCCAAGCCGCAAAGCCAATCGCGCCCAGCGCCTGGCCTTCGCCAGCACGCGCTTTCCGCACCACGATTGCCACGAAGTTAGTCCTCGTCGTCGATATCGCCTTCGAAGGGCAGCAGGCGCTTTTCGAGGTGGACGCTCATGAAGGGCTCATGCGCGGCGCGGCCATCGGGGCGGAGCGCCAGGATGCGATAGCCCTGCCGCTCGTAGAAGCGCACGGCGCGAACATTGTCGGCGGGGGTTTCGAGCTGCACCCGGTCGGCGCCTTCGAGCTCGAGCATCGATTCCATGCGCCGAAGCAGCATGGAGCCGAGCCCATGGCCCTGCAATTCGGGCATGACGAAGAGAAACGGGATGTAGGCGCGCCGCGCCGAGCGAGAGCACCAGGCGACAACGATGCCGTCGACCTCGGCCACGATGATGCGGCTCAGCGTTTCGGCCACTGCTTGGGCCAGCCGACGCTGTTCGGCCTGCTTGATGCCGGGCTGCTCGGTCAGCAGCGGAAAGATGCCGCTTTCCCAGGCGCGATAGGCGATATCGGCCAGTCTGCGGGCGTCTGCGGTCTCGGCCTTGCGAATGGAAATGCCTGCCATGGTGACCTCCTGCCCCCGCTATGAGCGCTAGCTGCGGCGCCGCGCCGCGATAATGCCCTTCTCGTAATTGATGTTCCAATCGATCAGGGTCCTCCACACAAGTTCGGCCTGATCCTCGTCAAGATCAAGAGCCAAACTGCGGTCGCGTACCTTGGCGATGACGGCTTCGATACGAGCGGGATCGCGCGCCTCGTGCGGGTCGGTCTTGATCTGTGCCATGCGGGTCACGTAGCGGTGGCGTTCGGCGAACAGCGCCAAGAGGGCATGATCGATGCGGTCGATCTCGGCGCGAACCTCTTCCTTGGTCTGGCAGGCGTCGGGCGATTTTGATGCGGTCACGGCAGGTTCCAGTCACGTTTGCTGTTGCTGGTTTGCACCGCTCCGCCGCCGATTTCAACCGCCTGTCTTGCGCAATTTGTCCACTCGGCGCTATCAAACGCCTATGTCTAGTCAGTCTGAAACCGCCTGAAGCCCCGTCCATCGGCGGCGGGGCATGGATGAACCAGTCGACCGCCGCGCGTGATGCCGGCGGCCGATATTGTTTGTTCGCGGGGTTCTGCCCCGCCATAGGCGACAGACTCTTCAATGGATATTTCACGAGACGAACAGCGGGTGCTGCACGCCCTCGCTCAGGGCGGCCGTATCGCGCTGCTCAAAAATGAAGCCGGCAAGGTCACCGGCCTCGAATTCTTCAACCGCGAAGGGTGGCTGATGACCAATTGCAACCTGGCGCTGTTCCGGAAGCTCAAGGCCAAGAAGGCGATCAAATCCTCTGGCGGCCAGCCGTATCGGATTACCCGACGCGGGTTGGAACTGGTCCGGAGCGAGTATGACAACCGGTAGGATTGCGGTTCGTCCGCCCTCGCAGTCTTCTCTCTCCCCCTTGTGGGGAGGGTGGACGACTGAGGCGTCACTGCGGGCGACGAAGCTCAGCCTCAGTGCCGCGTGACCTCGCTCAGCGCCGCGGCGATGTGCTCCCACTCGCTGGCGACACTGGCCGTGGCGCGCTTCTTGCCCGCGCGGCGATACCAGTAGTCGGCATTGCCCATGTCGGCCTCGATCCAATGCATCAGCGCATGCACCCAGTCGAAGGCCTGTACGCCTTCCATGGACTGGACGATATTGTGCGCCTGCTCCCATTCCGGGCCGACCCGCAGTTCACCCTTCTTGAGCCACCACAGCGCCTGAAGCGGCTTGCTCATGTCCTTGGGCGGCTCGGACCAGTCGAGCGAGGTGAAAATGTCAGCGGCCATCGGTGAAACCCTTGTCGGCCCGGACGCCGCCCGTGGCGACGTCACAACCAATTTGAACTTGTGCATTGGCCGCACATAATGCGGATTGGTGGCACGATCAAGCGCCACCTCCGCATGAGGGTTACCGTGGGTCCGCGACGGCGGCCTGTCAGGAGCGCGGCGGCTTCAGCATCGAATATACATCGGTCAGCAGATCCTGCTCGGCAACCTCGTCGGGAGAATTGAGATAGACCTCCCAGGTGGGCGCCGATATTTCCCGCCCAATGTCGGCAATGTGGCTCATCATCTGCGCATAGGCATCGCGCAGCGTGGCGTATGAACCCTTGTGCTGGAAATGCAGGACCTCGCCGGCTGGCGTGGTGTCTGCCTTCACCTCGCCTTCAGCTTTGGCTGCATCCTGCTGGGCGATGGTGAAACCGGCCCGGAACGTCATCTTGTCGGGGTCGTAGTCATAATAGACCGAAAGCGCCCCTCCGGCTGGCTGGATCGCCTTGGACTGCATGAAGGCCCAGACCTGCTGGAAAGCGATTCCCATATTCTTGGAGATGTCCTGCGGGTCCATCGAGCAGGTTCTGACAACATACAGGTATGTCGTCTGCGGCGCTTTGATGAGTGCAAAGTCGGTCATGACGTTCCCCTTTATGGCTGATGGGGCCAGGATAGGGGCTCGGTTCGGACAGGTATTTGATACCGATCAAACGCGGCGGCGCAGCAGCGGCCGCCGCGCTCGTGCCTACCACCAGGGCTTGGGCGCAAAATCCCCGCCGGCGGCCTTCTCGATCACCCGCGCCGCCGCGAACAGCGTTTCCTCGTCGAACGGCTTGCCGATGAGCTGCAGGCCCAGCGGCAGCCCTGCCCCGTCCTTGCCGGCTGGCACGGCGATGCCCGGCAGGCCGGCCATGTTCACCGTCACCGTGAAGACGTCGTTGAGATACATCGCCACCGGATCGGCCGCCAACGCCTCGTCGCCCACGCCGAAAGCGGCCGATGGCGTCGCTGGGGTGAGGATGGCGTCGACGCCGGCATGGAAGGCTTCCTCGAAGTCCTTCTTGATCAGCGTGCGGACCTTCTGCGCCTTGACGTAATAGGCGTCGAAATAGCCGGCCGAGAGCACATAGGTGCCGATCATGATGCGGCGCTTCACCTCGCGGCCGAAGCCAGCGGCGCGGGTCAGCTCGTACATGTCGGTAATGTCCTTCCCCGATACCCGCAGGCCATATTTGACGCCGTCATAGCGGGCGAGGTTGGACGAGGCCTCGGCCGGCGCCACAATGTAATAGGCCGGCAGCGCATACTTGGTGTGCGGCAGGCTGATATCCTTGACCGTGGCGCCCTCGGCCTTGAGCCATTCGAGGCCCTGGGCCCAGAGCTTTTCGATCTCTGATGGCATGCCGTCCATGCGGTATTCGCGCGGGACGCCGATGGTGAGGCCTTTGACACCACGCTCCACGGCAGCGGCAAAGTCCGGCACCGCAAGGTCCACGCTTGTCGAGTCCTTGGGATCGAAGCCCGACATCGACGTCATCATGATCGCCGCGTCTTCGACGGTGCGGGCAATCGGGCCGGCCTGGTCGAGCGAGGAGGCAAAGGCGACCACGCCCCAGCGCGAGCAGCGGCCATAGGTCGGCTTGATGCCGACGGTGCCGGTGAAGGCCGCTGGCTGGCGGATAGAGCCGCCGGTATCGGTTGCCGTGGCGCCGGCGCAGAGCCAGGCCGAGACCGCGGCGGCCGAGCCGCCGGAGGAGCCGCCGGGCACCAGGTTGGCATTGCTGCCTTCGGCGCGGAACGGGCTGATGACGGGGCCGTAATAGCTGGTCTCGTTGGACGAGCCCATGGCGAACTCGTCCATGTTGAGCTTGCCCAGCATGACGGCGCCGTCGCGCCACAGATTGCTGGTGACGGTCGATTCATATTCCGGCTTGAAGCCGTCGAGGATGTGGCTGGCGGCCTGGGTATGGACGCCCTTGGTGCCGAACAGGTCCTTGATGCCAACCGGAATGCCTTCCAGCGTGCCGCCCTGCCCCTTGGCGAGCTTGTCGTCGCTGGCCTTGGCCATGTCGAGCGCCTGCTCCGGCGTCACCGCCACATAGGCGTTGAGCGCGGGATTGGCCTTCTCGATCGCCGAAAGGTAGGCGCCGGTCAGCTCGGTGGCGGTGAAGCTCTTGGCCTTGAGGCCCTTGCGGGCGTCGGCCAGGCTCAGTTTGGTCAGGTCAGTCAAAGGGAATCTCGCTCAGATTGTCGCAGCGGTGATAGATCGTCGTTCCCGCGGGGTAAGGGCTGTTGGCCTGTGGCTCCACCTGCCCGAGCAGCGCCAGCGTGCTGTCGGCGCTGGAGACCAGTTGGATCGACTTGTCGTCGTTGGGGGCGATCGCGATGGTATCGGCATAGATCTCGCCGGGCAGTTCGCAGACCGCGTCGATGAACAGCACCGGCGTATGGGGCCGGGTCTTGATGTCGTAGAAGTTGCAATGGAATTCCATCGACTGGATGCCGCCCGTAAAGGTCAGGCTGAGGAAGTCCATGTCCATGAAGGCGTCCACGCCCTGCTTTTCCACGGCCTGGCAGGCCTTGGGATCGGTGACGTAAAGCTTGGTCTGGTCGATGACCATGTCTTCCTGCGCCAGGACAGGCGCGGCGATCAGCAACAGGCTTGCGGTGATCAGGGATGCTTTCATGCGTCCGTCTCCACCTTGAGCGGCATCTCGAAAAAGGCCGACCACTCGCTGTCTGGATAATCGAGGAATGGGCCACGCGAAACGAAGCCGCTGCGCGTGTACAGTCGGTGCGCTTCCGCCATGCTGTGGCCAGGGCCGGTTTCCAGCATCAGCGTCGGCAAGCCCTTTTCGCGCGCCAGCGCCACGATGGCGTCGAGCAGCGCCGAGCCGATGCGCTTGCCGCGCACTTCGGGGTCGGTGAACATGCGCTTGACCTCGCCCAGTTCGGCCGAATGCACCTTGAGTGCGCCCATGCCGACGGCCTTGCCGGATTCGTCGCGCGCCACGAACAGCGTGGTGTTGGACTCTGCCATCTGCTCGACGGTCATCTTGAACTGGAATTCGAGCGGCGACAGCGGCAGCAAATAGTCGTTGAGCTTGGCGACGAGCGCACGCACGTCATCCTGCAGCGGCGTCTCGATGGCGATGGATACCGCCATTTACTCGACCACCTTGGGCACCATGAAGAAATTGTCTTCAGTCAGCGGCGCGTTGCTGACGATCTTGTCAGCATAGCCGCCATCGCTGATCACATCGTCGCGCCGGCGCAGCGTCATCGGGGTCACCGAGGTCATCGGCTCGACGCCGTCGACATTGATCTCGGCCAGCTGCTCGACGAAGCCGAGAATGGCGTTGAGCTCGGTCTGGTAGCTGGCCACCTCGTTCTCTTCGATGCGGATGCGCGCCAGGCGCCCGATGCGCTTTACGGTTGCGGCGTCGACAGACATGGGAAACTCCAGCGATACGAGGCGTATTGATGTGTATTGACGGCGTATTAGCAACCGTCCGCCACAAAAGACAATGAAAATGGCTGATGCGGCCGATCAGATTTCCAATGCCAACCCGGCCTCGAGCGACACCAGCCCCGTCTCGTCCAGCCGATCGCGCAAGGCAAGGATGGCGGCGTCGATCGCCGCCTCATCGCCGGCCAGTGCCAGCAGCCGCGGTGGCGTATCGTCCAGAATCGCGTTGCCCAGCGCAGCAAGCCGGTCGCCGGGGCCGAACAGCGCCACGACGGCGGTTTCCGCCCAGCGGCCCAGCGGCGGTATATCGCCACTGACCAGCAGCAAGGGGGGCTCGCCTATGGCGTCGACCAGTACCGCCCCTGCCCCGGCAGACCAGGCGTCGACGGTTGGCAATATGTCGCTTTCATCCAGCAGGCGGGGTGGCTTGCGTGGTTTCCAATCGCGGCTGTCTATGGTCGGCAATGCCGTGCCAAAGCCGGCAATCACCGTCTCCGCGCCCGACACCAGCTCCGCCGCATCGATCCCCGCAGGCGCGCCCGTCGGATCCACCACCAGAATCGCGCCGCCGATATGGATGCGGATGGTCGTGCCGCCAAACCAGGTGAGTTTCATCGGTGCTTTCCTGTCGCCAAACCGGGGCGCAGCCTATAGGACGAAATCATGACCGACGAGCCCAGCCCCGATTTCGCCAATCCGCTCGAATCCATCCCGGCCACCGGCCGGATCATGGCGCTCGATCTCGGGACCAAGACCATTGGCGTCGCCATCAGCGACGGCATGCGCTACTCGGCCACGCCGCTGGAAACCATCAAGCGCACAAAGTTCACCCAGGACGCCGAGCGCCTCCTGCAGCTGATCGCCGAGAATCAGATCGCCGCGATCATCCTGGGCCTGCCGCTCAACATGGACGGGTCCGAAGGTCCTCGCGTCCAATCCACCCGGGCCTTTGCGCGCAGTCTGGCCCAGAAGACGCCGCTCCCCATCGCCTTCTGGGATGAGCGCCTGTCGACCAGTGCCGTCACCCGCATGATGATCGAAGCCGATTTGCGCCGGGATCGCCGGGCCGAGGTCGTCGACAAGCTGGCGGCCAGCTATATCCTGCAAGGGGCGCTGGATCGGTTACGCCGCTAGCTTGCGCACGCCACCGGGCGGCATGCCGAAGAACTGCTTGAAGGCCCGTCCGAAGGCCGCCTCGGACTGGTAGCCGGCCCGCCGCGCCACCGATCCAACCGGTTCACGGGTTTCCAGCAATTGCGCCCGCGCCAGATGCAGCCGCCACTGGGCCAGATACTGCCCGGCGGGCTGTCCGACCAGTTCGGTGAAGCGGGCCGAGAAGGCAGAGCGCGACATGCCCGCTTCGCTGGCCAGTTCCACCACGCTCCATTCCTGTTCCGGCCGCCGATGCATCAGCGCCAGCGTGCGGCC